>NZ_JBVJKE010000003.1:0-311919 GCF_055585405.1 Streptomyces sp. NPDC053426 | reverse complement strand
AGCAGGGGCCGGCGGCCAAGGCGGAAGCCGAGGTCGAGCCGGAAGCCGAGCAGGAGACGGCAGCCGAGGCGGAGCCCGAGGCCGAGGTGGAAGAGAAGCCCGAGGCTGTCACTGAGCCCGCGGCCGCCGACGGCGAGGACGCCCCACAGGGGCCACCCGCACCCGACGACGAAAGCAGCACGGGCGGTGCGGGTGGGAACGAAATCCCGGCCGAAGGCGAAGCCGAGGCCGAGGCCGAGGCCGAGGCGAAGCCCGAGACCACCGCTACGGCCGAAGAACTCAAAACGGAGCCGGAGGCAAAGGCCGAGGCCGAACAGCCCGCCCCGAAGCCGACCCCCGCCACACCCCCCACAAAGCTCCGCGACACCACCCTCACCACCGCCTACAAAGCAGCCGGCGCCGCCCTCAAGAAGAACGACCTCACCGGCACCCGCGCCAAGGTCTACCTCGTCCTCGACCGCTCCGCGAGCATGCGCCCGTACTACAAGGACGGCTCCGCCCAGTCCCTCGCCGAGCAGACCCTCGCCCTCGCCGCCCACGTCGACACCGAGGCCACCCTCCACGTCACGTTCTTCTCCACCGAACTGGACGGCACCGGCGAGCTGACCCTCACCGACCACGAGAACAAGATCGACGAGCTGCACGCCGGCCTCGGCCGCATGGGCCGTACCAGCTACCACGCGGCCGTCGAGGCCGTCCTCGCGAAGCACGCCGAAGAGCCGGCCGGCACCCCCGCCCTGGTGGTCTTCCAGACGGACGGCGCCCCCGACGCCAAGACCCCCGCCACCCAGGCCCTCACCGACGCGGCGAAGAACCACCCCGCCGTGTTCTTCTCCTTCGTCGCCTTCGGTGAGCACGACAACAAGGCCTTCGACTACCTCCGCAAGCTGAAGACGGAGAACACCTCCTTCTTCCACGCGGGCCCCACCCCCCGCGAGCTCACGGACAAGGAGCTCTACGAGGGCGTACTGGCGTCCTGGCGCCCGTGAACCGCTCCTGACCTCCGTCGGGGGGCGGACGGAATTCCCGTCCGCCCCCCGAAACGCGTGTGAGTCGATCTCCCCGAGGCCAGTAGGATTTCGACCATGGCGGCCACTGGATCCGAGAAGCAGGGGGCGAAGGCGTACTACGTCTCGACCCCCATCTACTACGTCAACGACGCTCCTCACCTGGGCCACGCCTATACGACCGTCGCAGGCGACGTGCTCACCCGCTGGCACCGCCAGCGCGGCGAGAAGGTGTGGTACCTCACCGGCACGGACGAGCACGGTCAGAAGATCATGCGCACGGCCGAGGCGAACGGGGTCACCCCGCAGGCCTGGGCCGACAAGCTCGTCACGGAGTCGTGGAAGCCCCTGTGGGAGCACCTCGACATCGCGAACGACGACTTCATCCGCACCACGCAGAAGCGGCACACCGACCGCGTCCAGGAGTTCGTGCAGGACCTGTACGACAAGGGCGAGATCTACAAGGGCGGCTACGAGGGCCCGTACTGCGTGGGCTGCGAGGAGTACAAGCTCCCCGGCGAGCTGCTCGACGGCGAGGGCGAGTACGCGGGCCAGAAGCTGTGCCCGATCCACAAGAAGCCGGTGGAGATCCTCAGCGAGGAGAACTACTTCTTCAAGCTCAGCGAGTACGGCGAGAAGCTCCTCGCCCACTACGAGGCCAACCCGGGCTTCATCCAGCCCGAGTCCGCGCGCAACGAGGTCGTGAACTTCGTCCGCCAGGGCCTGCAGGACCTGTCCATCTCCCGCTCGACCTTCGACTGGGGCATCCCGATCCCCTGGGACGAGAAGCACGTCATCTACGTGTGGGTCGACGCCCTGCTGAACTACGCCACGGCGGTCGGCTACAACGAGAACCCGGAGAAGTTCGAGGCGACCTTCCCCGCCGACGTGCACCTGGTCGGCAAGGACATCCTCCGCTTCCACGCGATCATCTGGCCGGCCATGCTGATGGCGCAGGGCCTCCCCCTCCCCGGGAAGGTCGCCGCGAACGGCTGGCTGATGGTCGGCGGCGAGAAGATGAGCAAGTCCAACCTGACCGGCATCAAGCCGCAGGACCTGACCTCGCACTTCGGCGTGGACGCGTACCGCTGGTACTTCCTGCGGGCGATCGCCTTCGGCCAGGACGGCAGCTTCTCCTGGGAGGACTTCTCCGCCCGCTACACCAGCGAGCTGGCGAACGACTACGGCAACCTGGCGTCCCGCGTGGCCGCGATGGTCGGCAAGTACTTCGGCGGCGAGCTGCCGGCGTCGACGGCCGACGGCGAGGCCGAGCGGGCGATCCACGACGGCCTGGCGAAGGCCGTCACGGAGGCGGACCGCCGCATCGGCGAGGAGCTGGACTTCCAGGGCGGCATCCTGGCGGTCTTCGACTTCGTGAAGCAGGTCAACGGCTACATCACCGAGCAGGAGCCCTGGAAGGTCGCGAAGGACGAGTCGCCGGAGGGCAAGGCCCGCCTCGCGACCATCCTCTACACCGCCGCGGAGTCCCTGCGCGCGGTGGCGGTCCTCCTCAACCCGATCATGCCGGAGACCTCGCAGAAGCTCTGGGACTCCCTCGGCGCGGAGGCCGGCCTCGGCGCCCTGGCGGACCAGAAGGTCCAGGAGTCCGGCACCTGGGGCCTGCTCCCCGCCGGTTCCACGGTCACCAAGGGCGCGGTCCTCTTCCCGCGTCTCGAGGAGAAGCCGACCGCGTAACACACTCGCTACAGCCGGGGCCCAGGACGGAGGGAAACCTTCTCCTGGGCCCCTCCGTTTGCGAAGATCATGTGAAGACGGCCGAGATCCGGCCGTCAGCACTCACGTGGGGGGACTCGTTCCATGGCACTCTTCGGCAACGCGCACACCGTCGACCCGGCCCAGGCGCAGCAGGACTACGCCCGTCTGCTGGGCCACGGCGAGCAGGTGCACGCCGCGTTCCTGCTGATCCGCGACACCATCCTGTTCACCGACCGCCGCCTGATCATGGTCGACAAGCAGGGCATCACCGGCAAGAAGGTGGAGTACCACTCCGTCCCGTACCGCAGCATCACGCACTTCGCGGTGGAGACGGCCGGCACCTTCGACCTCGACGCCGAACTGAAGATCTGGATATCCGGTTCCCCGACCCCCATCGAGAAGACCTTCACCAAGGGCGTCGACATCTACGAGGTCCAGGCGATCCTCACCCAGTTCGTGGCGCGGTAGCCGCCGGCACGACGCGCGCCGACGGGCCCGGGAACCACCGTGTCCGGGCCCGGACACGGTGCGGGTAATGTCCGGAGGATGCCGAGACTCAAGGTCAGCGTCATCGTTCCCGTCTACAACACCGGTCAGTACGTCGACGAGTGCGCGCCGTCGCTGCTCGGACAGAGCCTGCCGGCCGACGAGTACGAGGTGATCTACGTCGACGACGGGTCGACGGACGACACGCCGGCCCGGCTGGAGAAGCTCGCGGCCGGGCATCCGAACGTCCAGGTGCACACCATGCCCAACTCGGGCTGGCCGGGCGCGCCGCGCAACCTCGGCATGCGGCACGCCAAGGGCGAGTACGTGCAGTTCGTCGACCACGACGACAAGCTCGGCACCGAGGCCCTGGAGCGGCTGTACGCGCACGCCAGGCGCAACGACGCCGACGTGGTGATCGGCAAGATGTCCAGCACGATGGTCCGCCCCCGGCGGCTGTTCCGGCACACGGTGGACGCCTGCACGATCGAGAACGACGAGCTGATGCAGAGCCTGTCGCCGCACAAGATGTTCCGGCGGGCCTTCGTCGAGGAGCACGGGCTGCGGTTCCCGGAGGGGCCGTGGATCCTGGAGGACCTGGCCTTCGTCACCGCCGCCTATCTGAAGGCGGAACGCATCTCCGTCCTCGCCGACTACCCCTGCTACTACTGGATGAAGCGGGACGACGGCGGCAACAACACCCGGCACCGGTTCAACCCGCGGCACGGGTTCTGGCCCAACTGCCGCACGGTCGTCCGCCGGATCAAGGACGGCACCACCCCCTCCGACGACGTCGACGCGCTGCAGAACCGGCTGCTGCACCGCCTGTACCACGTCGAGGTCCTCTCCAGGGCCCGGGAGCCCGAGATCCTGCGCGAGGACCGGGCCGAGCAGCTGCCGCGCTTCGAGGCGGCCCGCGCGGTGGCGCTGGAGGAGTTCCCGCCTGCCGTGCGGGAGGGGCTGCCCGGGGTGTCGCGGGTCCGCGCCGAACTGCTGGAGAGCGGTGACTTCGACGGGGCGCGGGCGTTCGCCGAGCACGTCGGCGCGGTGAAGGCGCGCGGCGAGGCCGGTCCGCCGCGGTGGGAGGACGGCTGCCTGGTCGCCGACATCACGCTGGACCTGCTGCGCGGGGACGGTGAGCCGCTGGTCCTGGTCGAGCGGGACGGCCGGTGGTGGCTGGACCCGGAGCTGCTGGACGGCGTGCCGGGCGCCGAGGACGGGTACGAGGTGCGCGATCCGTTCCGGCTGGCGTACGCGGAGATCGTGGTCAAGGACCGGGACCGGGAGGACTGGTGGTACCCGGAGGGGGACCTGGAGGTCCGGCTCGAACCGGCCGGCGACGGACGGTCCCGGCCGGTCGCGTCCGGGCGGCTGCGCGTCGATCCGGAGCGGCTGGCCGGCGGCAGGCCCCTGGGGCGCGGGGTGTACGACGTGTGGGCGTTCGTCCAGCTGCTGGGCGTCGACCGGATGGTCCGGGTGACCGGCGGCGGTGCCCCGGGCACCCCGGCCGCGGGCCCGGCGCTGACCGGTGGGCGGCTCGCGCTGCCGTACTGGACGGCCGGCGGCCAGCTCGCCCTCGACCTGGACCAGCGGCAGCGCCGGTTCGGCCCCGACACGGCCGGGGCCGCCGCCGCCAACGACGCGCGCGCCGGACGGTCGCTGCCGCTGCCGTACGTGACGGCGGCGTCCGGCGGCCGGGTGCACGTCAAGGCAGCGGTGTCCGCGCTGACGGTGACCGCCGAGCTGGTCCCCGCCGCCGACGGGACGACGGTGCGGCTGCGTCTCCCCGCCCGTCTCGGCCTCGCGGACGGACGCCACCCGGTCACCTTCCCGAAGGCGGACACCCCGGTCGCGTACGCCGTCGTCAGCGACGGGGAGCTGCTGCGGCTGGAAGGCCCGGCCTACGCGGCCGGCACCGGACGCCGGCTCCTCGACGCGGTCGCGGGCAACCGCCGGGCCCGGCGCGTACGGAGCCGGCTGGGCCGGCGGAGCTGAGCCCTCACCCGGCCGCGCACACGGCGAGGGGGCCCGGAACCGAGGTCGGTTCCGGGCCCCCTCGCCGTGTCCGGGTTACTTCGGCTGAGGCTTGCGCACCGTCAGGTGCAGCTCCTTCAGGCGGGCCTCCTCCAGCTCCGTCGGCGCGCCCATCATCAGGTCCTGGGCGTTGCCGTTGAGCGGGAAGGCGATGGTCTCGCGGATGTTGGGCTCGTCGGCGAGGAGCATGACGATGCGGTCCACGCCGGGGGCGATGCCGCCGTGCGGCGGGGCGCCGAAGCGGAACGCGCGGAGCATGCCGGCGAACTTCTCCTCGACCGTCTCACGGTCGTAGCCCGCGATCTCGAACGCCTTGAGCATGATCTCCGGCTCGTGGTTCCGGATCGCGCCCGAGGACAGCTCGACACCGTTGCAGACGATGTCGTACTGCCAGCCGAGGATGTCCAGCGGGTCCTGGGTCTCCAGGGCCTCCAGACCGCCCTGCGGCATCGAGAACGGGTTGTGCGAGAAGTCGATCGCGCCGGTCTCCTCGTCCTTCTCGTACATCGGGAAGTCGACGATCCAGCAGAAGCGGAAGACGTTCTCCTCGAACTGCCCGGCGCGCTTGGCGGCCTCGACCCGCACCGCGCCCATGATCTTGGAGACCTCGTCGAACTCGCCCGCGCCGAAGAACACCGCGTGGCCGGGGGCCAGGGAGAGCCGCTTGGTCAGCTCCGCGACGTTCTCCTCGGTGAGGAACTTCGCGATCGGGCCGCTCAGCGAGCCGTCCTCGCCGACGCGCACCCACGCCAGGCCCTTCGCGCCCTGGGAGACCGCGTAGTCACCGAGCTGGTCGAAGAACTTGCGGGGCTGGCCGGAGACGTCCGGCACCGGCAGGGCGCGTACGTGCTTGCCGGCGAAGGCCTTGAACTCCGAGCCCTCGAAGACGTCGGTGATGTCGACGAGCTCCAGCTTGGCGCGCAGGTCCGGCTTGTCGGAGCCGTACTTGAGCATCGCCTCGCGGAACGGGATCCGCGGGAACGGGGACGTCACATGACGGCCGTTGCCGAACTCCTCGAACAGCTCGGTCATGAGCTTCTCGATCGGCTGGAAGACGTCCTCCTGCTCGACGAAGCTCATCTCCACGTCGAGCTGGTAGAACTCGCCCGGCGAGCGGTCCGCGCGGGCGTCCTCGTCACGGAAGCAGGGCGCGATCTGGAAGTACCGGTCGAAGCCGGAGATCATCAGCAGCTGCTTGAACTGCTGCGGCGCCTGCGGCAGCGCGTAGAACCTGCCCGGGTTCAGGCGGGACGGGACCACGAAGTCGCGGGCGCCCTCGGGAGAGGTGGCGCTCAGGATCGGCGTCGCCATCTCGTTGAAGCCCAGCGCGGTCATCTTGTGGCGGATCGCCGAGATGACCTGCGTACGCAGCATGATGTTGCGGTGCATGCGCTCGCGGCGCAGGTCCAGGAAGCGGTACTCCAGGCGCCGCTCCTCGTTGACCCCGTCCTCGGCGTTGATCGTGAAGGGGAGCGGGGCGGCGGCGCCCAGCACCTCGACCACGGAGACCTCGACCTCGACCTCGCCGGTGGGCAGCTCGGGGTTGACGTTCTCCGTACCGCGCGAGACGACCTTGCCGTCGACGCGGACCACGGTCTCCTTGGAGAGCTTGTCCAGCGCCTCGTACGCCTCGGTGCCCGGGCGGGCCACGAGCTGCGTGATGCCGTGGTGATCGCGCAGATCGATGAAGAGGATGCCGCCCAGGTCGCGCCGATTGTGCAGCCAGCCACTCAGCCGGACGTCGGTGCCGACGTCAGAGGCGCGGAGCTCGCCGCAGGTGTGGGACCTGTACCGATGCATCGTCGTTCATCCAGCCTTCGCGGATCGGGGTCGTTGTTTCACGTGAAACTCCCCCCAAGCCTACCGGCCGGGCCAAGATCGCTTCTCCGTCATTACCGGCCGGGCGCAGTGGCAGTTTTCGACACCATCTTCATAAAGTGGTGCAATGCGCACTGGTGAGCCCCTGCCCGCCCTGGGGGACGTCCTCGCCGCCCTCGACACCGGCCTGTGGCACTGGGACACCGCGGCCGGGCTGGTCACGGTCGACGCCGTGGCGGCACGGCTGCTCGGACTCCCCGCCGAACAGGTCACCCTCACGGAGGCCCAGGTCCGGGCCCGTCTGCACCCCGTCGACTGGAACGAGATCACCGGAGTGGTCCAGCTCGCCGTCGCCGAGGGCACCCTCGCCGAGGTACGCATCCGGATCATGGACGACCAGAACCGGGTCGTCCGGGTGGTGCGCAGCCGCTCCAAGCCCTCCTTCGACCGCGCCCGCAAGGCGTACGTCCTGACCGGCAGCCTCCAGGAGGTCGCCGAGCCCACCCCGGGCACGCCCGCCGGGCGCAGCGCGGTCACCGGTGACTGGCGGCGCTCCCGCGAGGCGTTCCTGCTGGACGCGGGCCGGGCGCTGGCGGAGGCGCGGTCGACGCAGGAGGTGCTGCGGGTCGCGGCCAACCTGTCGATGCCGGGCTTCTCACCGGACGGACTGGCCGTGTTCGGCGTCGAGGGCGACCGGCTCACGGTCATAGGCCACCACGGGCATGAGTCCGGCGAGGAGACCCCGTTCACCTCCATGACGGTGGGCACGGACTACCCGGCCGCCGATGTGGTGCGGACGGGCCGCGCGGTCTACCTCTCCTCCCCTCAGCAGTACAAGACGCGTTACCCGCTCGCCTGGCCGCTCGTCCGGCACTTCGGCCGCCGGTCCTGGGCGTTCCTGCCGCTGACCGTGGCCGGGCGCCCGATGGGCGCGTGGATGGCGGGCTTCGCCTATCCGGTCGCGTTCACCCCCGACGAGCGCTCCGTGCTGACCACCGTGGCGCGCATGCTGGCCCAGGCGCTGTCCCGGGCGGGCGCGGCCGAGACCCAGCGGGAGCTGACCGACGGACTGCAACGCTCCATGCTGCCCGTGCTGGGACCCGACATCCCGGGCATGGACATCGCCGCCCGCTACGTCCCCACCGGCGGCGGACTCCAGGTCGGCGGCGACTGGTACGACGTGATCCCGCTGCCCCGCGGCCGCTTCGCCCTGGTCATCGGCGACGTCCAGGGTCACGACGTACGGGCGGCCGGGCTGATGGGGCAGTTGCGCATCGCCCTGCGCGCGTACGCCGCCGAGGGCCACCGCCCCGACGCCGTGCTCTCCCGCGCCTCCCGCTTCTTCCACGGCCTCACCCAGGGGAGCCATGACGAGGACCCCGGGGACGTGCGCTTCGCGACCTGCTACTACGCCGAGGTCGACTCGGCGACGGGCACCGTGGAAAGCGCCCGGGCCGGCCATCTGGACCCCGTCGTGCGCCTGGCGGACGGCACGGCGCTGATCCGCGCCACGGCGGGCGGACTGCCGCTCGGCATCGACCCGGACTCCGACTACCCGGCCACACGGCACATCCTGGAGCCCGGCGAGACGCTGATGCTCTGCACGGACGGCCTGGTCGAGACCGGCGGCCACGACCTGCGGACCGGCTGGGGGCGGCTGCGCAACGTCCTGGAGGACCGCTGGGACGGCATGGACGAGCTGGCCGACGCACTGATCCAGGCAGTGCTCGGGCCGTCCTCGCACCACACGACCGGACCGCTCGCCGACCGCCGCGAGGACGACATAGCGCTCCTGCTGCTGCGCCGGGAGCACGGGGACCACGGCAGTGCCCAGCCGCTGGTGCGCCGCACGGTGATGACGGTCGCGCAGGCCGAACCGGAGCGCGTCGCCGACGCCCGGCAGCAACTGCGCGAGCTGCTGCACGACTGGCCCGACGAGGACCAGAGGGACTCGGCGGTGCTGCTGCTCTCCGAGATGCTGACGAACGTCCTGGTCCACACCGACACGGACGCCCTGCTGGTCACCGACGTCACCGGGGAGCCCGGTGGGCGACAGATCCGCGTCGAGGTCACCGACACCGGCGACGACCTGCCGCACAAGCGCCGGCCGGGCGAGATGGCGTCCTCCGGACGCGGCCTGATGCTGATCGAGCTGCTCGCGGACGCCTGGGGGGTGGCCCCGCGGGGCGAGGGCAAGAGCATCTGGTTCGAGCTGTACGAGCCGGAGGGGGCCGGTCCGCGCTGAGCCCCGTTCATCCCGCGAGGGGGTTCCCGTGCCCGGGGAGCCGGCCGCCCGGCGGCAGGTACCGCAGCCGTCCGTCCGGACCGGTCACCGGTGTGAACCCGGCGGCCCGCAGACGGGCGGCGTACTTCTCCCTGTACCGCCGGTTGAAGGCGATACCGAGCGGCAGGAGGGCCATCAGCGCGGCCCAGGCGAGGGCGGCGTGGACCACGGTCGTGCCGCCCGAGCCGAGCACGAGGCCGACGGGCAGGGCGAGCGCGACGGCTGCGATGCCGGAGAGCACGATCCGCTGCTTGTCGGTGTACATGGTGGTGATGTCGAACGTGATGCGGGCCTTGAGCAGCTCGACCTCCTCGGGCGCGAGGCGCGGCAGCTCACCGCCGTCGGCGGCCCTCGGGTACCGCGCCCGGTTCCGTGCGGCCCGCTCCCGGGCCCCGGGAGCGGGGTCGGGCACGATCACGATCACGTACTGCTTGCCCTGCTGCCGTACGTCCGCGTACGCGTATCCGAACTTCTGGGCCATGGCGGCCGACCGGGCGAGCCCCGTCGTGGTCGACATGGCGCCGGTGACCCGTACGGGCTCCCCGCTCTCCATCCGCCGCAGCATCTTCCGTACCCGGCGCTCGCTCATCGGCGCCCGTCCTCTCCTCGGCGATCCGGCCGCGTACGGACATCATCGTGTCCGTACGCGGCCGGGTTCACTGCCGGAACCGGGCAGTGTTCAGGCGCCGTTGCTGCCGGCCGCGGGGCCGCCCTCGGACATGCCGTGCACGGCCGGGACCGTACCGAGCCGGCCCTTCTGGAAGTCCTCGAAGGCCTGCTGGAGCTCGTCGCGGGTGTTCATCACGAACGGGCCGTAGTGGGCCATCGGCTCCCGGATGGGCCGGCCGCCCAGCAGCACGACCTCCAGGTCCGGGGTGTGGGAGTCCTGCTTCTCGTCCGCGCGGACGGTCAGCGAGGAACCCGCGCCGAAGACCGCGGTCTTGCCGACGTGGACCGGGCGGCGCTCGGTGCCGACCGCGCCCCGGCCCGCGAGGACGTACGCGAGACCGTTGAAGTCCTCGCGCCAGGGCAGGGTGATCTCCGCGCCCGGCGCCAGCGTCGCGTGCACCATCGTGATCGGCGTGTGCGTGACGCCCGGACCCTCGTGGCCGTCCAGCTCACCGGCGATGACGCGCAGCAGCGCGCCGCCGTCGGGGGAGGTGAGGAGCTGGACGCTGCCGCCCCGGATGTCCTGGTAGCGCGGCGCCATCATCTTGTCCTTGGCGGGGAGGTTCACCCAGAGCTGGAGCCCGTGGAAGAGCCCGCCGGACATGACGAGCTGCTCCGGCGGCGCCTCGATGTGCAGCAGGCCGCTGCCGGCCGTCATCCACTGGGTGTCGCCGTTGGTGATGGTGCCGCCACCGCCGTGGCTGTCCTGGTGGTCGAAGATCCCGTCGATGATGTAGGTGACGGTCTCGAAGCCGCGGTGCGGGTGCCAGGGCGTGCCCTTCGGCTCTCCCGGCGCGTACTCCACCTCGCCCATCTGGTCCATCATGATGAACGGGTCGAGATGGCGGTAGTTGATCCCGGCGAACGCCCGGCGCACCGGGAAGCCCTCGCCCTCGAAACCGCTCGGCGCGGTCGTCACGGTGAGCACGGGGCGTGCCACGGCGTCGGCGGGCGCGGTCACACGGGGCAGCGTCAACGGGTTCTCGACGGTCACTGCAGGCATGTCGGTACCTCCTCGGGTACGCCCATTTTAGTTGAGCGTTGAACTTCTTGCCACCCCGAACGAAGAAAGCCCGGAGGACATTCCCTCCGGGCCCGGCGTCAGGGGCGGTGCGGACCAGCCGTCCGCGCGGCGACGGCCTCAGCCGTACATGCGGCGCATCGCGAACTCGACCATCTGCTCCACGGCCTTCGCGTCGAACACCATCCGGTGCTCGCCCTCCATGTCGAGCACGAAGCCGTACCCCGTGGGCAGCAGGTCGATCACCTCGGCGCCGGTGATCACGAAGTACTTGGACTCCTTGCCCGCGTACCGCCGCAGCTCCTTCAGCGAGGTGAACATCGGGATCACCGGCTGCTGGGTGTTGTGCAGGGCGAGGAATCCGGGGTTGTCGCCGCGCGGGCAGTAGACCTTGGAGGTGGCGAAGACCTGCTGGAAGTCCTCGGCCGCCATCTGCCCGGTGGTGAACGCGCGCACCGCGTCGGCGAGCGAGGGCGCGGACGGCTCCGGATACAGCGGCGCCTGCTGCCCGTACCCGCCCTGCATCTGCTGCTGCGGCGGGACGTAACCCTGCTGTGCCCCTGCGCTCTGGTCGTAGCCGTACATGCCGCACAGACTACTGATGCGGCGGGAGGGCTGGGTCACAGATGTCCGGATCGGGGTTGCTTCTTATTACCGACGGGTAGCATCATCGTAGCTACTTGCCGGTACGTGAATCATGTGAATCAGTTGCGAGGAGTCAGTGCCTCGCCGATACCTCTCTTACGGAGCCGTCGCCATGGGGCACTACAAGTCGAATCTCCGCGACATCGAGTTCAACCTCTTCGAGGTGCTCGGGCGCGACAAGCTGTACGGCACGGGTCCGTTCGACGAGATGGACGTCGACACCGCGAAGAGCGTCCTCGAGGAGCTGACCCGGCTCGCGGAGAACGAGCTGGCCGAGTCCTTCACGGACGCCGACCGCAACCCGCCGGTCTTCGACCCGGAGACCAACACCGCGCCGGTCCCGGCGTCCTTCAAGAAGAGCTACCAGGCCTTCATGGACTCCGAGTACTGGCGCCTGGGCCTGCCCGAGCCCATCGGCGGCACCACGGCGCCCCCGTCGCTGATCTGGGCGTACGCGGAGCTGATCCTGGGCGCCAACCCGGCCGTGTGGATGTACTCCTCCGGCCCGGCCTTCGCCGGGATCCTGCACGACGAGGGCAACGAGACGCAGAAGAAGATCGCGCGGATCGCCGTCGAGAAGCAGTGGGGCTCCACCATGGTCCTCACCGAGCCGGACGCCGGCTCGGACGTGGGCGCGGGCCGCACCAAGGCCGTGCAGCAGGAGGACGGCTCCTGGCACATCGAGGGCGTGAAGCGGTTCATCACCTCCGGTGAGCACGACATGTCGGAGAACATCCTCCACTACGTGCTCGCGCGTCCCGAGGGCGCCGGACCCGGCACCAAGGGCCTGTCCCTCTTCCTCGTCCCGAAGTACCTCTTCGACTTCGAGACCGGCGAGCTGGGCGAGCGCAACGGCGCCTACGCCACCAACGTCGAGCACAAGATGGGCCTGAAGGCCTCCAACACCTGCGAGATGACCTTCGGCGACCGCCACCCCGCCAAGGGCTGGCTGATCGGCGACAAGCACGACGGCATCCGCCAGATGTTCCGCATCATCGAGTTCGCCCGCATGATGGTCGGCACGAAGGCGATCTCCACGCTGTCGACGGGCTACCTCAACGCGCTGGAGTACGCCAAGGAGCGCGTCCAGGGTCCGGACCTGGCCAACTTCATGGACAAGTCCGCGCCCAAGGTCACCATCACCCACCACCCCGACGTGCGCCGCTCGCTGATGACGCAGAAGGCGTACGCGGAGGGCATGCGCGCGCTGGTGCTGTACACGGCGTCGGTCCAGGACACGATCGCGGTGAAGGAGGCGGCGGGCGAGGACGCCAAGGCCGAGCACGCCCTCAACGACCTCCTCCTGCCGATCGTCAAGGGCTACGGCTCCGAGAAGGGCTACGAGCAGCTCGCCCAGTCGCTGCAGACCTTCGGCGGCTCCGGCTTCCTCCAGGAGTACCCGATCGAGCAGTACATCCGGGACTCCAAGATCGACACCCTGTACGAGGGCACCACCGCGATCCAGGGCCAGGACTTCTTCTTCCGGAAGATCGTCCGCAACCAGGGCGCGGCGCTGAACTCGCTGGCCGAGGACATCAAGAAGTTCCTGGCGCTCGGCGAGGGCGGCGAGGAGCTCGGCGCGGCCCGCGAGCACCTGGCCAAGGCGGCCGTCGAGCTGGAGGCCATCGTCGGCCTGATGCTCACCGACCTCGCGGCCACCGAGCAGGACGTCAAGAACATCTACAAGGTGGGCCTGAACACCACCCGCCTGCTGATGGCGTCCGGTGACGTGATCGTCGGCTACCTGCTCCTGCGCGGTGCCGCGATCGCCGCCGAGAAGCTCCCGACGGCCTCCGCCAAGGACGTCGCCTTCTACACCGGCAAGATCGCCGCGGCGAAGTTCTTCGCGGCCAACGTCCTGCCCGGCGTCACCCTGGCCCGCAAGGTCGCCGAGGGCGTCGAGCTGGACCTGATGGAACTGGACGAGGCGGCGTTCTAGCCCCTTCCCGGACCTCCCGGTCCTTCTCCGGATCTCCCGGTCCTTCCCTGGATCTCCCGGACCTCCTCCGGATCTCTCCGGACCTCCCGGGACCTCCCCGGACAGACCCCACGAGATCCAGCCGGACCCCGCCCGAGGGCCCGCTCCCGCACAGGGAAGCGGGCCCTCCCGCTCGTTAAGGTGAACCCCATGAGCGAACCCCCCCGCTTCGACCGCAGCCACACCGACGACCTGATGTCCTTCCTGGCGGCGAGCCCCACGCCGTACCACGCCGTGGCGAACGCCGCCGAGCGGCTGGAGAAGGCGGGCTTCAGGCAGGTCGCGGAGACGGACGCCTGGGACGGGTCGGCAGGTGGCAAGTACGTGCTGCGCGGCGGCGCGATCATCGCCTGGTACGTCCCCGAGGGTGCCCCCGCGCACACCCCGTTCCGGATCGTCGGCGCCCACACCGACTCCCCCAACCTGCGCGTCAAGCCCCGGCCCGACAGCGGGGCGCACGGCTGGCGCCAGGTCGCCGTGGAGATCTACGGCGGGCCGCTGCTCAACTCCTGGCTCGACCGCGACCTGGGCCTGGCCGGCCGGCTCTCCCTGCGCGACGGCTCCACCCGGCTGGTCAACGTCGACCGTCCCCTGCTGCGGGTCCCCCAGCTCGCCATCCACCTCGACCGCTCGGTCAACGCCGACGGCCTCAAGCTCGACAAGCAGCGGCACATGCAGCCGGTGTGGGGCATGGGCGACGACGTGCGCGACGGCGACCTGATCGCCTTCCTGGAGGAGGCCGCCGGGCTCCCGTCCGGCGAGGTCACCGGCTGGGACCTGATGGTGCACTCCGTCGAGGCACCCGCCTACCTGGGCCGCGACCGCGAGCTGGTGGCCGGCCCGCGCATGGACAACCTGCTCTCCGTGCACGCCGGCACGGCCGCGCTCACCGCCGTGGCCGGCCGGGGCTCCGACCTCCCCTGCATCCCCGTGCTCGCCGCCTTCGACCACGAGGAGAACGGCTCCCAGTCCGACACCGGCGCGGACGGCCCGCTGCTCGGCGGCGTCCTGGAGCGTTCGGTGTTCGCGCGCGGAGGATCGTACGAGGACCGGGCCCGCGCCTTCGCCGGCACCGTCTGCCTCTCCTCCGACACCGGTCACGCCGTCCACCCCAACTACGCGGAGCGGCACGACCCGACGCACCACCCGCGCGTCGACGGCGGCCCCATCCTCAAGGTCAACGTCAACAACCGCTACGCCACGGACGGTTCCGGCCGGTCGGTCTTCGCGGCGGCCTGCGAGAAGGCGGACGTCCCGTTCCAGTCCTTCGTCTCCAACAACGCGATGCCGTGCGGCACCACCATCGGCCCGATCACCGCCGCCCGGCACGGCATCAGGACCGTCGACATCGGCGTGGCCATCCTGTCGATGCACAGCGCCCGCGAACTGTGCGGCGCGAAGGACCCGTACCTGCTGGCGAACGCGCTGGTGGCGTTCCTCGACGGCTAGTCAACTGTCCGTCCGCCGACGGCGCATGGGTGCCGCCCGCCCGGGTACCCGGTCCGGACCGGAAACACCGGACAGGGAGGCGACACTCATGGGCCTCGGCGGATGCATCATCCTCATCGCCGTGGGAGCAATCCTCACGTTCGCGACCGACTGGGACATGCAGGGTGTCAACCTTGACCTGGTCGGCGTCATCTTCATGATCGTCGGCCTGATCGGCGTCGCGACGTTCAGCAGCATCGCCCGGCGTCGGCGGGTCGTGGTACCCCCCACCACCCCGGTCGTCGACGACACCACCCGCCCGCACACCCGTGACGGGTACAGCGACGGGTACGGGGTGTAGGGCCACCAGGGCCCGCGCCCCGGGCCGTCCGCCCCGGGAAGGATTTCAAGGAGACACCCACCCATCCCGGCAAGCAACTCAGGAATGTACTGAGTCATGGACTTCACCGTTGTCGCGCACGTCGTAGAGGCGGACCACGGCATCAAGCGGCTCTCGATGCGCTTCGTCGAGAAGTACGCGGCGCCGGAGCGGCAGCGGCCGAGCGTCGAGCTCTGCGAGGAGATCTCGAAGGAACTCGACAGGCTCGGGCTCATCTCGCTGCCCCGGCTCATCGACGACCACACCGAAGCGCGGACCCAGTCGGCCTCCTGACACCCGGGCCGGACATGGCCGCCGACCTCGACCGGTTGCTCCTCATCGGCCTGCGGACGGACGTGGAGAACCTGCGCCGGAGCGCCGTCCGGGAAGAGACCGGCGTCGGAGGACGAGGAGGTCTTGGAGGAAGCGGGGGCATGAGCTCCCGCCGGGCCCCGTCCATGTCCACGAGGACCGGGAGAAGCCGGGCCTCGCCGGTGGCGAGGCCCGGCCGCCCCTGCCGGTCGGCTCGGGGCGCGGACGCGGGCGCGTCGACGGGGTGGGAGGCCGCGCTGCGCGAGTTCGTGGACAACGAGCACCTGGACGTCCGGCGTTGTCTCCTTCCCGGACTGCCCCTGTGGAAGTCGGCCCATCCGCCGGAGCTGCACGACCTGGTGGACGCGGCGGTGAGGATCGCCCGGTCCCATCCGGACGCGTACCTCCGCCACCGCGTGGAACACCAGGTCGGCGGCTGACACCCGCACCGCCGGTCAGCCGAGCGGATGCCCCGTCGTCGTGTCCACGTGGGCCGGAACGTCGTCGTGGCGGTCGCCGGTGGTGAGGGTGCCGGTGGGCTCGAAGAGGAGGATCGCGGTGGGGGCGGGGGCGTGGGGCTTGTGCTCGGTGCCGCGGGGGACCGTGAAGACGGAGCCCTTCGGGAGGACGACCGTGCGCTCGCCGGACGGCTCGCGCAGGGAGATGTGCAGTTCGCCGTCGAGGACGAGGAAGAACTCGTCGGTGTGGTCGTGCACGTGCCAGACGTGTTCGCCCTCCACCTTGGCGACGCGTACGTCGTAGTCGTTGACGGCGGTGACGATGCGGGGGCTCCACTGCTCCGTGAAGGAGGCGAGGGCCCGGTCGAGGGAGAGGGGTTCCTGTGCCATGTGCTCATCGTCGGCGGTGCGCCGGCACGGCGACAGTGCTAGAAATCGCGCATGCCGCAAGGATCCTCTCAGCCCGTGCGCACCCACCGCGTCGCCGTGATCGTCGACGAGGGCACCAATCCGTTCGAGGTCGGCGTGGCCACCGAGCTGTTCGGGCTGCCCCGGCCCGAGCTGGGCATGCCGTGCGCGCCGTACCGGGTGACGCTGTGCACGCCCACGCCGGAAGTACCCATGAACCACGGGTTCTTCACCATGACCGGGGCGGCCGGGCTGGACGCCGTGGACGACGCCGACACCCTCGTCGTACCCGGGCGGCCGGACAACGTCGTACCGCGCGGCGCGGCCGTCCTCGACGCGATCCGGAGGACGTACGCGCGGGGCGCCCGTATCGTCAGCTTCTGCACCGGCACCTTCGCGCTCGCCGAGGCGGGCCTGCTGGAAGGGCGCCGCGCCACGACGCACTGGATGTGGGTGGACAGCTTCCGGGAACTGCACCCGAACGTGCTGCTGGAGCCGGACGTGCTCTTCGTGGACGACGGGGACGTCCTCACCGCCGCGGGCAGCTCGGCCGCCCTGGACCTGGGGCTGCACCTCTGGCGCCGGGACCACGGTGCCGAGGCCGCCAACGCGGTCTCCCGGCGCCTGGTGTTCGCCGCGCACCGGGACGGCGGGCAGCGCCAGTTCGTGGAACGGCCGGTTCCGCCCGTGCCGGACGAGTCACTGGGACCGTTGCTGGCGTGGGCGCAGGCACGGCTGGACGAACCGCTGACGGTGGCGGACCTGGCGGCGCGGGCGTCGGTGAGTCCGGCGACCCTGCACCGGCGTTTCCGCGCGCAGCTCGGTGCGACGCCGCTCGCCTGGCTGACCGGGGAGCGGGTCGCGCTGGCGTGCCGGCTCATCGAGCGGGGCGAGGCACGGCTGGACGTCGTGGCCGCGCGCAGCGGCCTGGGGACGGCGGCGAACCTGCGGGCGCGGCTGCGGCACGAGACGGGACTCAGCCCGTCGGCCTACCGGCGGCGTTTCGGAACGCGGGGCGGGGAAGCCCTGGATCCATGAGATTCCTTGTGCGGGACCGGATCCTCGGGATCGGGGACGACTACTGGATCGAGGACGACCACGGGAACAAGGTCTTCCTCGTCGACGGCAAGGCGATGCGGCTGCGGGACACCTTCGAGCTGAAGGACACCGAGGGGCGCGTCCTCATCGACATCCGCCAGAAGATGTTCGCCCTGCGCGACACGATGGTGATCGAACGCGGCGGGGAGCCGCTGGCGACGGTCCGGCGCAAGCGGCTGTCGCTGCTGCGCAACCACTACCGGGTGGCCCTGGCGGACGGCGGCACCGAGCTGGACGTCAGCGGCCGGATCCTCGACCGGGAGTTCGCCGTCGAGTACGACGGCGAACTGCTCGCCGTGATCTCCCGGCGTCTGCTGACCGTACGGGACACCTACGCCGTCGACGTCGTACGCGAGGACGCGGACCCGGCGCTGCTGATCGCGGTGGCGGTGTGCGTGATCCACCTCGCGGAGAAGGAGCGGGAGGACTAGGCCCCGGTCAGTGGCGGGAGGGCAGGGGCCTGGTCAGTGGCGGGAGAACCGGGGCCGGTCAGCGACTGGGGCGGTCCAGGCCCAGGACGCGGTCCTTGAGGGCCGGGAAGCGTTCGCGGGTGCCCGCCACCGTGGTGGGATCGAAGTCGACCGTGAGGACCTGCTCGTCGGGGCCCGCCTCGGCCAGGACCTCGCCCCACGGATCCACCACGATCGAGTGACCCGCCTGCGGAACTCCGGCGTGCGTCCCGGCCGTTCCACACGCGAGGACGAACGACTGGTTCTCCACCGCCCGCGCCTGAGCCAGCAGCGTCCAGTGGGACCGGCGGCGCTCCGGCCAGCCCGCCGGGACGACGAGGGTCTCGGCGCCGGCGTCGACGAGACCGCGGAAGAGTTCGGGGAAACGGAGGTCGTAGCAGGTCGCCACACCGACGACGGTGTGCGGCAGACGGACCGTCACCAGTGCGTCGCCCGCCCCCATCAGCACGGCCTCGCCCTTGTCGAAGCCGAAGCGGTGGATCTTGCGGTAGGCGGCGGCCGGCTCACCGGAGGGGGAGAAGACGAGCGAGGTGTTGTAGAGGGTGCCGTCAGGGGCACGCTCGGGGATCGAGCCCGCGTGCAGCCACACGCCCGCGTCGCTCGCGGCCTTGGCCATCGCCTCGAAGGTCGGCCCTTCGAGCGGTTCCGCCTCACTGCCGAACGCCTCGTACGCGAACGCGCCCGTGGTCCACAGCTCCGGCAGCACGACGAGATCGGCCCCGGCCTGATCCCGTACCATCCCGGCGACCCGCAGCCGACGCGATTCGACCGATTCGTCCTCGTTCACGGCGACTTGGAGCAAGGAAGCGCGCACACTACCACCGTCCTGGCATTCGGCCCGCGCACACGGGCCTACGATCGTCACACGAAAGCACTGCCGGGGTGCCTCACAGCAGCGTAACTTAGCGACCCGAGACACCCACGAAGTGCAGCCACCGCCCACTGGCACCGCCGCCACAACCTGCCCGTGTACCGACCGCCGAGGGGTCCCGTTCCGTGAGCCTGCATCCCACCCTCCAGCCCTACGCCGACGCCTGGACCCACTCCATCGAGGCGATATCCGAGCTGGTGCAGCCGCTCCCGGAGGCCGACTGGAACCGGCGGACGCCGTGCCCGGGCTGGTCGGTCCGCGATGTCGTCTCGCACGTCATCGGCCTGGACTCCGAGATGTACGGCGACCCCCGCCCCATCCACACGCTGCCGCGCGACCTGTTCCACGTCACCAACGACCACCAGCGGTACATGGAGATGCAGGTCGACGTGCGCCGCCACCACACGTCGCCGGAGATGACCTCCGAGCTGGAACTCATGATCATCCGCCGCAACCGCCAGTTGCGGAACGAGAACCGTGAGCCCGGCACCACGGTGCGCGGCCCACTCGGCACGGAGCTGACGCTGGAGGAGTCCATGCGCCGGCACGCCTTCGCCGTGTGGGCGCACGAGCAGGACCTGCGCACGGCCCTCGGCCGCCCCGGCAACCTCGACTCCCCCGGCGCGCACATCGCCCGTGACGTGCTGCTCGCCGAGCTGCCGCGCGTGGTGGCCGAGCTGGCGCAGGCGCCGCGCAGCTCGGCCGTGGTCCTCGACGTCCACGGTCCCGTGGAGTTCCTGCGCACCATCCGCGTCGACATCCAGGGCCGGGGCACCCTGGAAACGGCCCCGGCCCTCGGCCCGGCCGCCACCCTCACCCTCGACTGGGAAACCTACGTCCGCCTGGCCTGCGGCCGGGTGACGGCGGAAGCGGTGGCGGACAGGGTGAAGACGGAGGGCGACCTGGACCTGGCGGCGGCGATCCTGAGGTACTTCGCGGTCACCCCGTGACGGTCGCGGGCAGTCGTGCCGCAGGGCGGCGCGGGTGGGGGCGGGGGTCCCTCCCGCTCATGGGGGTCCCTCCCGCTCATGGGGGTCCCTCCCGCTCATGGGGGTCCCTCCCGCTCGAGCGAAGCCGAGAGTGGGGGAGAAGCCGAGAGTGGGGGAGAAGCCGAGAGTGGGGGAGGCACCCGGCAAGCGCCGACCTCGCGACCCACCCCCGCCCGGCGGCAACACCGGGCGCCGTCACACAGGCACATGTACAGAGGAAACCCGGCTCGCAACCAACCGCTCCCGCTCCGCCCGAGCCGCCCGCCTCCGCAACCGCAGAATCTGGGTGACCCCCAGAACCTGCAGCACAAACACGAACGAGAAGGCGACGGCATAGTCGCCCCCCGTCGCGTCCAGCAGCACCCCGACCGCGAACAACGTCGTCATGGAAGCCACGAACCCTCCCATGTTCGTGATCCCCGACGCCGTCCCCTGCCGCTCGGCCGGATTCGCCGGCCGGGCGAAGTCGAACCCGATCATCGACGCCGGCCCGCAAGCCCCCAGCACCACGCACAACACCACCAGCAGCCACATCGGCGCCGTATCCGCCGGATAGACCAGGGTCGCGGCCCACAGCACCGCCGTCGCCCCCACCGTCCCCAGCGCCAGCGGCAGCCGCGCCCCGTGCTGCCGGGCGATGACCTGGCCGTAGACGAGCCCGAAGACCATGTTGGACAGCACGACGAGAGTCAGCAGCTCACCGGCGACCGCCCGCGACAGCCCCTGCGCCTCCACCAGGAACGGCATCCCCCACAGCAGCAGGAACACCATCGCCGGGAACTGGGTCGTGAAGTGCACCCACAGCCCCAGCCGCGTCCCCGGCTCCCGCCAGGAAGCGGCGATCTGACGGCGTACGTAAGCAGCCCCCTGGTGCGGCACCGGCTCCGGTTCGTACCCCTCGGGATGGTCCTTGAGGAAGAACAGGAGCAGTACGAACACCACGAGACCGGCCACCGCGCTCCCCGCGAACGCCGCCGTCCAGCCGATGCCGTGCAGCAGCCGCGCGAGGACCAGCGTGGAGACGAGGTTGCCCGCCATTCCGACCAGCCCCGCCATCTGCGCGATCAGCGGCCCGCGCCGGGCCGGGAACCACCGGGTGCCCAGCCGCAGCACGCTGATGAACGTCATCGCGTCACCACAGCCGAGCAGTGCCCGCGAGGCGAGCGCCATGCCGTACGACGGTGAGAACGCGAAGCCGAGCTGACCGGCCGTGAACAGCACCACGCCGATGCCCAGCACCTTCTTGGTGCCGAGCCGGTCGACCAGCAGCCCGACGGGTATCTGCATGCCCGCGTAGACCAGCAGCTGGAGGATGGAGAAGGTGGACAGGGCGGAGGCGTTGACATCGAAGCGGTCGGCGGCGTCGAGGCCGGCCACACCCAGCGACGTACGGAAGATGACGGCGACGAAGTAGACCGAGACGCCGGTCCCCCACACGGCGAGGGCGCGCCGTCCGCCCGGGGGTGCCCCCTCCGGGGGAGGGGCCCCGGGCAGCGTGCCACTGCTCATCGCACCTCACCCCTGGCCAGGTGGGAGAACCAGCCGACGTGCCGGTGGACGACCCCGACGGCCGCCTCCGCGTCGCCGGAGCGCAGCGCCTGAAGGATCTCCCCGTGCTCGGCGAGGGTCTTGGCGATCCGGTCGGGGTGGGAGTGCATCACGGCGACGCCCATCCGGAGCTGGCGGTCGCGGAGCTGGTCGTAGAGGCGGGAGAGGATCTCGTTGCCGCCGCTGCGGACGATCTCGGCGTGGAAACACCGGTCGGTGACGGAGGCCCCGGCGAAGTCACCGGCCGCGGCCTGCTCCTTCTGCCGGGCGAGCAGCTCCTCCAGCCGCTCGATGAGGCCGGGCGGCGCGGGTACGGCCTTCCTGGCGGCGTGCTCCTCGACGAGCAGCCGGGTCTCGACGACGTCGGCGATCTCCTGCGCGGAGACGGGCAGGACGAGGGCGCCCTTCTTCGGGTAGAGCTTGAGCAGCCCTTCGACCTGCAGCCGCAGCAGCGCCTCGCGCACGGGGGTCCGCGAGACCCCCACGGCCTCGGCCAGCTCGCCTTCGGTGAGCAGCGTCCCGCCCTCGTAGCGGCGGTCCAGGACGCCCTGCTTGACGTGAGTGTAGACGCGGTCGGCGGCGGGGGGTTGCTTCAAGGGGGCCATGCTGGTCATGCGGACAGGATAGATACAACACGCACGCATGGAAGAATCCATCCACGATGCGGACTCCGATACGGGCTCCGGTGCGGGCTCCGACACGGAATCGGAGAAGTCGGAAGTGACCCCCGATCCACGCACAACCATCCGCACACGTCACGAGTCAGACAGACGCGGCCCCCTCATGGGCCGCACCTCAACTTGGCCGCAGGGTACGGCCATTCCAGGTAATCGGGGTATTCGACTTGAAGATCGGCATTCAGGGCATCCGTATCCGCAGAGCCGTCGGCGTCGCCATGACCACCGGCGCCGTGCTCGCCTCCGGAGCCCTCTACGCTGCGCCCGCGCAGGCCGCCGCAGCGCCGTCCGTCGTCGCCAAGGGCGGCTATGTGATGAACAACGCGAACGGCAAGTCGCTGTACACGAAGGCGGCGGACACACGCCGTTCGACCGGCTCGACGACGAAGATCATGACCGCGAAGGTGGTGCTGGCGCAGAAGAACCTGAACCTGGACGCCAAGGTCACGATCCAGATGGCGTACAGCGACTACATCGTGAAGAACAACGCCTCGTCGGCGCGGCTGATCGTCGGTGACAAGGTCACCGTGCGCCAGCTCCTGTACGGGCTGATGCTGCCGTCCGGCTGCGACGCGGCGTACGCGCTGGCGGACAAGTTCGGCTCGGGCACGACGCGTTCGGCCCGCGTGAAGTCGTTCATCGGCAAGATGAACGCCGAGGCGAAGAAGATGGGCCTGAAGAACACCCACTTCGACTCCTTCGACGGCATCGGGAACGGCAAGAACTACTCGACGCCGCGCGATCTGACGAAGATCGCGAGCAGCGCGATGAAGAACTCCACGTTCCGCTCGATCGTGAAGACGAAGAAGTACACGGCGAAGACGAAGACCAAGACGGGCAGCACCCGCACGATGGCGCCGTGGACCAACACCAACACACTGCTCAGCAGCTACAGCGGCACGATCGGCGTGAAGACCGGCTCGGGCCCGGAGGCCAAGTACTGCCTGGTCTTCGCCGCGACCCGCAACGGCAAGACGGTCATCGGCACGGTCCTCGCCTCCTCCTCCGCCACCCAGCGCGAGAAGGACGCGAAGAAGCTCCTGGGCTACGGCTTCGGCAAGATCTGACAGGTCGGAGAACGAAAGGCGCCCACCGCTCCAGGTGGGCGCCTTTCCGAGTGATCGAGACCGTTCAGCGGGAGGGTTCCTACTCTCTCGACGAGGCCGAGGTGCAGTCCTCCGAGCCCGGCGCTCCCATCGCCTACGCCATGCCGGAGCAGGTCGCCGAGGCCATCGTCCGGCTGGAGGCGCACAACCTTCAGCCGGACGAGAAGCTGGCCGACGGGCAGCGCGAATCGATCGCTTTGCAGAAGGAGATGGTGACCCTGCAGAGGGAGCTGCTGGTCACCCAGCAGGCCACCCTCGCCGTGCAACAGGCCATGGTCCGGGCGCTGGAACGCATCGCGGACCGGTTCGACACCCTCGTCCTCGTCCTCGAACGTCGGGCGCCCACCGCCCTCCTCACCGCGCGGCCCACCACCGAGTCGGTGCTGGCCGACTGGCGGCAGCGGCTGTCCGTGACCGAGGACGTGTGGGCGGTGGCCGTGGTCATCGCCCCGGTGCTCGTCGACCAGGGTGAGCTGCGCGAGCCGTTGGAGTCGATCGCCGCCCGTACGGGGCTTTCCGTGCGGCGCGTCAACGACTGCCTCCGGCTGCTGCGCAAGCACGCCTGCATCCGCTCGCGGGGCGGGGCCGAGGGCGGGGCTCCGGTGTACGTGCTCCATCAGGTCTGAGCGGACCGGCACAGCGGGAGGGGCGTCGCAATCCGAACTTGCGGCGCCCCTCCCGTCTCCGAACCTAGTGGTTCGTGACCGTCATGCCCAGGTGATCAGCCGCTTCGGCTGTTCCAGGACCGCCGCCACGTCGGCCAGGACCTTGGAGCCCAGTTCGCCGTCGACCAGGCGGTGGTCGAAGGAGAGGGCCAGGGTGGTGACCTGACGGGGCTTGACCTTGCCCTTGTGGACCCACGGCTGGGGCTTGATCGCTCCGACCGCGAGGATCGCGGACTCGCCGGGGTTGAGGATCGGCGTGCCCGTGTCGACGCCGAAGACGCCGACGTTGGTGATCGTCACCGTGCCCGCCTGCATGGCGGACGGGGAGGTCTTGCCCTCGCGGGCCGTCGAGACCAGTTCGCCCAGGGACTCGGCCAGTTGCGGCAGTGTCTTGGCGTGGGCGTCCTTGATGTTCGGGACGATCAGGCCGCGCGGGGTGGCCGCCGCGATGCCCAGGTTGACGTAGTGCTTGACCACGATCTCCTGGGCCGCCTCGTCCCAGGAGGCGTTGATCTCCGGATTGCGCTTGATGGCGACCAGCAGGGCCTTGGCGATCAGCAGGAGGGGGTTCACGCGCAGGCCCGTGAACTCCTTGTCCTGCTTGAGCTCCTCGACCAGCTTCATCGTCCGCGTCACGTCCACCGTCACGAACTCCGTGACGTGCGGCGCGGTGAACGCCGAGCCGACCATCGCCGCCGCCGTGGCCTTGCGGACCCCCTTGACCGGGATGCGGGTCTCGCGGGCGGTGTCGTACGACACCGGGGCGGCGGGGGCGGCGACCGGTGCGGCGGCGGCCGGGGCGGTCTCCTGCGGAGCCGGGGGCGCCACCGCCGCGTGGACGTCCTCGCGGGTGATGATGCCGTCCGGGCCGGTCGGGGTGACCGTCGCCAGGTCGACGCCCAGGTCCTTCGCCAGCTTGCGCACCGGGGGCTTCGCCAGCGGGCGCTCCTGGGAGACGGCGGGGGCACCGTGGCCGTTCAGCTCCGGCTGGGCCGCGGTGTCCGGGGCCGGCGTCTTGCGGGGGCGGCGGCGCGTCGAGGACGTCGCCACGCCGTAACCGACCAGGACCGGCTGGCGGGCCGCCGGCTGCTGCTCCTCGGGCTCCGCGGGCTCCTCGGCGGGGGCGGGTGCCTCCTCCTGAGGAGCCGGGGCCGCGCCGCCCGCGACGTCCACCGCGATGATGGACGTGCCCACGTCCACCGTGGTGCCCTCGGGGAAGTGCAGCTCGCGGACCACGCCGTCGTAGGGGATGGGCAGTTCGACGGCCGCCTTCGCCGTCTCGACCTCGCAGACCACCTGGCCGTCGGTGACCGTGTCACCGGGCTGGACGTACCACTTGAGGATCTCGGCCTCGGTGAGGCCCTCGCCCACGTCCGGCATCTTGAACTCGCGTACGGACGCGTTCGTCATCGTCGTCACGACCCTCTCCTCAGTACGCCAGCGAGCGGTCGACGGCGTCCAGCACCCGGTCCAGGTCCGGGAGGTAGGACTCCTCCAGGCGGGCCGGCGGGTACGGGGCGTGGTAGCCGCCCACCCGCAGCACCGGGGCCTCCAGGTGGTAGAAGCAGCGCTCCGTGATCCGCGCGGCGATCTCCGCGCCGGAACCGAAGAACACCGGCGCCTCGTGGACGACGACCAGGCGGCGGGTCTTCTCCACCGACGCCTGGATCGAGTCGAAGTCGATCGGGGAGACCGAGCGCAGGTCCAGCACCTCCAGGGAGCGGCCCTCCTCGGCCGCCGCGTCCGCGACCTCCCGGCAGAGCTTCACCATCGGGCCGTACGCCGCGAGCGTCAGGTCCGTGCCCTCGCGCACCACACGCGCGGTGTGCAGCGGGCCGGGGATCGCCTCGGTGTCGACCTCGCCCTTGTCCCAGTAGCGCCGCTTGGGCTCGAAGAAGATCACCGGGTCGTCGCTCTGGACGGCCTGCTGCATCATCCAGTACGCGTCCGACGCGTTCGACGGCGACACGATCTTCAGGCCGGCCACGTGCGCGAACAGCGACTCGGGGGACTCCGAGTGGTGCTCCACGGCGCCGATGCCGCCGCCGTAGGGGATGCGCACGACGACGGGGAGCTTGACCTTGCCCAGCGAGCGGGCGTGCATCTTCGCGAGCTGCGTGACGATCTGGTCGTACGCCGGGAAGACGAAGCCGTCGAACTGGATCTCCACCACCGGGCGGTAGCCGCGCAGGGCCAGGCCGATCGCCGTACCGACGATGCCCGACTCGGCGAGCGGGGTGTCGATGACGCGGCTCTCGCCGAAGTCCTTCTGCAGGCCGTCCGTCACCCGGAACACGCCGCCGAGCTTGCCGACGTCCTCGCCCATGACGACGACCTTCGGGTCCGCGTCCAGGGCGTGCCGCAGCGACTCGTTGATCGCCTTGGCCAGGGCCATCTTGTCCGTCATGTCACTTACCCCCGTCCACGTCCGCGAACGACGCCTGGTACGCCGCGAACTGCGCACGCTCCTCGTCCACGAGCGCGTGTCCGTCCGCGTACACGTTCTCGAAGATGGCGAAGTGGTCCGGGTCCGGCATGGCACGGACCGCTTCGCGCACTCGTTTGCCCAACGCCTCGCTCTCGGTCTCCAGTTCCGCGAAGAATCCCTCGTCCGCGTGGTTTGAGGCTTCGAGGTAGCGGCGAAGACGCAGGATCGGGTCCTTGGCCTCCCAGGCCAGGCGCTCCTCGTCGCCGCGGTAGCGGGTCGGGTCGTCGGAGGTGGTGTGCGCGCCCATGCGGTACGTGAACGCCTCGACCAGCGTCGGGCCCTCACCCGCGCGGGCCCGCTCCAGGGCCCACTTGGTGACGGCCAGGTTCGCCAGCACGTCGTTGCCGTCCACGCGGACGCCCGGGAAGCCGAAGCCCTGCGCGCGCTGGTACAGCGGCACGCGGGACTGCTTCTCGGTCGGCTCGGAGATCGCCCACTGGTTGTTCTGGCAGAAAAACACCACGGGGGCGTTGTAGACCGCGGAGAAGGTGAAGGCCTCGGCCACGTCGCCCTGGCTGGACGCGCCGTCGCCGAAGTAGGCGATGACCGCGCTGTCCGCGCCGTCCTTGGTGACGCCCATCGCGTAGCCCGTGGCGTGCAGGGCCTGCGAGCCGATGACGATCGTGTACAGGTGGAAGTTGTTGCCGTTCGGATCCCAGCCGCCGTTGTTCACGCCGCGGAACATGCCGAGCAGATTGGTCGGGTCCACCCCGCGGCACCACGCGACGCCGTGCTCACGGTAGGTGGGGAAGACGTAGTCGTCGTCGCGCAGCGCCCGGCCGGAGCCGATCTGCGCCGCCTCCTGCCCGAGCAGCGAGGCCCACAGGCCCAGCTCGCCCTGGCGCTGCAGGGAGGTGGCCTCGGCGTCGAAGCGGCGGGTGAGCACCATGTCGCGGTAGAGGCCGCGCAGGTCGTCGGCGGTGATGTCGGCGACGTACCGGTCGTACTCGGCGTTCTTGACGCGCTTGCCCTCGGGCGTCAGAAGCTGGACGAGGGCGGGCTCGGCGCTCTTCCCGGCGCCGGTGGCCTTCTTGGCGCTGGTCGCCTTCTTGGTGGTGCTGGTGGTGCGCTTGGTGCCGGTGGTGCCGGCCTTCGTTCCGGCGCTGCGTCGCGGTGTGCGCGCGGCAGTGCTCTCCACGGTCACGTGTGCTCCTCCGTCGGTCCGGCCCCCGGGGTTGCCGGTAGGCCAGTGCGGCTCACCTGTTCTCGACCACCGGGCACGGGGTGGGTGCCACTCGGCCGGGAACAGGCGTGACAGGTGCCCCGGCGAGCGCCCTGCAAGAGGCACGTTACCCAGTGCTCCACATCTCTGTGAAACCCCTCTGACCTGCGATTTTGCTTGGATTTCCAAGTAAATCGGGGAAGGCCCTGAAGGCGCGCTGGTCACAGCCTCGCAGGAGGCCGGAGCAACGGCACGTTATCCCGGCCACCCCGGGCTCGGGAAGGGTCGAGTTTCGCGACCGGAAGTGGTACGCCGCGCGGGGTGAGCCGGGGTGCGGCCGGAGCCGGCCGGGGTCAGCCGGTCACACCCTCGCTGATGCCCGTGCCGGCGTTCTCGCCGCCCGCGTCCGTGCCGCCGTTCTCGGTGCCGCCGTCCCCGGTGCCGCCGTTCTCGGTGCCGCCGTCCCCGGTGCCACCGTTCTCCGTGCCGCCGTCCCCGGTGCCGCCCGACGGGGACGGCTGCGTGGACGTCGGCGGGGCGCTCGGCGCCTCGCTCTCCGTCTCCGTCTCCGTGTACGTCGGCTCCGTGGACGGCGTGTACGGCTGCTCCCAGTTCCCGCCGGATCCCGTACCCGGGTCGGTCTCGGTCTCCGTGCCGGGGTCGGTCGTCTCCTCGGTCGCCTCGTCGCTCGGGCTCTCGCTGGCCTTCTCGTCCCCGGTGCTCTGCGTCACGGACGGCGACGTGTCGGTCTTGCCCCCGCCCCCGCCCCCGCCGCCGTTGTTCAGCGCCAGCGCGACGCCCGCCGCGACGGCGATCACCGCGAGCACCGCGAGGACCCACAGCTTGCCGCGGCCGCTGCCCTTGTTGCCGTGGCCCTCGAAGCCGCCGTCGTCACTGCCGTACCCACCGCCGTACCCGGCGGGCAGGATCGGCTGCGGGATCGCCGCCGTGCCGGAGACGTCCGGGTGCGGCATCGCGGTCGTGCCCGCGAAGCCGGCCGCCGGGGTGCGCGGGCCCTCGTGCATCTCCACCGGGCCGGTGTTCCAGGTGCCGGTGTGACCGCCCTGCTCGTAGAGCATCTGCAGCGCGTACTGGATCAGCCCGCGCATCTCCTCGGCCGTCTGGAAACGGTCGTCGGGCTCCTTGGCGAGGGAGCGCATGACCAGCCCGTCCAGCTCCGGCGGGCAGGCGTCCGAGGCCTCCGACGGGGGCGTGGGGATGTCCTGGACGTGCTGGTAGACCACCGACAGCGGCGTCTCACCCGTGAAGGGGGGCCGCAGCGCCAGCAGTTCGTAGAGCAGGCAGCCGGTGGCGTACAGGTCGGACCGGTAGTCGACGGCCTTGCCGAGCGCCTGCTCCGGGGAGAGGTACTGCGGGGTGCCCATGACCATGCCGGTCTGGGTCATCGTCGTGGACGCGCCGTGCAGCGCGCGGGCGATGCCGAAGTCCATCACCTTCACGGCACCGTTGTGGGTGATGATGACGTTGGCCGGCTTGATGTCGCGGTGCACGATGCCGTGCTGGTGCGAGTAGGCGAGCGCCTCCAGGACACCGGAGACGATGATCAGCGCCTGCTCGGGGCCCGGGGCCTCGGCGTTCATCAGCAGGTCGCGGATGGTGCGGCCCTCGACGATCTCCATCACGATGTACGGGACCGACTGGCCGCCGACGATGTCCTCGCCGGAGTCGTAGACGGCGACGATGGCATGGTGGTTGAGACCGGCCACCGACTGCGCCTCGCGCGTGAAGCGCGCCTTGGAGACGGGGTCCTCGGCGAGGTCGGCGCGCAGCAGCTTGACGGCGACGGTGCGGCCGAGACGTACGTCCTCGGCGGCGAACACCTCGGCCATGCCGCCCCGGCCGAGCCTGCGGGTCAGCCGGTACCGGCCGTCGCCGACGAGCCCGCCGTTGCCCCAGTTGTCCGGCGCGTCCGAGATGCCGCCGCCAGTCGCCTCGGGGTCGGACGGGCCCTGAGCGCGCTGCTGCTGTGCCATCAGTCCTCGCCGTCGTTTCTGCCCGCGGTGCGCGCGGTGTTGTTACGGTCTTCGTCGGCCACGCTACAGCCTCGGCGTGTGCCCCCGGTCCGGGACGGGCCCCCGGGACCGGCACGAGACGGACCGGTCATGAAACCCGCACTCCGTACTGTCGTGCAAATTCCGTGTACCGGTAGTACGACCGCTGTAACGCTTCCGCGACGCTTCCTTCGCGTACGGTCACGGAACGGGCACCGCGCTTGACGTGTCAGTGGCCTGGGGCAGACTTGGCCGGGAATAGAGCATGGGATCTACGACGGAGCGGCCACCGGGACGGCGGCGCCGGAGAGGCTACGGGGGACGCGGAACATGAGCCAGGACGGCGCACAGGGCCACAACGCGGGGCGGGCGCTCGCCGGCGGACGTTACCAACTGCGGGACCTGCTCGGCCAGGGTGGCATGGCCTCGGTCCACCTCGCCTACGACAGCGTGCTCGACCGCCAGGTCGCGATCAAGACGTTGCACACGGAACTCGGCCGGGAGCAGGCCTTCCGTGAGCGCTTCCGCCGCGAGGCCCAGTCCGTGGCGAAGCTCACGCACACCAACATCGTCTCGGTCTTCGACACCGGCGAGGACGACGTGGACGGCATGACGACGCCGTACATCGTCATGGAGTACGTCGAGGGCCGCCCGCTCGGCTCCGTGCTCGACGAGGACGTACGGCAGCAGGGCGCGATGCCCGCCGACAAGGCGCTGAAGATCACCGCGGACGTGCTGGCGGCCCTGGAGATCAGCCACGAGATGGGGCTGGTCCACCGCGACATCAAGCCGGGCAACGTGATGATGACCAAGCGCGGCGTGGTCAAGGTCATGGACTTCGGCATCGCCCGCGCCATGCAGTCCGGTGTGACGTCGATGACGCAGACCGGCATGGTCGTCGGCACCCCGCAGTACCTCTCCCCGGAGCAGGCGCTCGGCCGGGGCGTGGACGCCCGCTCCGACCTGTACTCGGTCGGCATCATGCTGTTCCAGCTCGTCACCGGACGGCTGCCGTTCGAGGCGGACTCGCCGCTGGCCATCGCGTACGCACACGTGCAGGAGGAGCCGCCGGTCGCGTCCTCGATCAACCGTTCGCTGCCGCCGGCCGTGGACGCGCTGATCGCCCGCGCGCTGAAGAAGAATCCGAACGAGCGCTTCCCCAGCGCGGAGTCCATGCGCGGGGAGTGCCTGCGGGTGGCGCAGTCCTTCCACCCGGCCCCGCCGAGCATCGTGCCGGGCGCGCAGGCGCAGAGCGGCGCGGGCGTCGGCTCCGCGGTGTTCCCGCCGGTCGGCCAGGCGCCGCAGGCACCCACGGGCAACGTGCAGACGCCGTACCAGCCGACGCCGGCGCCGCAGCCGTACGGCACCCCGGCGCCGTCCGCGCCGTCACCCGCGTACGGCTACCCGCAGCAGGGCGGCTACCAGACGCCCGCCCCGTCGCCGTACGCGTCCCAGCCCCAGCCGGGGCCGGGGACCCCGCCGCCGTACAACATCACGCCCCAGACGTCCGGCTCGACGGGCGGCTCGGGCGGCGGCGGCCGGAACAAGCCGGTGATCATCGGGTCGGTCGTCGTCTCCCTCGTCGCCGTCGGCGGGCTGATCGCGGCGCTGATGATGAACGGCGGTGACGAGGACCCGCAGGCCGGCGGAGGCGGCGGTGCCTCGGCCTCGGCGTCGGCGACCAAGGCGGAGGGCTACCGCGGGCCGGACACGAAGAAGACGATCGACAAGGAAGAGTGCGAGGACCCGGACGAGTCGTACAACGACCCCGACATGGTCCGGATGCCGAACTTCAAGTTCAAGTACATCGGGTCGGTGAAGGAGTGCCTCCAGGCCGCCGGCTGGGGCAGCTTCAAGATCCTCGAGGTGGACGAGAACACCTACGGCGAGGGCTCCGTCCGGGAGCAGTACCCGCCGGCGGGCACGGACGTCGACCCCGAGAACATGCCGCAGATCACGTTCAAGGTCTCGACGGGCAACCCCCCGTCCTGAGCCCCGGCCGTACACGACACGGCCGTACACGACACGGCGAAGGGGCCCGGCATCGGATGCCGGGCCCCTTCGTGGTGTTCGGACAGGGACGTAGCGCGGTCTACAGGTACGGGCCGCCCGAGCGGCCGCCCGGGTGCGGTTCCTCCGAGCCGTCGCCGACGCCGGGCGGGAGGGCGCGGCGCATCTGCTCGAGCTGGGCGCGCGCGGCCATCTGCTGGGCGAAGAGCGTGGTCTGGATCCCGTGGAACAGGCCCTCCAGCCAGCCCACCAGCTGGGCCTGCGCGATCCGCAGTTCGGCGTCGCTCGGGGTGCCCTCGTCCGTGAAGGGCAGGGAGAGCCGCTCCAGCTCCTCGACCAGCTCCGGAGCCAGACCGTCCTCCAGTTCCTTCACCGAACTGGCGTGGATCTCCTTGAGGCGGACCCGGCTGGCCTCGTCCAGGGGAGCCGCGCGCACCTCCTCCAGCAGCTGCTTGATCATGCTGCCGATCCGCATGACCTTCGCCGGCTGCTCCACCTGCTCCGTCACCGGGGTCTCGCGGGAGTCCTCGTCTCCGGTGCCGCCGCTGAGCGCCATACCGTCCTGGCCGACGACCAGGATCTGCGGATTCTCCGGCGACCGTTCGTTCCTCGGCATCTCCATGCCGCCATTGTCGCGCACGGCCGTGCGCCGTTTCGGCGGTGCCCCCGAAAGCGGGTTCCCAGCGGGTTTCTCCGGCGGGGGTCCACCCGACGGACGTATCCGGAATGCCGGGATCGTGCGGTGGTGCCAGGCTGTGTGGCGTCCATCCGGCCCATCTTGCCGACGGTGTGACCGAGCACCGGACGGCGCGGGAGGTCACGGTCGTGGCTCCATGGCTGCGTGTAGTGGGGGCGACGGTTGTTCTGGTCACGGGTGCGGCGGTGGTGCCGTACGCGCCCCTCGGCACGGGGGTGGCGTACGGGGTCGGCGCCGCACCCTCTTCCGCGTCCCCGTCCCCTCCGCCCTCGTCCACCTCGCCCTCGTCGTCGCCCTCCGGGGAGCCGTCGCGGGCCGGGAGCCGGCCGGGTGAGGGCCGGGACCGGCCGGGGCGGCACGAGGGGGCCGAGAGGGAGTCGCGGGAGCGGGAGCAGAAACGGGAACGGGAGCGGGAGCACGGCGACCGGGACGGTCCGGACGACGGGGGCGCGGGCGTCGTACCGCGCGAGCCGGGGCGTGCCGAGGGGGCGGACGAGCCGCCACCGCGGCCGGGGGACGACGAGGCCGTGTCCCGGACACCGGACGCGGGCGACACCGTCCCGCGGACACCGGCGTCCCAGGTGGCGGTCCCCGTGCCCTCCGCGACCTCGCGGGCGGCGGAGCCGGACACGGCCGCCTCCTCCACCGAGCCCGTACTGCGCGTCCTGCCGCTCGGCAGCGGCCTGATGCTCATCGGACTCGGCTTCGGCCTCGCCTTCGTCGCCCTGCGCATGCGCCAGGGGCGCGGCACGTCCTGAGCCGGCGGACTCCCCCTGCCGGGAATCTCCTGACAGGCCGCGACGAACCCGGCAGGGTGTCTCCCGCAGACCCGACGACAGGGGGAGACGCTCAGCATGGTCACGACCGTCGAGTACGTCCGCTACCGGATCGCACCGGACGACCAGCAGGCCTTCGAGAAGGCTTACGCCAAGGCCTCCGAGGCGCTGGCCACGGCGCCCGAGTGCATCGACTACGAACTGTCCCACTGCCAGGAAGAGCCCGACCGGTACGTTCTGCGCATCCGCTGGACGTCCGTCGAGGACCACCTCCAGGGCTTCCGCGAGGGGGAGCACTTCCCCGCGTTCTTCGCCGCGATACGGCCGTACGTCACGGCGATCGAGGAGATGCGCCACTACCTCACCACCGACGTCGTCGGCAGCGGCGGGGCCGACCCGAGCGGGCAGGCCGACGCGCGGCCCGTGACGGACGCGAAGCACGCGCCGGACGCTCCCGGCACTCCCACGATCCACGCGTGGATGGGCGGCGACACGGCCCTCGACCGCCTGACCGAGGTGTTCTACGGCCATGTCCGCGAGGATCCGGTCCTGGCGCCGGTGTTCGCCGGCATGGACGACGAGCACCCCCGGCACGTCGCGCGGTGGCTCGCCGAGGTGTTCGGCGGGCCCTCGGCGTACACCGCCGACCGCGGCGGCCACCCGCACATGGCCTCCCGGCACCTGGGCCGCGGCATCACCGAGCAGCAGCGCCGCCGCTGGACGGACCTCCTGCAGGACTCGGCGGACGAGGTCGGCCTGCCGGCCGACCCCGAGTTCCGCGCCGTCTTCCTCTACTACATCGAGTGGGGCACACGCATGGCGGTGCTGTACTCGGGCGGGAATCCGCCCCCGGTGGACGCGGCCGACGTGCCGCGCTGGAAGTGGGGGCAGACCCCGCCCTGGCAGCCGTCCTGACTCAGTTCGGTGTGACCAGCAGGACCTTGCCGATGTGGCCGCTGTCCTCCACGACCCGGTGGGCGGTGGCCGCGTCCGGCATCGGGATCTCGCGGTCGATGACGGGGCGGACCCGGCCGCTGGTGACGAGCGGCCAGACGTGTTCGCGTACGGCCGCCACGATCGCCGCCTTCTCCTCCAGGGGCCGGGCGCGCAGCGAGGTCGCGCTGATGGCGGCGCGCTTGCCGAGGAGGGCGCCGATGTTCAGCTCACCCTTCACCCCGCCCTGCATGCCGATGATGGCGAGCCGTCCGTTGACGGCGAGGGCCTGGACGTTGCGGTCCAGGTACTTGGCGCCCATGTTGTCGAGGATCACGTCCGCGCCCGCGCCGTCGGTGGCCCGCTTCAGCTCGGCGACGAAGTCCTGCTCGCGGTAGTTGATCAGGATGTCGGCGCCGAGTTCGGCGCAGCGCTCCAGCTTCCGAGTGGTGCCGGCGGTGACGGCGACCCTCGCGCCGACGGCCTTCGCGAGCTGGATCGCCATCGTGCCGATGCCGCTGGAGCCGCCGTGCACGAGGAGGGTCTCGCCGGGGCGGAGGTGGGCGACCATGAAGACGTTCGACCAGACCGTGCAGACGACCTCCGGGAGCGCCGCGGCCTGGTCGACGGTGAGCCCCTCGGGGACGGGCAGGAGCTGTCCGGCCGGGACGGCGACCTTCTCCGCGTAGCCGCCGCTGGCGAGCAGCGCGCAGACCTCGTCGCCGACGGCCCATCCGCTCACCCCGTCGCCGAGCGCGGCGATCCGTCCGGAGCATTCGAGACCGGGGTGGGGGGAGGCGCCGGGCGGGGGGTTGTAGAAGCCCTGCCGCTGGAGGATGTCGGCCCGGTTGACGGCACCGGCCACCACCTCGACCAGGACCTCGCCGGGGCCGGCCACGGGGTCGGGGACCTCGTCCCACACCAGCGCCTCGGGCCCACCGGGTTCGGGAATCGTGATCGCATACATGAGGGGGACGGTACTCCCGGGGCGGGCACGCGGGCCGGACCGGCCGCTCGGGGGACCGGGCCCGCCGCTCGGGAAGACCGGATCGGCCGCTCGGGAAGACCGGGCCGGCCGCTCCGGGAAATCCGTGTGCGGGAGCGATGAGTTTGCGCGACGGTGAAGGTCTGTCCATGCGTAGCCGCAAGCACGCGGAAGGACCCGAAGCATGAGTACGCAGACGTCCGGCCTGGCGATCGAGACCGCGGGCCTGGTCAAGACCTTCGGCGAGACGCGGGCCGTCGACGGGGTCGATCTCGCCGTGCCGGCCGGCACGGTGTACGGGGTCCTCGGACCGAACGGCGCCGGCAAGACCACCACCGTGAAGATGCTCGCCACCCTCCTGCGGCCCGACGGCGGCGAGGCCCATGTCTTCGGGCACGACATCGTGCGCGAGGCCGACGAGGTGCGCGGCCGGGTGAGCCTCACCGGCCAGTACGCGTCCGTGGACGAGGACCTCACCGGCACCGAGAACCTGGTCCTGCTGGGCCGGCTCCTCGGCCACCGCAAGCCCGCCGCCCGCACCCGCGCCGCCCAGCTCCTGGAGGCCTTCGGGCTCACGGACGCGGCCGGGAAGCAGGTCAAGCACTACTCCGGCGGCATGCGGCGCCGTATCGACATCGCCGCGTCCATCCTCAACACCCCCGACCTGCTGTTCCTCGACGAGCCGACGACCGGCCTGGACCCGCGCAGCCGCAACCAGGTGTGGGACATCGTGCGCGCGGTCGTCGCCCAGGGCACGACGGTGCTGCTGACCACGCAGTACCTGGACGAGGCCGACCAGCTGGCGTCCCGGATCGCCGTCATCGACCGCGGCAAGGTGATCGCCGAGGGCACCAAGGGCGAGCTGAAGGCGTCCGTCGGCGCCGGGTCCGTACATCTGCGGCTGCGGGACGCCGAGCAGCGGCCGCTCGCCGCCGACCTGCTGCGCCGCGCCCTCGACGCGCGGGTGCAGGCCGAACCCGACCCGGTGGCGCTGACCGCCCGCCTCGCCGCGGCCGCGAGCCACGACACGGCCGCCGAGCAGGCCGCCCGCGCACTGAGCGAACTGGCCCGCGCCGGCGTCACCGTCGACAACTTCTCGCTCGGCCAGCCCAGCCTGGACGAGGTGTTCCTGGCCCTCACCGGCCACGACACGCACGTGTCCGACGCGTCCGACGCGTCCGGTCAGGACGACTCCCACGACCCGAAGGACGAGGTGGCGGCATGAGCACCACGACGACCACCGAGAGCGCCGAACTCGCCCCGGTGCGCACCGACTCCCTCGCCGAACTGCTGGTCGCCAAGGAGCGCCCGCCGCGGCCCAGCGCCTGGTCGGCCTCGCTGACCTTCGGCTGGCGGGCGATCCTGAAGATCAAGCACGTGCCGGAGCAGCTCTTCGACGTGACGGCGTTCCCGATCATGATGGTGCTGATGTACACGTACCTGTTCGGCGGGGCGCTGGCCGGGTCGCCGAAGGAGTACATCCAGTTCCTGCTGCCGGGGATCCTGGTGATGTCGGTCGTGATGATCACCATGTACACCGGGGTCTCGGTCAACACGGACATCGAGAAGGGCGTCTTCGACCGGTTCCGCAGCCTGCCGATCTGGCGGCCGTCGACGATGGTCGGCTATCTGCTCGGCGACGCCCTGCGCTACACCATCGCGTCCGTCGTGATGCTGACCGTCGGCATGATCCTCGGCTACCGCGCCGACGGCGGGGTCCCGGGAGTGCTCGCCGGAATCGCGCTGCTGGTGCTGTTCTCGTTCGCCTTCTCCTGGATCTGGACCATGTTCGGGCTGATGCTGCGCACCGAGAAGTCGGTGATGGGCGTCAGCATGATGGTGATCTTCCCGCTCACCTTCCTGTCCAACGTCTTCGTCGACCCGCGCACCATGCCCGGCTGGCTCCAGGCGTTCGTCAACAACAGCCCCGTCACCCACCTGGCGTCCGCGGTGCGCGGACTGATGGCGGGCGACTGGCCGGCCGACGAGATCGCCTGGACGCTGGGCTGGGCCGGACTGTTCGTGGCGGTCTTCGGGCCGGTCACGATGCGGCTCTACAACCGGAAGTAGACGCGGCCGATGCGGCCGTGCGACCGGAAGCAGGCGGTCTCAGCCGCGGTTTCGACTACGACTTCAGCCACGGTCTCGACTGCGGCTTCAGCCACGGTTTCGACTGCGGCTTCAGCCACGGTTTCGACTGCGACCTCAGCCGCAGCCCCACTGCGGTCTCAGCCTCGGTCTCAACCGCGGTCTCAGCCGCGGAACGGGCGGACGTCGGGCGCGATCTGTGTGCCCGGCGTCGCCCGTACGATCGTGATCAGCCGGTCCGTCAGCTCCAGCGTCCCGACGTTCCGGTCGTCGTAGCCGAGCACCCGGTGCCCGCGTACGACGCTCACCACCAGGTCGCCGATCTCGCGGGGCGTCTTGCCCACCTCGCCCTTTATGACCGGCCGCTCCACGATGTCGAGCCCGGAGCCCTGCTGGATCAGGTCCTCCATGACCATGCCGGCCGAGGGGCTGAGCACGGACAGCCCGAGCAGCCGCCCGGCCGCGCTGGCGCTGGTGATGACCGCGTCGGCGCCCGACTGCTTCAGCAGCGGGGCGTTCTCCTCCTCGCGCACCGCGGCCACGATCTTCGCGCCCCGGTTGATCTGCCGCGCCGTCAGCGTCACGAGGACGGCCGTGTCGTCGCGCTGCGTCGCGATGATGATCTGCCGTGCCCGCTGCACCTCGGCCCGCTTCAGCACCTCGCTGCGCGTGGCGTCCCCTATGACGCCCGCGTAGCCGTCCGCCGTGGCCGCGTCGATCGCCTTCGCGCTGGGGTCGACGACCACCACCTGCTCCTTCCGGAGCCCGGTCGCACAGACGGTCTTGATCGCGGACCTGCCCTTGGTGCCGAACCCGACGACGACGGTGTGATCGCGCAACGCGGACCTCCAGCGGTTCAGTCGCCACTCCTCCCGCGTGCGTTCGGTGAGGGCCTCGAGAGTGGTGCCGACCAGGATGATCAGGAACAGCACGCGCAGCGGCGTGACGACGAAGATGTTGGTGAGCCGGGCACTGTCACTGACCGGCGTGATGTCGCCGTACCCGGTGGTGGAGAGGGTGACGGTCGCGTAGTAGAACGCGTCGAGGAGATCGAGGGACCCGTCGGAGTTGTCGTTGTAGCCGCCCCGGTCGGCGTACACGATGAACGCCGTCACCACGAGCACCACCAGGGCCCACGACAGCCGTTTGGCGACCTGGCGGACCGGATGCTCCACCAGTTTCCTCGGGAGTTTCACCCGATGGGTCACCAGGTGTTCGTCCGCCTGGCGTGCGATGACGTCCTGGCCCGGAAGTTTCACGTGAAACACACCCCGATTCCCCCGGACGTCCAGGGCAGGTCGAGCAGCTCCGCCTCCTCACCCGGCCGTGCCCCGCCGGGGGGTACCACGGCGAGCGCGTCGGCCGCCGCGATGCCGCGCAGCATGGCCGGGCCGTTGTAGAGCAGCGGCAGCGCCCGGTCACCGCGCAGGGCGACCGGGACCAGCCGGGTGTCGTACGGGTGCCCCTGCACCCCGTCCCGCAGCGGCAGCGCGTACGGCTCGGGGGCGGGGCGGGCCGCGAGGGTGCGCAGCAGGGGCTCGGCGAGCGTGAGCAGGCCGGAGACGGCGGCGAGGGGGTTGCCGGGCAGGCCGACGAGGTGCTGGTCGTCCTTGGTGCGGGCCAGGAGCATGGGGTGGCCGGGACGCACCTGGACGCCGTCCACGAGGAGTTCGGCGCCGATGCGGCGCAGCGCGGGGTGCACGTGGTCGACCGGGCCCGCGGCGGTGCCGCCGGTGGTGACGACGACGTCGGCGTCGGACGCCGTGATCGCCTCGTACAGCGCCTGTTCGGTGTCGCCGACCCGGCGTACGGCGGTGACCTCCGCGCCGAGTGCGCGCAGCCAGGGCGGCAGCAGCGGGCCGAGCGCGTCCCGGATCAGCCCGTCGTGCGGCAGGCCCTCGCCGAGCAGTTCGTCACCGAGGACGAACACGTCGACGCGGGGGCGGGGGACCGCGGTGAGCGTGTCGTATCCGGCGGCGGCGGCCATGCCCAGGACGGGCGGGGTCACCGGGGTGCCCACGGGCAGCAACTGGTCGCCGCTGCGGCACTCCTGGCCGCGGGGGCGGATGTCCTGGCCGTGGGTGACGGTGTGCGGCGGCCGGGTGGCGGCGGTGACGTGCAGCCGGCCCTTGTCGTCGGTGCGGCCGTGTTCGCTGCGGAGTACGGCGGTGGTGTCCGGGGGGATGCGGGCGCCGGTGGCGATGCGGACGGCCTCGCCGTCGGTGAGCGGGGTGTGCGCGGCGTGCCCGGCGAGGACGCCCTCGTCCCGTACGGACCAGGGGCCGGGGCCGGAGACCGCCCAGCCGTCCATCGCGGAGGTGTCGAAGGAGGGCAGGTCGGTGAGGGCGGTGAGGGGGACGGCGAGGGTGAGTCCCAGGGCGGAGGCCAGGGGGACGGCGACCGGGGTCAGATAGCCGGTGCGGGCGCCGGTGCCGTGGCGCGGGGCGCTCTCGGCGATGGCGCGGGCGTCGGGCCAGGCGGTGGCGTCGCGGTGCGGGTGGCGGGGGGTGTCTGTGGTGCCGCCGGGGTTTTTCTTCACGAGGGCGAGCGCCTCCTCGACGTCGAGGTCGTCGGCGTTCTCGTCGGCCCGGGCGGCGCGCGCGGTCATCAGGCGTCCGGGCGGGTGTCGGGGGCTTCTGGGGTGGCGCCGGAAGCCTCGGGGGTGGCGCCGGAAGCCTCGGAGGTGGCGTCGGGGGTTTCCTCGTCGGCCCAGCGCAGGGCGAGTGCCGCGGCCTTGCGGGCCGCCTCGGCGACGGCCTCCCGGTCGCCGCCCGCCCGCGCGGCCGCGTAGCCGACGAGGAAGGTGGTCAGCGGCGCGGCGGGCCGGGCCACCCCGTGGGCGGCGTCGCGGGCGAGGTCGAGCAGTACGCCGGTGTCGACGTCCAGGTCGATGCCCAGCTCGTCCTTGACTGCGGAGATCCATTCATCCAACACGTGTCCATGCTCCCTGATGCGTGCCCTGGCGGTGGCGATGTCGTCCCAGGTGTCGCAGTCGAAGGACGCCACCGGGTCGGAGATACGGGTGAGGTCGAGCGAGCCGGTCAGCCGGCGCAGGGGCAGCCCCGTCAGCTCGCCGTGCCGGCCGGTGAGCACGGCCAGTTCGCGGCGCAGGGACCCGGTCCGGTACGCGGCGACGAGCGGCTGGTCCCGGCCGTCGGAGTCGGTCAGCAGCACGCCGTCGGCGGTGCCGTGCCGGAGGGGTGCCAGCAGTCCCCGCACCGTGCGGTGGTCGAGGAAGGGCAGGTCGGCGGAGAGCAGGACGACCCGGTCGGCCGTGGTGTGCCGGAGCCCGGCGGCGAGCGCGGCCAGGGGGCCGCCGCCCGGGGGTTCCTCGCGGGCCCAGACCACGGGCCGTGCGGTGGGGCGGGGGCCGGCGACGACCACCGTGGTCCGGGCGCCGGCGCAGGCCGCGAGCACCCGGTCGAGCAGCGCCCGGCCGCCCACCCGCACCCCGGGCTTGTCCGCGCCCCCGAGCCGCCGGGCGGCGCCGCCGGCGAGCACGACGGCGTCGTACGCGGAGTCGGGGCCCCCGAAGGGGCCGCCCGAGGAGTCGCCCGAGGGACCGTCGGGAGGGTCCCCTGAGGGACCACCGGGAGGATCACCGGAGGGATCGCCGGAGGGACCACCGGGTGGCTGATACTCGGTCACCCTCCGAGTATGCGTGCCCCCGCGATCACAGGGAACGCGGGGGCACCGGGACGCGGCCGGGGAGACCGGTGGCTCGAAGCGGACTCACAGCGTCCGCAGCAGTACCGCCGGCTGTTCGACACAGTCCGCCACGTACCGCAGGAAGCCTCCCGCGGTGCCGCCGTCGCAGACCCGGTGGTCGAAGGTGAGCGAGAGCTGCACGACCTGCCGCACCGCCAGCTCGCCCTCGTGCACCCATGGCTTGGGGACGATGCGGCCGACGCCGAGCATGGCGGCCTCGGGGTGGTTGATGATCGGTGTGGAGCCGTCGACGCCGAACACGCCGTAGTTGTTCAACGTGAAGGTGCCGCCGGTGAGTTCCGCGGGCGTCAGCGTGCCGGTCCGGGCCGCCTCGGTCAGCCGGGCGAACTCGGCCGTCAGCGACTCGGCGCCCCGCGTGTGCGCGTCCCGGACGACGGGGACGACCAGTCCCCGGTCGGTCTGCGCGGCGAAGCCGAGGTGCACGTCGCCGTACTGGACGATCTCCCTGGCCTCGGTGTCCACCGCGGAGTTGAGCTCGGGGAAGCGGGCGAGCGCGGCGGTGCAGACGCGGGCCAGCAGGGCGATGACGGATATCTTCGGTCCCCCCGCCGCGTTCATCGCGGCCCGCGTGCGCATCAGTTCGGTCGCGTCGGCGTCCACCCAGCAGGTCGCGTCGGGGATCTCGGTGCGGCTGCGGGAGAGCTTGTCGGCGACGGCCCCGCGGATGCCCTTGAGGGGGACACGGGTCACGCCCGGGGTTCCCGCGGCCGGTGCCGGCGACGGCGCGCCCACGCCCGCCCGGTCGGTCCGCGTGCGCGGTTCGCCGGCCGTCGTGCCCGTACGGCCCTGGGCGGCGGCGGCACGCAGGGCGTACTCCACGTCCGCGCGGAGGATCAGCCCCTCGGGTCCGGAGCCGGTCAGCTCCCGCAGGTCCAGGCCGTTCTGCCGGGCCAGCCTGCGCACCAGGGGCGAGATCACGGGGACGGGTCCGTCCACCGCGCCCAGGGTGCGGGTCCGCGCGGCGGCGGGCTGCGCGGTCCTGGGCTGTCCGTTCGCCACGGGGGTGGAAGGGGCGGCGGGGGTCGCGGGGGCCGTCTGCGGCGGACGGACGCGGCGGCGCCGGGCCGGTGCCTCCGCGGTGCCGTAGCCGACCAGGACGTTGCCGGAGCCCTCGGTGGCGGGGGTCCCGCCGCGCGCGCCCTCGGATTCCGCGGACTCCGCGGGGCTCGCGTCCCCGGCCGGGCGGCCGTCGGCCGGCTCGCCCACCGCCACCGTCAGCAGCGGAGCACCGACGGGCAGTTCCGTGCCCTCCGCGCCGAAGCGGGCCGTGACGACGCCGCCGTAGGGGCAGGGCACGTCCACCATCGCCTTGGCCGTCTCGACCTCGACGACCGGCTGGTCCACGGCGACGACGTCACCGACCTCGACCAGCCAGCGCACGATCTCCGCCTCGGTGAGCCCTTCACCGAGGTCGGGCAGCTTGAACTCCAGCACCTGTGCCATCAGCTCTCGGCCTCCCACTGCAGACGCCCCACGGCGTCCAGGATCCGGTCCACTCCGGGCAGGTGGTGGCGCTCCAGCATCGGCGGCGGGTACGGCAGGTCGAACCCGGCCACACGCAGCACCGGTGCCTCCAGGTGGTGGAAGCAGCGCTCCGTGACCCGGGCCGCGATCTCCCCGCCCGGGCCGCCGAAGCCACCCGACTCGTGGACGACGACCGCGCGCCCCGTCCGCCGTACCGAGGCGCACACCGTCTCGTCGTCGAACGGCACCAGGGAGCGCAGATCGACGACTTCGAGGTCCCAGCCCTCGGCCCGGGCCGCCTCGGTCGCCTCCATGCAGACGGGCAGCGACGGCCCGTACGTGATGAGCGTGGCGCTCCGTCCCGAGCGCCGCACCACCGCACGGCCTATCGGTTCAACGGCCGTCGGCTCCTGTGGGTTCCAGGAGTCCTTCGACCAGTACAGCCGCTTGGGCTCCAGGAAGACGACCGGGTCGTCGGAGGCGATGGCGGCGCGCAGCAGCCCGTAGGCGTCGGCGACGGTGGCGGGCGTGACGACGTGGAGCCCCGGGGTCGCCATGTAGTACGCCTCGGAGGAGTCGCTGTGGTGCTCGACGCCGCCGATGCCGCCGCCGTAGGGGACGCGGATGGTGAGCGGCAGGGGCATCTTCCCGCGCGTGCGGTTGCGCGTCTTCGCGACGTGCGAGATCAGCTGCTCGAAGGCCGGGTAGGCGAACGCGTCGAACTGCATCTCCACGACCGGGCGCAGTCCGTACATGGCCATGCCGACGGCCGTGCCGAGGATGCCCGCCTCGGCCAGCGGCGTGTCCGTGCAGCGGTCCTCGCCGAACTCCTCGGCGAGTCCGTCGGTGACGCGGAAGACACCGCCGAGGGTGCCGACGTCCTCGCCCATGACGTGCACGGACGGGTCGGCGGCCATGGCGTCGCGCATCGCGCGCGTGAGGGCCTGCGCCATGGTGGCCGGCTTGACGGCGACGGTGGTCATCGCTGTGCCCCTTCCGGCTCGGCCTCGGCCGCCAGCTCGGCCCGCAGCTGCTCGCGCTGCTCCAGGAGCTGGGGGGTGGGTTCGGCGTAGACGTGGGTGAAGAGGTCCATGGGGTCGAGCGCCGGGTCCTGGTTCATGCGGGCGCGCAAGGAGGCGGCCATGGTCTCGGCGTCCTGGCGGGCGGTCTCCACGCCGGTCTCGTCGAGCAGTCCGCGCCCGGTCAGCTCGTGCTCCAGCAGGGCGATCGGGTCGTGCCGCTTCCAGGTCTCGACCTCGGCGTCGCCGCGGTAGCGGGTGGCGTCGTCGGCGTTGGTGTGGGCCTCCACGCGGTACGTGATCGCCTCGACCAGGGTCGGACCGCCGCCCGCGCGGGCGCGGCGTACGGCGTCGGCTAGGACCTCGTGCACGGCGGCGGCGTCGTTGCCGTCGACCAGGCGGCCGGGCATGCCGTAGCCGACGGCCTTGTGGGCCAGCGACGGGGCCGCGGTCTGCTTGGCGAGCGGTACGGAGATCGCGAAGCCGTTGTTCTGGACGAGGAAGACCACCGGGGCCTGCCAGACGGCGGCGAAGTTCAGCGCCTCGTGGAAGTCGCCCTCGCTGGTGCCGCCGTCGCCGACCATGGCGAGCGCGACCACGTCGTCGCCCTTGAGGCGGGCGGCGTGCGCGAGACCGACGGCGTGCGGCAGCTGGGTGGCGAGCGGGGTGCTCAGCGGGGCCACACGGTGCTCGTGGGGGTCGTAGCCGGTGTGCCAGTCGCCGCGCAGCAGGGTGAGGGCCTCGACGGGGTCCACTCCGCGCGCGACGACGGCGAGGGTGTCGCGGTAGCTCGGGAAGAGCCAGTCCTGTTCCGCCAGGACGAGCGCGGCGGCGACCTCGCAGGCCTCCTGGCCGGTGCTGGAGGGGTAGACCGCGAGACGGCCCTGCTTGGTGAGGGCGGTGGCCTGCGCGTTGTAGCGGCGGCCCTTCACCAGCTCCGTGTACAGCCGGCGCAGCAGCTCCGGGTCGGCCTCGGCGGCCGCCTCGGTGCCGAGCACGCGGTACGGCTCCGCGTCGGGCAGCAGCGGCGCGGGGTCGGTGCGGGGCTGCCAGGCGGGCGGCGGGGTCGGCCGGTAGGCCCCCCGCTGCTCCATGACCGTCATGACGGCACCTCCTCGTGGGACGTCGGAGGCGCGGCGTCTGTGACGCGCCTCACCAACCGATTGTTCGGTCGTCGGCACATTTTGGCTACGGGTGGCACCAGGCTGTGGACAAACGGTTCTCCACAACCTGAGATGGATGCAGGACGTCCACGGCGGAGAGGTGGGGGCGGGTGGCATCTGAACAAATGGCCGAGGGCCAGGAGGGGACCGGGCCGCTCGCTCCCGCGCGGCCCCTGGACGCCATCGACCAGGACATCCTGCGGATGCTCCAGGCGGACGGCCGCGCGTCGATACGGTCGGTCGCCGAACGGGTGCACGTCTCCCGCGCGAACGCGTACGCGCGCATCAACCGGCTGGTCGAGGACGGCGTCATCCGCGGCTTCGGGGCCCGCGTCAACCACGAGCGGGCCGGCCACGGGACGTCCGCGTACATCACCCTGAAGATCGTCCAGAACACCTGGCGCACGGTCCGCGAGCAGCTCCGGCAGCTCCCGGGCGCCTCGCACATCGCGCTGGTGGGCGGGGACTTCGACGTACTGCTGCTGGTGCACACGCCCGACAACCGGGCGCTGCGCGAGCTGGTGCTCACCCGGCTCCAGGCGATCCCCGAGGTGCTGAGCACGCGCACCCTGCTGGTGTTCGAGGAGGAGGACCTGGAGCCGCAGGGGTGAGGCGTGGGCCCTCAGGGCGCCTTGCGCAGCCCTCCGAAGGCCAGCTGCACCACCGCGTCGGCCACCTCGAGCTCGTTCATGCCGCGCCCGTCCGGCCGGTACCACTCCACGATCGAGTTGATCATGCCGAAGACCAGCCGGGTCACCAGGCGCACCTCTATGTCCTCGCGCACGTCCCCGTCGGCCGCCGCGGCCTTCAGCAGCGCCGCCACCCGGTGGTCGAACTCGCGCCGCCGCTCCAGCGCCCACCGCTCGGTGCCCGTGTTGCCGCGCACCCGCAGCAGCAGCGTCACGTACGGCAGCTCGGCGATCAGCACCTCGACCATGCGCCGTACGACGTACTCCAGCCGCCCGGCGGCGCGCCCCACGCGCGCGTGCTCCTCGTCGAGGATGCCGAAGAGCCCGTCCAGGGCCCGGCTCACCGCGCGGCGCAGCAGTTCCTCCTTGCCGGCCACGTGGTGGTAGATCGACGACTTGGAGATGCCGGCGGCCTTGGAGAGGTGCTCCATGGAGGTGCCGTCGTAACCGCGCTCGTTGAACACCTGGACGGCGACGGACAGCAGCGTCTCCGGGGTGTACGTGTCGCGCCTGGCGGTGGTCATGGGGTGTCCTCCCCCTTGCGGGTGGCGCACGCGTACCGGTAGAGCGCGAGGGAGGGCGCGTAGCGGCCGGACGGGTCGATCTCGTGCATTTCGTCCAGCAGGGCGCCGGCCCAGCCGCGGCCCAGGCGGCGGCTCCACTCGAAGGGCCCCAGGGGGTAGTTCACACCCAGCCGCATCGCGGTGTCGATGTCCTCCTCGGTGGCGACGCCCTTGGCGGCCGCGTCGACCGCGAGGTCGATGATCCGGGCCACCGTCCGCGCGACGATCATTCCGGGGACGTCCCCGATGACGCTGACCTTCTTGCCGAGCGCCTGGAACAGTCCGGTGGCCTCGGCGACGGTCCGCGCGGAGGTGTCCTGGCAGTGGGACAGGGCGACGCGGGTGGCCGCGCGGTAGTCGAGGGCGAGGTCGAAGTAGACGACGTCGCGGAACTCCACGGAGGTCTGGCCGTCGGCGAGCACGAGTTGGCCGCCGCCGGGCAGCACCAGGCGGGTGCCGTTGTCCTCGGCCTCCTCGCGCACCTCGATCCCGGCCTCGCGGATCAGGGCGAGCAGCTCCGAGGCGGGTCCCAGATCGCCCTCGGCGACGACGTACGCGGGCGGTTCGGCGGGCTCGGCGGTGTGCGGTTCGGGGCGCTCGGCGCCGTCGCCGTGGTCGTACCAGCCGTGCCCGGTCTTGCGGCCGAGGCGGCCGGACTCGACCAGGCGGCGCTGGGCGAGCGAGGGGGTGAAGCGCACGTCCTGGAAGAAGGACCGCCACACCGAGTGGGTGACGGACTCGTTGACGTCCTGCCCGATGAGGTCGGTCAGTTCGAAGGCGCCCATGCGGAAACCGCCGGACTCGCGCAGGACCGCGTCGATGGTGGCCGGGTCGGCGCCCTGGGACTCGTACACCGCGAAGGCCTCGGCGTAGAAGGGCCGGGCGACGCGGTTGACGATGAAGCCGGGGGTGTCGGCGCAGGCGACGGGCGTCTTGCCCCAGGCGCGGGCCGTCTCGTACGCGCGCGTGGCGTACGCGACGTCGGTGGCGAAGCCGGAGACGACCTCGACGAGCGGCAGCAGCGGCGCGGGGTTGAAGAAGTGCAGGCCCACGAAGCGGCCGGGCGCGCGCAGGGCGCCGCCGATCGCGGTGACGGAGAGGGAGGAGGTGTTGGTGGCGAGCAGGCAGTCGTCGGAGACGACGTCCTCCAGCGCGCGGAACAGTTCCTGCTTGACGTCCAGGCTCTCCAGGACGGCCTCGACGACCAGGGCGCAGTCGGCGAGCTGGGCCGGCCCGTCGGCGGGCCGCAGACGGGCGCGGGCCGCGTCCCGTTCGGCGGCGGTGAGGCGCTCCTTCTCCACCAGCCGGTCGAGCCGGGCGCCGATCGCGTCGGCCGCCTGACGGGCCCGGCCGGGGGCGGCGTCGTACAGCCGCACGGGATGGCCCGCGACCAGCGCGACCTGGGCGATTCCCTGGCCCATGGTGCCGGTGCCGACCACGGCCACGGGACTGCTGAGGTCGAGTGCTGTCATGTGCGCGATCCTCCCGCACGGGGTTTTCCACAGATGCGGCGGACCCCCTTGTCCCGACCGATCGTTCGGTTACTCTAACTCTGACCGCCCGTTCTGACTACGTTTCCGCACAGGTCCATGAGCTCGACGAAGAGTTCCTGAGACGAGGAGTTGGTCCCGCATGGCCGCCGAACCCACGGCGCACGAGCTGATCGCCCGGCACCGTCCCACCCTGGACCAGGCGCTGGAAGCGATCCGCACGCGCGCGTACTGGTCCCCGCACCCCGAGCACCCCAAGGCCTACGGGGAGAACGGCAGCCTGGACATGGCGGCGGGCAAGGCCGCCTTCGACGCCCTGCTCGGCACCCGCCTCGACCTCGGCCAGCCCGGCACGGACGGCTGGGTGGACGGCGAGACCTCCCCGTACGGCATCGAGCTGGGCGTGAGCTACCCGCACGCGGACCTCGACGAGCTGCTGCCCGCCATGAAGGCGGGGATGCGGGCCTGGCGGGACGCGGGCGCGGAGACCCGCGCGGTGGTCTGTCTGGAGATCCTGAAGCGGATCAGCGACCGGACGACGGAGTTCGCCCAGGCGGTCATGCACACCTCCGGCCAGGCGTTCATGATGGCGTTCCAGGCGGGCGGCCCGCACGCGCAGGACCGCGGCATGGAGGCGGTGGCCTACGCGTACGCGGAGCAGGTCCGCACGCCCGGCACCGCGGAGTGGACCAAGCCGCAGGGCAAGCGCGACCCGCTCGCGCTCACCAAGGAGTTCGTCCCGGTCCCCAGGGGCATCGGCCTGGTCATCGGCTGCAACACCTTCCCGACATGGAACGGCTACCCGGGCCTGTTCGCCTCCCTCGCCACCGGCAACGCGGTCCTGGTCAAGCCGCACCCCCGCGCGGTGCTGCCGCTCGCGCTCACCGTCCAGGTGGCCCGCCAGGTGCTCACCGAGGCCGGCTTCGACCCGAACCTGGTGGCGCTGGCCGCCGAGCGGCCCGGCGAGGGCATCGCCAAGACGCTGGCCACCCGCCCGGAGATCCGGATCATCGACTACACCGGCTCCACGGAGTTCGGCGACTGGCTGGAGGGCAACGCGCGCCAGGCGCAGGTGTACACCGAGAAGGCCGGCGTCAACACGGTGATCGTGGAGTCGACCGGCGACTACAAGGGAATGCTGGCCAACCTGGCGTTCTCCCTGTCGCTGTACAGCGGCCAGATGTGCACCACCCCGCAGAACCTGCTGATCCCGCGCGACGGCATCACCACCGACCAGGGCCCCAAGTCCTTCGACGAGGTCGCCGCCGACCTGGCGAAGGCGGTCGACGGCCTGCTCGGCGACGACGCCCGCGCGAACGCGCTGCTGGGCGCGATCGTCAACCCGGACGTCAAGGCCCGCCTGGAGGCAGCCGCCGGACTCGGCGAGGTCGCCCTCGCCTCCCGTGAGATCGCCAACCCGGAGTTCCCGGGCGCCGTGGTGCGCACGCCGGTGATCGTGAAGCTGGACGGCGCCAAGCCGGACGCCGAGGCCGCCTACATGAGCGAGTGCTTCGGCCCGGTCTCCTTCGCCGTCGCCGTCGACTCGGCCGACGACGCGGCTCGGCTGCTGCGGCGCACGGTCCGCGAGAAGGGCGCCATGACGGTCGGCGCGTACACGACCTCCCCGCAGGTCGAGGAGGCCGTGCGGGAGGTCTGCCTGGAGGAGGCCGCCCAGCTCTCCCTGAACCTCACCGGCGGGGTGTACGTCAACCAGACGGCCGCCTTCTCCGACTTCCACGGCTCCGGCGGCAACCCGGCGGCCAACGCCGCCCTGTGCGACGGCGCGTTCGTGGCCAACCGGTTCCGGGTGGTCGAGGTGCGACGGGAGGCGTAGGACGCCGTTTCAGGAGGGTGCGCCCCCGGTGGCGCTCCAGTGGTACAGCGTCATGGCCACACTGGTCGCGAGGTTGTAGCTGGAGACCTGGGGGCGCATCGGCAGCGCCACCAGGTGGTCGGCCCGCGCGCGGAGCTCCGCCGACAGTCCGCTGCGCTCGGAGCCGAAGGCGAGCAGCGCGTCGTCCGGCAGCTTCAGCGAGCGGATGTCCTCGCCCTCCGGGTCGAGCGCGAAGACCGGTCCGGGCGGCAGCTCCCCCACGGACAGCCGTTCCACGGCGGTGGCGAAGTGCAGCCCCGCCCCGCCGCGTACGACGGTGGGGTGCCAGGGGTCGAGCGTGCCGGTGGTGACGACCCCGGTCGCCCCGAAACCGGCGGCCAGCCGGATCACCGCGCCCGCGTTGCCGAGGTTGCGCGGGTTGTCCAGGACCACCACGGGGGTGGCGCGCGGGGTGTGCGCCAGCTTCTCCAGGTTGCCCGCGCGGGAGGGGCGTACGGCCAGGGCGGCCACGGCGGTGGGATGCGGGCGCGGCACGAGAGCGGCGTACGTCTCGTGGGGCACCTCGGTCAGCAGCTCCGCCAGCGCCTCCCGCACGTCCCCGGCCAGCTCGTCGGCGAGGGCGAGCGCGCCGGCCCGGTCCGCGGTGAGCGCCACCGGGACCTCGGCCCCGAAGCGCACGGCGTGCTTGAGGGCGTGGAAACCGTCGAGCAGCACGGCGGTACCGGCCAGGCGGTGCCAGGCGGAGACGGGGTCGGCCGGGGACTCGGGAGCGGGGTCGGTCATGGCGTGCAGCCTACGTGCGCGGGCCCGGCACTCCGCCGGGCGCCGGGGCGGTCCCCGCCGGGTCCTTTCCGGCCGGCCGGTCGGCCGGACGGTCGGCCGGGGTCCGTGGCCGCGGAACCGGCGTCCCGCGCGGGCGCAGCCGCCCACGCGCGCGTGCCGCGAGGTTCCCGAGGCGGCGCAGGAAGGCCGTCGGCAGGAAGACCGCGTCCGCCGCGATCATCGCCAGGGAGAAGAAGGGCAGTCCGAGCACGACGGCGATGACCGCGTGCTCCAGGATCATGAAGGCCAGCAGGACGTTCTTGACCCGCCGGTTGAACAGCGTGAACGGGAAGGCGACCTGCACGGCGACCGTCCCGTAGGTCACCAGCATCACCATCGTGCCGCTGGCCGACAGCAGGTCCGCGAGGGCCGGCCAGGGGGAGAAGTACTCCAGGTGCAGCGGGTAGTAGACGGCGGTGCCGTCCTGCCAGCGGGAGCCCTGGACCTTGTACCAGCCGGCCGTGGCGTAGATCAGACACGCCTCGGCCATGATCACCAGCAGCGCGCCGTTGTGCACGGCGTTCGCGACGACGTCCAGCAGGATCCGCGGCTGCCCGGTCTCCGCGTAGCGCCCCACCAGCCACCACAGCGCCTGCGCGAGCCATACGGTCCACAGCAGCGCCGGTATGAACCAGTCGCCGTCCATCCGGCCCGCCAACGTCGCCAGGAGCAGCAGCAGGCCCAGCACGCCCCACAGCACCGGGCCGGTCCGGTCGCGCGGCCACTCGCCACGCGCGCGTGCCCCGGCCGCGCGGCGCGCGCGGCGCGCGTCCAGGGACCAGACCCGGCCGCAGCGCGTGAACACCAGGTAGATCGACATCAGGTGCAGGACGTTGTCGCCGCCGTCCCCCATGAAGACACTGCGGTTCTGCAGCGCCAGCACTCCCACCATGAACAGCACCGACATGGTGCGGGTGCGCCAGCCGAGCAGCAGCAGGAGGCTCCACAGCACGGCGAGCGCGTAGACGGCCTCGAACCAGACCTGGCTGTCCGACCACAGCAGCGGCGTGAAGGCGTCGTTCGTCGCGACCAGCTGGTCGGCGAGGTCCCAGCTCCAGGGCCCGTCGGGGCCGTACAGCTCCTGGCGGTGGGGGAACTCGCGCAGCAGGAACAGCAGCCAGGTCAGACTGAAGCCGATGCGGATCACGGCGGTCTGGTAGGGGCCGAGCGCGGAGTCCGCGACGCGGGCGATCGCGCGGGACAGGGCCAGCGAGCAGCGGTTCACCCCGCGCCTCCCCGGACCTCGTCCTCGGGCAGCGACCACCAGGACAGCGTGCGGTACACGGGTGTGGTGGAGACCTTCTCCCCGCTCCACTCGGGCGGCGGCACCTGTGCGGTCCGTGAGCGGATCTGGACGCGCTCGACGGCACCGTCCGGACCGGCCGCGTCCGCGCGGTCGAGGCGCAGCACCGTGATCCGGCGCAGATACGTCTCGGACAGCGCCCCGCGCAGACCCACCGGCCGGTTGTCGTCGTCGTGCGTGGCGACGAAGAAGTCCCAGGCGCGGCGCAGTTCGTTCTGCTGGGTGTGGCTGGGCAGGAGGTTGCCGTCGATGGCACGGCCGTCCTGTGCGGACAGGTCGTACCAGCCGGTGGTCCGCGTCCCCCCGTCCGCCGTACGGATCTCGGCACGCACCTGGACGGCGATGTTCTGCTGCAACGGGTTCGGCGCGAACAGCTTCCAGTTCTGCTCGAACTCCGGGTAGATCCAGTTCTCGACCGTCTCGGCGTGCTTCTTGCTGACCGTGTTCGCCGGCGCGACGTGCAGGAACGTCATGCCGAGGTGCACACAGACCGCGACCGCGACGACCGCGAGCGCCACCGCGGCGCCGATCTGATAGCGCAGGGAGAGCGCGGCCACCCCGGTACGGGGACCTGCGAGCGGGCCGGCGGACGGCGTCCCGGCGGGCGGGCCGGAGGCGGCGTGAAGGCCGGCGTCGGGATCGGCGTCGGGATCGGCGGGGGAGTGCGGGAGGTCTTCCGGGCGGCCGGTACCGGGCGGTAGGACTCCTGGTGCGGGTGAGCCGACCGGGGAGGTGGGCTCGACCGGGTCGACGGGCCCGGCCGGAGCGGCGGGCTCGGGCAGGGCGGCGCCCGGTTCCGGTCCGCTCGGCCCGCCCGGCCCGGCGGAGGACCCCGCAGGGCCGTGCCGGGCGTTCGAGCCCTTGTCGTACGCGTCCATTCCGCCCCGCTCCCCGATCCCGGTCCGTCGCCGCGCCCTTCCGGCCACGAGAACGGCGTTCCGCCCCGCACGACCGCTCCGCCGTGCCGCACGGAACGGTACTCAGCACCGGCCCCCCGAGCACAGTCCCGCCGGGATCCCGTTCCCCGGCCGTATCCACAGCACGGCCCGAGCCCCGTTGTCCACAGGCGGTCCTCGCAGGTTATCCACAGCGGTTGACACCTCGCGGCGCCCGTCTCACCATGGAATCGCACGAACCGAACGATCGGTCGGGAGCGTGCTCCGGGAAGCATCCAGTCGAGGGGGACCTCATGGCGACAGCAGCCGCCCGCGATACGGCCGGCAGCCAGGCGTACGACGCACCGGCCGACGCCGGCGACACCGCCGGCTACGAGCGTGCCTTCGACGCGGCCGTCGCCGCCGACGAGCGGATCGAGCCGCGCGACTGGATGCCGGACGCCTACCGGGCCACGCTCGTCCGGCAGATCGCCCAGCACGCGCACTCCGAGATCATCGGCATGCAGCCGGAGGCCAACTGGATCACCCGCGCGCCCTCACTGCGCCGCAAGGCGATCCTGATGGCCAAGGTGCAGGACGAGGCCGGGCACGGCCTGTACCTGTACAGCGCCGCCGAGACCCTCGGCACCAGCCGCGACGAGCTGCTCGACAAGCTGCACTCCGGCCGCCAGAAGTACTCCTCGATCTTCAACTACCCGACGCTGACCTGGGCGGACGTCGGCGCCATCGGCTGGCTCGTGGACGGCGCGGCGATCACCAACCAGGTGCCCCTGTGCCGCTGCTCCTACGGCCCGTACGCGCGCGCGATGGTCCGCATCTGCAAGGAGGAGTCCTTCCACCAGCGCCAGGGCTACGAGCTGCTGCTGGCCCTCAGCAAGGGCACCCCGGAGCAGCACGCGATGGCGCAGGACGCGGTGGACCGCTGGTGGTGGCCGTCGCTGATGATGTTCGGCCCGCCCGACGACGAGTCCCAGCACTCCGCGCAGTCGATGGCCTGGAAGATCAAGCGGCACTCCAACGACGAGCTGCGCCAGCGCTTCGTCGACATCTGCGTCCCCCAGGCCGAATCGCTCGGCCTCACCCTCCCCGACCCGGACCTGAAGTGGAACGAGGAGCGCGGGCAGCACGACTTCGGGACGATCGACTGGTCCGAGTTCTGGGACGTCCTCAAGGGCAACGGCCCGTGCAACGAACAGCGGCTGACCCGGCGCAGGCAGGCCCACGAGGAGGGCGCCTGGGTCAGGGAGGCCGCGGCGGCCCACGCGGCCAAGCACACGAACAGCGAGACAGGAGCTGCGCGAGCATGACCCACACCGACTGGCCCCTGTGGGAGGTCTTCGTGCGCTCGCGCCGAGGCCTGTCCCACACCCACGCCGGCAGCCTGCACGCCCCGGACGCGGAGCTCGCCCTGCGCAACGCCCGCGATCTGTACACCCGGCGCGGCGAGGGCGTCTCGATCTGGGTCGTCCCGTCGTCCGCGATCACCGCCTCCTCGCCCGACGAGAAGGACCCGTTCTTCGAACCGGCCGCCGACAAGCCCTACCGGCACCCGACGTTCTACGAGATCCCCGAGGGGGTGCGGCACCTGTGACCACGACCCCCGCCAAGGACACCGCCCACGCGGCGGCCGCGCTCGCCCTCGGCGACGACGCGCTGGTGCTCTCCCACCGCCTGGGCGAGTGGGCCGGCCACGCCCCCGTGCTGGAGGAGGAGGTCGCCCTCGCCAACATCGCGCTGGACCTGCTGGGACAGGCCCGCGTGCTGCTGTCGATGGTGGGCGACGAGGACGAGCTGGCCTATCTCCGTGAGGAGCGCGCCTTCCGCAACCTCCAGCTGGTGGAGCAGCCCAACGGCGACTTCGCCCACACCATCGCCCGCCAGCTGTTCTTCTCCGCCCACCAGTACCTCCTCTACGGCGAACTGGCCGCAGGAGAAGGTCCGTTCGCGCCGCTGGCCGGCAAGGCGGTCAAGGAGACCGCCTACCACCGCGACCACGCCGAGCAGTGGACGCTGCGGCTCGGCGACGGCACCGAAGAGAGCCACGCGCGGATGCAGCGGGCCGTGGACGCGCTGTGGCGCCACACCGGTGAGATGTTCCAGCCCGTCGAGGGCCTGGACGTCGACTGGAGCGGCCTGGAGACGGCCTGGCTGGAGTGGGTCTCGGAGGTGCTGCGCCGGGCCACCCTCACGGTGCCCGAGGGCCCGCGCACGGGAGCGTGGACCGCCGGTGCGGGCCGTCAGGGCCTGCACACCGAGCCCTTCGGCCGGATGCTCGCCGAGATGCAGCACCTGCACCGCAGCCATCCGGGGGCGACATGGTGACCACCCTCACCCCGCTGGAGGCCGAACTCCTGGAGCTCGCCGGTTCGGTGCCCGACCCCGAACTGCCCGTACTGACCCTGCGCGAGCTGGGCGTCGTGCGCGCGGTGCACGCGCGCGGTGCGGACACCGTCGAGGTCGAACTGACCCCGACGTACACCGGCTGCCCGGCCGTCGAGGCGATGAGCCTGGACATCGAGCGGGTGCTGCGCGAGCACGGGGTGCGCGAGGTCACCGTGCGCAGGGTGCTCGCCCCCGCCTGGTCGACCGACGACATCACGGACGAAGGGCGCCGCAAACTGCGGGAGTTCGGCATCGCACCGCCGCGTGTACGGACGGCCTCCCCCGGACCGGTCCCGGTGGAGCTCGGGGTGACCCGCACCCGTGAGACCCGGCCGGAGGACGACGCGGACCTCGTGCACTGCCCGCACTGCGGCTCCGCCGAGACCGAACTGCTCAGCCGTTTCTCGTCCACCGCGTGCAAGGCACTGCGCCGCTGTCTGGCCTGCCGTGAACCGTTCGACCACTTCAAGGAGTTGTGATGGCCCGCTTCCACCGGCTCCGGGTGGCCGCGGTCGACCGGCTCACCGACGACTCCGTCGCCCTCACCCTCACCGTCCCCCCGCACCTGGCCGAGGAGTACCGGTACGCCCCCGGACAGCACCTGGCCCTGCGTCGCGTTGCGGACGGCGAGGACATCCGGCGCACCTACTCCATCTGCTCCCCCGCACCCGACGGCGAGGCACCGGGCACCCTCCGGGTCGGCGTGCGGCTGGTCGAGGGCGGCGCCTTCTCCACGTACGCGCTCAAGGAGATCGACCTCGGCGACGAGCTGGAGGTGATGACCCCGGCCGGCCGCTTCACGCTCCCTCCCGCGCCCGGCCGGTACGCGGCGATCGTCGGCGGCAGCGGCATCACGCCGGTGCTGTCGATCGTCTCGACCCTCCTCGCGCGCGAGCCCGAGGCCCGGTTCTGCCTGATCCGCAGCGACCGGACGGCCGCCTCGACGATGTTCCTGGAGGAGGTCGCCGACCTGAAGGACCGCTACCCCGAGCGGCTCCAGCTGGTGACGGTGCTCTCCCGGGAGGAGCAGCAGGCGGGGCTGCCGTCCGGACGGCTGGACCAGGAGCGGCTGACCGGGCTGCTGCCGGCCCTGCTGCCCGTGGAGCAGGTGGACGGCTGGTTCCTGTGCGGGCCGTACGGCCTGGTCGAAGGGGCCGAGCGGGCGCTGCGCGGACTGGGTGTGGCCCGTTCCCGCATCCACCAGGAGATCTTCCACGTGGACGCCGGTACGGCGACCGTCACCACGGCGCCCGTCCCCGCACACAGCACGGTCACCGCCCGGCTCGACGGACGCGGCGGAACCTGGCCCGTCCAGGACGGCGAGTCCCTGCTGGACACGGTGCTGCGCAACCGGCCCGACGCGCCCTACGCCTGCAAGGGCGGGGTGTGCGGAACCTGCCGCGCCTTCCTCGTCTCGGGCGAGGTGCGGATGGACCGCAACTTCGCGCTGGAATCGGAGGAGACGGAGGCGGGCTATGTCCTGGCCTGCCAGTCGCATCCGGTGACGGAGCGGGTGGAGCTGGACTTCGACCGGTAGGAGCCCCCGGCTCGCTCCGGCCCGACCTCGCGGGCCGGGGGCACTCCGGGGTCGCTCCAGGGCCGCTCAGGTGCCGTCCCTGCCATCCGGCACCGCGCTCCGGTATCGACCCGGCCGCCGGTGCCGGTCCAGTGACCGCCGGGAGCCCGCAGAGGCCGCGCCCGGCGGGCCGGCCGAGAGCGCGGGCGTCCACGGGAAGGGTGTTACAGGACGTGCCCCGGCGTTCCGTCGTCCGTGACGACCGGGCGTCCGGCGGCCTCCCACACCTGCATGCCGCCGTCCACGTTCACGGCGTCGACGCCCTGCTGGGCCAGATACATGGTGACCTGCGCCGACCGTCCGCCGGAACGGCAGATCACATGGACCCGGCCGTCCTGCGGGGCGGCCTCGGTCAGCTCGCCGTAGCGGGCCACGAACTCACTGATGGGGATGTGCAGCGCCCCTGCGGCGTGGCCGGCCTTCCACTCGTCGTCCTCACGGACGTCCAGCAGGAAGTCGCCGTCCTCGACGTCCGCGACCCGGACCGTGGGCACACCAGCTCCAAAACTCATGCCCCCGACGCTACCCGACCGGGCGGTCCCCGGCTCAGGCCAGCAGCGCCGCCAGCTCCGCCTCGCGCTCGGTCACCTGGGTCCGCAGCTGCTCGGCGATCTCCTCCAGGAGCCGGTCGGGGTCGTCCGGGGCGAGGCGGAGCATCGAGCCGATGGCGCCGTCCTCCAGTTCCCTGGCGACCAGCGTGAGCATTTCCTTGCGCCGGGCGAGCCATTCGAGGCGGGCGTAGAGCTCCTCGCCCGCGCTCGGGACGCGCTTCAGCTCCGGCCCCTTGGCCCACTCCTCGGCGAGTTCGCGCAGCTCGTCCTCGCTGCCGCGGGCATAGGCGGCGTTGACGCGGGTGATGAACTCCTCGCGGCGCGCGCGTTCCTTCTCCTCCTGCGCCAGGTCCGGGTGGGCCTTGCGGGCGAGGTCGCGGTAGAGCCTGCGGGCCTCCTCGCTGGGCCGCACCCGCCGCGGGGGCCGGACCGGCCGGTCGGTGAGCATGGCGGTGGCCTCGGGGAAGAGGCCGTCGCCGTCCATCCAGCCGTTGAGCAGCTCCTCGACGCCGGGGATGGGCATCAGCCGGGCGCGCGCCTCGTCGGCCCGGCGCCGGTCCTCGGGGTCGTCGCTGCGGGCGGCCCTGGCCTCCAGGATCCGGGCGTCCAGCTCCTCGAGCCTGGCGTACATCGGGCCGAGCTTCTGTTCGTGCAGCCGGGAGAAGTTCTCGACCTCGACGCGGAAGGTCTCCACGGCGATCTCGAACTCGATCAGCGCCTGCTCGGCCGCGCGTACGGCCTGTTCCAGCCTCTCCTCGGGCCGCGCCGCACCACCACCGCCGGGGGCCCGCTCCGCGCCGGCGCCGCCACTCTGCTCACCTTCCGAGGTCGTCACCCGGACAGCGTAGGCCACCCGCCCGGCCGGTACGCCCCGCTGCGGCGGCGCACTCCCCGGTCAAAGACGCGCGCCTGGCCCGGACGCCCGCTCACACCCCCGTCTCCGCCGCGACGCGTCCCGACCGCACCGCGGTCACCAGGTCGGTGTGGTCGGCCTCGGTGCGGTCGGCGTAGGCGACGGCGAAGACCGCCACCGCCTCGTCCAGCTCGTCGTTCTTGCCGCAGTACCCGGCGATCAGGCGGGGGTCGGCGCTGTGGGAGTGGGCGCGGGCCAGCAGGGCACCGGTCATGCGGGCGTAGTCGTCGATCTGGTCGGCGGCCAGCGCGGCCGGGTCGACGCTGCCCTTGCGGTTGCGGAACTGGCGCACCTGGTAGGGGCGGCCGTCGACCGTCGTCCAGCCCAGCAGGCTGTCGCTTATCACCTGCATCCGCTTCTGGCCGTGAACCACCCGCCTGCCCTCGTGGCCGGCCTCGGGGGCGTCGAACCCGGCCGTCGGCAGATGCGGCACGAGTGCCGAGGGGCGGGCCTCCTTCACCTGGAGGACCAGGGGCTCGCCCCGGTGGTCGAGGAGCAGGACGACGTACGAGCGGGTGCCCACGCTGCCGGTGCCGACGACGCGGAACGCCACGTCGTGCACCGCGTGCCGGGCCAGCAGCGGGTGGCGGTCGGGCGGGAGCGTGCCGAGGTACTGCTCCAGCGAGGCGGCCACCGCGGCGGCCTCGCCGACCGGTATTCGGCGCAGGACCGGCGGCGCGTCGACGAAGCGGCGTCCGCCGTCCCCGGTCGTCTCGGTGGACTTGGCCGCGAACCGGCCGCTGGTGTTCGCGCGGGCCTTCTCGGAGACCCGTTCCAGGGTGCCCAGCAGGTCGTGGGCGTCGGTGTGGGAGACCAGTTCCTCGTCCGCGATGGCGTTCCAGGCGTCCAGCGCCGGCAGCTTGGACAGCAGCCGCATGGTGCGGCGGTAGGCGCCCACGGTGTCGTGGGCCGCGGCACGGCAGGTGTCCTCGTCCGCGCCGGCCTCGCGCCCGGCGAGCACCAGGGAGGTGGCGAGCCGCTTGAGGTCCCACTCCCAGGGGCCGTGCACCGTCTCGTCGAAGTCGTTCAGGTCGATGACCAGTCCGCCGCGCGCGTCGCCGTAGAGGCCGAAATTCGCCGCGTGGGCGTCGCCGCAGATCTGGGCGCCGATCCGGGTCACCGGCGTGCGGGCCAGGTCGTACGCCATGAGGCCCGCCGATCCGCGCAGGAAGGCGAACGGTGTCGCCGCCATCCTGCCCACCCGGATCGGTGCGAGCTCGGGCAGCCGGCCCCGGCTGGACTCCTCGACGGCGCTCACGGCGTCGGGGCGGGAGGCGTCCGGGTCGAAGGCGGCGTGTGCCGCGCGGGGAACCCGACCGCGCAGGGCCTTGCCCTCGTCCTTGGGGCTGCCCCCGGCGGACCGCTCGGCGAACCCCGGCACCCGCGGCAGCAGCCGCACAGGGGCCGTACCGCCGGTCCCGCCCGCACCGGCAGGCTCGTGAGTCCCGGACATCCCGGCAACGGCTTCGGTCACGGCGACCGCCTCCCCCGTACACATACGTGCCGTACACACGCGTCGACATCGATCGTGCCGACCGTACAGCCGGTGGCCGAAACTCGTCAGACCCTGTGGACAACTCTTCCGGTGTGGAGAAGTCCTGGCCCAGCCCGGTGCGGACGAGCTCCGGCTCAAATCCGGTGCGTACGGGGGCCGGGCCCAAACCGGCGCGTACGGAGTCCGGGCCCAAACCGGTGCGTACGAGGTCCGGGCCCTACCCGACCTCCGCCACCTCTCCCGCCGTCGGCAGCAGCCGCCCCTCGGCGAGCAGCCGCCCGGCGCGGTCCTGGGAGATGTCCAGCCGGGCCAGCACGGCCGGAACGGCCACGCCCGGCAGCATGTGGTGGAAGAGCACGGCGACCCGGTGCTCCAGGTCCTGCCGCTGGCAGCGCAGCTGCGACATGAGCTGCACCCCGGAGAAGCTCGCGACCAGCAGTTCCGCCGTCTCCGTCGCGTCGACGTGCGGCAGCAGTTCGCCCCCCGCCTTGGCCTCGGCCAGGGTCCGGGTGGTCTGGTCGATCCACATGCCGAACGCCGGAGTGCGGTCCAGCCCCAGCGCCCCCTGGTCCAGGGCCAGCCCGACGCTGGCCCGCACCAGCGGCTCGGTCCGCAGCCGCAGCGCCAGCACCAGGCCCGAGTCGACGAGCTCCTGCAGTTTGCTGGACTGGGACGGCAGGGAGATCGCGAGCTGTTCCTCGAACACGCCGAGCGCCAGCTCCTCCTTGGAGCCGAAGTGGAAGTACAGCGCGCCCTTGGTGACCCCGGCCCGCTCCAGGATCTCCCCGATGGTCGCCGAGGTGTAGCCGCGTTCGTCGAAGACGGCCGCCGCCGCCTCCAGGATGGTCCGCCGGGTGCGGATCGCGCGCTCCTGTCGCGCCATCGGGTGCCTCCTGATCTGGTGGATCTCGTGGGTCGCACCGCGCGGTCACCGTGGAGCCGCCGTGCAGCCGTCGTGAGGCCGCCGTGCGGTCTGTCGTGTCGTGCGGGGCGCGTGGGCTCGTCTCCGGCGGTGTGGATCACCCTTGGAAAAAAACCAACTCGTCCGTATCTTAGTGCGAGCCGCCCGGAGGTCCGATTCCCGGTCCCGGGTGTTCCTCATGCCGCAGCCGGATTCCTGGAGCGCCCCCATGGAGGATCAGACCGGACAGCGGGTCCCGCCCGCAAACACCGCCGGCAGACCCGGTGCCCGCACCCGCGTCACCACCGAACTCGCCCACCGCCCCCGCGCGGCGGACGTCTTCCCGGTCGAATGGGTCGGGCTCTCGGACGTCCGTTTCCGGGTCACCGCGCGCTGGCCCGCCGACCACGCCTTCTTCGGCCCCGTCGACGACCGCCACCAGGACCCGATGATCGTCGGCGAAACGTTGCGTCAGACCGCGATGGCCCTCGCCCACGTGGAGTTCGGCGCCCCCGCCGACACCCACTTCGTCATGCGGGACCTGGACGTGACCACCGACCCGGACCGGCTGCTGCTCGCGGACGCGGACGAGCCGGTCACCGTCGACGTCGTCTGCTCCGAGGTCCGCCGCCGGGGCCGGGGCCTGAACGGCATGCGCACGACGATGGAGTTCCGCCGCGCGGGGCGCCTCGTCGCCCGGGGCACCGGCAGCACCGGCTGCACCTCCCCGGCCGCCTACCGCCGCCTGCGGGAACGCCAACTGGCCGCCCAGGCGGCCCGAATACCGCTGCCGGAACCGGTGTCGCCCGAACTGGTGGGCCGCCACCGCGCGGAGGACGTCGTCCTCGCACCCGCGGACCGGCCGGGCTCCTGGCTGCTGCGCGCGCACACCGGGCACCCGGTCCTCTTCCCGCGTCCCAACGACCACGTCCCCGGCATGGTCCTGTTCGAGGCGGCCCGCCAGGCCGCGACCGCGGCGTCGGGCCGGCTGCCCTTCCTTCCGTCCGAACTGGCCGTCTCCTTCAGCCGCTACGCCGAACTGGACAGCCCCTGCCGGCTCGACACCGAAGTGCTCGACAAGGGCGAGGACGAGGTGACGGTGCGGGTGTCGGGCACACAGGACGGCCGGCCCGTCTTCGCCGCCACCCTCACCTGCGCACCCACGGGCCCGGTACGGTCCCTGCCGTGACCGTCGACCTCCTGATCACCGGCGCGACGGGCTTCATCGGCAGCCGGGTCGCGGCAGCGGCCCTCGAACGCCCCGAGGTCCGCGTCCGGTCGCTGCCCCGCCGTACGCCGCCCGGACGGCCGGACTCCGAGGCGGTGCCCGGCGACCTCGCCGACCCGCGCACCCTGCACGGCGCTTGCGCCGGCGTCGATGTCCTCGTCCACTGCGCCTCCCGCGTGAGCGGTGACCCGGAGTCCGTCGCCGCGGTCAACGACCTCGGCACGAAGGCCCTGGTGGAGGAGGCCGTACGGAGCGGAGTGCGCCGGATCGTGTACGTGAGCACCGCCGCCGTCCACGGCCGGGGCCCCTTCCGGGGCGTACGGCCCGGCGAAACCCCGATCGCGCCCGCCTCCGCCACCAGCCGCACCCGCGCGGCGGCCGAACGGCATGTCCTCGACGCGGACGGCCTGGTGCTGCGCCCGCACCTGGTGCACGGCGAGGGCGACCGCTGGATGGTCCCCGGACTGGTGGGACTGCTGCGGGAGCTGTCCGCGACCGTGTCCGGCTGCGAGGCGCTCCATTCGATGATCGACGTCGACACCCTGGGCCGTGCGGTCGTCGCCGCGGCACTGTCCCCCGGCCACGGCCCCGGTGCCCACTACGTCGCCCACCCGGACCCCGTACCCGCCTCGGAGCTGCTCGCGGCCGTGTGCGAGCGGGTGGAACGGCCCGGCGGCGGCGCCTCGGTGGACGTCGCCACCGCCCGCGTCCGGGCCGCCGGGTCCCCGCGCGCGCTGCATCACCTGGGCATGCTCACCGTGGACCACTGGTTCGCGGACGACGGCTTCTGGAAGGACCTGGACTGCTCACCGGGTGAGGGGTTCGCCCGTACGTTCGCGCGGTCGGCCCCCTGGTACCGGTCGTACGCGATGACCGGCCAGTGAGAAAACCGTCCGGTCCGTTTATTCCACCACGCCCGGTGGTCCTTGGCAGCACCTGGTCACTTCCGGTCACGCCCGCAGATAAGCCAGCACCGCGAGAACCCGCCGATGCGTCTCGTCCGTCAACGGCAGGTCCAGCTTCGTGAAGATGCTGCCGATGTGCTTGCCGACGGCGGCCTCCGACACCACCAGCTCGCGGGCGATCGCGCCGTTGGACTTGCCTTCCGCTATCAACGCCAGCACCTCCCGCTCCCGCGGGGACAGCCGCTCCAGCGGATCACGGCGGTGGCGCAGCAACTGCCGTACGACCTCCGGGTCGACCACCGTGCCGCCGTCCGCGACCTGGCCCAGCGCGGTCACGAACTCCTCGATCTGGCCGACCCGGTCCTTGAGCAGATAACCGATGCCGGTGCCGTCGCCGGAGTCCAGCAGGTCGGAGGCGTACCGGCGCTGCACGTACTGGCTGAGCACGAGAACGGGCAGCGTGGGCCGCTCGGCGCGCAGGCGCACGGCCGCGCGCAGGCCCTCGTCCTGGAAGCCCGGGGGCATCCGGACGTCCGTCACCACGATGTCGGGTTCGTGTTTCCCGGCCTCGGTGATCAGCGCCTCGCCGTCGCCGACCGCCGCGACGACCTCGTGCCCGCACTGCTGGAGCAGGCCGATCAGGCCCTCCCGCAGCAGCACGCTGTCCTCGGCCAGCACGACGCGCAGTGCTCGGCCGTCCGTCAGGGAGAGCAGGGGGCGCAAGGGATCTCCACACGCAGCAGGGTCGGTCCGCCCACCGGGCTGGACAGGGTGAGTCTGCCATCGAGCACCGACACCCGGTCGGCGAGTCCGGTCAGCCCGCTGCCCGCCCCGGCCCGTGCGCCGCCCCGCCCGTCGTCGCGGACCTCCAGCAGCAGTCGCCCGTCGTGGTGTCCGCCGTCCACCCGCGCACGGCTCGCCCCGCTGTGCCGGGCGACGTTGGCGAGCGCCTCGCACACCACGAAGTACGCGGCGGCCTCGACCGGTGTGGGCAGCCGGCCGGTGAGGTCCAGGTCCACGTCCACGGGTACGGCGGACCGGTCGGCGGCGTCGGCGACCGCGGCCTCGAGCCCGTAGTCGGCGAGGACCTGGGGGTGGATGCCGTGGATGAGCTCCCGCAGCTCCTCGAGCGCCCTGCCCGCCTCGTCGTGGGCCTTGGCGAGCCGGTCGGCCAGCGGTCCGGGCGGCGCCTCCAGGCGGGCCAGGCCCAGCGTCATCGTCAGGGCGACCAGACGCTGCTGGGCCCCGTCGTGCAGATCGCGCTCGATGCGCCGCCGCTCCGCCTCGAAGGCCTCCACCAGCCGCACCCGGGACCGGGTCAGTTCGGTCACCCTGGCGTCCAGGCCGGTCTCACGCGGGGCGATCAGCAGCCGGGTCAGCCCCGCGCGGGCGCCCGCCGCGACGCCCAGCAGGTAGGAGCCCAGGGCGAGCAGGACGATCCCGAGCAGGGCGGCGCCGGCCGCCGCCGGCCAGGTGGTGACCGTCCACAGTTTGAGGACCTTCGCCTCCTCGCCGTCCCCGGCCGTGGCCATCAGCAGCGGGGTGGCGGTCACGGCCGCCGGGAAGAGCAGGCCGGCCGTGAGCGCGAGGGCGTCGACCGGCCACAGCAGGACCGCGAACAGCAGGGCGTGCCCGAGCTCCCGCCAGGTGGCCCGCTCCCGCAGCCGGGCGGTCAGCCAGGCCCGCAGGCCGGGGGTGGCGGGCGGCAGGTGCGGGTCGGGCGCCGGATCGCGGTCGGCCAGCCGCAGCCGCCACCGCTCCAGCCGGGCCACCGGTATGCCCGCGAGGGCGGTGCCGAGCAGCAGGGGCAGTCCCACCAGGACGAGCGCGAGCGCCCCGCCGGCCGCCACCGACACCACGATGCCCACGAGCACGACCGCACCGGTCACCGCGCCGGTGAGCAGATACACGGCCGAGCGCCACGGCCACGCCGACAGCGCGTAGCCGGGACGGGACATGGCCTGCCAGGGATTTCGAGGCTGCATGCGGATCACGGTAGAAGCCGTCTGTGCCCGGGGCCATCGGCCTGGGTGGAGGCTTCGGGGTATGCCTGGCCCTACCCCTTTTCTCGCCCCTGCCGCACTGCGCCGACCGGCTCCCGGACGGTTTCGTAGTCGCAGGTGAGCAGCCCGGGACGGCCGGGCCCGGACAAGGGGAGCAGGGCACATGAGCCAGAGGGACGGCGACGCGGTCACCTTGCGTCGGGTGAGCCGGCGGTACGGGTCGGGCGGCGGGGCGGTGAGCGCGCTGGACGAGGTCTCCCTCGCCTTCCCCCGCGGGAGTTTCACCGCCGTGATGGGCCCGTCCGGCTCCGGCAAGTCGACACTGCTGCAGTGCGCCGCCGGGCTCGACCGGCCCACCTCGGGCTCGGTCACCGTCGGCGGCACCGAGCTGACCGGGCTCGGCGAGAGACGGCTGACCCTGCTGCGCCGCGAGCGCGTCGGCTTCGTCTTCCAGGCGTTCAACCTGCTGCCGACGCTGACCGCCGAGCAGAACGTCGCCCTCCCCCTGCGACTGGCCGGCCGGCGCGTGCCGCGGGCCCGGATCCGTGAGGCGCTCCACCAGGTCGGTCTCGGCGACCGCGCCCGGCACCGGCCCGCCGAGCTGTCCGGCGGTCAGCAGCAACGCGTCGCGCTGGCCCGCGCCCTGGTCACCCGCCCCGAGGTGCTGTTCGCCGACGAACCGACCGGCGCGCTGGACTCCCGCACCGGACACGAGGTGCTCACGCTGCTGCGCGGCATGGTGGACCGCGGGGGACAGACGGTCGTCATGGTGACCCACGACCCGGTGGCCGCCTCCCGCGCCGACCGCGTGGTCTTCCTGGTCGACGGCCGCGTCCACGGCGAGCTGACCGGGGCGGGCGCCGACACCGTCGCCGCGCGGATGACCGGGCTGGAGGCCGCGCCGTGCTGAGCCTCGCCCTGCGCACCCTGCGCGCCCGGTGGATCACCTTCGCCGGCAGCTTCACCGCCCTCGCGCTGGGCGTGGCCCTCCTCACCGTCATGGGACTCGCCCTCGCCTCCTCCCTGGACGCCCCCGCGCGGGAACCGGAGCGGTTCGCCGCCGCCCCGGCCGTGGTCAAGGGCGCGGACACCTTGCGCGTACCGACGCCGAACGGCGAGAAGACCGAGGAACTGGCGCACCCGCGCCCGGTGCCGGCGGCGACCGTCGCGAAGCTGCGCCGGCTCGGCACGGTCGTCGAGGACCGCTCCTATCCCGTCCGCGCGGAGGGCGGCCCCGGCGAGCTGACCGGCCACCCCTGGTCCACCGCCGCGTTCGCCCCGTACGCCCTCGACGCGGGCCGTGCGCCCCGCGCGGACGACGAGGTCGTCGTCAGCGGCGACTGGACGCGGCCCGGCGCGCGGGTGCGCACGGACCACGGCACCGTGCGGGTCGTGGGCACCGTGGCCGACCGCGGCTTCGAGCACGCCGTCTTCCACACCGACGCGCGCGCCGCCGAGCTGTCCCCGGCCGTCGTCCAGCTGGTCGTGGACGCCGACCCCGAGGCCGTACGGGAAGCGGTGCGCTCAGCCGAGGGCGTCCGGGTCCTCACCGGGGACGGCCTCCGGTACGCCGACGCGGATCCCGGGCGGGACGGCGAGGCGCTGACCGCGATGAACGCCCTGTTCGGCACGGCGGGCGGGGTGTCCGCCTTCGTCTCGGTGTTCGTGGTGGCGTCCACCTTCGCCTTCGCGGTCGACCGGCGGCGCCGGGAGTTCGGACTGCTGCGCACCGCGGGGGCCACGCCTGGCCGGATACGGCGCATGGTGGCCGCCGAGGCCCTGCTGGTCGGGGTGCTCGCCTCGGCCGCCGGCTGCGCGCTCGGCGGGTACGCGGCGCCCTCGCTGGCCGCGTGGGTGGTCGACGTGGAGCTGGCGCCGGGCTGGTTCACGATCGGCGACGCGGACTGGCCGTACCACGTGGCGTTCTGGACGGGGCTCCTCGTCGCCCTGAGCGGTGTCGTCGTGGCCTCCTGGCGGGCGGGGCGCACGGGCCCCGTCCAGGCGCTGCGCGAGGCGTCCGCCGACAGCGGGGCCATGACGCGGGGGCGGTGGCTGTGCGGCGCGGCTCTGCTGCTGACCGCCGGGGTGACGCTCGCCGTGGCGCTGCTCGGCGACCCGGGCGACCTGCTGCACCGCAAGACCTACGTCAGCCGGCCCATGCTGCTGATCACCGCCGCCGCGCTGCTCGCCCCGCTGGTGGTACGCCCGCTGACCCGGCTGTTGGCCTGGCTGCCGGGGGCGATCGGCATGCTGGTGCGTGAGAACGCGGCCGCCGGGGTGCGCCGTACGGCCGCGGTCGCGGCGCCCGTGCTGGTCACGGTCGCCCTCGCGGGCTCGTTGCTCGGCGCCACCGCCACCCTGGACCGGGCCGGGGCCGCCGAGGCGCGGGAGCGGACCACCGCGGCGTTCGTCGTCACGGCCGCGGGTGACGGGGCCTTCGACGCGCGGACCCTGGACCGGCTGCGCGCGGTGCCCGGCGCGCGGGTGTCGGCGAGCGCGCCGAGCGCGGTGTACGTCCTGGAGGAAGGTGTGGCGCTGGTCAGGTCCGAGGCCCGTGCCGTCGCCCCCGGGGCGCTGGCGGCCACCGCGCGGCTGCCGCTCGCCGCGGGGAAGGTCACCGACCTCGACGACGGCTCGATCGTCGTCAACGAGGAGTGGGAGCGGCACACGGTGGGGCAGCGCGTGCGGGTGTGGCTCGGGGACGGCACGGAGCGGACGCTGCGGATCGCCGCGGTGATGACCACCGGCACCGGCGACAACGGCGTCTACGTCACTCCGGCCAACGCGCCGGGCGCCCGCGCGGACCGGGTGGACGTCGCCCTCGCGGACGGCGCCGACGCGCGCGTGGTGGCCGCCGGGCTGGAGCGGGCGGCGCGGCCCGCCGGCGGTCGTGTCCTCACCGCGGAGCAGTGGCTCTCCGCCACGGACCCCGAGGCGGAAAGCACCACCCGTTACGGCCTTCTGCTGGTCCTCGGCATCGCCCTGCTGTACACGGGCATCTCCCTGGCCAACACCATGGTCATGGCGACCTCCGACCGGGTGCGCGACCTCGCTGTCCTGCGGCTGGCCGGGGCCACGCAGTGGCAGGTGCTGCGGATGGTGGGCGCGGAGTCGCTGACGGTGGTCGCGGTCGGCGCGGTCCTGGGCCTGACCGTGGCCACGCTCAACCTGGCCGGCATGTGGGGAGCGCTGGCCCTGCTCTCGGCCCCCGCCACGATCGCCCTCCCCTGGTCCACGCTCGCCGCCGTCACGGCCGCCTGCGCCGTACTCGCCACGGCCTCCGCGGTCGCCCCCGCCGCCCTCGCCCTGCGCCGGCCCGCGCTGGAGTCGGCGGGCGTGCGCGAGTGAGCCCACGCGACCCGCTCCGGAGGTCCCGCCGACGCCCTCCCCGTTCTCTTCCGAGGCCCCCTGGGGGCCTCGGAAGGGCGGCCTCGGAGGTGGACGGCACACCGCTCCACGACGAAAAGGATCATGAGATGTTCCTCACACGTCATCCCGCCGCCGCACTCGCCCCGAGCATGCGAAACGGGCGGCATCCGATGGATGCCGCCCGTTTCGACGGTGTGCGCGAGGGGGGAGTTGAACCCCCACGCCCTTGCGGGCACTGGAACCTGAATCCAGCGCGTCTGCCTATTCCGCCACCCGCGCATTGGGTGTGTCTTCCGGGCCCTGCCCCTTGGGGCCTTGCGCCTTCCGACACCCAGAACATTAGCACGCTGGCCGGGATGGATTCACATCCCTTTCCCCGCGACCGCTCCCGCCGCCCCCGCCGCCCCACCGGCCCCGCATCGCCCCGGCCGGCCTCCCCGAGCCTCTGATGTCGCGACGCCGACTGATTCACGTATCAACCTCGTACCGGTAGTCCCCGTCTGTCCATGAGCCGGGTGGAGTCCACAGCCGGGTGCGGGACACTGGTCTGCGGCCCCCTCTACGATCCATGGCAGAACGACGCGCACGAGCACGGCCGAAGGAGTTCGCCGAAGGAGTTCGAAGAGGGGCTCCGGAGGGAACTTCGTCAGGCGTCGACACCCGTCGACCGGGCCGACAGGGGGAACCAGCCGATCGACCGGCGCGTGGATACGATCAGTAAGCAGTACCAGGTAGGCGGTGCACGAAACGGTGCGCCGGGCAGTACACAGGACGGCAGCTACGGAGGAGGTGCCCCATGGGAGTCCTGAAGAAGTTCGAGCAGCGTCTCGAAGGTCTGGTCAACGGCACCTTCGCCAAGGTGTTCAAGTCCGAGGTGCAGCCCGTGGAGATCGCGGGAGCGCTCCAGCGGGAGTGCGACAACAACGCCACCATCTGGAACCGCGACCGCACCGTCGTACCCAACGACTTCATCGTCGAACTGAGCACTCCCGACTTCGAGCGGCTCAGCCCGTACTCCGGCCAGCTCGGCGACGAGCTCGCCGGCATGGTGCGCGACTACGCCAAGCAGCAGCGCTACACCTTCATGGGCCCCATCAAGGTGCACCTGGAGAAGGCGGACGACCTCGACACCGGCCTGTACCGGGTCCGCAGCCGCACGCTCGCCTCCTCCTCCGCCGGCCAGGCCGCCGGCGCACCCGGCGGCGCACCGCCGGCCGGCCGCCCCGGCGGCTACGGCTACCCGCCGGCCGGGCCCGCGGGCGCCCCGCCCATGCCGACCGCGCCGCCGCCCGGCGGCAGGCCCGGCGGTGGCGGTTACGGCTACCCGCAGCCCACAGGCGGCCAGCGGCCCCCCGCCGCCCCCGGCGGACGCACCCGCTACTGGATCGAGATCAACGGCACCCGCCACCAGATCTCCCGCGCCACCCTGGTGATGGGCCGCAGCACCGAAGCCGACGTACGGATCGACGACCCCGGCGTCTCCCGCCGGCACTGCGAGATCCGGACCGGAACGCCCTCGACGATCCAGGATCTCGGATCCACCAACGGCATCGTGGTGGACGGGCAGCACACCACCCGCGCTACGCTCCGCGACGGCTCGCGGATCGTCGTGGGCAGCACCACCGTTATCTATAGGCAAGCCGAAGGGTGAAGCGGGGGCAATGTCAGAGCTGACCCTCACGGTCATGCGGCTGGGGTTCCTGGCCGTACTGTGGCTGTTCGTGATCGTGGCCGTGCAGGTCATCCGGAGTGACCTGTTCGGCACCCGCGTCACCCAGCGCGGATCACGGCGGGACGCCGGCCGGCCGCAGCAGGCCGCCCGCCAGGCACCTCCGCAGCAGCGCCAGCAGTCCGGCGGCGGTGGCCGCCGCGGCCGGAACACCCCCACCAAGCTGGTCGTGACCGAAGGCACCCTCACCGGCACCACCGTCGCCCTCCAGGGCCAGACCATCACCCTGGGCCGGGCGCACGACAGCACGATCGTGCTGGACGACGACTACGCCTCCAGCCGCCATGCCAGGATCTACCCGGACCGCGACGGCCAGTGGATCGTCGAGGACCTGGGCTCCACCAACGGCACCTACCTGGACCGGACCCGGCTGACGACCCCCACACCGATTTCGCTGGGCGCACCGATCCGCATCGGCAAGACCGTCATCGAGCTGCGGAAGTAGTGCTACACCAATGAATGAGCGCGAGCGGAGCGAGCACGCAGTGGGGGTCCCCTACCAGGGTCCCGGCGCGCTCCCGACCGGAGGGTGGGCAGTGTGGCTCGACACGACCGGCTGTACCCGGAGCCGACTGGCGAGGTGCGCATGAGCCTGTCTCTGCGCTTCGCCGCCGGATCGCACAAGGGCATGATCCGGGAGGGCAACGAGGACTCCGGTTACGCCGGTCCGCGCCTGCTCGCCATCGCCGACGGCATGGGCGGCGCCGCCGCCGGCGAGGTCGCCTCCTCCGAGGCGATCTCCACCATCGTCGCCCTCGACGACGACGTCCCCGGTTCCGACCTGCTCACCTCGCTCGGCACCGCCGTCCAGCGGGCCAACGACCAGCTGCGCATGATGGTCGAGGAGGACCCCCAGCTCGAGGGCATGGGCACCACCCTGACCGCCCTGCTGTGGACCGGTCAGCGCCTCGGCATGGTGCACGTCGGCGACTCCCGCGCCTACCTCCTGCGCGACGGCGTCCTCACCCAGATCACCCAGGACCACACCTGGGTACAGCGTCTGGTCGACGAGGGCCGGATCACCGAGGAGGAGGCCACCACCCACCCGCAGCGCTCCCTGCTGATGCGGGCCCTCGGCAGCGGCGAGCACGTCGAACCCGACCTCTCCATCCGCGAGGTCCGGGCCGGCGACCGGTACCTGATCTGCTCCGACGGCCTGTCCGGCGTGGTCTCCCACCAGACCCTCGAGGACGCCCTGGCCAGCTACCAGGGCCCCGAGGAGACCGTCCAGAACCTGATCGAGCTGGCCCTGCGCGGCGGCGGCCCCGACAACATCACCGTGATCGTCGCCGACGTCCTGGACCTCGACACCGGCGACACCCTCGCCGGGCAGCTCTCCGACACCCCGGTCGTGGTCGGCGCCGTCGCCGAGAACCAGAACCAGCTCTCCGACAACGGCATCATGCAGACCCCGGCCGGCCGCGCCTCCGGTCTCGGCAGGCGGCGCGGAGAGAGCGGCGGCGGAGGCGAGTTCGGCCCGCCCGGCAGCGGCGACATCACCGGCTTCATCCCCACCGACGGCTTCGCCTACGGCGACGACGACTTCGTCAAGCCCGGCAAGAACCGCCGGTGGCTCAAGCGGTCCGTCTACAGCCTGCTCGCGCTCGCCGTCCTCGGCGGCGGCCTGTACGGCGGCTGGCGCTGGACCCAGACCCAGTACTACGTCGGCGTCAACGGCGAACACGTCGCCCTGTACCAGGGCATCAGCCAGGACCTGGCCTGGGTCTCCCTCTCGGAGATCGAGAAGGACCACCCCGAGATCGAACTCAAGTACCTACCGCCCTACCAGCGGAAGCTGGTCGAGGCGACCATCGCCGAAGGCGACCTCTACGGCGCCCGCGCGAAGATCGAGGAACTGTCGGTACAGGCCTCCGCGTGCAAGAAGCAGGCCGAGCGGCGTTCCGCCGAGAGCGAGAAGAACGCGAAGACCGGCGAGGGCGAGGCCGGAGGCACCACGGGAACCACACCCGCCTCCTTCACGTCCAAGGCCTCGCCGACGCCGAACCCCTCGGGTTCGGCGAAGGCCCCGGAGCAGTCCACGCCCCCGTCCACGACCGCACCCACTTCCAGCCCCGGCCCCAGCCTCTCGGAGGAGGAGCAGAAGGTCGTCTCCCTGTGCGGTAAGCAGTAGGCAAGCCGTGAGAGGCCCTGTCACACGATGAGCAGTACTACCAACCCGTCGACGCAGCACACGTCCACGATCGGCGCGATCGGAGCGCCCAGCCGCCGCAACACCGAGCTGGCGCTCCTGGTGTTCGCCGTCGTCATCCCGGTCTTCGCCTACGCCAACGTGGGACTGGCCCTCAACGACGAGGTGCCCGCCGGGCTGCTGAGCTACGGCCTGGGCCTCGGCCTGCTGGCGGGCGTCGGCCATCTCGCCGTACGGAAGTTCGCGCCGTACGCGGACCCGCTGCTGCTGCCGCTGGCCACCCTGCTGAACGGCATCGGCCTGGTCGCCATCTGGCGCCTGGACCAGTCGAAGCGACTGCAGGCGAGCAGCGTCTTCGTCGAGGCCGCGCCACGCCAGCTGCTGTACTCCGCCCTCGGCGTCGCCCTGTTCGTGGCCGTACTGTTCTTCCTCAAGGACCACCGCGTCCTGCAGCGCTACACCTACATCTCCATGGCCGGCGCACTGGTCCTGCTGCTCCTGCCACTGGTCCCGGGCCTCGGCCACGACAACTTCGGCGCCAAGATCTGGATCAAGATCCCCGGTCTCGGCACCCTCCAGCCCGGCGAGTTCGCCAAGATCGTCCTCGCGGTCTTCTTCGCGGGCTACCTCATGGTCAAGCGCGACGCCCTGGCCCTCGCCAGCCGCCGCTTCATGGGCCTCTACCTGCCCCGCGGCCGCGACCTCGGCCCGATCATCGTCGTCTGGATCATCTCCATCCTGATCCTGGTCTTCGAGACCGACCTCGGCACCTCGCTGCTGTTCTTCGGCATGTTCGTGATCATGCTGTACGTCGCCACCGAGCGGACCAGCTGGATCGTGTTCGGCCTGCTGATGTCCGCCGCCGGCGCCGTCGGCGTCGCCTCCTTCGAACCCCACGTACAGCAGCGCGTCCAGGCCTGGCTCGACCCGATGCACGAGTTCGAGCTCAGCCGGGAAGGTGTCATCGGCCACACCGAGCAGTCCATGCAGGCCCTGTGGGCCTTCGGCTCCGGCGGCACCCTCGGCAGCGGCTGGGGCCAGGGCCACTCCGACCTCATCGGCTTCGCCGCCAACTCCGACTTCATCCTCGCCACCTTCGGCGAGGAGATCGGCCTGGCCGGCGTCATGGCCCTGCTCCTGCTCTACGCGCTGATCGTGGAGCGCGGCGTGCGCACCTCGCTCGCCGCCCGCGACCCGTTCGGCAAACTGCTCGCCATCGGCCTGTCCGGCGCCTTCGCGCTCCAGGTCTTCGTCGTGGCAGGCGGCGTCATGAGCCTGATCCCGCTGACCGGTATGACGATGCCCTTCCTGGCGTACGGAGGTTCCTCCGTCATCGCCAACTGGGCACTGATCGGCATCCTGCTCAGGATCAGCGACACCGCCCGCCGTCCGGCGCCCGCCCCCGCCACCAACCCCGACGCCGAGATGACCCAGGTGGTCCGCCCGTGAACAAGCCCTTGCGCCGGGTCGCGATCTTCTGCGGCCTGCTCATCCTCGCCCTGCTCGTCCGGGGCAACTGGCTGCAGTACGTCCAGGCCGACGAGCTGGCCACCGACGACAAGAACCGCCGCGTCAACATCGAGCGCTACGCCACCCCGCGCGGCAACATCATCGTCGACGGCAAGGCCATCACCGGGTCCGTCGAGTCCAAGAGCGGCGACTACAAGTTCAAGCGCACCTGGACCGACGGCGCCATGTGGGCGCCGGTCACCGGCTACTCCTCGCAGGCCTTCGGAGCCAACCAGCTGGAGAAGCTGGAGGACGGCATCCTCACCGGCAACGACGACCGGCTCTTCTTCCGCAACACCCTCGACATGATCACGGGCAAGCCGAAGGAGGGCGGCAGCGTCGTCACCACCCTCGACGCCGCCGCGCAGAAGGCCGCGTACGAGGGCCTCGGCGACAAGAAGGGCGCCGTCGCCGCGATCGACCCGGAGACCGGCAAGATCCTGGCACTGGCCTCCACGCCGTCGTACGACCCGTCGAAGTTCGCCGGAACCTCCAACGAGGACGCCAAGGCCTGGCAGGCGGTCCAGAAGGCGAACAACCCCGACGACCCGATGCTGAACCGGGCACTGCGCGAGACCTACTCGCCGGGCTCCACCTTCAAGGTGGTCACCGCCGCGGCGGCGCTGGAGGAGGGTCTGGTCACCGACATCGACGCCAAGACCGACACTCCGGAACCGTGGATCATGCCGGACACCACCACGCCCCTGCGGAACCACGGGAACATCCCCTGTGAGAACGCCACCCTGCGCGTGGCCATGCAGTACTCCTGCAACTCCGTCTTCGGCAAGCTCAGCCACGAAGTCGGCAACGAGAAGATGATCGAGTACGCGGAGAAGTTCGGCTTCAACAACCCGGAGCTCGACACCCCCGTACGCGCCGCCGAGAGCGTCTTCCCCGAGGACAACAGGTCGCAGAACGCCATGGCCGGCATCGGCCAGGCATCCAACCGCGCCACCCCGCTCCAGATGGCCATGGTCACCGCGGCCATCGCCAACGACGGCAAGCTGATGAAGCCGTACATGGTCGACCAGCTCAAGGCCGCGAACCTGGACACCATCGAGACGACCGAACCGCAGGAGCTGTCCCAGCCCCTCTCCTCGGAGAACGCCCAGAAGATCCAGGAGATGATGGAGACCGTCGTCGAGGACGGCACCGGAGGCAACGCCCGGATCGACGGCGTCACCGTCGGCGGCAAGACCGGTACCGCCGAGCGCGGCGTCAACAACAGCGGCAAGCCCTACGCCTGGTTCATCTCGTACGCCAAGACCGACGGGGGTTCCCCGGTCGCCGTCGCCGTCATCGTCGAGGACAGTGCCGCGACCGGTGCCGACATCAGCGGCGGCGGCCTGGCCGCACCGATCGCCAAGGCCGTCATGGAGGCGGTCCTCAAGGGCAAGCAGTGACCCCGGTCACGTCTGCTTCACATCGGTGCACGTTGCGGTACCGGTCCTGTATCAGCTGACGTACTTGGCCAGGTCACACAAAGCGAGCCGGGTACGGTAGGCCCGGACGGCAGCCTCCGGCGGCACAAGTGTGCCTCCCGGGACCGACGGAGAGGGCTGGTAGGTAGCTATGGAAGAGCCGCGTCGCCTAGGCGGCCGGTACGAGCTGGGCCCGGTGCTCGGCCGTGGTGGCATGGCGGAGGTTTACCACGCGCATGACACCAGGCTCGGGCGCCAGGTGGCGGTGAAGACGCTGCGCGCGGATCTCGCACGCGACCCGTCCTTCCAGGCCCGGTTCCGCCGGGAGGCCCAGTCGGCCGCCTCGCTCAACCATCCCGCGATCGTCGCGGTCTACGACACGGGCGAGGACTACATCGACGGGGTCTCCATCCCGTACATCGTCATGGAGTACGTCGACGGCTCCACGCTCCGTGAACTCCTGCACAGCGGCCGCAAGCTGCTGCCGGAGCGCACGCTGGAGATGACCATCGGCATCCTCCAGGCCCTGGAGTACTCCCACCGGGCCGGCATCGTCCACCGCGACATCAAGCCGGCCAACGTCATGCTGACGCGCAACGGCCAGGTCAAGGTCATGGACTTCGGCATCGCCCGCGCGATGGGCGACTCCGGCATGACGATGACCCAGACCGCGGCCGTCATCGGCACCGCGCAGTACCTCTCGCCGGAGCAGGCCAAGGGCGAGCAGGTCGACGCGCGTTCCGACCTGTACTCCACCGGCTGCCTGCTGTACGAGCTGCTGACCGTCCGGCCGCCCTTCGTGGGCGACTCCCCGGTCGCGGTCGCCTACCAGCACGTACGGGAGGAGCCGCAGCCGCCGAGCGTCTTCGACCCCGAGATCACGCCCGAGATGGACGCGATCGTGCTGAAGGCGCTGGTCAAGGACCCCGACTACCGGTACCAGTCCGCCGACGAGATGCGCGCCGACATCGAGGCCTGCCTCGACGGCCAGCCCGTCGCGGCGACCGCCGCCCTGGGCGCGGTCGGCTACGGCGGCTACCCCGACGACCAGCCGACGACGGCCCTGCGCCAGGACGCCGGCGCCGCGGCGGCGACCTCGATGCTGCCGCCCATGAACCCGGACGACGGCGGCTACGGCTACGACGAGCGCCAGAGCCGGCGCCGCCAGCCGCAGAAGAACAACACCTCGACGATATTGCTGGTCGTGGCGGGTGTCCTGGTCCTCATCGGCGCGATCCTGATCGGCCGCTGGGCCATCAGCGGTGGCGGCGGCGTGGGCAACGACAAGGTCGCGACCCCGAACTTCGTCGGCGAGACCAAAGCTGACGCCGAACAGCTGGCCCTCAACGGCGACTTGAAACTCACCTTCAAAGAAGAGCCCTGCGAGGACCAGAGCAAGGGCAAGATCTGCGACCAGGACCCCGACGCGGGCGTCAAGGTCGACAAGGACTCCACCGTCAACCTGACGGTGTCCACCGGGGCGCCGAAGGTCGAGGTCCCGGATGTCGAGGGCCTCAGCTTCGACGACGCGGAAGAAGCCCTGAAGGAGAAGGGCTTCGAGGTCGAGCAGCAGACCGAGGAATCCACTCAGACACCCGACACGGTGCTCTCCCAGGACCCCGAGGGCGGCACCTCGAAGGAGAAGGGCTCCACGGTCACCCTCACCGTCGCCAAGGAGACGGCCCAGGTGACCGTGCCCAGCCTCCTGGGCAAGAGCCCCGCTGACGCCAAGGCGCTGCTGGAGGCAAAGGGTCTGGTACTCGGAACCCAGACGGAGGAGGAGTCCACGGCCCAGGCCGAGGGCACCGTCTTCGAGCAGAGCTTCGCCCCGGGTACGGACATCGACCGCGGCAGCACGGTCAACATCAAGATCGCCAAGGCACCGCAGAACGAGACCTTCGCCATGCCGAAGGTCACCCAGATGACGGTCGCTCAGGCCAAGCAGGTTCTCGCCGGGGCGGGCCTGCAGCTCGAGAAGATCCAGGGCGGTGGCGACGACAACGCCATGGTGCTCCAGAGCACCCCGCAGGAAGGCCAGCAGGTCAAGAAGGGCGACAAGGTCACCCTGGTCGCCTTCGGCGGCCAGCAGGGCGACAACGGGGGCAACAACGGCGGCATCTTCGGCGGCCTCACCGGCGGCCGCGACGACGACTGACGCGTAGCACTCCGTACGACAGGAGCCCCGGCACCCTCTCCGGAGGGGCCGGGGCTCTCGTCATGAACCCGCCCTGCACACACGTCCTCGCTTCGCTCGTGTCTTCGCGTGTCACCACTCGTTGACCGGGTGGGGTGGGGCATCTGGAGTTCTGCCCTGGGCACCGAGCCGAAAGGGGCAGAAAATGATCAACGAATTCGCACTCCTGGAGTCGAAGACTCTGCGCAGCAGCGTGCTGGACCGGACGGACGTCCTCGACAGGGTCAAGGCCCTGTCGCTATTGCCGGACGGGATGCATGTGACGACAGCGATGGTGGCGACGTACTTCGAGGTCACGATCGAAGCCGTCCGGCAACTGACCAAGCGCCACCGTGAAGAACTCGAGGACAATGGAATGGCGGTACTCCGAGGCTCTGACCTGCGACAATTCGAGAGTGACAACATGTCACGCTCGCTGGGAAGTTATCCACAGGCCCGTCGGAGCCTCACCATCTACTCCCGTCGTGCCGTCCTCAACGTCGCGATGCTCCTCCGCGACAGCCACGTCGCCCGTCAGGTACGCACGTACTTGCTCGACATGGAGTACCTGGCCCGCACACAGCCTGTGGAAAACCCTCCGCAGCCCGGCACCGTCCCGCTCGACGACCGCATCGACCAGCGCATCACCCGCATCCTCGGCACGACCGTCGTACCGATGTTCAACGCCCTGATCGCCACCTCCGGTGAACACCGCCGCGAACTCATCGAGCTCCGCGAGGACATCGAGAACGTCGAACGCACGCTGTGCCGGCACCACCGCCGGATCAGCGGCCTGGAGGAAGCGATCCCGACGGACCGGGTCAGGAACTCCATCACGGCCATGACCTGGCAGGCGTTCGAACGCCACGTGGCCGGCCTGCTGCGCCGGGACGGCTGCCGCGACGTCGTCGTACGACAGACCTACATCGACCGGGGCATCGACATCACCGCACGCACGGCCGACGGCCGTACCGTCGCCGTCCAGTGCAAGAACCGGGCGGGCCACCGCCACGTGCCGAGCTCGGACATGCAGAGGTTCGCCGGAGCCGCGCGAGCCGTCGAACGCGTCGATGTCGCCCTGTTCGTCACCACGTCCTACTTCAGCCACGAAGCGCAGGCGATCGCCGACCTGAGCGGAGTCCTCACCGTGAACCGTGAGGAACTGGAGGCGTGGAGCGCGGGAGCACGGCTGAAGGCGCTGCGCTAGGCCCATGAGCAGAAGGCCCGAAGTCGCAAAAGGAAGTTGCGACTTCGGGCCTTCGCCATGTTAGACAACCGCCCCCTCGCCAAGGGGGAATCAGCGCAATTCCTCCGGCGGTGTCCGCTCCTCGTCCACCTTCTCCGTGCGGACCAGTTCGCCCCAGACGATGTAGCGGTACTTGCTGGTGTACACCGGCGTGCAGGTGGTCAGCGTGATGTAGTGGCCGGCCTTCTTCCTGCCGGACTCCTTCGGGATCTTCCCGAGGACGTCGACGTTGTACTTCGAGGTCTCGGGGAGGATCGCGTAGGTCTTGTAGACGTACCAGGTGTCCTTCGTCTCGAAGACGATCGGGTCACCCTTCTCGATCTTGTGAATGCCGTGGAACTTCGCGCCGTGCCCGTCCCGGTGGGCGGCGAGGGAGAAGTTGCCCTCCTTGCCGGAGGTCGGCAGGGTCGCCTTCACGGGGTCGGTGTAGTAGCCGGCGACGCCGTCGTTGAGGACCTTCATCGACGTGCCCTTCTCGACGAGGATCTCGTCACCGCTCATCGCGGGCACGTGCAGGAAGCCGATGCCGTTCTTGCTGTCGTAGGAGGCGGGCTTACCGCTGCCGCCGTCGCCGTCGGACTCCTGGGACCAGGAGTCGCGGACCTTGTCCGCCTGCTTGTCCGCCGCGCGGTCGGCGACGACGTTCGTCCACCACAGCGAGTAGACGACGAACAGGCCGAGCACCAGACCCACGGTGATGAGGAGTTCCCCGAAGAAGCTGACCACCATCGCCACCGGCCCCAGCCGGCGGCGCCCCGGTGGCGGCGAGGACGCGGGCGCGTCGGCGTGTTCTTCGGTGTCGTCGGCGGTCGCTGCCACGTTTCCTCTGCCCTTAACTGACGAGCGCATCCGGCTTGCCCTTGCTGCGCGGCCGTTCCTCGACCATCTTGCCCCAGACGATCAAGCGGTACTTGCTGGTGAACTCCGGCGTGCACGTGGTCAGCGTGATGTAGCGGCCGGGCCCGGTGAAGCCCGAGCCCTTCGGCACCGGGTCGAGGACGCTCACATTGCTCGGCGACGTCACCGGCAGGATCGACGCCATCTTGTAGACGAAGTACTCGTCCTGCGTCTCCACCACGATCGGGTCGCCCGGCTCCAGCCGGTTGATGTACCGGAACGGTTCCCCGTGCGTGTTGCGGTGGCCCGCGAGCCCGAAGTTGCCGGTCTTCGCGTCCGGCATCGCCGTCTTCAGCGCGCCCTCCGCGTAGTGCCCCACCATGCCGCGGTCGAGCACCTTCTTGCTGCTGATGCCCTCCGCGATCGGCACCACCACGTCCAGTTTGGGGATGTGCAGCAGCGCGAAGCCCTGCCCCGGCTCGAACGCCCCCGGCTTGCGCTCGCCGCTGGCCCAGTCCTCCTGGAGGTCGCTGACCTCCTTGCCGGCCTGCGCGTGCGCCCGCACGTTCGTCCACCACAACTGGTAGGTGACGAACAGCAGCATGAGCACACCGCAGGTGATGAACACCTCGCCGACGGCCCGGCTCGCGACGACCGCCGGACTCGCCTTGCGCGCCCGCGCCTGCCGACGCGCCTCCACCCGCGACAGCGGAGCCCGTGACGCCCCCTCAGGCGCCTCTGGAGCCCCTTCCCGGCCCGCATCCGCGCCAGGGCCCTCCACGGCCTTGTGAGAGCCTCCACGGCGCCCGTGACGCTTCCTGGCGGCCTTCCTGCGGGCCGCACGCCCGCCCGGCGCCGCTAAGGGAGCCGACGCGGACTCCTCACGCGTCGCCCGAGCCGTCCGCTCCGGCGGCTCGGGGATCCGCAGCGCCACCGTCTCCTCGTCGACCGGCGGCAGATACGCGGTGCTCCCGGCAGCGCCGCCGTAGGAGTCGGACGCCGTGTCGCCGTACCAGCCGTCCCCGTACGCACCCGGCGCCCCGTACGGCTGCCCGCCGTACGAGGTGTCCTGTCCGCCGGCGCCGCCGTAGGCGTCGGCGCCGGACTCGCGCTCGGGGCGCAGCGCGGTCACGCCGTGGCCCTGCCCACCACCGGGGCGAGCCCCGCCGACCTCGCCACCGCACCCTCGTCGCCGCACTCCACCAGCCAGTTGGCCAGCATCCGGTGGCCGTGTTCGGTCAGCACCGACTCGGGATGGAACTGGACGCCCTCGACCAGGAGTTCACGGTGCCTGAGCCCCATCACCATGCCGTCCGGCGTCCTGGCCGTGACCTCCAGCTCCGCCGGCACCGTGGCCGGGTCGGCGGCCAGCGAGTGGTAGCGGGTCGCCGTGAACGGGGAGGGCAGGCCCGTGAAGACGCCCTTGCCCTCGTGCTCCACCGGCGACGTCTTGCCGTGCAGCAACTCGGGCGCACGGCCCACGACACCGCCGTACGCCACCTGCATCGACTGCATGCCGAGGCAGACGCCGAAGACCGGCACCCCGGTGGACGCGCAGTGCCGGACCATGTCCACGCAGACGCCGGCCTCCTCGGGGGTGCCGGGCCCCGGCGACAGCAGCACCCCGTCGAAACCGTCCTGGGCATGCGCCGTCGACACCTCGTCGTTGCGCAGGACCTCGCACTCGGCGCCCAGTTGGTAGAGGTACTGGACCAGGTTGAAGACGAAGCTGTCGTAGTTGTCGACGACGAGAATGCGCGCGCTCACTGGTTGTCCACCGTCACATCGTTGAAGGGCAGCAGCGGCTCGGCCCACGGGAAGACGTACTGGAAGAGGACGTAGACCACGGCGACGATCAGCACCAGTGAGATGAGTGCCCGCACCCATCCGTTGCCCGGCAGATGCCGCCAGATCCAGCTGTACATGCCGTCCCTTCCGTCGTACCACGGCACCAGACCCACGCCGTACGCCAACAGACTAACGGCGCGACCCCTCCGGTTTCCCGGCCTCCACAGGGTGTGTGAGGTCAGGGCCGGCCCGGCCGCGCGCACCCACGCATACGTGGTTCAGGGCCGCCCTTCTCGATGTCCGGGCATGTTTCACGTGAAACCGGGGCCGGCCGCTACTCCACGGGCTTCGCGTAGTGCAGGTCCACCGTGCCCGAGTAGCCGGGCAGCGTCACCGTCCCGTTGTCCTCGACCTCCCAGCCGAGCCCGTAGACGTTGACGTACACCATGTAGTTCTGGATCGCCGGCGAGGCGCTGAGCGCCTTCTTCAGCTTCTCGGGATCACCTACCGCCGTGATCTTGTACGGCGGTGAGTAGACGCGGCCCTGGAGGATCAGGGTGTTGCCCACACAGCGCACGGCGCTGGTGGAGATCAGCCGCTGGTCCATGACCTTGATGCCCTCGGCGCCGCCCTGCCACATCGCGTTCACCACGGCCTGGAGGTCCTGCTGGTGGATGACCAGGTAGTCGGGCTGCGGCTCGGGGTAGCCGGGGAGCTTGGCGGTGGCGTCCGGCGGCGCGTCGTCGAGGGTGACCGTGATCGCCTCGCCCTTGAGCTTCTGCGTGCCGGCGCGCTTCTCCAGGGCGGCGAGCTTGTCGTCCTCCGCCTTGGTGCTGCCGTCGTCGCGCTCGGCGAGGGTCTCCACGTCGTCGCGCAACGCTCCGTTGGACTCCTCCAGCTCGCCGTTCTTGCGGCTGCGCTCGTGGATCAGGTCGGAGAGCCTCAGCAGCGAGGCGTCCGTGCGGATGTTGGTGCCCTTGGCCGTGTCGAAGCTGGTGAAGAAGATGAGTCCCGCCAGAGCGAAGACGCCCGCGGTGAGGATCCGCACGGGCCGGAGACGGCGTCGGCGGGCAGGACTGGATTCCTTGCCGGGGAAGTCGGCAGAATTGCTCAACGTACCCTTATCTCCTTCGGCGCCGTGGAAGCACTACGCTAACGGACGCCCGGGGGAGTGCTCGGAGTCCCCTTGTACGCTGCCCCGAGCCCGACCCAGTTCCCTGCGCGGCCACGCAGCGCATCGACAGGAGAGACCCTCGTGCCGAAGTCACGTATCCGCAAGAAGGCCGACTACACGCCGCCGCCGGCGAAGCAGACGACCGCGATCAAGCTGACCAACCGTGCCTGGGTCGCGCCGGTGATGCTGGCCATGTTCCTCATCGGCCTGGCCTGGATCGTCGTCTTCTACGTCACCGACGGTTCGCTGCCCATCGACGCCCTGGGCAACTGGAACATCGTGGTGGGCTTCGGGTTCATCGCCGCCGGGTTCGGCGTCTCCACCCAGTGGAAGTGACGCCCGCCGTACAGTGAGCGCTCCTCTGCCCAGGGCTGTCCATCAGCTCTGGGCAGGGTTGTCCTCTGAGTTATCCACAGCCCTTGTCCACATGTGGATAGCAGACCCGATCTGTGGATAACTTTCAGGGCATTGACGCCGGTGTGACAGAAATACCAGTAACCGAAAATCTGTTCGCACCTCGCCTGAGCTGCGGAAACACCGATCGAACGCCTGGCCCTCGACCCTTCCCACACCCTGTGCACAAGATCCAACACCGACTGTGGACAAACCCGGTGCTCAGGTAAGCTGCGCCGTCCTCAGCAGGGTCATCAGGACGACCACGGCCAGCACCAGCGCACACGTGCCGTACTGCACCAGCGCCCGCCGCTCGCGCGGGGCGTGCACCATGGCGTACCCGATCACGACACCGGCGACGAGCCCTCCGACATGGGCCTGCCAGGCGATGTTGCCCCAGCCGAACGTGATGATCACATTGATCACCAGCAGGGCGATGACCGGCCGCATGTCGTAGTTGAGCCGGCGCATCAGTACGGCGGTCGCGCCGAACAGCCCGAAGATCGCGCCGGACGCGCCGAGCGAGGCCGTGGTCCCCGCGGCCAGCAGATACGTCAGCGCGCTGCCCGCCAGGCCCGAGATCAGATAGAGCGCCAGATAGCGGGCGCGGCCGAGGGCCTGCTCCAGCGGTCCGCCGAGCCACCACAGACCGAGCATGTTGAAGCCGATGTGCCAGATCTCCTCGTGCGTGAACATCGAGGTGAACAGGCGGTACCACTCGCCCTCGGCCACCCCTTCGGTGGGAAGGAACGGCGCCGGCGGCCAGACGCCGACCAGCACGAGGTGGTCCAGCAGGGACGACCGGACCTGTACGGCGATGAACACCGCGAGGTTGATCCCGAGGAGGATCTTGGTCAGCAGCCGGGGGTCGGCGGCGACGGCTCCACCGGCGAGCGTGCGGGGCATGGAGGCCGTCGGCGCGTGCCCCGTGCCGGAACCGCTGCGGACACACTCCGGGCACTGGAACCCCACCGAGGCGTCGACCATGCACTCGGGGCAGATCGGCCGCTCGCACCGGGTGCAGCGGATGCCGGTCTCGCGGTCCGGGTGGCGATAGCAGACGGGGACGCTCTGGGCGTCCTGCGGACTGCCGGCTGCCTGGTCGTCCATGGGATCCCCTAGGTCGTGTGGAAAAGCCCCGCCCCGCCCATCCTTACGGATGAGCGGGGCGATTGGTTCCCTTCGAGGGCTTTCGCGCTCCGGGGGACGAGGTGTCAGCCCTTGCTGACCTCGCCGATCACGACCGACTCGATCACGACGTCGTTCACCGGACGGTCGGTGCGCGGGTTGGTCTGCGCGGCCGCGATGGCGTCGACGACCTTCTGGCTGGCGGCGTCGGCGACCTCGCCGAAGATGGTGTGCTTGCGGTTCAGCCAGGCCGTCGGGGCGACGGTGATGAAGAACTGCGAGCCGTTGGTGCCCGGGCCGGCGTTGGCCATCGCCAGCAGGTAGGGCTTGTCGAAGCGCAGGTCCGGGTGGAACTCGTCCTCGAACTGGTAGCCGGGACCACCGGTGCCGTTGCCCAGCGGGTCCCCGCCCTGGATCATGAAGCCGCTGATCACCCGGTGGAAGACCGTACCGTCATAGAGCTTGTCCGTGGACTTCACACCGGTCGCCGGGTGGGTCCACTCCCGCTCGCCCTTGGCGAGCTCGACGAAGTTCTTGACCGTGATCGGCGCCTGGTTCGGGAAGAGCCGGACCTGGATGTCGCCCTGGTTGGTCTTCAGGGTGGCGTTGAGCTGCTCAGCCACGATGTGCCTTCCGTTGTCTTTCCGTGACTCCCTGATCCTCGCACGGACGGGGCACGCAGTCGCCCGACGCCCGTTCACCGGTGGGGGACCGGGCCGTTCCGCTTGCGCGGAACCGGGTGAGCGGTCCCGCGCCGGGGGCGCATGGCGGCGATCCGTGGCATTGTCGACGGCAAGCTCCCATTGCCCGGATTCATCCGCTATCACAGTCGACATCACCGTCGATCAAGTCCATCGGCACCCGGATGCCCGCCCGCGCATGCCGCGCGGTGACCCGGCAGGCATGATCCGTAAAAGGGTGGAAAGTCGAAATACCGTACGCCACCGAGGAGGAGGAACCCGTGACCCGCATCGACAGCGTGCGCGCCGCGACCGGTTCGGCGAAGGACAGCGTGCTGCACGCCGCGGAAGTGGTGGCGCCCTACGCCGACACGGCCAAGGTCAGGGCCGCGCACTACGCGCAGGAGGCCCGCGTACGGCTCGCGCCCATGGTGACGCAGGCCGCAGGCCAGGCCCGCGTCCAGTACGGCGCCCATGTGCAGCCGTATCTGGAGCAGGCCCGGACGCATGTGCCGCCGAAGGTCGACCTGGCCGCCCACCAGGCCGCCGACCGCACCCGCAAGGTCGCCCGGCAGGCGGCGGACTACTCCCGTCCGAGGATCGAGCAGGCGGTGGCCGCCGCCGGTCCCGTGACGGAAGAGGCCGCGGCCCGTGGCGCGGCCGCGCTGATCGCGCTGCGCGGCCAGGTTCCGGCGCGGCAGATCCAGAAGCTGGTCCGCAAGCAGCGGCGGCGGGCGAAGGCCGGCCGTGCCGCGAGGGTGGTCCTGATCCTGGGCGCCGTGGCGGGTGGTGCCTTCGCCGCCTGGAAGTGGTGGGACAAGCAGGCCAACCCGGACTGGCTGGTGGAGCCGCCGGCCGCGACGGATGTGTCGTCGGGGTCGGCCAAGCTGACATCGGTGGACGGCAGCAGCGGGGCCACGCTCGACCCGGAGGTCGAGGCCAAGGAGGCCGAGGAGGAGGCCGCCCGGCGCGACGACCAGACCTGACGCGCGGCGGCGTCAACGGCGCGGTGGGGCAGGAGACTTGGATGGCTCCTGCCCCACCCCCACCCTTTTCCCGGAACAAAGAGAACCCCCCCCCCGGCCTTTCTCATTGGGGGGGGGGTGGGGGTGAGGGGGGGGGGGGGGGGGGGTGCGGGGGGGGGGGGGGGGGGGGGGGGGGTGGGGGGGGGGGGGGGGGGGGGGGGGGGGGGGGGGGGGGGTTCCTCCCCCCCCACCGCGCCGTTTCACGTGAAACAAGGGACCCCTCCCACCGCGTTTCCGCAGGTGGGAGGGGTCCGAGTGTGGAGCCTAGGGGAGTCGAACCCCTGACATCTGCCATGCAAAGACAGCGCTCTACCAACTGAGCTAAGGCCCCGGAGGAAAGCGTCCACCTGCGAGAACCGCATCCCGGTGGGCGCCTGGCACCAGAGTACCGGGTCCCCCCGGGGATTCCGCAAAAAGATTGGGGGTCCCCGTGACCAACCACTCTCCGTAAGATGCTCGGACGTGGTTCGCTACAGCGAACCACGGTTCTTGGGGAAGCGATGGGGAGACGCAATGGACGCCGCACAGCAGGAAGCCACCGCAAGAGCGCGGGAACTGCAGCGGAACTGGTACGGGGAGCCGCTGGGGGCGCTCTTCCGTAGGCTCATAGACGACCTGGGCCTCAACCAGGCTCGTCTCGCGGGGGTTCTGGGACTGTCCGCACCGATGCTGTCGCAGCTGATGAGCGGCCAGCGGGCGAAGATCGGGAATCCCGCCGTGGTGCAGCGGGTGCAACTGCTGCAGGACCTGGCGGGGCAGGTCGCCGACGGCAGTGTGAGCGCGGCCGAGGCGACCGAGCGCATGGACGAGATCAAGAGGTCACAGGGGGGCTCGGTGCTCAGCAACACCACGCAGACGACCAGCAGTTCGGGGGCTCCCACGGTCAAGCGGGTGGTCCGTGAGATCCAGTCCCTGCTGCGTTCGGTGGCCGCCGCCGGCGACATCATCGAGGCCGCCGACACCCTCGCCCCCACGCACCCCGAGCTGGCAGAGTTCCTCCGGGTCTACGGCGCGGGCCGCACCTCCGACGCGGTCACGCACTACCAGTCCCACCAGAACTGACTCCCCGCCCGGCGGCCGAAGGGGGGGTCCGGCCGCCGGGGACGCGCGGAAGACGGGGGACACCGCAGGGGAAGGGCGACGCACAGCGATGGGTGAGGTCTTCGCCGGCCGGTACGAACTGGTCGATCCGATCGGGCGCGGGGGTGTCGGCGCCGTCTGGCGCGCCTGGGACCACCGCCGCCGCCGTTATGTGGCCGCCAAGGTCCTGCTGCAGAGCGACGCCCACTCCCTGCTCCGTTTCGTGCGCGAGCAGGCGCTGCGGATCGATCACCCCCATGTCCTGGCGCCCACGAGCTGGGCCGCCGACGACGACAAGGTCCTGTTCACCATGGACCTGGTCGCCGGCGGTTCGCTGGTCCACCTGGTCGGCGACTACGGTCCGCTGCCGCCGGCCTTCGTCTGCACCCTGCTCGACCAGTTACTGGCGGGGCTCGCCGCGGTGCACGCGGAGGACGTCGTGCACCGTGACATCAAGCCCGCCAACGTTCTCCTGGAGGCCACCGGCACGGGCAGGCCGCGGCTGCGGCTGTCGGACTTCGGCATCGCGATGCGGCTGGGCGAGCCCCGGCTGACCGAGACCAACCTGGTGGTGGGCACGCCGGGTTATCTCGCGCCGGAGCAGCTGATGGGCTCCGAGCCGGACTTCCCCGCCGACCTGTTCGCCGTGGGCCTGGTGGCGCTGTATCTGCTGGAGGGCGCCAAGCCGGACGCCAAGGCCCTCATCCAGTACTTCGCCGACCACGGCACGCCCGGCGCGCCCCAGGGCATCCCCGAGCCGCTGTGGCAGGTCGTGGCCTCACTGCTCCAGCCGGATCCGCAGGCGCGGTTCCGTACGGCCACGGGGGCGCGGAAGGCGCTCGCGGCCGCCGCGGAGCTCCTTCCGGAGCCCGGCCCCGACGACGAACTGATCGAGATCTTCGACCAACTGGGTCCCCTGCCCCCGGGGTTCACCGCGGGCGGTCCGCTGAAGCGGGCTTCGGGCGTGGTGCGTACGGCTCCGGAGGAGGAGGGGGACTCGTCGCCCGGCTCCGGATCCGGCCGGGACACGGAGGGTGCGGACGCCTCCGGCGGCACGGCCGGCCCCGGGTCCGTCCGGCCGGCCACGGCGGCGGATGCCGGCACAAACGTCGGAACCGGCTCAGGGGAGCTCAGGGCGGGCCCGGACGGATCAGGGATGCTCAGGGCGGGCCCGAACAGGTCAGGGATGCTCGGTGCGGGCCGGGATGGGACAGGGGCGCCCGGTGCGGGCCCGGGCGGGGGCGTCGTACCCGCCGATCCACGTCTGGGCGCCGCGTCCGGCGCCTTCCCGCAGCCGCACGGCATGTCGGACACCGGGAGCTTCCCCCTGCCACCGCCCCGGGCCACGGTCACCTCCTCCCCCGCGCCCGCTCCGCCGCCCCCCGAGCAGGCCCCCCGGTGGCCGGTACAGCACCGGTCGGCCGCCGTGTCCCCCCACGACCCCACCCATCAGCTCCGCTCCCCCCTGCCACGGCCGGCCGCGCGTCCCGACGCCTCCACCGCGGAGTACACCGCCCAGGCATCGCAGGCCCCGCCTGGGGGCGAGGCACCGTCACGGCGCGGGTCCACCGCTCCTCGGACCCACCGCCGGCGCAGCCGCCGCCCCGGCCCTCCGGCGCAGGTGGTCGTTCCCCTGCTGCTCCTGGCCCTGGCCTGCTACGCCGTGGGGTTCTGGGCCCTCACGCGCCTCTGACCGCCGCTGTCCGGGCCGTCCACGGCCTACGGCACGGCCCGCCGCCGGGCCGCCAGCGTCCACACACCGAGCCCCGCCAGCAGTGCGGTGCCCGTACCGATGCCGCCCACCGCGAGCGCCCGGAAGGCGGCGTCGTCGCCCGCGTCCTCGCCCTCGGCCGCTGCCTCCCGGTCCTCCCCCGTGACCGTGAAGACGTCCGGCGGCACGGACTCCCCCGCGTATCCGGGCCCGTCCTGTGCCGCACCGCTCAGCCGCACCCGCAGCGTCAGCGGGACGGGCCCGTCGCCGAAGTCGTCCGCCACCGCGGCCGAGAGGTGCGCGACGAGGTAGTAGGAGCCGGCGAACCGCATCGCCCCGGCCTGGCGGCCGGCGGCGTGCCGGTTGACGTACGCGACCGGCGGGAGGGGCGCGAGGCTCTCCGCCTTTCGGCCGCCGTCGTAGCCGACGCCCACGTCCACGACGTGACCGCGTACGGGGCTGTAGAGGTCCAGGTCCAGCGCGGCGGCGGTGTAGCCTCTGACGCCCTTGCTCGAACCGCCCAGTTCGGCGGTGGCGTGGAGCTGCTGGCCCCAGTCGACGGGGACCTTGTAGAAGAGTGTCTGGCCGGGGCGGATGTCGTCCCGCCAGACTCCCTGGCCGACGGGGGTGGCCCGGGAGAAGCCCGCGCCTCCGGAGCGCCGTTCGGGCTTCCCGGTGAGGGGCTGGGGCGGGGCGGAGTTCCATTCCTTCGGCGCGCTCGTCGCACCGGCCCGCTCCAGAGGGGGCTCCGCCACCGCGGTGAGCTCCATCTCCCAGGGGCCGGGGGAGGAGCCCTCCCCGTCCGGGTCGACGCGTTCGACGCTCAGGTAGTACGTACCGGCTTCCTGGCAGAGCGATCTCCTGGGGGAGATCTCCCGCATGGCCCACGCGGCGACCGGGTGCCGGCTGCCGGCGGTGCCGAAGCTCGCCGTGTCCACGTCGCAGGAGCGGCCCTCGCCGTCCTGCACGGACACCTTGACCCCGTCGATGACGGAGGCGGTGCGGCCGGCCGGGGGTGCGGCGGTGGCGGAGACGTAGGTGTTCGTGGTGGCGTCGAGTTCGAGACGGTAGTAGACAGGCCCGCTCGCCGGGAGGGTGCTCCGGTAGGTGCGGCCGGGCTCCAGTCGTTCCACGGCGTCCGCGGTGCTCACGGCGCCGTCGATCCTCCGCGCGTCCCCGGCGAAGGCGTAGGCCCCGACGTCTTCGGCGGCCTCGTCCGCGACGGCCACCCGCCCCGGCAGCACACCGGCCAGCCCCAGCACCGTCACGGACACGAGCGTCACCACGCCCGCACGTCCGCCGGCCGGAGGCCCGCCGTGCCCGGCCCGGGCCCTACCCCGCCGTCCCCTCACGCGCCACCCCTCGTCGTCGCCCGGACGTCGCACCGCGCCCATCCTGCCCCGCGGACGAGGCCCTCCGACAAGTCCCCGGTACACACGAAACCCCGACCGCGTGGGCGGCCGGGGTCTGTTCAGCGTCGGATATCGGTACTCACGAACCCGTGGGCACGGAGTCAGTCGCCTCCGTCCACAGATCCTGCTCGGCGCGATCCGCCTGGATCTGGCGGTACACGAGGAGCCCGCCGATGGCGGCCAGTGCGACCAGGAGAAGCTTCTTCACCGCGCGACCTCGTCTTTCCTTGACGTAGGGGACCTCTGGCGCCCGACTATACACACCGGTCGATACCGATCGGTGACCTGCGTCGACCCCGCCAACTGCCCTCCGGCACGGCGCAGTAGAAGCGGAGTACGGCGATCCGGCCGGAGGATGACCACATCCGCACGGACGGTCACTTTGGCGGCTTCTACGCCGGTTCTGCATCTTTTCTCCGCTTATGCACCCATCCGTGTGGTGTTCATCTGAACATCCACGCGCCACGGGCGTCGGTCCACCACTTCGCGGGCCCCATACACATCATGAGGAAAGTACGCAAATCGCCCAACCCGAAAGTGAGGGGCCATGGCCCGGAACAAGGTCATGAAGCTGTGGAACGCCATCGTCACCGCCTTCCTCGCGCTGTGCACGGCGCTCGGACTCATCACCACGACCGCTTCCGCGGCCGTACCGCAGACCGACAAGACGCGCAACAGCGGCAGCACCCCGAACGTGTCGGCGCCGACGACGACCCCGCGGTCCTGGCCACTGTCCAGGGCCCTGCCCCCCACGATGAAACAGCGCATCCACGCCGAGGCCCACGGCAAGTCTCCCAGTTGCCGGCACCGTCCGTCCTCGGACACGACGGCGGAGTCCGGCTCCGCGGACTGCTCCGACGACACGGCGTCCACCCGCACGGAACCCGTCACCGGCCGCATCCCCCTCCAGCGCTGATCACAGGGCCTCCACCGCCCCCTCCTCGCGCCGTCGCCGCTTCCCGGAGTCCTGGCGAACTCGCGTACAGCACCACGGCCCGAGCCGACACCAGAAGACCCCGGTCGACATCCGACCGGGGTCTTCTTCGCTGTCCACGGCAGGGGACGGATATCAGCCACTGCGATCGCTTCGAGGGCGCCACCCGGGGCACACCCCTCCGGCCCGGGCCCCTGGGCACCGCCCACCGGCTGATGCGCCCCGTGAACGAGAAGACCCCCAACCGTGATCGGTTGGGGGTCTTCTCGATGGTGGGGCTAACAGGATTTGAACCTGTGGCCTCATCCTTATCAGGGATGCGCTCTAACCAACTGAGCTATAGCCCCGCCGCGCTCTGCGGTGTGTGTCCCGCGCGCTGACTCCTGAAGATTAGCGCACGACCGGGGCAGTCCCAAAATCGGTTGTCGCGCGGCCCTCAAAACGGGCGGGGAGACCGCTGTGAGCAGCTCACTCGTCCTCGGCCAGCGTCAGCTCGACACCGCCCACGAAACCCGCGGATAGGTTGTAGATGAACGCGCCGAGCGTCGCCAGCGCCGTCGCCAGGACGACGTCGATGACCGCGATGACCGTCGTGAACATCAGGACGTTGGGCAGCGACAGGAACGACTGGAGGTCGAAACCGTTCGACTCGTTGGAGCCGGTCGCCTCGGAGATCGTGCTGCCGACCGTCGAGAACACGCCCATGGCGTCCATGACCATCCACAGCACCGCGGACGCGACGATCGTGCAGATGCCGAGCGCGATGGAGAGCAGGAAGCTGACCTTCATCACCGACCACGGGTCGGCCTTCGACACCCGCAGACGTGCCTTGCGCACGCGCGGGGTGGTGCGCGCCCCCGTGCGGGGACGTCGTACCGCGCCGGTCTGGCCGGCCGCCGTACCGGCCTGCGCCGGGTAGGCCTGCGGCGGGTGGTACGGGCCCGCCTGCTGCTGCGACTGCCGTTCCCCCGGCAGTGGTGAGGCCGTCTGAGCGGCGCCCTGGCCGGGCGCGGCCTGCTGCGGGCCTCGGGTGTCCGTCACGGTTCCCCCCTGGGATCCCTGCCTGTCGGACGAGGAGGCGTCCTTGGCGTGCGGCTTGATCGCTTTGAGATTGGTCGTGTGCGGATCCGCCGCCCGCGCGGCGGAGCCACGGCCGCCGCCGTCCGTTCCCCTGCTGGTACCGGCCGGTCCGGCGCCCGTGGCTCCACTCACGCTGACTCACTCCTCGTGCTACTCGGCCGAGGGCGCCTCACCCTCGTCCGTCCTGGTGGTCGCGTCCCCGTCGGTGGTCTCGTCCACGGCCACGTCGCCGTCGACTTCCTCCGCCTCGCGTCCGGCCTCGGCGTTACGGGCGATGCCGACCACGGCATCGCGCTTGCCCAGATTGATCAGTTGGACGCCCATGGTGTCACGGCCGGTTTCCCTGATCTCGTTGACTCGCGTACGAATCACACCACCCGACAGCGTGATGGCGAGGATCTCGTCGGTCTCCTCGACCACCAGCGCGCCGACGAGGGTGCCGCGGTCCTCGACGATCTTGGCGGCCTTGATGCCGAGGCCGCCGCGACCCTGGACGCGGTACTCGTCGACGGCGGTCCGCTTCGCGTACCCGCCGTCCGTGGCAGTGAACACGAACGTACCGGGTCGAACAACATTCATCGAGAGCAGCTCGTCCCCCTCGCGGAAACTCATGCCCTTGACGCCCGAGGTCGCGCGGCCCATGGGACGGAGCGTGTCGTCCGTCGCCGTGAACCTGATCGACTGCGCCTTCTTGCTGATCAGCAGCAGATCGTCGTCGGCCGAGACGAGTTCGGCACCGATCAGTTCGTCGTCGGAACCGTCCTCCTGCTCCCGCAGGTTGATCGCGATCACACCGCCCGAACGCGGGGAGTCGTAGTCCTTCAGCGGTGTCTTCTTCACCAGGCCCGCCTTGGTGGCCAGGACCAGGTAGGGCACCGCCTCGTAGTCGCGGATCGCGCGGATCTGGGCGATCGTCTCGTCCGGCTGGAAGGCCAGCAGGTTCGCCACGTGCTGCCCGCGCGCGTCCCGGCCGGCGTCGGGCAGCTCGTAGGCCTTCACCCGGTAGACCCGGCCCTTGTTGGTGAAGAACAGCAGCCAGTGGTGGGTGGTGGACACGAAGAAGTGGTTGACGATGTCGTCTTCCTTGAGCTTCGTGCCGCGTACGCCCTTGCCGCCGCGCTTCTGGGCCCGGTAGTCGTCGGTCTTGGTGCGCTTGATGTAGCCGCCGCGCGTGACCGTGACGACGATGTCCTCCTCGGCGATCAGGTCCTCGATGGACATGTCGCCCTCGTAGGGGATCAGCTTCGTCTTGCGGTCGTCGCCGTACTTCTCGACGAGCGCGGCCAGCTCCTGGCTGACGATGCCGCGCTGGCGGACCGGGGAGGCGAGGATCTCGTTGTACTCGTTGATCTTCGCCTGGAGTTCGTCGTGCTCCTGGACGATCTTCTGGCGCTCCAGGGCGGCCAGCCGGCGCAGCTGCATCTCCAGGATGGCGTTGGCCTGGATGTCGTCGATCTCCAGGAGGTCCATCAGACCCCCGCGAGCGATCTCCACGGTGTCACTGCGCCGGATCAGCGCGATGACCTCGTCGATGGCGTCCAGGGCCTTCAGCAGGCCGCGCAGGATGTGCGCCCGCTCCTCGGCCTTGCGCAGCCGGAAGCGCGTACGGCGGACGATGACCTCGATCTGGTGGTTCACCCAGTGCCGGATGAACGCGTCCAGGGAGAGCGTGCGCGGCACGCCGTCGACCAGGGCCAGCATGTTGGCGCCGAAGTTGGTCTGCAGGTCGGTGTGCTTGTAGAGGTTGTTCAGGACGACCTTGGCGACCGCGTCCCGCTTCAGCACGATGACCAGGCGCTGGCCGGTCCGGGACGACGTCTCGTCGCGGACGTCCGCGATGCCGCCGATCTTGCCGTCCTTCACCAGGTCGGCGATCTTCTGCGCGAGGTTGTCGGGGTTGGTCTGGTAGGGCAGCTCCGTGACCACCAGGCACTGGCGGTTCTGGATCTCCTCGACCTCGACCACCGCGCGCATGGTGATCGAACCGCGGCCCGTGCGGTACGCCTCCTCGATGCCCTTGCGGCCGACCACGAGGGCGCCGGTCGGGAAGTCGGGGCCCTTGATGCGCTCGATGAGCGCGTCCAGCAGCTCCTCGTGCGAGGACTCGAAGTTCTCCAGGTACCACTGGGCGCCGGCCGCGACCTCGCGCAGGTTGTGCGGCGGGATGTTGGTCGCCATGCCGACCGCGATACCGGCCGAGCCGTTGATCAGCAGGTTCGGGAAGCGGGCCGGCAGGACGGTCGGCTCCTGGGAGCGGCCGTCGTAGTTGTCCGTGAAGTCGACGGTCTCCTCGTCGATGTCGCGGACCATCTCCATCGCCAGCGGCGCCATCTTCGACTCGGTGTACCGCATGGCCGCCGCCGGGTCGTTGCCCGGAGAGCCGAAGTTGCCGTTGGAGTCGACGAGCGGCATCCGCATCGACCAGGGCTGGGCGAGGCGCACCAGGGCGTCGTAGATGGAGGTGTCGCCGTGCGGGTGGTAGTTGCCCATGACGTCGCCGACGACGCGGGCGCACTTGTAGAAGCCGCGCTCGGGGCGGTAGCCGCCGTCGTACATGGCGTACAGCACGCGGCGGTGCACGGGCTTGAGGCCGTCACGGACGTCCGGCAGCGCACGCGAGACGATGACGGACATCGCGTAGTCGAGGTAGGAGCGCTGCATCTCCGTCTCGAGCCCGACGGGCTCGACCCGCATGGCCAGGGCGTCACCCTCGGGCGTCGTCACAGGAGTGTTCTCGTCGGTCATTGCTGGTGAAGGTCCTTCCTGGTGCGGTCAGCTGAGACCGACTCAGATGTCGAGGAAGCGGACGTCCTTGGCGTTGCGCTGGATGAACGCGCGGCGGGCTTCGACGTCCTCGCCCATGAGGACCGAGAACAGGTCGTCGGCCTGGGCGGCGTCGTCCAGGGTGACCTGGCCGAGGACCCGGTGCTCCTGGTCCATCGTGGTGACGCGCAGCTCCTCGGCGTTCATCTCGCCGAGACCCTTGAAGCGCTGGACGGAGTCCTCGCGGATGCGCTTGCCGGCGTTGCGGCCCATCTCGATCAGCGCGTCGCGCTCGCGGTCGGAGTACGCGTACTCGAAGTCGTCCCGGCCCCACTTGATCTTGTAGAGCGGCGGACGGGACAGGTACACGTGTCCGGCCTCGACCAGCGGCCGCATGAAGCGGAACAGGAAGGTCAGCAGCAGGGTGTTGATGTGCTGGCCGTCGACGTCGGCGTCCGCCATCAGAATGATCTTGTGATAGCGGAGCTTCTCGATGTCGAAGTCCTCGTGCACACCCGTGCCGAACGCGGAGATCATCGCCTGGATCTCCTGGTTCTGCAGGATCCGGTCGATGCGCGCCTTCTCGACGTTGAGGATCTTGCCGCGGATCGGGAGGATCGCCTGGTACTGCGGATTGCGGCCGGACTTGGCCGAACCGCCGGCGGAGTCACCCTCGACGATGAAGATCTCGCACTTGGTGGGGTCGTTCGACTGGCAGTCGGACAGCTTGCCCGGCAGCGACGCCGACTCCAGCAGACCCTTGCGGCGGGTCAGGTCACGCGCCTTGCGGGCCGCCACGCGCGCGGTGGCCGCCGCGATGCCCTTGCGGATGATGTCCGCGGCCTCGTTGGGGTTGCGGTCCAGCCAGTCGTTGAGGTGCTCGTAGACGACCTTCTGGACGAAGGTCTTCACCTCGGTGTTGCCCAGCTTGGTCTTGGTCTGGCCCTCGAACTGCGGCTCGCTCAGCTTGACCGAGATGATCGCGGTCAGACCCTCGCGGATGTCGTCACCCGTGAGGTTGTCGTCCTTCTCGCGCAGCAGCTTCTTGTCCCGCGCGTACTTGTTGATGAGCGAGGTGAGCGCCGCGCGGAAGCCCTCCTCGTGCGTACCGCCCTCATGGGTGTGGATGATGTTGGCGAAGGAGTACACGCCCTCCGTGTAGCCGCCGTTCCACTGCATGGCGACCTCGAGGGACAGGTTCCTGTCCTTGTCCTCGGCCTCCAGGTCGATCACGGTGGGGTGCACCACTTCCCCCTTGCGGGAGTTGAGGTACTTCACGAAGTCGAGGATGCCGCCCTCGTAGTGGTACGAGACGGACTTGACCTCGTACTTCTCGTCCTCGCCCGCCTCGTCCGCACCGGCGGTGGCCTTCGCCGACTCACGCTCGTCGGTGAGGTTGATCCGCAGGCCCTTGTTGAGGAACGCCATCTCCTGGAAGCGCCGGGAGAGCGTCTCGAAGGAGTAGTCGGTGGTCTCGAAGATGTCGCCGTCGGCCCAGAAGGTGACCGAGGTCCCGGTCTCCTCGGTGGCCTCGTGCTGGGCGAGGGGCGCGGTGGGCACACCCAGCTTGTAGTCCTGCGTCCAACGGTGGCCGTCGGTCTTGATCTCGACGGCCACCCGCGTCGACAGCGCGTTGACCACGGAGACGCCCACACCGTGCAGACCGCCGGAGACCGCGTAGCCGCCGCCGCCGAACTTGCCGCCCGCGTGCAGCACGGTCAGGACGACCTCGACGGCGGGCTTGCCCTCGGAGGGGACGATGCCCACCGGGATACCGCGGCCGTTGTCGACGACGCGGACGCCGCCGTCCGCCAGGATCGTGACGTCGATGGTGTCCGCGTGTCCGGCCAGCGCCTCGTCGACCGAGTTGTCGACGACCTCCTGCACCAAGTGGTGCAGTCCCCGCTCGCCGGTCGACCCGATGTACATACCGGGTCGCTTACGGACCGCGTCCAGGCCTTCGAGGACGGTGATGGCGCTCGCGTCGTACGACGCGGCGGCCTCGTCGGCCGAGGTGCTCGCCGCGTCACTGACGCCGGTGTCGGTGGACGGGATGTTCTCGTTGGGGTTGCCGGAATCGGCCACGAAGCGCCCTTTCTGGCACAGCACGAGCCGGGCTCGTCGGCAGGTTGCCGGAGCGGCTGCGGCATGTTGCGTTGGTAAGCCTTGATCAGCGTTGCTCAGCTTTTCCCGGGCGGTCCCCACGTTCGGGGCGGGATTGTCTTCCATTCTACCGGTAGCACTGACATCGATGGGGGTTTGCCGGTACCTGAGTCCGCATGTGCCGCCCTCAACCGGTCTCGTCCGACTCCCGATATGCGGATGGGGGCTCCAAGAGCCCCACGAGGGCACTCAGCGCTTCGGGCCGTCAACCCTTGGCTACTTAGGAGTCAGGTGGCGATTCGCAACCGTGTGCGGTGCCACGACGAAACGGGCACCGACGGCGGAACAGCACTGCCGAGACCCACGTTGTGATGTCCATCACGTGGGGCTGAAGGGGCCGGAACGGGCGCCCGGTCACCCGTACGTGTCCCCGGGACCCCTGCTCCCGGGAGCACGCAGGGGCCCGAAACGACGAGCGGGACCACCGGGACCGACAACCTTGATCAGCCGCACGGTGCCATGCCCGAGGTCCTCGTTCAGACGCGCGACCAGAGTCGGCGCGAGCAGCCGCAGATTCGTCGCCCACGCCGTGGAGTCGCAGCGCACGACCAGCACCCGCTCGTCCTCGTCGTACCGCTCCGGCTCACAGTGCTTGGCCACGTCCTCGCCGACGATCTCGGGCCAGCGCCCCATCACCCCGCCCACCGCGGCCGGGGCCTCCCAGCCCCGCTCGCTGAGCAGCCGGTTGATCGCCGGGCCGAGCGCCATCGGGTCGCGCCGGTCGGCACGCGCACCGGAGCGCAGGCCGCCGCGCCGCGCCTGCTTCTTCTGCTGCGCCGCGTCCCCACGCGCGCGTGCCGCCTCCCTGGCCGCGCGCAACGCCACACGCGCGAGGTCGACACCGGACGGCTCAGGGGCCCTCCCGGCACCGCTTTCGGACGTGCCCCGGTCGCTCATACGCGCTCCACCGTCCCCTCGGCCACGGCGAACCGCGCACCCGCCAGCACATGGGGCACGTCGTCGTCGACCGCCGCGGTCACCAGGACCTGCTCGCCGGGCGCCACCAGCTCGGCCAGCCGCTCGCGCCGCCGCGCGTCCAGCTCGGCGAAGACGTCGTCGAGCACCAGCACCGGCTCGTTGCCCTCCGCGCGCAGCAGGTCGTAGGAGGCCAGACGGAGCGCCAACGCGTACGACCAGGACTCACCGTGGGAGGCGTAGCCCTTGGCGGGCAGCTGGCCCAGCTTGAGCAGCAGATCGTCGCGGTGCGGACCGACCAGGGTGACACCCCGCTCGATCTCCTGCTTGCGAGCCTCGGCGAGCGCGGCCGTCAGCTGCTCGAAAAGGTCCTCGCGCGTATGGGCCTCGCCGGGCGCGGACGGCTTGTACTCCAGGGCGACCGGTCCGCCACCGGGCGCGAGCTGCTCGTACGCCTTGTCGGCCAGCGGCTGGAGCGTGGCGATCAGGTCCAGCCGCTGCGCCAGGAGCTCGGCGCCCGCACGCGCGAGGTGCTGGTCCCAGACGTCGAGCGTGGACAGGTCCAGGGTGCGGCCGCCGTGCCGGCGCGCCAGCGCGGCCGACTTCAGCAGGGTGTTGCGCTGCTTGAGCACCCGGTCGTAGTCGGAGCGCACACCCGCCATGCGCGGGGAACGCGCGGTGATCAGCTCGTCCAGGAAACGGCGCCGCTCACCGGGGTCGCCCTTGATCAGGGCGAGGTCCTCGGGCGCGAACAGCACGGTCCGTACGATCCCCAGCACGTCCCGGGGCCTGACCTGCGAGGACCTGTTGATGCGGGCACGGTTGGCGCGGCCCGGGTTCAGCTCCAGCTCGACGAGCTGCTGCCGATCACCCTGCCGGACCTGGGCCCGGACGATCGCGCGGTCGGCGCCCATGCGGACCAGCGGTGCGTCGGAGGAGACCCGGTGGCTGCCGAGGGTGGCGAGGTAGCCGACCGCCTCGACCAGGTTCGTCTTGCCCTGCCCGTTGGGCCCGACGAAGGCCGTCACCCCCGGGTCGAGCGGGACCTCGACCCGGGGATAGGACCGGAAGTCGGCCAGCGACAGATGCGTGACGTGCATGGTCGTTCCGCCGACCTCCCTCGGCGTTGCGGACCGCGGGAACGGTCCTGTGGATACGGTCCTGTGGGCACGGGACGTGCCCTGCGGACTACTTCTTCTCGACCGCGTGGCCGCCGAACTGGTTCCGCAGCGCCGCGATCATCTTCATCTGCGGCGAGTCCTCCTGACGGGAGGCGAACCGCGCGAACAGCGAGGCGGTGATCGCCGGCAGCGGGACCGCGTTGTCGATGGCGGCCTCCACGGTCCAGCGTCCCTCACCGGAGTCCTGTGCAAAACCCCGGAGCCCGTCCAGGTGCTCGTCCTCGTCCAGCGCGTTCACCGCGAGGTCGAGCAGCCAGGAACGGATGACGGTGCCCTCCTGCCAGGAACGGAACACCTCCCGGACGTCGGTCACCGAGTCGACCTTCTCCAGGAGCTCCCAGCCCTCGGCGTAGGCCTGCATCATGGCGTACTCGATGCCGTTGTGGACCATCTTCGCGAAGTGGCCCGCACCGACCTTGCCCGCGTGCACCGAGCCGAAGTCGCCCTCCGGCTTGAGGGCGTCGAACACCGGCTGCACCTTGGCGACGTTCTCCTTGTCGCCGCCGTACATCAGCGCGTAGCCGTTCTCCAGGCCCCAGACGCCGCCCGAGACACCGCAGTCGACGAAGCCGATGCCCTTGGCCGCCAGTTCCTCGGCGTGCTTCTCGTCGTCCGTCCAGCGGGAGTTGCCGCCGTCCACGACGACGTCACCCGGCTCGAGCAGCTCGGCGAGCTCGTCGATCGTGGACTGGGTCGGCCCGCCCGCCGGAACCATCACCCACACCACACGGGGGCCGCTGAGCTTGTCCACAAGCTCCCGCAGGCTGTGGACGTCGGCGAGGTCCGGGTTGCGGTCGTATCCGAGGACGGTGTGACCCGCGCGGCGAATCCGCTCGCGCATGTTGCCGCCCATCTTGCCGAGGCCGACGAGACCGAGCTCCATCAGTTGTGATCCTTAGGTATGCGACGTGGCGTGACGGCACGTACGTGCCGGCGTCCGAGCCTAAACCCGGACGCCCGCGCACATCTGTGGGCATACGCGCTCATACGCAGCCCTCACCTGCGGCTTTGCTCGGAACGACGGTCAGCCGCTGAGCCGCACCGGCATACCGCGGTCTTGTGGGGGGGCGACCCCCACACCCCCGGCAGTCGCTGCGGCGGGCGCACCTCAGCCGCTGAGCCGCACCGGCATGATCAGGTACTTGTAGGCGTCGTCCGCCTCCGCGTCCACCGCCGGACGGCCGCTGAGCAGCGCCGGCTTGGTGGACGTGGTGAAGGACAGCTGGGCCACCGGGGAGTCGATGGCGCTCAGGCCGTCCAGCAGGAACGTCGGGTTGAAGGCGATCGAGATGTCGTCGCCCTCCAGCTGGGCGTCGACCCTTTCCACAGCCTGTGCGTCGTCGCTGGAACCGGCCTCCAGGATGAGCACGCCCTGCTCGAAGCTCAGCCGCACCGGGGTGTTGCGCTCGGCGACCAGGGCCACGCGCTTGACGGCCTCCACGAAGGGGGCGGTCTCGATCACGGCGACGCTGTTGAACTCGGTCGGGAACAGCGTGCGGTACTTCGGGAGGTCGCCCTCCAGCAGACGCGTGGTGGTACGGCGGCCGGCGCCCTCGAAGCCGATCAGGCCCTCACCCGCGCCCGAGCCGGACAGCGCCAGGATCACCTGGTCACCGCTGGTCAGCGCCTTGGCGGTGTCCTGGAGCGTCTTGGCGGGCACCAGGGCGACCGCGGAGACCTCCGGGTTCTCCGGCTTCCACAGGAACTCGCGGACCGCGAAGCGGTAACGGTCGGTGGAGGCCAGCGTGACGGTGTCGCCCTCGATCTCGATGCGCACACCGGTGAGGACGGGCAGCGTGTCGTCACGGCCGGCCGCGATGGCGACCTGCTGCACCGCGGAGGCGAAGACCTCGCCGGGGACCGTGCCCGTCGCGTTCGGCATCTGCGGCAGGGCCGGGTATTCCTCCACAGGCAGTGTGTGGAGTGTGAACCGCGAGGAGCCGCAGACCACCGTCGCCCGTACACCGTCTGTGGAAATCTCCACCGGCCGGTTGGGGAGGGCGCGGCAGATGTCGGCCAGCAGCCGGCCCGAGACGAGGACCGTGCCCTCCTCCTCGACCTCCGCCTCCACCGACACCCGCGCGGAGACCTCGTAGTCGAAGCTGGACAGGCTCAGCTGGCCGTCCTCGGCCTTCAGGAGCAGGCCGGCGAGGACAGGGGCCGGCGGACGGGCCGGGAGGCTGCGCGCCGCCCAGGCCACTGCCTCCGCGAGTACGTCGCGTTCCACCCGGATCTTCACTGTTGCCGCCTCCTGCTGTTGCCGGCGCTTCTCGCCCTGCCTGGCTTTCGTCGTCTGACTCGGTGTCGTCGGCCCCGGTGAGGGGAAGGACACCGGGAACAGTCTGACGCACCGCACTGACAGTAGGTGCCCCTCGGGGTCAAGTCGTGACGAGTGGCAGTCGGGGCCGAGACACCGAGTTGTGCACAGGGCCCCCTTCGAAACGAATTCCTCGCTCTCTCTAGTTGGGAGTAGTAGTAGGGCCTGTGGATACCGTGGATAACCTCGTTTCCGCAGGTCAGGTTGGGGATTTTGTCCACGGGGCCTGTGGGTGGAGGCCGTGGACAACTGGGCCTCTCTGTGGAGAACAGAAAGTTCTGCACATCCCGTCCCCAGGGAGGGGCGAGTTCTCCCCAGCTCCGTCCCCAGGTTTGGGGCTCTTTCCCACAGGCCCCTTCGGCAGCTCGGTGTGACGCCTTTCACTCGCCACGGTGAGAGAGTGCGTCGTGTTGCCGAACAGTGGACAGCCATGTGGAGAACCGGGCGATCACTGGGGACAACCGCCTTCACCCTGTGGGTTGTCCGTGGACAACTCGGTGCACAGGTTGTCGGCCTCCACTTTGTCCACAGCCTGTGGAGATCGTTTTTCCACGTATCCACAGCCCTCTGAACTGGCCTGATGGCCCCTCGACAGGCTGCCCTGTGGACAAGATCGGGACAACTTCCCGGTCCCCAGGATGTGGACGGGAAAAAGTCACCGAATCTGTGGAGGAAGGCCGTAACCCGGCTTCGGAATCGAACAGCGCCGAGGGCTTCACGAGGAGGCGAGGCGCCCCGGGACACGTCGAGGGCGCCCTCGGACCGCTCCAGGACTCTGTCGAGGGCGGCCTCGGACCGCCCGCGCGACACGAAAAGGCGCCCCCGGATCGCTCCAGGGGCGCCCTCGACGGAGTCCGTCCGGCCTGTGGGCCGCTCAGCCGGCCTTGATGCGGTTGGTGAGTTCGGTGACCTGGTTGTAGATGGAGCGCCGCTCGGCCATCAGATTGCGGATCTTCCGGTCGGCGTGCATCACCGTGGTGTGGTCACGGCCGCCGAACAGCGCGCCGATCTTCGGCAGCGACAGGTCCGTCAGCTCACGGCACAGGTACATGGCGATCTGGCGTGCCGTCACCAGCTGCCGGCCCCGGGAGCTGCCGCACAGGTCCTCGACCGTGAGGCCGAAGTAGTCGGCCGTGGCGCCCATGATGGCCGTCGAGGTGATCTCCGGCGTCGAGTCGTCGCCGCCGGGCATCAGGTCCTTGAGGACGATCTCCGTCAGGCCCAGGTCCACCGGCTGCCGGTTGAGCGAGGCGAACGCCGTCACCCGGATCAGCGCGCCCTCCAGCTCACGGATGTTCCGCGAGATCCGGGAGGCGATGAACTCCAGCACCTCCGGCGGGGCGTTGAGCTGTTCCTGCACGGCCTTCTTGCGCAGGATCGCGATGCGCGTCTCCAGCTCCGGCGGCTGGACGTCGGTGATCAGACCCCACTCGAAACGGTTCCGCAGCCGGTCCTCCAGCGTGACCAGCTGCTTGGGCGGCCGGTCGCTGGAGAGCACGATCTGCTTGTTGGCGTTGTGGAGCGTGTTGAAGGTGTGGAAGAACTCCTCCTGCGTCGACTCCTTGTCCGCCAGGAACTGGATGTCGTCGACGAGCAGGATGTCCATCTCGCGGTACCGCTTGCGGAAGCTGTCGCCCTTGCCGTCGCGGATGGAGTTGATGAACTCGTTGGTGAACTCCTCCGAGCTCACGTACCGCACGCGCGTGCCGGGGTACAGGCTCCGCGCGTAGTGCCCGATCGCGTGCAGCAGATGGGTCTTGCCGAGCCCGGACTCCCCGTAGATGAACAGCGGGTTGTAGGCCTTCGCGGGTGCCTCGGCGACGGCGACCGCGGCCGCGTGCGCGAAGCGGTTGGACGCGCCGATGACGAACGTGTCGAAGAGGTACTTCGGGTTCAGCCGCGCGGTCGGCTCACCGGGGCCGGCCGCCGGTGCCGGCTGCGCCGCCAGCGGGCTGGGCGCGCCGGTGGTGGGCAGGTTCGGACCCACCGGGCCGCCGCGGTGGACGTGCCCGGAGCCTGAGGGCGGGTCGGGCAGCTCGCGGCGCCTGGCGTCGCGCTGGTCGTAGTCGCCGCGTGATGTGTCGTAGTCGGAGCGCTGCTGGTCGTAGGACGGCCGGTCCATGGGCTGCGGACGGTAGTCCTGTGCGGGCGGGCCGCCGCCGTAACCGTCCTGCGAGCCGTACGAGTCCTGGGATCCGTAGGTGTCCTGCGAGCCGTAGGTGTCCTGCGGGGGTGTGGCGTACGGGTCCCGTTCCGGGAAGCCGAGGCGCTGCTGCTGCCAGCCGTACTCCTCCTGAGCCGGCCGCGGCCAGGCGCCGGGCTCCGGACGCTGGTACTCCGACGGGTAGGCGGGGCGGGCGGTGGGCAGCTGGTCACCGGAGGGGCCCTGCTGCTGGTCGGTACGGCGGCGGCCGTAGCTCTCGTATCCCTCGTAGCCGTCGTACGGCTCGCGCTCCTGCCGGTCGGACCGCTCCGGGTGATCGGGGCGCTCGGAGCGCTCGGAGCGCTCGGGGCGTTCCTGGCGGACGGCCGGAAGCTCGGGCTCCTCGTAGCGTGGCTGGGGGCGGGGCGCCGGTGGGGGCGAGGGTTCGCCGACGGTGTCGTCGACGGTGATCGCGATGCGGATCGGGCGTCCGCACTCGCGGCTCAGGCTCTCGCTGACGACGGGGGCGAGGCGGCCCTCGAGCACACCCTTCGCGAACTCGTTGGGTACGGCGAGCAGCGCGGTGTCGGCGACGAGTGCCAGTGGCTGGCAGCGCCGGATCCAGTGCTCGTCCTTGCCCTCGACCCCCTGTCCGCGGCCCTCCCCGAGGAGCTGCTCCAGTACGCGTGGCCACACTGCGGCAAGATCGGCAGGTACGTCAGCCACAGGGCACGCTCTCTCACAGGTCCTTCGATCGTGTGATGCGGAGGACGGGTCGGGATGTGAATCGGGTGGTGGGGGGATTAAGGAAACGACTCGTCAAGGGAACGAACCGGAGTCAAGCCACGGTAGTCAGCGCGGCCGGTACGGTTCAAGTTGTTGTCCCCAGGCTGTGGACAAGTGTCCCCCAGTCGTCGCCGGTTTGACCGAATGGCGCAGTCGCGCGTACCGTGACCAGGTCGAGTTGTCGATGGCTGCTGCCGCCTGCCTCCGATGGGCACAGATCACGCAAGGTGATCGGTCAGCGGTGCACTCGGGCGTAACGCGAGCTACTCGTGGGCGCACGGTGACAGCCAGGACGGCACCCCGCAAACACCGAGTCTTTCTGGAGCCCCCGAGTGAGCAAGCGCACCTTCCAGCCGAACAACCGTCGTCGCGCCAAGACCCACGGCTTCCGGCTGCGTATGCGCACCCGTGCCGGCCGCGCGATTCTCGCGTCCCGCCGCAGCAAGGGTCGCGCCCGTCTGTCCGCCTGATCCCGGTCAGGTCATGACGTCGTGCTGCCCACCGAGAACCGGCTGAGGCGGCGCGAGGACTTCGCGACCGCGGTACGACGGGGGCGCCGGGCAGGAAGCCGGCATCTCGTCGTCCATCTTCGTAGCGGTGCCACGGACCCGCATGCGCCTGGGGAGAGCGCTCCCCCGTCGTGTGCGGGTTTCGTCGTGAGCAAGGCCGTGGGCGGTGCGGTGGTGCGCAACAAGGTGAAGCGCAGGCTTCGCCATCTGATGCGCGAGCGAGTCGACCAGTTGCCCCCCGGTAGCCTGGTAGTCGTACGAGCGCTGCCCGGTGCGGGTGACGCCGACCATGCACAACTGGCCCGAGACCTGGATGCCGCCCTGCGGCGGCTGCTGGGAGGGGGCGCGCGATGAAGTACCCGCTGCTGGTTCTGATCAAGATCTACCAGTGGACGATCAGTCCGCTGCTGGGGCCGGTGTGCAGGTACTACCCGTCGTGTTCCCACTACGGCTACACGGCCATCGACCGGCACGGTGCCATCAAGGGCACAGCGCTCACGGCCTGGCGCATCCTCCGGTGCAATCCATGGTCGCCGGGTGGTGTGGACCATGTTCCGCCGCGCAAGCGTCCGCGGTGGCACGAAATGCTGCGTGACGCCTGGCGTGCACGCAGGGGCGGGACCTCCGCCGCCGAACCGGCCACCGAGGGGCGGACCTCTCCCACAGGTCCGACGAGCCCTTCGAGCCCGGCCGCAGAGACCCCGTCCCATGCCCAAGGAGCATGATCAGTGGACACGATTGCCAGCCTCTTCAGCTTCATCACGACACCTGTCTCCTGGGTCATCGTCCAGTTCCACAAGGTGTACGGCGCCATTTTCGGCCCTGACACCGGGTGGGCCTGGGGCCTGTCCATCGTGTCCCTGGTGATTCTGATCCGTATCTGCCTGATCCCGCTCTTCGTGAAGCAGATCAAGGCGACGCGCGCGATGCAGACGCTCCAGCCGGAGATGAAGAAGATCCAGGAGCGCTACAAGAACGACCGGCAGCGCCAGTCCGAAGAGATGATGAAGCTGTACAAGGAGACGGGCACCAACCCGCTCTCCTCGTGCCTTCCCATCCTGGCGCAGTCACCGTTCTTCTTCGCCCTCTACCACGTGCTCAACAGCATCGCGTCGAACGACACCATCGGCGTGATCAACGAGCGCCTGCTGGAGAGCGCGCAGAAGGCCCACATCTTCGGTGCCCCGCTCGCGGCGAAGTTCACGGACAGCGCGGACAAGGTCGAGGCGCTCAACTCCTCGCTGACCGATGTCCGTGTCGTCACGGCCATCATGATCGTCCTGATGTCGCTGTCGCAGTTCTACACGCAGCGCCAGCTGATGACGAAGAACGTCGACACCACGGTGAAGACGCCGTTCATGCAGCAGCAGAAGATGCTGATGTACGTCTTCCCCATCATCTTCGCCGTCTTCGGCATCAACTTCCCGGTCGGTGTCCTCGTCTACTGGCTGACCACCAACGTGTGGACCATGGGCCAGCAGATGTACGTCATCCACAACAACCCCACGCCGGGTTCCAAGGCTCAGGCCGCGTACCTGGAGCGCCTCTCCAAGAGCGTCTCCAAGCACGGCAGGACCCGCGGCCGCGGTGAGCGCGCCATCGTCAAGGCCATCGTCGCCAAGGGCCGGGACCGTAACGAGTACGAGCGCAAGTTCGTCAACGGTCTGAACAAGGAGGGCCTCGCGGCCCAGGCCGACGGCACGGTGATCAAGAGCGAGAGCACGGCCGCCGCCCAGGCCGAGGACGCGGCCGCAGCCAAGCGGCAGCAGCCCAAGCGGCAGACCAAGTCCCAGCGCCAGTCCGGCACGGCCAAGGCGGCCGGTGAGCCCACCTCGCTGACCAAGTCCGGCGAGCCCGAGGACGCCAAGCCCGCCGGCCCCGCCAAGAAGGACGGCGCCAAGCCCGCCGGCAGTACCCGCAGCAGGGCCCAGTCCGGGCAGCGCAAGGGTCCGCAGCGGCCCAAGTCCCCGTCCAAGAAGTAAGAAGGAGTCCATCCCGTGACGGAAGGCACCACCTCCGCCGCTGCCGAGGGCGCAGACACCCTGACCCGCCTGGAGCAGGAGGGCGAGATCGCGGCGGACTATCTGGAGGGTCTGCTCGACATCGCCGATCTCGACGGCGACATCGACATGGACGTCGAGGCCGACCGCGCCTCCGTCTCGATCATCAGCGACACGGGCAGCCGTGACCTGCAGAAGCTGGTGGGTCGTGACGGTGAGGTGCTGGAGGCGCTCCAGGAACTCACGCGTCTGGCCGTGCACCGGGAGACCGGGGACCGCAGCCGTCTCATGCTCGACATCGCCGGCTATCGGGCCAAGAAGCGGACCGAGCTGTCCGAGCTGGGTGCCAAGGCCGCGGCCGAGGCCAAGAGCAGCGGCAAGGCCGTGAGGCTGGACCCGATGACGCCGTTCGAGCGCAAGGTCGTGCACGACGCGGTCAAGACGGCCGGCCTGCGCAGTGAGTCCGAGGGCGAGGAGCCGCAGCGCTTCGTCGTCGTGCTTCCCGCCTGATCGGCTCTACGTTCCACCGGCCCCGTCTGTTGCGCAGACGGGGCCGAACTTTGTCAGCCTGATAGTTCTGTGGTTCTGGTGTCGGCGCCCGGTGTCGGCATGGTACGGAAGGACGGTCCCCCGTGACGGAGGCAGCGGAGCTTCCCCCCGCGCCCGAGCAGGCACGCGAGGTGTTCGGAGATCGCTTCGAGGACGCGGTCCGGTACGCGGAGCTGCTCGCGGAGGCGGGTGTGCAGCGCGGCTTGATCGGGCCGCGTGAGGTGCCCCGCCTGTGGGAGCGGCATCTGCTGAACTGCGCGGTGCTCTCGGAGGTCGTGCCCGAGGGGGTGACGGTGTGCGATGTGGGCTCGGGTGCCGGCCTGCCGGGCATCCCCCTGGCGCTGGTCCGGGAGGACATCAAGATCACTCTGCTGGAGCCGCTGCTCCGGCGTACCAACTTTCTGACCGAGGTCGTCGAGCTGCTCGGACTGGACCACGTGACGGTCGTGCGTGGCCGGGCCGAGGAGGTCATGGGGAAGCTTCCTCCGGTGCACGTGGTGACCGCTCGTGCCGTGGCTCCGCTCGACCGCCTCGCCACATGGGGCATCCCTCTGCTGCGGCCCTACGGCGAGATGCTGGCGCTCAAGGGCGACACCGCCGAGGAGGAGCTGAAGAGCGCGGCGACGGCGCTGAGCAAGCTCGGTGCCGTGGAGACATCCATCGTGCATGTGGGCGAGGGTGTCGTGGATCCGATGTCCACGGTGGTGCGGGTCGAGGTCGGCGAGAGTCCGGGTGGTGTGCGGTTCGCGGCGAAGCGCGCGAAGGCCGCCCGTACGGGACGGGCCCGGCGCCGGCGCTGAGGGCCGGACGTACTCCACACAAGCTGCCGAACCCATGCATGCCGGAGTGTCGCGGCAGTGCCGCCCCGGCCGCTGTGCATCGTGTTTCACGTGAAACGTCGCTCACTGCTGCACGGCATCATCAGTCGGGGCCGCGCCGCGGCCGATCCCCGTGACCGGAAGCCTCTCGGTTCGCTCGGAGAGACTCCTGTTCCCGACGAGACACCGGCCTCCTCAAGAGGTATGGAGTTGTCCACAGAGGTGGATTTCTCCACAGAACGTCAGGGCTCACTGGTTCACGACCCCGAAGGCATGGGAGGCTCTGTTCATAGCGAGCCTGAAGTCGAGGAGAGTGAATCCTTGCGGTCCGACGCCAACATCGCGGGACCGATGACCGATCCGGTCCCCGGTCCCCGTACCGAGTCGACGGGAGCGGATGTTTCACGTGAAACACCGCCTCCGATGGACGACACTCCCATCGGTCGTGCCGCCCAGTTGGCGGTGGAGGCTCTGGGGCGAGCCGGTGAGGGCCTGCCACGGCCCGAGCAGACCCGCGTCATCGTGGTCGCCAACCAGAAGGGCGGTGTCGGCAAGACGACGACCACCGTCAACCTTGCCGCGTCGCTCGCTCTGCACGGCAGCCGTGTCCTGGTGATCGACCTCGACCCCCAGGGCAATGCCTCCACGGCCCTGGGCATCGACCACCATGCCGAGGTCCCCTCCATCTATGACGTCCTGGTGGAGAGCAAGCCGCTCGCGGAGGTCGTCCAGCCGGTCCCCGATGTCGAGGGGCTCTTCTGCGCACCCGCCACGATCGATCTCGCCGGTGCGGAGATCGAGCTGGTGTCGCTGGTGGCGCGAGAGAGCCGGCTGCAGCGGGCGATCCAGGCGTACGAGCAGCCGCTGGACTACATCCTCATCGACTGCCCGCCCTCGCTCGGCCTGCTGACGGTCAACGCGATGGTGGCCGGCCAGGAGGTCCTGATCCCGATCCAGTGCGAGTACTACGCGCTGGAAGGGCTGGGGCAGTTGCTGCGCAACGTCGACCTGGTGCGGGGGCACCTCAACCCCGCCCTGCACGTATCGACGATCCTGCTCACCATGTACGACGGCCGGACGCGCCTCGCGTCACAGGTCGCGGACGAGGTGCGCACCCACTTCGGCGACGAGGTACTGCGGACGAGCATTCCCCGCTCCGTCCGTATCTCGGAGGCGCCGAGCTATGGGCAGACGGTGCTGACTTACGATCCTGGATCAAGCGGTGCCCTCTCCTACTTCGAGGCGGCACGAGAGATTGCGCTGAGGGGTGTCGGCGTCAGCTATGACGCATCGCAGGCTCACCTCGGCGTACGGCAGAACGATCCGAGCATGGTGGAGGGCGTCCAGTGAGCGAGCGACGGAGGGGGCTGGGTCGTGGTCTCGGCGCACTGATCCCCGCTGCCCCGACAGAGAAGACGGTGACGCCGTCCGTGGTGGGCGGCAGCGTCTCCCCGTCTTCTGCGACGGTGCCGATACTGCCCACCGAGCGAGGGGTGGCCGCCGCGAAGGTGGCCACGCTGTCGGATGTTTCACGTGAAACGGGTGAGGCCTCGGCTCATGGAGCTGATGCCGCACCCACGGCGCCCATGGGTGCGCACTTCGCCGAGATCCCCCTCGACGCCATCACACCGAACCCCCGGCAGCCGCGTGAGGTCTTCGACGAGGACGCGCTGTCCGAGCTCATCACCTCCATCAAGGAGGTCGGTCTCCTCCAGCCGGTCGTCGTACGGCAGGTGGGGCCCGCGCGCTATGAACTCATCATGGGTGAGCGCCGGTGGCGTGCCTGCCGTGAGGCGGGGCTCGATGCGATTCCGGCGGTCGTGCGGGCCACGGAGAACGAGAAGCTCCTCCTGGACGCGCTGCTGGAGAACCTGCACCGTGCCCAGCTGAATCCGCTGGAAGAGGCCGCCGCCTACGACCAGTTGCTGAAGGACTTCAACTGCACGCAGGACCAGCTGGCGGACCGCATCGGCCGCTCCCGGCCGCAGGTGTCCAACACGCTGCGCTTGCTGAAGCTGCCGCCGACCGTTCAGCGCCGGCTGGCCGCCGGTGTGCTGTCCGCCGGGCACGCACGCGCGCTGCTGTCCGTCGAGGACGCGGAGGAGCAGGACCGGCTGGCCCACCGGATCGTGGCCGAGGGGCTGTCGGTGCGGGCGGTCGAGGAGATCGTGACCCTGATGGGCTCACATCCCCAGAAGGATCGACGGTCCAAGGGTCCGCGCGCCGGAGCTCTTGTCTCGCCGGCGCTGACGGATCTGGCGACGCGTCTCTCGGATCGCTTCGAGACGCGGGTGAAGGTCGACCTGGGGCAGAAGAAGGGCAAGATCACCGTCGAGTTCGCCTCGATGGAGGACCTCGAACGCATCCTCGGCACCCTCGCTCCGGGCGAGGGGCCCGTTCTGCAGAAGAGTCTGGTGGACGACGACTCCGTGGAGACCGAGTCCTGACCCATCGACGGGTTCGGCCCAGCAGCCGACCGGGTGACCAGGGGCGGACCGTGTCCGGTGTGTACCGGAACACGGTCCGCCCTTTGCTTTTTGGCGGTGTCGATGGAATCGCTTCATGGATACGATGCGTTCGGACAGGGCGCATCCACCCGGCAGTACCTCTGAGAGCAAGGCAGGGGCCATGCGAATGACGAGCCGCACCGGACTGGTGAGCGCGGGGCTGGGGGTGGGCGCCGTCAGCGGCTTCATCGGCAGCCTGCTCAGGGAACGGAGCGCTCTGACAGCCGCCCGCGAGGCAGCGGGCGAAGGAAGCGAGGAACAGCCTTCATGGGCCGTCGGCTCGTACCGCTCACGCTGGACAACCTTCCGGACCTCCCCCGGCGCTGCCGCTCGTGCGTCTTCTGGGAACTCGACCCCGTCAGCGGCGAGGCAGCGGTAAAGGCGGGAACCTCCGCGGTCGAGAAGGAGTCGTGGATCTCGGCCGTCCTCCTGGACTGGGGGTCCTGTGGAAGGGTCGTCTACGTCGATGACGTCCCCGTGGGCTTCGTCCTCTACGCTCCCCCCGCCTATGTGCCACGCTCCATGGCGTTTCCCACCAGCCCCGTGTCGCCCGACGCGGTGCAGCTGATGACCGCGTTCATCATGCCGGAGTACCAGGGGCAAGGGCTGGGCCGGGTCATGGTGCAGACGGTGGCCAAGGACCTGCTGCGCCGGGGCTTCAAGGCGATCGAGTCGTTCGGCGACGCACGCTGGAAGGAGCCGGCCTGTGTACTGCCCGCCGACCATCTGCTGGCCGTGGGCTTCAAGACGGTCCGGCAGCACCCCACCCACCCCCGGCTGAGGCTGGAGCTGAGGACGACGCTCTCCTGGAAGGAAGACGTCGAGATGGCGTTGGACCGGCTGCTCGGGGCCGTGCAGAAGGAGCCGGCGCTGCGTCCCCTCTGACGCTCCTCATACGAATGGGCCGGCCCGGATGGGTCGGCCCATTCGTGTTTCACGTGAAACACGTGCCGCCGGTGAGGCGGTCGGTCATCACTTGGCGGCGGTGATGAACTCCTCGAGGTCGCGGACGATCGCGGCCTTCGGCTTGGCTCCGACGATGGTCTTGGCGACCTCGCCACCCTGGTAGACGTTCAGGGTCGGGATGGACATGACGCCGTACTTGGCGGCCGTGGCCGGGTTCTCGTCGATGTTCAGCTTGACGATCTCGATCTTGTCTCCGTGCTCAGCGGCGATCGCTTCGAGGGACGGAGCGATCTGACGGCACGGACCGCACCAGGCGGCCCAGAAGTCCACCAGGACGGGCTTGTCGTTCTTGAGGACGTCCTGCTCGAAGGAGTCGTCGGTCACATGCTTCAGGGTGCCGGCCACAGCGGGCTCCTTAACTGGTTGATGCGTGAGGAGGGTGGGGGTCAGACAGCGGTCTTCTCGGGCTCGGCCTTCTCCTCGTCCGCGAGAGCGGCGAGGAAGCGCTCGGCGTCGAGGGCGGCGGCACAGCCCGTACCGGCCGCGGTGATCGCCTGGCGGTAGGTGTGGTCGACCACGTCGCCGGCGCCGAAGACACCGGTGAGGTTCGTACGCGTCGAGGGCGCCTCGACCTTCAGGTAGCCCTCCTCGTCCAGCTCCAGCTGGCCCTTGAAGAGCTCGGTGCGCGGGTCGTGGCCGATCGCGATGAACAGGCCGGTCACCGCCAGGTCCGAGAGCTCGCCGGTCTTGACGTTGCGCAGCTTCAGGCCCGAGAGTTTCTGGTCGCCCTGGACCTCGGCGACCTCGCTGTCCCAGACGAACGAGATCTTCGGGTCGGCGAAGGCACGCTCCTGCATCGCCTTGGAGGCGCGCAGGGTGTCACGGCGGTGGACGATCGTCACGGACTTGGCGAAGCGGGAGAGGAAGGTGGCCTCCTCCATCGCGGTGTCGCCACCGCCGATCACGGCGATGTCGTGGTCCTTGAAGAAGAACCCGTCACAGGTGGCGCACCACGAGACGCCGCGGCCGGAGAGGGCGTCCTCGTTCGGCAGGCCGAGCTTGCGGTGCTGCGAGCCGGTGGTGACGATGACGGCCTTCGCCTTGTGGACCGTACCGGCGGTGTCCGTGACGGTCTTGATCTCACCGGTCAGGTCGACGGCGACCACGTCGTCCGGGACGAGCTCGGCACCGAAGCGCTCCGCTTGGGCGCGCATGTTGTCCATGAGCTCGGGGCCCATGATGCCGTCCTGGAAGCCGGGGAAGTTCTCGACCTCGGTGGTGTTCATCAGCGCGCCGCCGGCGGTGACGGCGCCCTCGAACACCAGGGGCTTCAGCGACGCACGGGCGGTGTAGAGCGCCGCCGTGTAGCCGGCGGGCCCCGAGCCGATGATGATCACGTTACGGACGTCGCTCACGGCTTGTTTCCTCGTCTCTGGTCTGCGTCGGTCGACCGGGGGAGCTTCTTTCGGAACTCTCACCCCGTCCAACGGATCCTAAGGGGCGCGCATTCCCGCCGTGTCCGGGCACACGGCACGGCCCGTTGCCGACAAGGGAGAAGCGCCCACCGTACGGGACACCGCGCAGGAGGGAGACGAAGCGTCGGTCGTCAGGAGCGCGTGTAGGAGTGCTTCAGCAGAACCTTCGCCGTGCCGGCCGCGGACGGGTTGTCCACACAGGCCGCCTCGACGATGTACGCGGTCACACGGGTGTCGTCCGAGACGTCGGGAAGCACGACGAGCAGAGCGTCCTTCCCTTTGTAGACGCCCTTCTCGGTGGCGAGCGCGGCGTCGTTGCGGCCGATGCCGTCGCTGACGCACTTCGGTACCGCGGGTTCCTTGAGGACCCTGGGATTGGCGGCGTCGGACTCCGGCTGCGATCCGAGTGTGTGGACGGTGCCGGGGCCCTTCACCTTCCCCTGGCTCTGTGCGAGGAGATCGGTGACCTGCTTCTCCAGTTTCCCTTCGGAGAAGGTGTCCGAGGCGGTCGTTCGGGATCCCTCGTCCTGGCCGGTGCCGTCGTTCATGGAGGACAGCACCACCGACCCGAGCCCCAGAGCGGCGACCGTGAACACGGTCCCCAGGACGGCGACCCGGCGGCGTCCACCGCGCAGACGGCCCTTGCGTCCCGGTCCGGTCGTGGTGGAGCGGGGGCGTCCGGCCGGCCGGTCCTGGGACGCCGATGTTTCACGTGAAACATGCGCAGGATCGTCGCCGGAGGACGCGGGAGAAGCACCGGCGGGCTCCGGCTCCGGCGCCGTGGCGTGCAGCAGGGCCTCCGCGGCCAATGCGGCGTCGATGCGGCCCGCCACCTCGGCGGGCATGCGGGGCGGGCCCGGCGCCGTGCCGAGCAGGTCCCGGATCTCCTCGAGCGAGGCATGGACGTCCGCGCAGAGCGCGCACTCGTCCAGATGCCGGCGCACGTCGGCGCTCCGGGCGGACGGGAGGAGCCCTTCGGTCAGGTCGGAGATCTCCGCGACGTCCGGGTGCTCCGCCCTGTCTGTCGTCGACGTCACGCTCGCCCACCTCCGCCCTTCACCGCAGCCGGGTCGTTCGATCCTGGGTCCGGCGGATCCGCTTGTCGCGGACCCGCTGCGGGTGGGACGGACGTCCCCTGCGTCCGGTTCCGTCCCTCACCCTGTCTCCTGCTCTCACCGGGTCCGTCCGGCCGTAGATGAGTGAGCAGGGGCAGGAGTCTGGCTCTGCCCCGCGCGCAGCGGCTCTTCACCGTGCCGGTGGGCACATCGAGGATGCGGGCGGCTTCGGCGACCGGATAGCCCTGCATGTCCACGAGGACGAGCGCGGCCCGCTGATCGGGCGGGAGGGTGCCCATGGCTTCGATGAGCTGGCGATGCAGATCGTTGCGCTCCGCGGGCGCGGAGGCGGACTCATGCGGTTCGAGCAACTGCTCGAGGCGCTCCGTGTCGTCGACCGGAGCGGTCTTGCGGGAGGCCGCCTTGCGGGCGCGGTCCAGACAGGCGTTCACCGTGATCCGGTGCAGCCATGTCGTGACGGCCGACTGGCCGCGGAAGGTGTGGGCGGCCCGGTAGGCGGAGACGAGGGCGTCCTGGACGGCGTCAGCGGCTTCCTCACGGTCGCCGAGCGTCCGCAGCGCCACGGCCCAGAGCCGGTCACGGTGACGCCGCACGAGTTCACCGAAGGCCTCGGGGTCGCCCTTCACATGGCGGGCGAGGAGGTCCTGATCACTGACGTCGCCGTAGGTGCCGCCGTCTGCCATCGGGACCCCCTCCCTCTTCGGCTCCGTGGACTCTCAGCCCTTGAACGTCACTTCGGTGATGGCCTGCTTGTAGCCTGCTCCGCTGTAACCGTCGGAGGGAGCGTGCGGCGCAGCGGTGATCCACACCAGGACGTACCGGGTCTTGAGCGGCTTGGCTGCCTCGACCGTGAGTGACGTACCGCTGGTGGTCGCGGTTCCGATCTCCTTCATTCCCTCGATCCCCGTCGAGGGCGACAGGGAGTCGGTGGCATAGAGGTGCACGGTCGTGTGATCACCGGCATACCGGAGGCCCAGCGACGCGGTCGACAGTTCCTGAGACGAACCGAGGTCGTAGACGATGCCGACGCCGGGCTTGTACGGCGCGAGTGTCGGGCCGTCGTTGTACTTCTTCGTGCGCCAGTAGGTGGAGTTGTCGCCGTCGTGGGTCTTGGCCACATCCTCCGGTGCCTGTGCTTCCCCCGTGACGACGTACTCCTGGGAGCCCTGGACGCCGATGGGTTTGGCCGGCTTGGGCTTGTCGTTGTTCTTGCCGTTGTCGCCGCCGTCCGTCGTCTGGGTCTGGTTGGTGTCGTCGGACTGTTTGTCCTGCTCCAGGAGCGCGTCCGCGAGCTGCCAGCTGCCCAAGCCCAGCGCGGCGATCAGCAGGGCCGAGACGGCCCACTTCAGCGCCTTGCCCGTGCGGCTCTGCAGCGGAGGAGGCGGAGTCGGCACCGGCTGGGTGACGCCGGGGTGCGGCGCGGGGCGGCCGTAGGTGCCCTGCTGGTACGTCGTGCGTTGGTACTCCGGAGGAGTGGTGAACGCGGGCTCCGGCGGGCGGATGCGGGGCATCTCGCCGATCGCCTTCACCAGTTCCTCGGGCGTGGTGCACGCCGACTCGTGGCGCGAGGCCGTGGCGCCGTCGTTGGCGAGCGCCCGCATGGCCAGCTCGGACAGCCCGCGGTGGACACCGGCGCGCACCTGGTCGGGCGGGATCAGCCCGATGTCCTTCGGCAGCCCGGACATGCCGTAGGCGTCGCTCTCGTACGGCCAGCGCTGGGTGAGCGCCGCGTAGAGCAGGGCGCCGATGGACTCGGTGTCGGTGCGCTGCGGGGTGTCGGAGCTGATGCCGCGCAGCGCGGCGTTGACCGCGAGGCCGCGGATGCGCCACTGGCCGGTCGAGGTGCGCAGGACGGCGTTGGGGTTCAGCCGCAGATGGGCGAGGCCCTCGCGGTGGGCGGCGGCCATGGCGGCGGCGATCTGACTGACCATCTGGTAGGCGTCGTACACCTCCAGCGGGCCGGCCGCCAGGAGCGTCGTCAGTTCCGTGGCGTCGGGGAGCCATTCGTGGACGACGTAGACGACGTCGTTCTCCTCGACGGCGTCCAGGACCTGGACGAAGCGCGGGTCGCCCAGCAGGGCGGCGGAACGGGCCGCGGCCAGGACCGACCGGGCGCGCGAGTGATCCGCGGGCAGGATGTGCACGCCGACGGCGCGGCGGAGCTTCTCGTCCACGGCACGCCAACTGCTGAACCCGTCCAGACGGGTGACGCACTCCTCGAGGCGGTAGCGCCTGGCGAGCTTGTGACCGCTGTGCAGTTCGGGTGGCGAGGTCATCGCGGAACCGTCGCTCCCGGTGCCCTCCTGTGCCTCGTCGTTGTCCGTGTCCCGCTCCCGGTTCTGGGCCACCCCGTCGGCCGTGGACTGGTCCGCCTGTGCGGTCAGCGGCTGCTCGCCGCTGTTGTCTGCCACGTCGACGGCAGCTGTGCTCCGTTCGGCCACCGTCGTTCCCTGCCTCCCCATCCCATGCGCGTCGGCCGGCGTCCGTCGCGCGCCGTTCGACGCCGAGACCAATTGTGCCCACAGTCCGCCGCTATGCACGACACACAGTGGCCGACGATGGTTGTGCGCCTACCCCCTGGCTCAGCGTCCAAGGCGTCCGCGCACCATACCGACCAACGAGTTGACTTCCTCGATCCGCATCCGGCGGGCGGCCACGAAGAAGACTCCGAACAGTACGGCCCCACCGGCCAGCAGCGCGGCGAACGAGCCCAGGACGCCCTGGCCGAGCGTCTGCACGACCCCGTAGCAGGCCGCGCCGCTGAGCAGCGCGGCGGGAACGGAGGCGATGCACAGCCGGGCGTAGGTCCGCAGCACCCGGGCGCCGTCCAGGTCCCCGCCCAGCCGCTTGCGCAGCCGGCGCCAGGCGACGCCGACACCGATCACGTAGGCCAGGCCGTAGGAGGCGGCCATGCCGACCACGGCCCAGCGGGCCGGGAGCACGACGTAGCAGATGCCCGAGGCGATCGCGTTGCCCGCGGCCACGATGACCGTGTTGTAGAAGGGGGTTCGGGTGTCCTCGTACGCGTAGAAGGCCCGCAGGACGACGTACTGCACCGAATAGGGGATCAGGCCGAGACCGAAGGCCATCAGCATGTAGCCCATGTTGGTGGCCGCTTCGGTGCCGGAGGAGCCGAACATCAGCGTGCACATCGGGATGCCGAGCGAGACGAAGCCGAAGGCGATCGGCACGATCGCGACGGCCGTGGTGCGCAGGCCCTGGGAGATGTCGTCCCGGATGGCCCCGCTGTCGTCCTCGGCCGCCGAGCGCGAGATACGGGGCAGCAGGGCGGCCATCAGGGAGACGGTGATGATGGCCTGGGGCAGGCCCCAGATCAGCTGGGCGTTGGAGTAGGCACTGAAGCCTGTTCCCGCGATGTCCGTGTCCTTCACCGACGCGGTCGCCAGCTGGGTGACGACCAGCGCGCCCGCCTGGTTGGCGAGGACGAACAGGATGGTCCACTTGGCGAGCATCGCCGCCTTGCCGAGCCCGTGGCCCTTCCAGTCGAAGCGCAGGCGGATGCGGAACCCGGTCTCGCGCAGGTACGGGATCATCGCCAGGGCCTGGACGACGAGGCCGAGGAGAACGCCGACACCCAGGAGCCGCAGGCCCTCCGGCGGGATGTTCGTGACCTCCATCTTCGAGTCCGCGGCGGTGCCGTAGACCCAGATGAAGGTGCCGAGGGTGACGATGATGACGATGTTGTTCAGGACCGGGGTCCACATCATCGCGCCGAACCGGCCGCGCACGTTGAGGATCTGACCCATCACCACGTGAACGCCCATGAAGAAGATCGAGGGCAGGAAGTAGCGGGTGAAGGTGACGGCGACGTCGTTGGCCGCGGGGTCGGTGGCGACCGGGACCGACAGCGCGCGCACCAGGAGCGGGGCGGCCAGCCACGCGAGGGCGGTGAGCGCGGCCAGGGCCACCATCACCAGTGTCAGCAGACGGTTGGCGTAGGCCTCGCCGCCGTCCTCGTCTTCTTTCATCGCTCGCACGAGTTGCGGCACGAAGACGGAGTTGAGGCCGCCGCCGACGGTCAGGATGTAGATCATCGTCGGCAGCTGGTAGGCGATCTGGAACGACTCGCCCAGCAGGGCGAGGCCGAGCGCCGAGACGATCATCGCGGACCGGATGAACCCCGTGAGACGGGACACCATCGTGCCCGCCGCCATCACGGCGCTCGACTTCAGCAGTCCCCCGGCCCGGCCGCCCTTCTTCGGGGCGGGAGCCGGTTCGGGTGCGGGAGGCTCGGCGACGGGAGGCGGCGTGGCGCCCGCGTAGTGGCCGGGCGTCGAGGAGGCCGGTCCCGGCACCGGGGCGTAGGGCTGCCCGCCGCTCACCGGCTGGTGGGCCGGGTGTCCACCGCCGTGCTGCTGGGGGTACCCGCCACCCTGCTGCTGGGGGTAGACGCCGCCTTGCTGCTGGTCGGGGAAGGCGCCGCTCTGCTGCTGGTCGCGGAACAGATGGGCGAAGGCGTCCGGCTCGTGGCGCTGGTCGCCGGCCTGGCCGACCAGGTCGTCCACGCCCACGAACTGCGTGGTGCGCGGGTCGTCGCCGTACGGCAGGTACTGCGTCGGTCCGTCCGGTTCCGGCGCGGGGGTCTGGGCCCACACCCGCGGGTCGGGAGCGTACGGAGACTGGGGCGGCTGCCCGTACAGCGGCTGTTGTGGAGGGTAGGCGCCGGGAGGGGGCGGCGGGTGCGCGGCGCGGTCGTAGAGCGCCTCGGCGACCGGGTCCTGGGCGGCGAGGTCCTGTGCCCGGTAGGGATCCTGGTCGTAGGCGTCCTGGAGGTACGGGTCGGCGGGCGGCTGCGGCACCTGGTCGTGCCCGGGCGGCGGACCCTGCGGGGGGTCCGACTCGGGATGGCCCGAGTTGCCCGCGGCATGGCCGCGGTCACCGTCGTACGGCGCGTTCATGGTTACCCCACCTCATCGTCCCGGGCCCACCGGCCACGACATCCTCAACGGTCCACTCTCTCACCCGTGCCGGACGGGTCGGCGTTCTCCGGTGCGGTGTCCGGTGCCGGGTCACTCGGCTGCTCCGGGTCGCCCGCCCCGGACTGCTGAGTGGGACGCTCTCCGGCGGTTTCCGGGTTCTGGGGGTCGTCGGCGTCCTCGTCCGCCTCGTGGTCCCGCTCCTGGGCCTCGCGGGCCGCGGCCCGCTTGCGCTGGGTGTACATCCGGAAGCCGGCGAGGACGAGCAGCAGCACGCCACCGCCGATGACCAGCATCACTGTGGCGGTGATCTCGGTGACCTTCACGTCGAACGTGACGGGCTGGCCGTACTTCTGGCCGTCCTGCGTGTACAGCTGGGCGACCACCGTCGCCCGTCCGTTGGCGTTGGCGGACGTGGTGAACTTCACCGACTGGCTGTGACCGCCGGAGACAGCGACGGGCTGCTCCTCGTAGGCGTCCCCGCCGATCTCGAGACGGGTCGGGTTGGTCGAGGTGAGGCGCAGCACCAGGTGCTCGACGCCCTGCACCAGGTTGTTCTGCACCGTCACGGGGATGGTGGCACTGCGGCCGGAGAGTTTCGTCTCCGACTTGTCGATCAGTCTGACCTGGCTGATGAGCGTGTCGAGATAGGCCTCGACGCCGCTCCGGTAGATCGCGGCCTCCGACTGCCTGCCCCGCCAGGACACGGACATCTCCCGGTTCAGGGCGCGCCCGAACGGGGTCACCACCCGGGACTGGTTGGAGAGGACCACCTTGAACTTGTCGAGCTTGGCCTGTGTCCTGGCGATCTGCTCGAACGTCGTCCGCGGCAGCTCGTGCTTGCGCAAGGAGGAGGGGTACGCGGAGGCCGGGGGGACCTTGGTGGTGGCGGCGGGGTCCGGCTGGGCCTTGACGGCGGCCACGAGGCCCTGGGGCTCGGACCAGGTGCCGTCCTGGAGGATCGTGAGCGCCTCGGCCATCGTCTGGGCCTGGCTCGCGGACGGCGTGCGCTGCGGCGCGACGACGACGCTGCGCTGCTTCCCCGTCTGCAGACCGAGGGTCAGGCTCTGGGCCAGGAACCGCTGCACCGCGAGCGTGGAGGTGGAGGCCTTGGTCATGTCGCCCTGGAACGCCGTGGACAGCCGCGAGTCCGCGACGACGGCCGTGGTGCCGCCGCCGATGGGCCGGGGCGCGGAGGGCGTGTACGACAGGCCGCCGGTCTCCTTGAAGGTGTCGCTGCGGGCGATCACCTTGTCGGCTCCGGCGGATGTGGCGACCTTGACGATGGAGGGGTCGACGGCGCCGTCGACGGGCCAGGCGAAGTCCGTGCTGGGCTTGACGTGGAGGATCGCGTCAACGGTGCTGGAGGCGACGTCGGTGGCTTCCTTGAGGTGGCTCAGCGATCCGCTGACGGAGGTGCCGTTGTGGGCGAGGGAGGCCAGGTCGGGGTCGCCGAACGGCAGTGCGACGACCTCCTTGTCCGCCACGGCCTCCTGCACCTCGGTGAGCCAGCGCTTGGCGACCGCCTGCTGGCTGCCGACGACGGTGTCGTCACCCTCGCCGGGGACCTCGTAACGCTTGGTCATCGCCTCGACGGACGCCAGCAGGTCCGGGTCGATCACCCAGGTGACGTCGAGGTCCTTGCCCAGCGCCACCATCCGGTCCAGCCGGCCGCCCGGGGAGATCTCCTTGGCGAGGTCGTCGTCGTGGAAGACCGGCGTCTGCTGCTCGTCCGAACCCGTTTCCGCCGTCATGTGGACGGTGGAGATCAGTGGCCACATGAACGTCGTCTTCGTCTTCGTGCCGGCCTCGTCGGGCTGCCACGGCAGGAACGTCCGCTGGACGCCGAGGGTCTGCGGCCACGGCTGGGCGGAGGTCTCCCCGGAGAGCGCCACGGCCAGCTGGTAGACGCCGTCCTGCCCGAGGTCCAGCTTGTCCACCGGCACCGAGATGGTGAAGGGCTGCGAGACACCCGGAGTGAGCTTGGCGAACTCCTCGGAGTACTTGTCGCCGATCTCCAGACCGAGGGTGCTCTGCACGTCGGTGCTGTTCCTGGCGACGCCGTCGATGCCCGAGCGGGTGTTCAGCAGCGGTCCCACGCGCAGTCCCACGTGGGCGTCGGTGATGGTCTGCTTGCCCTTGTTGGTCACCGTTCCGGACACGGTGACGGTGTCGTCCTCGGTGGGGGCGGCGGGGGTGAGGGTGTCGACCGAGACGGAGACCGAGCCCGCGCCGGAGGCGGCCTCCGCCGCGTCCGCCTCCGCGGGGGGCGCGGCGGGCAGCTGGGCGAGCCCCGTCAGCAGGGGCACTCCGGCGAGCAGGGCTCCGGTGCGCCGCAGCCAGCGGCGGGCAGGTGAGGGACTCGTCCCCTGGAAGTCTGCCGCCTCGGCCACGCGCTCGCCCGTCCCTCGTCTTCGTCAGTGTTCGTCGGAATGTGCGTCCACGCATGGTAACGATGTGCGCTGGGAGGAAGTGCCGCGGACCGGTCCACAAGATCGGGGACGTGGGCTTGTCCGTGTATCGGCCGGGGTGTCCGCGCGTGCGTTATTGGGGGAGCCCTCGGTGGTTCGGGCCACGTACCCTCTTCTGTTGTGCCGAACGCCAACGAAGAGACCAGTGCCCTGAGCCAGGCGCAGGACCGCGCCGTGAGTGAACTGCTGCGGGTCGCCCCTGTCGCCGACGACCTCGCCCGCCGCTTCCAGGAGGCCGGGTTCTCACTCGCCCTGGTGGGCGGCTCGGTGCGGGACGCGCTGCTCGGCCGCCTCGGCAACGATCTCGACTTCACGACCGACGCCCGCCCGCAGGACGTACTGAAGATCATGCGTCCCTGGGCGGACGCCGTCTGGGACGTCGGGATCGCCTTCGGCACGGTCGGCGCGCAGAAGGAGGCCCGCGTCGGGGACGCCGAGCGGAGCTTCCAGATCGAGGTGACCACCTATCGCTCGGAAGCGTACGACCGCACCTCGCGCAAGCCGGAGGTGTCGTACGGCGACTCCATCGAGGAGGATCTGGTCCGGCGTGACTTCACGGTGAACGCGATGGCCGTCGCGCTGCCGGAGAAGCGGTTCATCGATCCGCACGGCGGTCGCGCCGATCTGGCCGCGCGGGTGCTGCGCACCCCGGGCACGCCCGAGGATTCCTTCTCGGACGATCCGCTGCGGATGATGCGGGCCGCCCGTTTCGCCGCCCAGCTCGACTTCGAGGTGGCACCCGAGGTCGTCACGGCGATGAAGGAGATGGCCGGACGCATCGAGATCGTCTCCGCCGAGCGCGTACGGGACGAACTGAACAAGCTGATCCTCTCCACGCACCCGCGCAAGGGCCTGTCCCTGCTCGTGGACACCGGGATCGCCGCATACGTGCTGCCCGAGCTGCCGGCCCTGCACCTGGAACGGGATGAGCACCACCGGCACAAGGACGTCTACGACCACACGCTGATCGTCCTGGAGCAGGCGATGGCCCTGGAGGAGGACGGCCCCGACCTGACCCTTCGCCTGGCGGCCCTGCTGCACGACATCGGCAAGCCGCGCACGCGCCGCTTCGAGAAGGACGGCCGCGTCTCGTTCCACCACCACGAGGTGGTCGGGGCGAAGATGACCAAGAAACGCATGACGGCGCTCAAGTACTCCAACGAGCTGGTGAAGGACGTCTCACGTCTCGTCGAGCTCCATCTGCGCTTCCACGGCTACGGCACGGGAGAGTGGACGGACTCCGCAGTGCGTCGCTATGTCCGTGACGCCGGGCCGCTCCTCGACCGGCTCCACAAGCTGACCCGCTCGGACTGCACGACCCGCAACAAGCGCAAGGCCTCGGCCCTCTCGCGTGCGTACGACGGTCTGGAGGAGCGGATCGCCCAGCTCCAGGAGCAGGAGGAGCTGGACGCCATCCGTCCGGACCTCGACGGCAACCAGATCATGGAGATCCTGGGCGTCAAGCCGGGCCCGGCCGTCGGTCAGGCGTACAAGCACCTGCTGGAGCTCCGACTGGAGAACGGACCGATGGGGTACGACGCGGCGGTGGCGGCACTCAAGGAGTGGTGGGCCGGGCAGCAGGGCTGAGAGCGTGGGGCGGGGCCATGTTTCACGTGAAACATGGCCCCGCTGACATGACGAGGGCGGTGTTTCACGTGAAACACCGCCCTTCGAGTCCGCGTGGAAGTGTTACTTCACTTCCTTGAGGCAGAGGACCACGTTGTGGCTGCTGTCGCCCGTCTGGTAGTAGGAGATCGTCGCCTCCTTGACGGCCTCGCACTTCGAGTCGTCGCTGGTGTTGTCGAACTTCTCGACGACCTTGTACTGGGCGTCGCTCGAAGAGCAGTCCACCGTCTTGAGGTCCGGGCTGATCTGCGTGCCCTCGTTGTGCATGCAACTGCCCACGGACGTGGTCTCGGCGTCACTCTGGCCGAAGAACCACTTGCCCACGCCGATGAGTACCGCGATGACGATGAAGCCGACGATGCGCAGCACCTTCTTGCTGAAGCGCCCGGAGGGAGCGGGCGGCGGGACCGGAGCGCCCGGCGGGGGGAATCCGGGCTGGCCCGCCTGCTGCGGGAAGGGAGCCTGGCCCTGAGGCTGGCCGTAGGGCTGCTGCTGGCCCTGCGCGAACGGATTGCCCTGAGGCGGCGGAGTAGTCACTTGGGGTCCCCCTGGAACATGGGTGCGTGGCGCGAAAGACGCGTTGATAAGACGCACGTAAGCTACCGGCCCGCACTGACAACTCCGTAGCCCGATAAAGCTCTGTGGCGTTGATGTGACACTTACTGACGTTCAAAACGGGCCATAGCCACAGCTACTGCTCCGTAGATAACGGCGATCGTTACCACCAGCGGGACCGATCGGCCGTCCGGCGGGAGCATCAGGGCGGCCACTCCCGCGGCGCCGACGAAGGCCACGTTGAACAGGACGTCGTACACGGAGAAGATCCGGCCGCGGAAGTCGTCGTCGACACAGGCCTGGACGACGGTGTCCGTGGCGATCTTCGCACCCTGGGTGGTCAGGCCCAGGACGAACGCCCCGGCCAGCAAGGGACCGGAGGCGAAGGGCAGGCCGAGCGCCGGCTCCAGCACGGCCGCCGCTGCGGCGCAGACCACGATCCAGCGGCCGGGGCCGAGCCGCCCCGCGGCCCAGGGCGTGAGGACGGCCGCGGCGAAGAAGCCGGCGCCGGACACCCCCAATGCCAGTCCCAGCAGGGCGAGTCCCTCGTCGGTGGTCGACGTCAGGGCGTACCGGCAGAGCATCAGCAGCATGACGAGCATCGCGCCGTAGCAGAACCGCATGAGCGACATCGCCGTGAGCGCCCAGGCGGCCTCCCTGCGCCGGGGCGCGGCGAGGTGCCGTACGCCCGCCATCAGGTCACGAGCGGTTCCGGTGAGTGCCGTGGCCAGCCGGGGACGTACCAGGGCCCGGTCGGGGCCGAGCAGTTCCTTCGCCATGCGCAGCGATGCCACGGCCGCGCACAGGTACAGCGCGGCTCCCACGAGCACCACGGCCGCGTCGGAGTCGGCGACGACCAGACGGACGACGAAGGCGAGCCCGCCGCCCGCGGTCGCGGCGAGCGTTCCGGCGGTCGGGGACAGGGAGTTGGCGACGACCAGCCGCTCGCTGTCCACCACGCGCGGCAGCGCGGCGGACAGCCCGGCGAGGACGAAGCGGTTGACGCCGGTGACGCACAGGGCGGCGACGAAGAGGAGCCAGTCGGGCACCCGGACGAGGATCAGGAGGGCGGTCACCGAGGCCATCAGGGCGCGCAGCAGGTTGCCGTAGAGGAAGACCTGGCGGCGGCGCCAGCGGTCCAGGAGGACTCCCGCGAAGGGGCCGACCACGGAGTACGGGAGGAGCAGGACCGCCATCGCGGAGGCGATCGCCGTGGCCGACGTCTGTTTCTCGGGGGAGAAGACCACGTAGGCGGCGAGCGCGACCTGGAAGACCCCGTCGGCGCCCTGGGAGAGCAGCCGGACGGCGAGCAGGCGCCTGAAGCCCTGGAGGCGCAGCAGGACGCGCAGGTCACGGACGACGGCCATGGGGCACAGCCTCACATACGGAGAGGGTCTCCGGGCCATGCGACCCGGAGACCCTCAACTGCCCACAGTGGGGAGGTCTTAGCGCTCGACCTCGCCCTGGATGAACTTCTCGACGTTCGCGCGGGCCTCGTCGTCGAAGTACTGCACCGGCGGGGACTTCATGAAGTACGAGGACGCCGAGAGGATCGGGCCGCCGATGCCCCGGTCCTTGGCGATCTTCGCGGCGCGCAGGGCGTCGATGATGACACCGGCGGAGTTCGGGGAGTCCCAGACCTCGAGCTTGTACTCCAGGTTCAGCGGGACGTCACCGAACGCGCGGCCCTCCAGGCGGACGTAGGCCCACTTGCGGTCGTCCAGCCAGGCCACGTAGTCGGACGGGCCGATGTGGACGTTCTTCTCGCCGAGGTCCCGGTCGGGGATCTGCGAGGTGACGGCCTGCGTCTTGGAGATCTTCTTGGACTCGAGGCGGTCGCGCTCGAGCATGTTCTTGAAGTCCATGTTGCCGCCGACGTTCAGCTGCATCGTGCGGTCCAGGACGACACCGCGGTCCTCGAACAGCTTCGCCATGACGCGGTGCGTGATGGTGGCGCCGACCTGGGACTTGATGTCGTCACCGACGATCGGGACGCCCGCCTCGGTGAACTTGTCCGCCCACTCCTTGGTGCCGGCGATGAAGACCGGGAGGGCGTTGACGAAGGCGACCTTGGCGTCGATGGCGCACTGGGCGTAGAACTTCGCCGCGTCCTCGGAGCCGACGGGCAGGTAACAGACGAGGACGTCGACCTGCTTGTCCTTGAGCACCTGGACGACGTCGACCGGGGCCTCGGCGGACTCCTCGATGGTCTCCCGGTAGTACTTACCGAGACCGTCGAGGGTGTGGCCGCGCTGGACCTGGACGCCGCTGTTCGGCACGTCGCAGATCTTGATGGTGTTGTTCTCGGAGGCGCCGATGGCGTCCGCGAGGTCCAGGCCGACCTTCTTGGCGTCCACGTCGAAGGCGGCGACGAACTCGATGTCACGGACGTGGTAGTCGCCGAACTGGACGTGCATCAGGCCCGGGACCTTGGACGCCGGGTCGGCGTCCTTGTAGTACTCGACGCCCTGCACCAGCGATGCGGCGCAGTTGCCCACGCCGACGATGGCTACGCGAACCGAACCCATTCCGGTTGCTCCCTGTGTGTACGAGTGAGGCCCTTCAGGGGGTCTCACGTGGCGGTGTCGTCGGGCGTATCCGGCCGGGGGTCGTCCCCGGTCCGGGGCAGGCCGCCCGTCGCTCCAGATGTGGTGTCCTGCTGAGCGGGCCCCCCGGTGGCGGATCCCTTCAGGTCCCGCCCTGCCCGCTCGCTCTCGATGAGCTCGTTCAGCCAGCGCACTTCGCGCTCCACGGACTCCATCCCGTGGCGCTGGAGCTCGAGCGTGTAGTCGTCGAGGCGCTCCCGGGTCCGGGCCAGGGAGGCGCGCATCTTCTCGAGGCGCTCCTCCAGCCGGCTGCGGCGGCCCTCGAGCACGCGCATGCGTACGTCGCGCGACGTCTGCCCGAAGAAGGCGAACCGCGCGGCGAAGGTCTCGTCCTCGTACGCGTCCGGCCCCGTCTGGGAGAGCAGTTGCTCGAAGTGCTCCTTGCCCTCCGCCGTCAACCGGTAGACGATCTTGGCGCGGCGCCCCGCGAGCGGAGCGGCGAGGGCGTCCTCGGTGGTGTTCCCCGGCTCCTCGATCAACCAGCCGTTGGCGAGCAGCGTCTTGAGGCAGGGGTAGAGCGTCCCGTAGCTGAACGCACGGAACACACCCAGTGACGTATTGAGTCGTTTGCGCAGCTCATAGCCGTGCATCGGAGATTCGCGGAGCAGGCCGAGTACGGCGAACTCGAGGATCCCGGAACGCCGGCTCATCGTCGCCTCCTCTCTGCCGCGGTCGTGCCGTGACGGTCTCGTGTGCGGCTCGTCGCCGCCTTTATGCCGAGCTGATGTATCGACTCGATACATCACGACGATAGAACGGCCTTCCGGATGCGACAAGGGGCAGAAAGGTGAACGGGATCACATCACCGATTGATAGGGAGCAAGTTGCCTGATTTGAGGTGAACTTCTGTGCTCGGCGGGTTTTGACGGTGCGTAGTCTGTGCGCCATGCACACCACCGGGAACCGAGTGACGCCTGGGGACGTCTTGCTCCCCGGTGCAGTACGGGTGAATGCGGGAAGCGCCGCATCCGTACTTCGGGGGGACCGGAAACCAGCCGCCGTTTCCAGGCGCGCAAGGGTGCGCCTGCCCGAGGAGTAGTCGTTCGATGAGCGAGCACCGTCGCAAACCGCCGCAGCCGCAGGGAGGCGGACGTGCCGCGGCCCGACGCGGCCAGTCCGGCTCGTCCTCCGGCCGCCGCGCGGCACCGCGAGGCGCCACCGGGTCTCCGTCCGATTCCTATGGGTCGGGCTCTCATGGCTCGGGGGGTGAGGAGCATACGTACGGCAGCCGCGCCGAGGCGCGACGCGCGGCACAGAGAGGCGGTGGCCGCCGCGCCGGTGCCGCCGGCCCCGGCCGGGGCGGGGGGCGCTCGGCCCCTTCCGGAAAGAAGCGGATCATCGACTATCCGCGCCACGACAAGGACGGCTGGCGCCGCTGGACGCCGTCCTGGAAGCTCGTGTCCGGCCTGTGCATCGCGTTCTTCGGAAGCCTGGTCGCCGTGGCGGGGATCGGGTACGCGATGGTGAGCGTGCCCAGCGAGGAGAACGCCATGGCGTTGTCCGAGAACAACGTCTACTACTGGGCCGACGGTAGCCAGATGGTCGCCACCGGCAGCGGGCAGAACCGGCAGAACGTCACGATCGACCGCATCCCCGAGGCCATGCAGTGGGCGGTGATCTCGGCCGAGAACAAGAGCTTCTACGAGGACTCGGGCATCGACCCCATGGGTATCGCCCGGGCGCTCGGCAACATGGCCACGGGTGGTGACACCCAGGGCGGCTCGACGATCACCCAGCAGTTCGTGAAGAACACCTACCTGAGCCAGGACCAGACGATCTCCCGGAAGTTCAAGGAGATGTTCATCTCGATCAAGGTGGGCACGAAGCTCTCCAAGGCCGAGATCCTCCAGGGCTACCTGAACACCTCGTACTACGGCCGTGGCGCCTACGGCATCCAGGCCGCCGCCCAGACCTACTACGGCAAGGACGCGGTCGATCTCACGCCCAGTGAGTGCGCCTTCCTCGCCGCGCTGCTCAAGGGCCCGACGTACTTCGATCCCGCGGGCAACACGAACCTCGACTCCTCCGCCACCGCCGAGAAGAACCGCGAGCGTTCCGAGGAACGCTGGAGCTGGATCCTCGAGCAGATGCACGCGGACGAGCACCTCTCGGACGCCAAGTACCAGGAGGCGGTCAAGAAGTACCCCATGCCCCAGGGCCGCAAGGCGATCAAGGGCATGACCGGCCAGGTCAGCTATCTCGTCGACACGGCGAAGCGCTACGTCCTGAAGAACTCCGACATCACGGAGGCGCAGTTCGACCAGGGCGGCTACCAGATCTACACGACCTTCGAGAAGGACAAGGTCGAGGCACTGGCCAAGGCCGTGAAGAAGGTCGAGAAGGAGAAGCTCGACCCGAAGAAGCGTGAGGAGGACCAGCACGTCCAGTTCGGCGCGGCGTCGGTGAAGCCCAATGACGGCGCGATCGTCGCTCTCTACGGCGGTGCCGGCTTCGAGAACGGTCACTTCAACAACAACGCGGACACCTCGGGTATCCCCGTCGGTTCGACGTGGAAGCCGTTCGTGATGGCCGCCGCGATGCAGTACGGCACTTACAAGACGGACGGCGTAGGCGTCTCGCCGCTCAGCAAGTACAACGGCGACGACCACCTGCAGATCAAGTACAACGACGGTTCCCTCGTCCTCAAGAAGGACAACACGCCCTTCTACCAGGAGAACGAGAGCGACTACCCGTGGGGTTACATCACCCTGCGCAAGGCGATGGAGCAGTCCGTCAACACCCCCTTCGTGCAGCTCGGCATGGACGTGGGGATGAAGAAGGTGGCGGACGTCGCCGAGAAGTCCGGCATTCTGAAGGAAAGCTTCTCCGGGCAGCTGAACGCGTCGTTCGCCCTCGGTACATCGACCCCCAGCGCGATCCGCATGGCCGACGCCTATGCGACCTTCGCGGCATCCGGCAAGCAGGCCGACCCGTACTCGGTGACCGCCGTCAAGCACAAGGGATCGGAACTGCCCGGCTTCGAGAAGCCGCGTGTCACGCGGGCGATGCCGGAGAACGTGGCGAACAACATCACCGACATCCTCGAGAACGTGATCGAGAACGGTACCGGTTACAAGGCGCAGGAGCTGGGGCGGAGAGCAGCCGGCAAGACGGGTACGACCGACGAGAACAAGTCCGCGTGGTGGGTCGGCTACACCCAGCAGCTCGCGACCTCGGTCGGGATGTTCCGCGAGGACCCCAAGGACCACAAGCTGCTCTCCATGAACGGCACGGCGGGGGATGACTCCATCCACGGTGGTGACGTCCCCACGCAGATCTGGACCGAGTACATGAAGGCCGCGCTGAAGGGCGAGGACGACCCCGGCTTCCCCAAGGCCGAGGAGATCGGTGAGATCGCGGACGGGATCGGAGCGCCGTCCCCCAGTCCGAGCGTCACGGAGACCGAGGAAGAAGAGGAGAAGGAGACGCCGTCGGCGCCTCCGTCGCCCTCGCAGACCGAGACCACGCCGCCGCCACCGGCCAACACCGCCACGTGCAGGCCGTTCGACTTCAACTGCGAAGACGACGGCGAGGAGGAAACGGGCGGCACGGACAACGGTGGTACGGACAACGGCGGCACGGACGGAGGGGCGACCAGCTCGCCGGATCCCACGTCCAGTAGCGACACCGGAAACAACAACGGCAACGGCAACGGGGGCGGTCTCTTCGGAGGGCCGGCCGGTTAGCCGACCTGTCGCCCGGCTTGGGCGTTTCACGTGAAACATGGGCCGCCGCACCCCAGGGTGCGGCGGCCCTCGGTGTTTTCTCATTCGGTGATTCGGCAACTGAAAGCGTGCCAAATCGGATTCATTATGTTTCGAGTGGGGCGTGATGACGGCTCGGTGTCCAGGGAATCACGGCATGCCGTTGTCGTGGGGTTTGTGATCTTGTCGTGGAGAGTTCACCGAGATAATCTCTCGCTGAAAAAATAAGGCAGCTGCCGGATGAATCGGAGAGAGTGTTGAAGAAGAGGACGAAGTTCAGTCTGGTTCCACTCGGTGCCGCGCTGGTCGTCGCCATCACGGCAAGCCCCTCCCAGGCCGCCGTTCAGCACTACGCTTCCTGCTACACCACGGGATCCAGCGGCTCGGCCGCCACGACCGGCTGGGATTACACCGACGCGGGCATTCCCAAGGTCGTCCTCAAGGTGTACGACGAGGCGGCCGACGGGCACCATGTTCGTGTTCGACTCGTGGCGTCCTACGCGGATTCAAAGCAGTACTTCCAGTGGCGGGCCAATTACGACGGCTACGGCACGTACAAGAGCTGGGAAACCTACGTCTCTGGATCCGGCAACATTTTTGACGTCGCGGTCCAGGTCGCCACTTACGAGGGAAACGAGCAGCTCAGCAGCTGCACGAAGTGGGTGTCCGGAGGAACGCAGGGCTGAAACGGACAGGCAGGCGTTCGCCGGTCCGGCCCGTCCTTCATCACCTGAGGGCTCCAGTCACGCGTCCATGAGGCCGTGCATCCGTCGGCGTAGGTGGTTCCGCTGGTCGAACCGATCGGCGTGCCTCCTGCGCCGGCGCCGGATGTACGGTCTTCGGCACTCTCCCAGCCACGTACGGCAGGATGTGCGGCATGCCCAGTGGAGAATCGACGCAAGCGAGCGTCCACGAGCCGGAGCCGGTGCGGCCGACCGGGGAGGACCGGGTCGCCGCGGCCGGCAGCGAGCTGATCGGCGGTCCGCTCGGACGGCGTGCTCTGACCGGGACCTCCTGGTGGACCCCGGTGCGAGTGATCGCGCTCGTGGCGATCGGCATGTTCGCCCTCGGCCTGGTGCAGAAGGCACCCTGCTACAACGGCGCCTGGTTCTTCGGCGCCAGCTCCCAGTACACGCACGCGTGCTACTCGGACATCCCGCACCTCTACCAGGGACGCGGCTTCGCCGACGGGCTGGTGCCGTACTTCGACAGGCTCCCCGGGGACATGGAGTACCTCGAGTACCCGGTGCTGACCGGCCTGTTCATGGAGGTCGCCGCCTGGCTCACCCCCGGCAGCGGCAGCATCCAGGACCAGGAACAGTGGTACTGGATGGTCAACGCCGGAATGCTCATGGCGTGCGCGGCCGTCATCGTCGTCTGCGTGACCCGTACGCACGCGCGGCGGCCCTGGGACGGCCTGCTGGTCGCCCTGGCGCCGGCCTTCGCGCTGACCGCGACCATCAACTGGGACCTGCTGGCGATCGCTCTGACGGCCGCCGCGATGCTGATGTGGTCGCGGGGGCGCTCCCTCGCCTTCGGCGTCCTCCTCGGGCTCGCCACGGCCGCCAAGCTCTACCCCGTACTGCTGCTCGGGCCGCTGCTGGTGCTGTGCTGGCGCGCGGGACGATGGCGTGAGTACGGCACGGCCCTCGGCGGCGCGGCCGTCGCCTGGCTCGTCGTCAACGGGCCCGTGATGCTCTTCGCGTTCGACGGCTGGTCGAAGTTCTACACGTTCAGTCAGGAGCGGGGCGTCGACTTCGGTTCCTTCTGGCTGATCCTGGCGCAGAACTCGGACGACCCGCTGAGCACCGACACGGTCAACACGCTCGCCACGGCGCTGATGCTGCTGTGCTGCGTGGGCGTCGCGGCCCTCACGCTCACGGCCCCCCGCCGACCGCGCTTCGCCCAGCTCGCCTTCCTGATCGTCGCGGCGTTCATCCTCACCAACAAGGTCTACTCGCCGCAGTACGTCCTGTGGCTGGTGCCGCTGGCGGCCCTCGCCCGGCCGAAGTGGCGGGACTTCCTCGTCTGGCAGGCCTGTGAGGTGGCGTACTTCCTGGGCATCTGGATGTACCTCGCCTACACGACCAGCGGGGACGCCCATAAGGGACTGCCCACCGACGGCTACCACTGGGCGATCGGCGTGCATCTGCTGGGGACGCTCTACCTGTGTGTCATGGTCCTGCGCGACATCCTGATGCCGGAGCGGGACCCGGTGCGCCGGTCCGGTGACGACGACCCCTCGGGCGGGGTGCTGGACGGGGCCGAGGACGTGTTCGTGCTCGGGCCGGCGGCTCGCCCCGCTCGTCACGCGGCCCACTTCGAGGGGCCTCCGGTCGAATGGGGCAGGACGGAAACCACCGACGGTTCGCTCTGAGCGAACAAGCCGGAGGGTGACGCTCCCTCAGGGAGCGGGAGAGGCCGTACACGGCGAACCGTGTACGGCCTCTCCCGCTGTCAGCGCGTGTACGGCCCTCCCGCCGTCAGCGGTCGACGAGCCGGTCGAACTGCGTGGTGGTGTGCCGGAGATGGGCCACCAGCTCCTCGCCCACCGTCGGTTCCGGCGCGTCCGCGGGCACGAACAGGATCGACACCTGCATGTGCGGCGGCTCGGCGAACCAGCGCTGCTTGCCGCCCCAGACGAACGGCGAGAGGTTGCGGTTGACCGTGGCGAGGCCGGCGCGGGCGACGCCCTTGGCCCGCGGCATGACCCCGTGCAGGGCCTTGGGAGCCTCCAGGCCCACCCCGTGCGACGTACCGCCCGCCACGACCACCAGATAGCCGTCGGAGGCGGCCTTCTGCTGGCGGTAACCGAACCGGTCCCCCTTGGCGACGCGCGTGACGTCCAGGACGGCGCCCCGGTACTCGGTGGCCTCGTGGTCCCCCAGCCAGAGCCGGGTGCCGATCCGGGCGCGGAAGCGGGTCTGCGGGAACTGCTGCTGCAGCCGGGCGAGGTCGTCGGCCTTGAGATGGCTCACGAACATGGTGTGCAGCGGCAGACGGGCCGCCCGCAGGCGGTCCATCCAGCCGATGACCTCCTCGACGGCGTCCGAGCCGTCGGTGCGGTCCAGCGGCAGATGGATGGCGAAGCCCTCCAGCCGGACGTTCTCTATCGCGGAGTGCAGCTGGGGCAGGTCCTGCTCGCTGATGCCGTGCCGCTTCATCGAGGACATCACCTCGATGACCACCCGGGCGCCGACCAGGCCGTACACGCCGTCGACGGACGACACCGAGCGGATGACCCGGTCGGGCAGCGGCACCGGCTCCTCGCCGCGCCGGTACGGCGTCAGCACCAGCAGGTCACCGCCGAACCAGTCCTTGATCCGGGCGGCCTCGTACGTCGTGCCGACGGCGAGGACGTCCGAGCCCAGCCGGGTGGCCTCCTCGGCCAGCCGCTCGTGGCCGAAGCCGTAGCCGTTGCCCTTGCAGACCGGGACCAGCCCCGGGAACTGCTCCTGCACGTGCTTGTGATGCGCCCGCCAGCGCGCGGTGTCGACGTAGAGCGTGAGCGCCATGGCCGGACCTGGAACCTTTCTCGTGGCTGCGGTGTATCAGAGGTATGGGAGCGAATGGAGCCGCCGGAGCGGTGGAACAGAGGTCAGCGGCGCGACATGTAGATGTCGAGCGCCTTGTGGAGCAGCTTGTTCAGCGGGAAGTCCCACTCGCCGAGGTACTCGGCGGCCTGGCCGCCGGTGCCCACCTTGAACTGGATCAGACCGAAGAGGTGGTCGGTCTCGTCCAGCGAGTCGGAGATGCCGCGCAGGTCGTAGACGGTCGCGCCGAGCGCGTAGGCGTCGCGCAGCATCCGCCACTGCATCGCGTTCGAGGGCCGGACTTCGCGGCCGATGTTGTCGGAGGCTCCGTAGGAGTACCACACGTGCCCGCCGACGATCAGCATCGTCGCCGCGGACAGGTTCACGCCGTTGTGCCGGGCGAAGTACAGCCGCATGCGGTTGGGGTCCTCGGTGTTGAGGGCCGACCACATGCGCTGGAAGTACGACAGCGGGCGGGGCCGGAAGTGGTCGCGCACAGCCGTGATCTCGTACAGCCGCTGCCACTCGGGCAGATCGTTGTAGCCGCCTTGGACGACCTCGACGCCGGCCTTCTCCGCCTTCTTGATGTTGCGGCGCCACAGCTGGTTGAAGTTCTTGTGGACATCTTCCAGGGCGCGGTTGGCCAGCGGCACCTGGTAGACGTAGCGGGGCTGGACGTCCCCGAAGCCGGCGCCGCCGTCCTCGCCCTGCTGCCAGCCCATGCGGCGCAGCTTGTCGGCGACCTCGAAGGCGCGGGGCTCGATGAAGTCGGCCTCCAGGTCGCGCAGACGCTTCACGTCCTGGTCCTGGATGCCCTTCTTGATGGTCGAGGCCTCCCAGCGCCGGATGATCACCGGCGGACCCATCTTCACCGAGAACGCGCCCTGCTGCTTCAGGTGGGCGAGCATCGGCTCGATCCACTCCTGGAGATTCGGCGCGAACCAGTTGATGACCGGGCCCTCGGGCAGATAGGCGAGGTAGCGCTTGATCTTGGGCAGCTGCCGGTAGAGGACGAGACCGGCACCGACCAGCTCACCGGTCCGGTCGTCGAACCAGCCGAGGTTCTCCGAGCGCCATTCCGCCTTGACATCAGCCCAGGCCGGGACCTGCATGTGACTCGCCGACGGCAGGCTCTGGATGTAGGCCAGATGCTGCTCTCGGCTGATGGTCCTCAGGGTCAGGCTCATTCGGGGCGCTCCTCGGGCTGGTGTGTCCCCATGGGTTCAGGGGCTCCGGCTCTCGCGCGAAGCCTACTGCGCCTCGGGGGCGCCCCGGTTGGGCGCACGGGACCTTCGTCCCGGCCCGTCGCCGGCCGGGACGTTCGACGATGTTCGAAAGAGGGGGTGCCCGACGTCAGTCGAAGAGACCGCCGAAGAGGCCCCCGTGCGCCATGCCCAGGAAGAACCCGACCGCCGCGGCACCCAGGCCCAGGACGAGACCGAACCGCTCGCGGGTCGTCACCGAGATCCACTGGCCGTACGCGCCGGTGAGGATCCCCACCAGGCCGGTCCAGGAGGTGAGCAGGTGCAGGTGGTGGAACATCGCCGTGATGAAGGACGTGATGCCCAGCACCAGGGTCACCGCCATGAGGGTGTCCTGGAGCGGGTGGGGTTTGCCGTCCGTGGCGAAAAGGCCTCCGGCGGTGTTGGGTCGCAATGCCTGTGTCATGGGGCACCTCCTGCGAAAGGCGGCGGATCGTAGCGCCGTACACACCCGATGTGTACAGATTGACTGTCCCCACGGCCGGATTTCAACCGGAAGCCGCTGTGCGGGTACTCTGTACCGTCCGCACCGGTCTCTGTCCGGACAGAGCCAGGCAAGCCGAGGAAGGGCCACGGTCCGCCCCGGCCGGCCTGGGAGATCGCCGCCCGGCCTCGATTGTCAGTGGCGGCTGTTTTACTGACAGGCATCGTTGCGGCAACGCATCACGACCCTCCTGCCACGGAACGACCGTGGCCGCTGAGTCCAAAGGAGGTGGGTTCCACATGCGTCACTACGAGGTGATGGTCATCCTCGACCCCGACACCGAGGAGCGCGCTGTCTCCCCGCTGATCGAGAACTTCCTCTCTGTCGTCCGTGACGGCGGCGGAAAGGTCGAGAAGGTCGACACCTGGGGCCGTCGTCGTCTCTCGTACGAGATCAAGAAGAAGCCCGAGGGCATCTACTCGGTCATCGACCTGCAGGCCGAGCCTGCGGTCGTCAAGGAGCTCGACCGCCAGATGAACCTGAACGAGTCGGTCCTCCGGACCAAGGTCCTCCGCCCCGAGACCCACTGAGCTCTCCCGCTCAGCTGATCCCGGGACTCGAGTAGCAGCACAAGCAGCCAGCAGCAAACCCGCCGAGAGGTTCCCCATGGCAGGCGAGACCGTCATCACGGTCGTCGGCAATCTTGTCGACGACCCCGAGCTGCGCTTCACCCCGTCCGGTGCGGCCGTCGCGAAGTTCCGTGTCGCGTCGACCCCCCGCACCTTCGACCGCCAGACGAACGAGTGGAAGGACGGCGAGAGCCTGTTCCTGACCTGCTCGGTCTGGCGTCAGGCGGCGGAGAACGTCGCCGAGTCGCTCCAGCGAGGCATGCGCGTGATTGTGCAGGGCCGGCTGAAGCAGCGGTCCTACGAGGACCGTGAGGGCGTCAAGCGCACGGTCTACGAGCTGGACGTCGAGGAAGTCGGCGCCAGCCTGCGCAACGCCACGGCCAAGGTCACCAAGACCACCGGCCGCGGTGGTCAGCAGGGTGGTGGCGGCTACGGCGGCGGTGGCGGCCAGGGTGGCGGCGGCTGGGGCGGCGGCCCCGGCGGTGGCCAGCAGGGCGGCGGCGCTCCCGCCGACGACCCGTGGGCGACCGGCGCTCCCGCCGGTGGCCAGCAGGGCGGTGGCGGCGGCTGGGGCGGTGGCTCCGGCGGCAGCGGCGGCGGCTACTCGGACGAGCCCCCCTTCTAGGCGGGCCGTACCCACACTTCTTGATCACACAGGAGAAACATCATGGCGAAGCCGCCTGTGCGCAAGCCTAAGAAGAAGGTCTGCGCATTCTGCAAGGACAAGGTCACGTACGTGGACTACAAGGACACGAACATGCTGCGGAAGTTCATTTCCGACCGCGGCAAGATCCGTGCCCGCCGCGTGACCGGCAACTGCACGCAGCACCAGCGTGACGTCGCCACGGCCGTCAAGAACAGCCGTGAGATGGCGCTGCTGCCCTACACCTCCACCGCGCGATAAGGGAAGGGTGACCGACTCATGAAGATCATCCTCACCCACGAGGTCTCCGGCCTCGGTGCCGCGGGCGACGTCGTCGACGTCAAGGACGGTTACGCTCGCAACTACCTGGTTCCGCGGAAGCTCGCGATCCGCTGGACCAAGGGCGGCGAGAAGGACGTCGAGCAGATCCGTCGTGCTCGCAAGATCCACGAGATCCAGACCATCGAGCAGGCCAACCAGGTGAAGGCCCAGCTCGAGGGCGTCAAGGTCCGCCTGGCCGTCCGCTCCGGCGACGCCGGTCGTCTCTTCGGTTCCGTCACCCCGGCCGACATCGCTTCGGCGATCAAGGCCGCCGGTGGTCCCGAGGTCGACAAGCGCCGCATCGAGCTGGGCTCGCCGATCAAGACGCTGGGCGCCCACGAGACGTCCGTGCGTCTGCACCCCGAGGTGGCCGCCAAGGTCGCCATCGAGGTCGTCGCCGGCTGAGTGCCGCGCTCGCTGAAGCAGTGAGCATGGGGGCCGCACCCTTCGGGGTGCGGCCCCCATCGCCGTGTTCCACGTGAAACGGTCAGCGTGCGGCGCCCGTGACGATCCAGCGGCCGGAGCGGGTGCGGAACCACAGGGTCAGCATCCGCACGGTCATCATGAGCGTCATCGTGGCCCACAGTGCGGTGAGTCCGCCCCCGAGTGAGGGAACCAGCAGGGCGGCGGGAGTGAACACCGCGAGGGTGAGCAGCATCGCCCAGGCCAGGTACGGTCCGTCGCCCGCGCCCATCAGGACCCCGTCCAGGACGAAGACGACGCCGCAGATCGGCTGGGACAGCGCCACCAGCACCAGGGCGGGCAGTGCCGCGTCCGTGACCGTGGCGTCACTGGTGAACAGGGGAAGGAACACCGGCCGGGCGAGCACCACCAGGACGCCGAGGACGACACCGACCGCGATACCCCACTCGACCATGCGGCGGCATGCCTCACGGGCACCCCGGTCGTCGCCGGCACCCAGATAACGCCCGATGATGGCCTGCCCGGCGATGGCGATGGCGTCCAGCGCGAAGGCGAGCAGGCTCCACAGGGAGAGGATGATCTGGTGGGCCGCGATCTCGGAGTCGCCGAGACGGGCGGCGACGGCTGTCGCGATCATCAGGATCGCCCGGAGCGAGAGGGTCCGGACCAGTAGGGGAACGCCCGCCCGGGCGGACGCCCTGATCCCGGCGGAGTCCGGGCGCAGCGACGCTCCGTGCCTGCGCGCTCCGCGCAGCACCACGGCCAGGTAGACCGCGGCCATGCCGCACTGCGCGATGACGGTGCCCCAGGCGGAGCCCGCGATGCCCAGGCCGGCGCCGTAGACCAGCGCGACATTGAGCACACCGTTGGCGGCGAAGCCGGCGATGGCGACGTAGAGCGGTGTCCTGGTGTTCTGCAGCCCGCGCAGGACACCGGTCGCGGCGAGCACGACCAGCATGGCCGGTATGCCGAGTGTGGAGATCCGCAGATAGGTGGTCGCGTAGGGGGCCGCCGTGTCGGAGGCGCCGAAGAGGTCCACGAGGGCGGGTGCCGTGGGCAGGACGACGGCCATGACGGTGACGCCGAGGAGCAGGGCCAGCCAGATTCCGTCCATGCCCTGGCGGATGGCCGAGGGGAGGTCGCCGGCTCCGACGCGCCGGGCGACGGCGGCCGTGGTGGCGTAGGCCAGGAAGACGAAGACGCTCACGGCGGTCATCAGGAGGGCCGAGGCGACGCCGAGACCGGCGAGCTGTGCCGTGCCCAGATGGCCGACGACGGCGCTGTCCGCCATGACGAAGAGCGGCTCGGCGACGAGGGCGCCGAAGGCGGGGACTGCCAGCATGACGATTTCGCGGTCATGCCGCCGTCGAGCGGCTCCGGGCCGCGCGGGGGCCTGTGTCATGTGCACCAATCTAATCGTCCACAGGTAAGAGATGCAAAGCTCTATCGACCCTTACTTTGTGGCTTTGGGTGTGGGCTTGGGTACATCGCAAGAAGCGATCTTGAGCCGACTGGGCAACTTTTTCTTCTGCACAGCCGGTGGATGATGAAAGCGCAGGTCACAGCCTTGTGGACGTCAAGGGTTTGGTCTTGTTCACAGGGCTGTCCACCGGCTCGTGCACAGGTTTCGCGGAGTTCTCCACAGCATTGGGCCGGTCGTCCACAGGGCCTGTGGATAACCAGATTGGCTGACGGTGCCGACGGGCCTACGGTGGTCCGGCGCTCGCTCCGTCCACCGGTTTCACAAACGCCACAAATCCGGCGCGCGACAACTGGAGTTGGGCCTCTTATTTGTCAGTGCCGTGCCGTAGAACAGAGAGGCACGGCGAGGTCCGTTCCGGCGGACGGGAGGAGGTGGCTCGGTGAGCATTTCCGAGCCCTTGGACGACCCGTGGGCCGAGAGCGGACCCAGCGATCGTCTGCCCGCCTCCCGTCGCCGCGAGGACCGGGGCAGGGGCCGCGACGAGCAGCACGACCGCGGCCGGGACAACGGCGCGTGGGACGGCGGAGGCTCCGCGTTCGAAAGGGTGCCGCCACAGGACCTCGAGGCCGAGCAGTCCGTGCTGGGCGGCATGCTGCTGTCCAAGGACGCCATCGCCGACGTCGTCGAGATCCTCAAGGGCCACGACTTCTACAAGCCGGCGCACGAGACCATCTACACGGCCATCCTCGACGTCTACGCCAAGGGCGAGCCGGCCGACCCCATCACCATCGCCGCGGAGCTGACCAAGCGCGGTGAGATCAACAAGGTCGGCGGGGCCTCGTATCTGCACAACCTCGTCCAGACGGTCCCCACGGCGGCCAACGCGGCCTACTACGCGGAGATCGTGCACGAGCGCGCCGTGCTGCGCCGCCTGGTCGAGGCGGGCACGCGCATCACGCAGATGGGATACGCGGCCGACGACGACGTCGACGAGATCGTCAACCGCGCGCAGGCGGAGATCTACGCGGTCACCGAGCAGCGCACCAGCGAGGACTACCTGCCGCTCGGCGACATCATGGAGGGCGCGCTCGACGAGATCGAGGCGATCGGATCGCGCAGCGGTGAGATGACCGGGGTGCCCACCGGGTTCACCGACTTCGACTCGCTCACCAACGGCCTGCACCCGGGACAGATGATCGTCATCGCCGCGCGTCCCGCGATGGGCAAGTCGACGCTCGCCCTGGACTTCGCACGGGCCGCCTCCATCAAGAACAACCTGCCGAGCGTCATCTTCTCGCTCGAGATGGGGCGCAACGAGATCGCGATGCGCCTGCTGTCCGCCGAGGCCCGGGTCGCCCTGCACCACATGCGCTCCGGCACGATGACCGACGAGGACTGGACCCGCCTGGCACGCCGGATGCCGGACGTCTCGGCGGCGCCGCTCTACATCGACGACTCCCCGAACCTGTCGATGATGGAGATCCGCGCCAAGTGCCGTCGCCTGAAGCAGCGCAACGATCTGAAGCTGGTCGTCATCGACTACCTCCAGCTGATGCAGTCCGGCGGATCCAAGCGGGCCGAGAGCCGCCAGCAGGAGGTCTCGGACATGTCCCGTAACCTCAAGCTGCTCGCCAAGGAGCTGGAGATCCCGGTCATCGCGCTCTCCCAGCTCAACCGTGGCCCCGAGCAGCGCACGGACAAGAAGCCGATGGTCTCCGACCTGCGTGAGTCCGGCTCCATCGAGCAGGACGCCGACATGGTCATCCTGCTGCACCGCGAGGACGCCTACGAGAAGGAGTCCCCGCGTGCGGGCGAGGCCGACCTGATCGTGGCGAAGCACCGAAACGGTCCGACGGCCACGATCACGGTCGCCTTCCAGGGCCACTACTCGCGCTTCGTGGACATGGCGCAGACCTGACCTTCTCCTGCTGAACTGAGGGCATGACGACACCTCATCAGGAAGAACTGCTGCCCGGTACGCATCGGGCGCTGCTGCACAGGATCGCCGTCGCCCAGAGCGAAGGACGCGCGCCGTCGCTCGTCGCGGCCGTGGTGCGGGGCGGGAAGACCGTGTGGACGGGGGCGCGGACATCGGTGGACGGGCACGCTCCGGACGAGCACGTGCAGTACCGGATCGGTTCGATCACCAAGACCTTCACGGCCGTTCTGGTGCTCCGGCTGCGCGACGAGGGAGCGCTCGATCTCGCCGACCCGCTGGAGAAGCACCTTCCGGGTACGGGCGTGGGCGACGCGACCGTCGCCGAACTGCTCTCCCACAGCGGCGGGTTGGCCGCGGAGACGCCCGGTCCCTGGTGGGAGCGTACCCCCGGTTCCCTGCGCCCCGGCCTCGCCGACGTGCTGGGCGAGCGGCCCCTGGTGCACCCTGCCGGCCGGCGGTTCCACTACTCGAACCCCGGATACGCGTTGCTCGGCGCCCTGGTCGAGAAGCTGCGCGGTGCCCCGTGGGAGGAGGTGCTCCGGCGTGAAGTGCTCGTACCTCTGGGCCTGCGTCGCACGACCGTGCGCGCGGAAGCGCCGCACGCGGGTGGCTGGGCGGTGCATCCGTGGGCCGACGTGATGCTGCCCGAGCCCCTGGAGGACCTCGGGGTGATGGCGCCCGCCGGGCAGTTGTGGTCCACCGCGGCCGATCTGGCGCGCTTCGCCGCCTTCCTGGTCGAGGGCGACGAACGGGTGCTGAGCGCCGAGTCGTTGCGGGAGATGAGGACGCCGGCCGCGCCGGTCGAGGCGGCGGACGTGGCGAGCGGCTACGCGTACTGCCTGGGCATGGAGATCCGTCACCAGCACGGGCGTTCCCTCGTCGGGCACACGGGTTCGCTGCCGGGCTTCCTCGCCTGCCTCACGATCGGCGTGGCGGACGACGTGAGCGCGGTGGTCCTGGTCAACTGCACGTCCGGGCCGGCGCCGTTCACGGTCGCCGCCGACCTCGTCCGGATCGTCGCCGAGGCGGAACCGCGTATCCCGGCTCCCTGGCGGCCGCTGCGGGAGGCGGATCCGGCGACCCTGGAGCTGGTGGGGCAGTGGTACTGGGGGACGTCCGCGTTCGCGCTCCGGCTCCCGGCCGACGGTCTCGTCTCGCTGGAGCCGCTGTCCGGCAACGGCCGGCGCTCGCGTTTCCGTCCGGGGGCGGACGGTACCTGGGTGGGCCTGGAGGGCTACTACGCCGGGGAACTCCTCAAGCCCGTACGGCGATCGGACGGATCGCTGAGCCATCTCGACCTGGGCTCGTTCGTGTTCACGCGCCGGCCGTACGACGAGACGGCTCCTGTGCCGGGCGGAGTGGACCCGGCGGGATGGCGGGGTATCGGTTAGCGTCCAGGAGTGCGTGCGGGGCCCTGTTCCACGTGAAACAGGGCCCCGGGCCTTTGGTCACAGCGGCAGTTTGAAGCCCACGTGGGAGGCCGTGAAGCCGAGTCGCTCGTAGAAGCGGTGGGCATCGGTCCGGGTGTTGTCGGAGGTCAGCTGGACCAGCTGGCAGCCCTCACGGCGGGAGGCGTCGATCGCCCACTCGACGAGCCGGCTTCCCAGGCCGCTGCCGCGCTCGTCCGCGTGGACGCGGACCGCTTCGATGATCGACCGGGTGGCGCCGCGGCGGGAGAGTCCGGGAACGACCGTGAGCTGAAGCGTGCCGACGACGCGGCCTTCGCGGACCGCGACGACCAGGTGCTGGTTCGGGTCGGCGTCGAGCCGCTCCAGAGCGGTCAGGTACGGACTGAGGTCGTCCGGCGACTCGCGCCGCGCGCCCAGGGGGTCGTCCGCGAGCATGCCGACGATCGCGGGGACGTCGTCGGCGACCGCGGCCCGTATCTCCAGATCATCCATGCCGGCACCCTACGCGGGCACCGGCGCCTTCAGCGTCTCCACGGCCCGGACCAGGGGAGCGAGGTCGGGGTTCTCCGCCGCCGTGTCGAGGGCCTCGCGCAGGGCCGTGTCGTTGGTCGGCCGCGCCTCGTCCAGCAGCTTGAGGCCGGCCTCGGTGACGTTGGTGTAGATGCCCCGGCGGTCGGTGGGGCACAGATAGCGCTCCAGCAGTCCGCGGTCCTCGAGTCGGGTGACCAGGCGCGTGGTGGCGCTCTGGCTGAGCACGACCGCGTCGGCGACCTGCTTCATCTGCAGATGGCCCCCGTCGCCGTCGTGCTGCCGGCTCAGTACGTCGAGCAGGGAGTACTCCCGCACGCTCAGATCGTGCCGGGCCTGAAGGGCGCGCTCGATGTGGGCCTCGATCCTCCCGTGCAGCAGGGAGAGTGCGCACCAGCCCTGAGCGAGGGCGGTGAGCGCGGGGTCCGTGGCTGTCATGGGCGTTTCCTCCGTCCAGGAGCTGCTGACACCAGGGTAGAGCAAGCCCGCAATATACGGCGCTTGCAAATAGTCGGCGTCTGCAACTATTGTCTGAGCAAGCAAAGCGCTCCTGCAATCGTCTGGGAAGGTCTGTCCCCCTCATGCCTCTCGCGCTTCTGGCCCTCGCGATCGGGGCCTTCGGAATCGGCACCACGGAGTTCGTGATCATGGGCTTGCTGCCCGAGGTCGCGGGTGACTTCGGTGTCTCCATCCCCACCGCCGGCTATCTGGTGACCGGCTACGCGCTGGGCGTCATGCTCGGCGCCCCGCTGATGACCGTGCTCGGCACCCGGATCTCCCGCAAGCGGATGCTGATGCTGCTGATGGGACTGTTCATCGCGGGGAACCTGCTGTCCGCGCTGGCCCCGTCCTTCGGCCTCATGCTGACCGGGCGGGTGGTCGCCTCACTGGCCCACGGCGCCTTCTTCGGTATCGGCTCGGTGGTCGCGGCCGACCTGGTCGCCCCGGACAAGAAGGCCGGAGCCATCGCCCTGATGTTCACCGGACTGACCGTCGCCAATGTCGTCGGCGTTCCGCTGGGCACGCTCGTCGGCCAGTCCATCGGCTGGCGGGTCACCTTCGGCATCGTCGCCGCCCTCGGCGTCGTCGGCCTGGCCGGCATCGCCAGGCTCGTCCCGGACATGCCCAAGGCCGAAGGCGTGCGGCTGCGTCACGAACTGGCCGCACTGAAGAATGTCCAGATCCTGCTCGCCATGGCGATGACCGTCCTCGGGTTCGGTGGCGTCTTCGCGGCCATCACCTACATCGCGCCGATGATGACACACGTCACCGGCTTCGCCGACGGCTCCGTGACCTGGCTGCTGGTCCTCTTCGGCCTCGGCATGGTCGGCGGCAACCTCATCGGCGGCAGGTACGCGGACCGCGCCCTGATGCCCATGCTGTACCTCTCCCTGGGCGCCCTCGCCGTCGTCCTCGCGCTCTTCACCCTGACCGCGCACAACAAGATCGCCGCCGCCGTCACCATCGCCCTCATCGGCGCCCTGGGATTCGCCACGGTGCCGCCCCTGCAGAAGCGGGTCCTCGACCAGGCGCACGGCGCCCCCACCCTGGCCTCGGCCCTGAACATCGGCGCCTTCAACCTCGGCAACGCGCTGTCCGCCTGGCTCGGCGGCCTCGTGATCGGGGCCGGCCTCGGCTACACCGCACCCAACTGGGTCGGCGCCGTTCTCGCCGCGAGTGCCCTGGTGCTGGCGTTCGTCTCGGCCGCTCTCGAGCGCCGCGACACCCGACCCGGCACCGTACTCGCCGGTCCGGTGCCCACCGAGCGGCGGACCGCCGTCCCCCACTGACCCACAGGACCGGCAGGCGCGGGGCCAGGGCCGTCCCCGCGTCCGCCGACTCCTCACTCCGGCACTGCCGACATCACCGCACCACAAGGAGAACCACCTCATGAGCACCACCACCGCCGTCGCCCCGCTCACCACCGCGGAAGCCGAATCCCTGGTCGTCGCCGCACGCCAGGCCGCCGAGGCGGCCGGTGTCACGGTCAGCGTCACCGTCCTCGACGCGGGCGGGCACCTGCTCGCCTTCCGCCGGGACGACCGCGCCGTGCTGATCTCCGGGGAGACCAGCACCCGCAAGGCGTACACCGCGCTCCAGCTGAACGCGCCGACCGCCGACCTCGTGGACGCCGTGCAGCCCGGGGGCCTCTTCCACACCCTGCCCACCGCACTCGACCGGCCGCTGCTGTTCATCGCCGGGGGCGTGCCCGTCCGGCGCGACGGCCGGCTGATCGGCGCGATCGGTGTCGGCGGTGGCGCACCGGAGCAGGACCATGCCTTCGCCACGGCCGCCGTGGAGGCCCTCGTCTGACGACGACGCCCACCGCATGTGACGACGCCGGCCCCGAAATTCGGGGCCGGCGTCGTCACATGCGGTGGATGTCAGGCCGCAGCGACCGTCACCGGGGCGAACCGTCGGCTCCAGTCCCCGGGCAGCTCCGTGATCCCGTACGTCATGACGGCGTTCGACGCGACGGACGCCAGCCCGTGCGCCTTCGCCCAGTTCAGCAGTTCTTCGTGCCGCACATCGATGTCGGTGCGCAGCGGCCGGTCGGTGCGGGCGGCGAGCGAAGCGAGCAGTGCCTCGGCCGTCGTCGTGTCACGGGCGATGAGCGGCCCCACGACATGGGTGTCCATGTTGGGCCAGGCGGCCGCGTAACCGATGATCCGCCCGCCCTCCTCGGCGACGCGCAGCTGATCGGCGAAGGCGGGCAGGCGGGTGACGATGTGCGTCCGGTCGGCACCGAACACCTCCTCGTCGAGCCGGACGACCGAGGGGAGGTCCTCCGCGGTCGCGGCCCGGGTGGCGATCTCCGCCCGGTCACCGGTGGGGACGAAACGGCCGCGCAGCATCTCGGCACGGCCGGTGACCTTGAAACCGAGTTCCTCGTAGAGCGGCCGGCCATAGGGAGTCGCGTGCAGGGTGAGGGGCGTGGTGCCCATCGTGGAGACGATGTGACGCATGAGCCGGCGTCCCACGCCCCGGCGGGCATGCCGTTCGGCGACCAGGACCATGCCGACGGCCGCGAGAGCGGGCTGTTCCCGTGCTCCGTACTCGGTGACGACACAGGCGGCCACCAGGCCGCCGTCGGGATCGTCGATGCCGTAGCCCTTCCCGGCCGCGAGGAGGAGGCCCCACTTGTGCTCCTCCCGTGGCCACCCCCGGTCCTCGGACAAGTCGGCGCAGGCGGTGAGGTCGCGGAGCGTCAGACGGCGGATGGGCAGAGAGGCAAGGGAAGGTGTCGGCACGCAGGTCAGGCTGTCCGACAGGGGGCTTCGGCGTCCACCCGTTTCGGAAGACTCGTGCGAGCTTTTGGCCATGCCGTGATCACGGGCGGAGCGCGGACACGGGCACGGCATGTTTCACGTGAAACGTATGAGAACGGCACGTGGCCGGTTCCTCCTCCCGGAGACGAAGGGGGCAGGAGCCGTTAACCTCGTCGCTCATGGCGAGGCTGCATCTCTTCGATCTCGACGGCACCCTGCTCCACGGCACCTCGGCTCCCGTGGAGATCTCGCGGCAACTGGGGCTGGAGGCCGAAGCGGTGGCCCTCGACCGGGCGATCTCGTCCGGCCTGATCGGGCCACCGGAGTACGCCACACAGGTGCACACGCTCTGGGCCGGCCTCACCGAGGCGCATGTGACGGCGGCGTTCGAAGCGGCCCCGTGGCTGGCCCGTATCCGCGAGGTCTGGGCGGAACTCACACGCAACGGTGACTACTGCGCCGTTGTCTCGCTGTCCCCGTCCTTCTTCGTGGAGCGGCTCACCGGCTGGGGTGCGCACGCGGCGTACGGCTCTCGCTTCCCCGCCGTGCCGTTCATGGAGCCCGTGGACCCGGCCGGCGTCCTCAACGCGGCGGCCAAGGTCCGGATCGCCGACCGTCTGTGCGCGGAGTTCGGGGTGACCCGCGCGGACTGCGTCGCCTATGGCGACTCGATGTCGGACAAGGACCTGTTCGGCGCGGTGCCGGTCTCCGTCGCGGTCAACGCGGACCGGCATCTGACCGGCCTCGCGACCCACTCCTACACGGGGCGGGACCTCTGGGAAGCCTACGAACTGGTGCGGGCCGCGTAAGGGACGGGCGTCACCCCAGGTCGGGGGCGTGCATGGCGCGTACGCCCTCGATGTTGCCGTCCAGGTAGTGCCGCAGCGACAGCGGTACCAGGTGGACGGAGGCGATCCCGACGCGGGTGAACGGCACGCGGACGATCTCGTACTCGCCGACGGGTTCGTCGACCTCCGGGCCGTGGCGCAGGGACGGGTCCATGGATTCCAGGCGGCATACGAAGAAGTGCTGCACCTTCACGCCGGTGGCGCCGCCGTCCTCGCCGATGTGCTCCACGGTGTCGACGAAACAGGGCACCACATCGGTGATCTTCGCGCCGAGCTCCTCGTACACCTCCCGGTGCAGGGCGTCCACGACGGTGGAGTCCTCCGGCTCCACTCCGCCGCCCGGGGTGAGCCAGTAGGGATCCATGCCGGGTTTGGTGCGCTTGATCAGAATCAGGTTCTCGCCGTCCAGCAGAACGGCTCGGGCGGTGCGCTTGACCACGGGTCGGACGGTCATGGAGGGAATGTGGCCCGGTTGGTTCCACGTGAAACATCGCGGGAGGGCAGCGGCCGGCTTCCCGGGGTGGGACACCGGACCGGCGGGTCAGCACCAGCCGGTGGCCGCCCGCTCCAGCCACTCGTGGGCCCGCGCGATGTGCGGCATCGCCAGTGTGCCGGTGCGGACCACCAGGAAGTACGTGCGCAGCGGGGGCACCGTCGGTTCGTGCAGGGCCACCACGTCACCCCGCCCGAGCGCGCCCGCGCACAGGTAGCGGGGCAGCACCGCCAGCCCGGCTCCCGCGGCGGCGCAGGCCAGCACCGCGCGTAGATCCGGGACGATGACGGTGCCCGGGGCGACGGGGCGGGAGTCGAAGACGGAGGCCCAGTAGCGGGCGACGAAGGGCAGCGACTCGTGCACCTCGACCACCGGGACGTGCTCCAGGACCGACGGACCCGTGCGGTGGAGCGTGCCGGAGCCGATCCGCTCGGCCCAGTGCGGGGCGGCGACCAGGACGTGCTCCTCGTCGCAGAGCGCGGTCGCCGAGAGCAGGGCGCCGCGTGGCCGGACCGTGCTGATGGCCAGATCATGATGTCCGGCGGCCAGCCCTTCGAGGACCTCCTCGGCGGTGCCGAAGGAGGCGCGCAGGGCGAAGCTCTGGCCGTCCTCGCCGGTCAGCTCCGTGAGCGCGGGCAGTGCCCGTTCGGCGGTGAACTCCAAAGGGCCGGCCAGATGCAGCGTCCGTAAGGAGGAGTCCTCCTCCAGGCCGGACTCGGCTATCTCCACCAGGGCGTCGAGATGCGGCGCCGCCTTGTGGGCGAGCTCGTCCCCGATGGTCGTCGGTGTCACACCGCGCGCCTGCCGAAGGAACAGGGGCCGCCCCAACTGCCGTTCCAGCGTCCGTATCTGCGAGGTGACGGCCGGCTGGGAGAGGCCGAGCAGGGCGGCGGCGCGGGTGAAGGAACCGGCCCGGTGCACGGTCACGAAGGTCCGCAGCAAGGCCAGATCCACGCCACACCCTCCCTCGCCGGACCGGCTCCGGGCCCGGACGTCCAACTATAAATAAGTCGATAGGTCGCTGTCGCTACTGTGATTGGACACTGACACTGAGTCAACTAGCCTTGGTCGCGCGGTTCTTCGCGCGCGGAACCGAGGACGGTCCGAGCCACGAGGGGGGAGGCTCGGACCGTCCGCCGCAGTGTGCCGGGCTCCTGCCGGCCCGGCAGGTCAGCCGGCTGACGCGTCCAGGGCGCGCAGTACGTCCGCGACCAGGTCCTCCGGGTCCTCGGCGCCCACGGAGAAGCGGATGAAGCCCTCCGGCACCGCGTCCCCGCCCCAGCGCCCGCGCCGCTCCGCCGTGGACCGTACGCCGCCGAAGCTCGTCGCGTCGTCCACGAGCCGCAGCGCGTCGAGGAAACGGTCCGCCCGCGCGCGCGTGGGCAGGGTGAAGGACACCACGCACCCGTAGCGCCGCATCTGCTGCGAGGCGATCTTGTGCGAGGGGTCGTCGGACAGCCCCGGATAACGCAGCCCCGTGACCTCGGGCCGCTCCCGCAGCGCCCGGGCGAGCGTCAGCGCGGTGGCGTTCTGCCGGTCGACGCGCAGCTGGAGCGTGGCGATCGAGCGGTGCGCGAGCCAGGCCTCCATGGGCCCCGGAATGGCGCCGACGATCTTGCGCCAGCGGCGCACGGCGGTCATGGCCTCGGCGTTCCGGCCGGTGACGTACCCCAGGAGCACGTCGCCGTGCCCGGTGAGCTGCTTGGTGCCGCTGGCCACCGCGAAGTCCGCGCCGAGCTCCAGCGGGCGCTGGCCGAGCGGCGTCGCGAGGGTGTTGTCCACGGCGACCAGGGCACCGCGCGCGTGCGCCGCCTCGGCCAGCCGTCGTACGTCGCACACGTCGAGCCCCGGATTCGAGGGCGTCTCGATCCACAGCAGCTTCGCGCCGTCGAGGACCTCGAGCTGGGCGTCGCCGCCCGTCGGCGCGGTCCGCACCTCGATGCCGTACGTCTCCAGCTGCTCCCGCACCAGGGGCAGGGCCTGGTAGCCGTCGTTCGGCAGGACGACCGCGTCCCCGGCGCGCAGCTGGGAGAAGAGCACCGAGGAGATCGCGGCCATGCCCGAGGCGAACACCAGGGCCTCGACGTCGTCCCGGCCGGGCGCCTCCAGCTCGCCGATGGCCCGCTCCAGCAGCGTCCAGGTCGGGTTCTCGTCCCGGCCGTAGGTGTACGGGCCGGTGGGGTCGCCCGGCAGATGGAAGTGGGCGGCGAACACCGGCCCGGGCAGGGTCGGCTCGTGCTTGACCGGCTCGGGCAGCCCGGCCCGCACCGCGCGGGTGCCGTCGCCCGCCCCGTCCGGCAGCGCCTGCCCGTGGCCCGCGCCCGTCGTCGAATCGTTCATGCCGCTCGTCCTTCCACCTGCTCACGTACCGCGGCGAGCAGTCCGGTGCTCGCCGCCTCCACCATCTCAAGACACGCGTCGAATCCGTCCGCGCCCCCGTAGTAGGGGTCCGGCACGTCGAGGTCGTCGCCGGCGTCGGGATCGTAGGAGCGCAGCAGACACACCTTGTCCGCGTCCCGTTGCGTGGGCGCGAGGCGGCGCAGTGCCCCGAGGTGGCCGGAGTCGAGCGCGATGACGGCATCGAGGCGGGCGAACCAGGACGGGTCGAACCGCCGGGCCGTGTGGCCGGCGTCGTAGCCGTTCTCCCGCAGCACGGTCACCGTGCGGGGATCGGCGCCCTCGCCCTCGTGCCAGCCGTCCGTACCGGCGCTGTCCACCTCGACCAGACCGTCGAGTCCGGCCTCCGCCACCCGCGCGCGGAAGACGGACTCGGCCATCGGGGAGCGGCAGATGTTGCCGGTGCAGACGAAGCAGACGCGGTAGGTCATCGGCTTCAGTCCCCGTCGGGCAGGACGACGTGGAGCGCCCAGGAGACGACGGAGATGATCAGACCGCCCAGGACGGCCGTCCAGAAGCCCTCCACGTGGAAACTCAGGTCGAGCTGGTCGGCGAGCCAGGAGGTGAGCATCAGCATCAGCGCGTTCACCACCAGGGTGAACAGCCCGAGCGTCAGGATGAGCAGGGGGAGACTCAGCAGCTTCACCACCGGCTTGACCAGGAAGTTCACCAGTCCGAAGATCAGCGCGACCAGGAGCAGCGTGCCGATCTCCTTGCCCGTGCTGTCACCGGTCAGGGTGATGTCGTCGAGCAGCCACACCGCGACCGCCAGGGCGCCCGCGTTGGCGATCGTCTTGACTAGGAAATTCATCATGTGTCTGATCGTGGCAGACACGATCGGACCAGGGCAGTGAGGCAGGGGCGGGACAGGCGATGAAGGCATTCCGGCTGGACGAACTGGAGGCGGAGCGCGCCGCCAACGACGGGGCATACCTGCAGTTTCTGCGCGAGCGGAACATGTCGGTCGGCCTCTACGCCCTGGACGCGGGCGCCCAAGACCCGCAGCAGCCGCACGGCCAGGACGAGGTGTACTTCGTCGTCAGCGGCCGCGCGGCGATCACCGTCGGCATGGAGACCACTCAGGTGGCACGCGGCAGCGTCGTGTACGTACCGGCCGGAGTGGCCCACAAGTTCCACCACATCAGCGAGGACCTGAGGGTTCTGGTGGTGTTCTCTCCCCCGGAGAGCTGAGGAGCGCCGTCGGGGTTCCCTAGGGGGACGGTCAGGGGCGGACAAGGGATCCGAGGCCCCCGCCGGAGCACCCGCCGCCCTAGCATCGAGTGCAGGACATCATCGACACGACCCGGCACCCGGCGGGCGGAGAGGTAAGGACGAGGGCGATGCGAGAGATCTTCGCGGGACTGCCGTGGTGGGTGAAGTGGGTCGCGGTGCCGGTCATCGCCCTGGTCGTGTTCGGCGGGCTGATAGCGAGCGTGGTCGGCTTCGTGGTCAATCTGCTCTTCAAGGCGCTGGTCTTCGTGGCGCTGGTCGGCGGACTGATCTACGTCGTACGGAAGTTCACCTCGAGTTCCTCGTCGCGCAGCGACTGGTGAACCGAGGGGTACCGGTGAAGCGGTAACAGGAATCACCGGTTCCCTCGGGCGGGGGAAGTTTCTCCGGCGGGCCGTCCGCACGCGGTGACAGCCCGTTAGAGTCCGGAACTCGACGCGGGGACGATCCCCGCGAGCGGCGACCCCCACCCGTGTTCCCCGCACGGGCTGCCCCCTCGCGTTTCGGGAGTGACCCTTGGCCACGACTGGCACCGGCTCCGCGCAGCTGACCGCGGTCCCCCCGCAGCCCCGCTCGCCGGCGCCCCCCGCACCGCCGCCCACCACCCTCATCGGCTCCGTCCAGCGAGCCATGCGCCTGCTGGAGACCGTCGCAGGGCACGGCTACGGGGCTCCCGCCAAACAACTGGCCCGTGAGACCGGGCTGGCGCTCCCCACCACGTACCACCTGCTGCGCACCCTGGTGCACGAGGGCTATTTGCGCCGTGACAAGGGGCTGTTCTTCCTGGGGGAGGCGGCGGAACGGCTGAGCAGCAGCGGGGCGGAGCAGAAACGTCGCAGCACGGTGGCCGACACCCTCGCCCGCTGGCGGGACGCGATCGGCGCACCCGTGTACTACGCCGTGTACCGCGAGGGCGAGATCGACGTCGTCTGCGTCTCCGACACCCCCGCCCATCCCGCGGTCGAGGAGTGGGCCGACTTCCGGGAGACCGGGCACGCCCACGCGATCGGCCAGTGCCTGCTCTCCCAGCTCGACGAGGAGGCGCGCCGCGACCACCTCGACCGCCATCCCGTGCGGCCCCTCACGCCGTACACCGTGCGCGACGACCACAGCCTGCTGAGGCGCCTGGAGCGGACGCGGCGGATGGATCCGGTGATGGAGCGTCAGGGGTACGTGCTGGGCACGGTGTGCGCGGCGGTCCCCCTCACCGTCGGCAGCACGGCCGCGTCGGTGGCCATCTCGCTGCCCGCACACCAGGCCGACCGGCTCGTCCCCGCGGCGCAGCGACTGCAGGCCGAGATGGGGCGTCTCGTCGGGTCGCTCACGCTGTCTATCAGTATCTGAAAACTCACTCCTTGTGATCTGCTGTGTACGTTCAGCAAGATTCCCTCTGGTGTCAGGGTCCATGCCCGGCCAGTCCGTGGCGAATGACGGGGTAGGCGATGCGCGAATCCGTACAGGCAGAGGTCATGATGAGCTTTCTCGTGTCGGAGGAGCTGTCCTTCCGCATCCCGGTGGAGCTCCGCTACGACACCTGTGATCCCTACGCCGTACGGCTGACCTTCCATTTGCCGGGGGACGCCCCCGTGACCTGGGCGTTCGGCCGGGAACTGCTGATCGACGGCGTCGGCCGGCCGTGCGGGGAGGGCGACGTACGCGTCTCGCCGGTGGACCCCGACGCGCTGGGCGAGGTGCTGATCCGGCTTCAGGTCGGCAGCGACCAGGCGCTGTTCCGTTCGTCGACGGCGCCGCTCGTGGCCTTCCTGGACCGCACCGACAAGCTGGTGCCACTGGGCCAGGAGGGGGCGCTCGCCGACTTCGACGCCCACCTCGACGACGCGCTGGACCGGATCCTGGCGGAGCAGAGCGCCGGCTGAAGCGTTACGCCAGTCGGGTGGACCGGTGGCGGAACGCTTCAGCGCGCTCCGCCCGCCACACGGGGCGTCAGCGCTTACGGCGCCTGCCCCGCCCGCCGCGCCCCGTGGCCGGCCGCGCGTCCGGCGCCTGCCCGGCCCTCTGCGTCCGCGCCGGTCCGTGTCCCTGCGCCCCCGCCTGAGCCGCCGGGCGGTCGGCCGAGACCACCAGTGCGGCCAGCGCCGTGGTCACCGGCACCGAGGCGACCAGGCCGATCGAGCCGATCAGGGTGCGCACGATCTCCTCCGCGACCAGCTCGCTGTTGGCGATCGTCCCCATGCTGCTCTGCGCGATGGAGAACAGCAGCAGCAGCGGCAGCGCGGCACCCGCGTAGGCGAGGACCAGCGTGTTGACCACGGACGCGATGTGATCGCGGCCGATGCGGATGCCCGCGCGGTACAGCCCGCGCCAGCCCGTCGACGGGTTGGCCTCGTGCAGCTCCCAGACCGCGGACGTCTGGGTGACCGTCACGTCGTCGAGGACACCGAGTGAACCGATGATGACGCCGGCCAGCAGCAGACCGCTCATGTCGATCTCGGGATACAGCCCGTGGATCAGACCGGTGTTGTCGTCGGTGTCGCCGGTCAGCGCGGCCCACCCGATGAACACCGAGCCCAGGACGCCGATCAGCAGCAGCGAGATCAGTGTGCCGAGCACCGCCACCGACGTACGCGCCGACAGCCCGTGACACAGGTACAGCGCGATCAGCATGATCACGCTCGCCCCCACCACGGCCACGACCAGCGGGTTCGACCCCTGCAGGATCGCGGGCAGGATGAAGAAGTTGAGCACCAGGAAGCTGATCGCCAGCGCGACCAGCGCCATGACGCCGCGCAGCCGCCCCACGGCCACGACGGCGAGCGCGAAGATGCCCGCGAGCAGCGCCAACGGGAAGCGCCGGTTCACATCGGTGACCGAGTACTGGAGGTCCTCGGGAGCGGAGGGCTCGTAGGCCACCACGACCTTCTGGCCCTCGCTGAGCTGCCGGGACTGGTCCGGCTGCACGATCTCGTCGAACGTACGGCCCTTGTCGTCACCGGTGTCGACCCGGATCGTCGCCCTCTTGCAGGTGCCGTCCGCCTGCTGCTGGGCGGAGGAGCCCTCGGCGGTGGAGGTGTCGCCGGTCGGGACGCCTCCGGAGGCGTTGACGGACTGGCAGCTCAGCTCGACCACCTTGGTGACCGTGGCGTGCTGAGTCTGCCGGTCGAAGCCGACACCGGTGCGCTCGTGCGCCGGGGCACCGCCCGGCCACAGCACGGTGAGTCCGATCAGCACCGCCGCCGCGAACGGGATGAGGATCGCCGCGATGACCTTGCGCAGGTGCTGGGAGACGGGCGCCGCCGGGCCGTGACCGTGGCTGTGTCCGTGCCCGTGTGCGTGGCCGCCGCCGTCTCCGGCGCCGGGCGCGCGCGACGGTTCGGGCGGTGGAAACGGAGGAGGTTGAGTGGGGGTCACCGCCCGATCATCGCAAGAACGGGAGGGGGCCCTCTGTTCACCGCGCCAGAAATGACGCTAGCGTGGAGTCGCTTTTGTACACGCGGGAGCTCGGAGCACCGGGCTGAGAGGGCGCTGACCTCCGTCACAGCGACGTTTCACATGAAACATCACCGCAGGTGAGTGATGTTTCACACGGAACGTCGGCAGACGGAAACCGCTGCGTCGACCGCCGAACCTGTTACCGGGTAATGCCGGCGTAGGGAGTAGGTCTCATGACCAACAAGGACGCACGCACGCCTGCCTCCACGCAGAACCCGACGGAGACGTCGGCGAACGGGGAGGCCGGGAAGTCCATCGGCTGGCACAAGGCGTACGTCGAGGGCACACGCCCCGACCTGCGGGTGCCGGTCCGTCAGGTGCACCTCACCAACGGGCAGTCGGTCACGCTGTACGACACATCGGGCCCGTACACCGATCCGCTCGTCGACACCGACGTCCGCCGGGGCCTGGCTCCGCTGCGGGAGAACTGGATCATCTCCCGCGGTGACACGGAGGAGTACGCGGGCCGTCCCGTCCGTCCCGAGGACGACGGGATCAAGCACACCTCTCCGCGCGGGGGCCTGCGGAACCTGGACGCGGTCTTCCCCGGCAGGCCGCGCCTGCCGCGCCGGGGCCGGGAAGGCCAGGCGGTCACGCAGCTGGCGTACGCGCGCCGCGGCGAGATCACGCCCGAGATGGAGTACGTGGCGATCCGGGAGAACGTCGCGCCCGAGGTGGTCCGCGAGGAGATCGCGGCGGGCCGGGCGGTGCTGCCGGCCAACGTCAACCACCCGGAGATCGAGCCGATGATCATCGGCAAGCGGTTCCTGGTGAAGGTCAACGCCAACATCGGCAACTCGGCGGTGACGTCCTCCATCGAGGAGGAGGTCGAGAAGATGACCTGGGCGACCCGCTGGGGCGCCGACACGGTCATGGACCTCTCCACCGGCCGGAACATCCACACCACCCGCGAGTGGGTGCTGCGCAACTCCCCCGTCCCCATCGGCACCGTGCCGCTCTACCAGGCCCTGGAGAAGGTCGACGGCCGCGCCGAGGAACTGACCTGGGAGATCTACAAGGACACGGTCGTCGAACAGGCCGAGCAGGGCGTGGACTACATGACGGTCCACGCGGGCGTGCGCCTGGCGTACGTGCCGCTCACCGCGAACCGCAAGACGGGCATCGTCTCGCGCGGCGGCTCGATCATGGCCGCGTGGTGCCTGGCGCACCACAAGGAGTCGTTCCTGTACGAGAACTTCGAGGAGCTCTGCGAGATCCTCGCCGCGTACGACGTCACGTACTCGCTCGGCGACGGCCTGCGGCCCGGGTCCATCGCGGACGCCAACGACGAGGCGCAGTTCGCGGAGTTGCGCACGCTCGGGGAACTCAACACGGTCGCCAAGCGTTTCAACGTTCAGACCATGATCGAGGGCCCGGGACATGTCCCGATGCACAAGATCAAGGAGAACATCGACCTCCAGCAGGAGATCTGCGATGAAGCCCCGTTCTATACGCTCGGCCCGCTGACCACGGACGTCGCGCCCGCGTACGACCACATCACGTCCGGCATCGGCGCCGCGATGATCGCCTGGTGGGGCACGGCCATGCTCTGCTACGTCACGCCCAAGGAGCACCTGGGCCTGCCCAACCGTGACGACGTCAAGACCGGCGTCATCACCTACAAGATCGCCGCCCACGCCGCCGACCTCGCCAAGGGCCACCCGGGCGCCCAGGAATGGGACGACGCGCTGTCCGACGCCCGCTTCGAGTTCCGGTGGGAGGACCAGTTCAACCTCGCCCTCGACCCGGACACGGCACGCGAGTTCCACGACGAGACCCTGCCGGCGGAACCCGCCAAGACGGCCCACTTCTGCTCGATGTGCGGCCCGAAATTCTGTTCGATGAAGATCTCCCAGGACATCCGTCGTGAGCACGGCGGAAGCCGGGACGAGATCGAGGAGGGGATGGCCCAGAAGTCGAAGGAGTTCGCGGAGGCGGGCAACCGCGTGTATCTGCCGATCGCGGACTGAGCGTTCACCGCGGACGGCGCGGGGGCGGTGCCCGTCGTGGCCACCGCTCCCGCGGGGCGGCGGGTGCGGTGGCCCCTCCCCTTCGCCGGGGCGGGTGGGCAGACTGGCCCCATGACAGCGAGTCCGATGAGCAAGGGGTCCAATCTTCCCGTCGATGCCCGCGTGGTGCGCGTTGAGCTCGCTTGGGCGGCCGGGGCCGGTGTGCCCGACATCGACGCCTCGGCGCTGCTCCTCACGGAGGCCGGGCGGGTGCGGGACGACGGGGACTTCGTCTTCTACAACCAGCCTCGTCACACGTCCGGCGCCGTGACGCATCTCGGGAAACAGCGCGGCGCGCGGGACACGACCGACACTGTGGAGGTGGACCTGGGGGCCGTGGAAGGGGTGGTCGAGCGGATCGTGCTGTGCGCGTCGGCGGACGGCGGGACGTTCGGGCAGGTGCCGGGACTGGTGCTCAGGCTGCTCGACGCCGGGGCGGGCACCGAGCTGGCCCGGTTCGACATGGCGGCGGGGACGGAGACCGCGTTCATCGGCGGCGAGTTGTACCGGCGGCAGGGGAAGTGGAAGTTCCGGGCGGTGGGGCAGGGGTACGCCTCCGGGCTCGCGGGCCTGGCCACGGACTTCGGCATCACCGTGGACGACGCGCCCCCGGCCTCGTCGGCCTCCCCCGTGGCCGCCACGCCTCCGGCCTCGTCGGCCTCCCCCGTGGCCGCCACGCCTCCGGCCCCGTCGGCCTCCCCCGCGGCCGCCACGCCTCCGGCCCCGTCCGCCTCTCCCGCGACCACCGCGGCCCCGGTTCCGTCGCCCCCGCCCGTTCCTCCCGCCGTGCCGGTCGCGCCCGCCCAGCAGCCCTCCGCGTCCCGTCCCCACCCCGGTGCCCCGCGGCTCACCAAGGGCGAGGAGAGGCTGCCCGTCGACATGCGCAAGCGGTTGTCGCTGCGCAAGGAGCAGGTGGCGGTCAGTCTGCGCAAGCACGGGGCCGCCGAGGTCACCGCGCGCGTCATCCTCGTACTCGACGCCTCCGGGTCCATGTCCTTCCTGTACTCCAAGGGGGTCGTGGCCGACGTCGTCGAGCGGATGGCGGCGGTCGCCGCGCAGCTGGACGACGACGGTGAGATGCAGGCCTGGACGTTCGCCTCGAACCCGGCCCGGCTGCCGGATCTGCGGCTGGGGGAGCTTCCCGAGTGGCTGCGGCTGCATGTGCGGGTGGGGGAGGTGGGCCTGTTCCGGCGCGGCCGGAAGAAGGGGCTGGAGCCCAGCCAGGTCGACATGCGGGACGTGGGCATCCAGAACGAGGAGCAGAAGGTCATCGCCGAGGTGCGGGCGTTCGTCCGGGACAATCCCGCGTCCGCTCCGACCCTCGTCCTGTTCTTCTCCGACGGTGGCGTCTACCGCAACAAGGAGATCGAGCGCGAGCTCCGTGAGGCGGTGGAGGAACCGGTCTTCTGGCAGTTCGTGGGGCTGGGCAAGTCCAACTACGGCGTGCTGGAGCGGTTCGACACGCTGCCGGGCCGCCGCGTCGACAACGTCGGGTTCTTCGCCGTCGACGACATCAGCACCGTGCCGGACGCGGAGCTGTACGACCGTCTGCTCTCCGAGTTCCCGCAGTGGATCACGGCCGCGGGACGGGCGGGGATCCTCTGAGCCCCGGCCCGGCCACCGGACCCGTCACCGGCCCCGCCCGCCCACTCGGCTCGCGCCTCCGTCACGGAGAGCGCAAGCCGGCGGACGGGCCGCCCGGCTACTCCGGCTGGTGCTCCGGTCCCCCGAAGTCCGGGCTCGAGTAGTCCGGACTGGAGTAGCTCGGCCGTGTGCCACGGGCCGCCCCCTCCTCCGGGCTGGAGAAACCCGGCCGGTCGTACCCCAGGTGCGGGATGCGGCCGGCCGGCGGAGGCGGCGCCGTGTGCTGCAGCGCGGTGGCCGTCGCCGGGTCGGTGAGCGCGTCCCGCAGGAACGGCAGGATCCCCCGCTCCAGCAGGGCCTCGCGCCAGGCGTCCCTGGCCAGGGCCACCTCCCCGTCGAGTTCGCCGTACGGCACGCCGGGCGCCGAGGGCTTGTTGCGCAGCGCGGTGAGCAGCAGGCCCACGGCGGCGACGAGGATGGCGACCGCCGTCACCGCGCCGAACACCCACCCCGTGGTGAGCATGGTCCGGGCGAACGCGGCGTCGGGGTCGAGCATCCGCAGGACGTAGCCGACGAGCAGGAAGATCGCGGCCGCGGTTCCGGCCAGGACGGGTGCCAGGACGGCGACGACGGCGGCGGCGCCGGCCCCGGTGGTCTCGGCGACCTCTCCCATGGTGGCGGCGAGCCCCATCGCGTTCGTGCCCGGCTCGGCGGAGCCGGACTCGCGGACGGACGGGGTGGACGACTCCGGTGGCCGGCGCCGTTCCTCGCGGACCTTCACGTAGTGCTGGTACTCGGTCGCCGCGGCCGTCGTGATGATCGCTGTGGCGTTGAGTGCCATCGTGCGCAGTTGTTCCGAGTTGAGCCGCTGTCCGATCGCGGCCAGTTCCGGGTGGTGTGGTGCGGAGCGCAGCGCCTCATCGAGAATCCGCTGGTATTCCTGGCGGTCCTCGCTCAGCAGGTGCTGCGGAACGCTGTTCATGTGCATCCCCCGATGCTCCGTAGGGCTTGGGGCTCGGCATGCTGACGAGCCGTCGGGCAGAAACGGAGGGGAGCCTGCTACGGATAAGCCGATGGTAGAGCGGTGACGGCGCGCGGTGACAGGGGGTTTACCGAAATTGGCACGTGCACCGGGCGGTTGCGGGACGCACGGTCACGCCCCGCCGAACCGTCAGACGCCCAGCGGCAGTTGCTGGACCAGCAGTTTTCCGGCCATGGTGACCCCGCCGTCCATCGCGATGGCGAGTCCGTCGGCGTAGACATGAGGTCCGGTGACCACGGGGCCGCTGTCGTCCTCGCCGTCCTCGGAACCGACCTGGCCCGTCAGATACGGGATCGGACTGTGGCCGTGAACGACCCGGGTGCCGCCGTACGTATCCAGCAGGGAGCGCACCGCGTCGGCGCCGCCCTCGTCGCGGAAGGAGAACCGCTTGGTGAACTTGCGGAACAGGTCCCAGACCTCGTCGGCGTCGTTGCGGGTGAGCGCCTCGCGGACGGTGTCGTTGACCTCTTCGATGGAGCGGCCGTAGTCGAGGTAGGCGGTGGTGTCGGAGTGCAGCAGCAGATGGCCGTCGACCTCCTCGACGGCGTCGAGGCGGGACATCCACTGCAGGTGGTGGTCCTGGAGGCGGTCCATGTCGGTCTTCTGCCCGCCGTTGAGCAGCCAGGCCGCCTGGAAGGTGGCGGTGCCCGCGCCGGAGTTGACGGGGGTGTCGCCGAACCGCTTGGCGCCGAGCAGCAGCAGTTCGTGGTTGCCCATGAGGGCCTTGCAGTAGCCGCCGGCGGCGGCGGCCTCGGCGGACAGCCGCATCACGAGGTCGATGACGCCGATGCCGTCCGGGCCGCGGTCGGTGAAGTCGCCGAGGAACCACAGCCGCGCGGTGCCGGCGCACCACTGGCCCGCCGAGTCGAGCAGGCCCTGCTCCTGGAGGGCGGCCACCAGCTCGTCGAGGTAGCCGTGGACGTCACCGACCACGTACAGCGGTCCCTGGCCGGTGACGGGCTGCGGGGCGGGGACGGACGCGGGGTCGACGGTCACCTGAACAGTGTCACCCCGATTGATGACGGGGAGGTCCCGCTGGGTGGGCGTGTATCCCTCCGGGTAGGTCTCCTCGGAGGGCGGGACGACGTCGCCGGGGTGCGTGCTCTGGGCGTACGGACCGGTCTCGTGGACGTACGCGGGTACCCGGAAGTCGCGCAACGTCGCCGTCCGCTCCACCTCGGGTCCCTGACCGGCCCCCTGAGTCATCGACCCCTCCACCATCGCGCCGCTTCTGCACCGCGTCGGACTGCCTGGTCGCAGCGGCCCGCGGTGTCGTGGGCCCATCATAGGAATGCGGATCGCGCCGTGTGATGACCCAGGGGTGGTGAATCAGAGCAAGACTCCGGTTCACCGCGGCTTTCGCCCCGTTTGAGCGGTTCTTCGTCCGTCCTGGACCCGCCCCTGCCACGCGCCTTCCGCCAGCGACCGGCCACCACCGTGTTCCGTGGGCCCGCCCATTTCGCCCGGAGGGCCCTTTCGTCCCACTCCTCCGGGGGGTGCCGCGAAACCGCCGCTTCCCCCCTCCGGAAGCGGAAGCTCCACGCTCCGACCGCGACACACCCCACCGGCGCCCCTGCCCCCCGACCACGCCTCTCGACCACCAGGCTCCCGCAGACGCCGATCCACGGGAGCGGGGTGTGGTGGTGCGGCGGAGGCCGCCGCTCACCCGGTCCCCACCCCGGTTCACCGCAGCAGCGCGGTACGGGCCCGACTGCGGCGGCCTCGCCGCACCACCACACCCCCGACCCCACGACGCACCCCACGCGGCCCCCCATGCGGCCCCACGACGCACCCCACGCGGCCCCCCATGCGGCCCCACGACGCACCCCACGCGGCCCCCCACGCGACCCCCACGCGGGCCCCCGCCTCACGACCCCTTCGGCGACCTAGGTGGACTGACCGTCGTACGGGGCGGACGCCGCTGCGAGGAGGTCCGCACGATCAGCTCGGTCGGTATGACCTGCTCCACCGGCTGGTCCGAGTCGACCCCCTCGATGGCGTCGATGAGCAGCTGGATCACCGCCGTGCCGATGCGGCGCGGTTTGAGGGAGAGCGTGGTGACGGGCGGCTCGGTGTTGGCGTAGACCGTGGACTCGCTGCAGCAGACGAGCAGCAGGTCGTCCGGGACGCGCAGGCCGTAGCGGCGGGCGGCGGCGAGCAGATCGGTGCCGTTCGGATCGAACAGGCCGTAGACGGCGTCGGGCCGGTCGGGGCGGGCGAGCAGCCGGTCGGCGGCGACGGCGCCCGCGCACGGATCGTGCGCCGGGTAGGCCTCGTAGACCGGGTCCTGGCCCACGCGCTCGCACCAGCGCAGGTACGCGGTGGTCGACAGGTGGGTGTACGTGTCGGTGGTGGTGCCGGTGAGCAGTCCGATGCGGCGGGCGCCGGCGTCGGCGAGATGGTCGAGGATGCCCGTCACGGCGGCCTCGTGGTCGTTGTCGACCCAGGCGGTGACCGGCAGCGAGCCGGCCGGGCGGCCGTCGGAGACGACCGGTAAGCCCTGGCGGACCAGTTCGCTGACGACCGGGTCCTGGTCGGAGGGGTCGATGACGACGGTGCCGTCCAGGGCGACGTTGGACCACACGTCGTGGCGTGAGGTCGCGGGCAGGATGACGAGGGCGTAGCCGCGGGCGAGCGCGGCGGAGGTGGCGGCGCGCGCCATCTCGGCGAAGTACGCGAACTCGGTGAAGGTGAAAGGTTCATCCCCGTACGTCGTCACGGTCAGGCCGATGAGTCCGGACTTCCCGGTGCGGAGCGTACGGGCGGCGGCCGAGGGGCGGTACCCCAGTCTGTCGGCCACCTCGCGGACGTGGCGCCGGGTGGCGTCCGGGAGCCTGCCCTTGCCGTTGAGGGCGTCGGAGACGGTCGTGATGGAGACTCCGGCGGCGGCGGCCACGTCCCTGATGCCCGCTCGTTCCGGCCGGCTGCTTCGGCGTGAGGTATCCGCGCGGCTCACCTGGTGCTTCCCTGCTGCTGTCATGGCGAGCCGATAGTAGGGCTCATGCGGTGGGGTAGGGCGGACGCATATGCACGCGTTGACAGGCACGTTTCTGCATGATCATTTAGAATCAATTGCCTTGGAAACAAAGGATGTTGAACGTTCCCATGCCAGGAGCTGACGTGTCGGCGCATGCGAGCCTGCCGTGGGTGCGATGTTGCGAAGAGGTCTCAACTCACCTGCACGGGGGACGCGCGCCACGGCGCAAGCCACCGGCGCATAGATATATGTACAGCGCGCCCCTGGCCCGCACGCCATTCGTACACCTTCGGGTTACGTTGCCCTTGTTGCCGCTGTGACGTACGAGGCAGGCGTGAGCATCAGCCGCTCCTCTACGCAGCGACGCCGAATCCTCTTAAGGTGAGCAGTATTGGATGTCGGCGGACACGGGTGCCGCCGGTCTTCGCGAGGAGGACTGCGGTGAGCGAGACGAGCCCCAAACTGCGCGCCGAGCTGGAGGGGATCCCCACGTACAAGCCGGGCAAGCCGGCGGCGGCCGACGGACCGGTGGCGTACAAGCTGTCCTCCAACGAGAACCCCTATCCGCCGCTGCCGGGCGTGATGGAAACCGTGGCGGCCGCGGCCTCCTCCTTCAACCGCTACCCGGACATGGCCTGTACGGCCCTGATGGCCGAGCTGTCCGAGCGCTTCGGCGTCCCGGCGTCCCACGTGGCCACGGGCACCGGCTCGGTCGGTGTCGCCCAGCAGCTGCTGCAGGCCACCTCGGGCCCCGGCGACGAGGTGATCTACGCCTGGCGGTCCTTCGAGGCGTACCCGATCATCACGCAGATCAGCGGTGCCACCTCGGTCAAGGTGCCGCTGACCCCGGGCGATGTGCACGACCTGGACGCGATGGCCGAGGCGATCACCGACCGGACCCGGCTGATCTTCGTCTGCAACCCCAACAACCCGACCGGAACGGTCGTACGGCGGGCCGAGCTGGAGCGCTTCCTCGACCGGGTGCCGAGCGATGTCCTGGTGGTGCTCGACGAGGCCTACCGCGAGTTCATCCGGGACACCGAGGTGCCGGACGGCGTCGAGATCTACCGTGAGCGGCCCAACGTCTGCGTCCTGCGGACCTTCTCCAAGGCGTACGGCCTGGCGGGGCTGCGCGTCGGCTTCGCCATCGCCCACGAGCCGGTGGCGGCGGCGCTGCGCAAGACGGCGGTGCCGTTCGGGGTGAGCCAGATCGCGCAGGACGCGGCGATCGCCTCGCTGCGCGCCGAGGACGAGCTGATCGGCCGGGTCGGCTCGCTGGTCTGTGAGCGCAACCGCGTGATGGACGCGCTGCGGGACCAGGGCTGGACGGTGCCCGAGACGCAGGCCAACTTCGTCTGGCTGCGGCTGGGGGAGCGCACGGTGCCGTTCGCGCAGGCGTGCGAGCAGGCGGGTGTGGTCGTCCGGCCGTTCCCCGGGGAGGGCGTGCGGGTCACGGTCGGCGAGACCGAGGCGAACGACATCTTCCTGAAGGTGACGGAAGGCTTCCGCAGGCAGCTCTGACCAGCGCGTACGCCCAGGCGGTCGGTGGCTTGCCCACCGGCCGCCTTCGTGTGTGCCGGAAGTGCGCGCAGAGGGGTTGACGTCACAGGGGACCCCCCTTCCCGGTCAGAAAAGCAGTAGGTCATAATTGCTTGTGAATGTGAACGCGTTCACAAGCGCATCCCGTTTTCTTCCGAGATGTCGGGGACGAACGGGATCAAGCTGGCCGCCGCGACCACGGCGAAGTAAGGAGCGACGACGTGGATCTGGCTCTGGCGCCGGAGACCCTGGCGCGATGGCAGTTCGGTATCACCACCGTCTACCACTTCCTCTTCGTTCCCCTGACGATCTCGCTCGCCGCCCTCACCGCGGGGCTGCAGACCGCCTGGGTGCGCACGGAGAAGGAGAAGTACCTCAAGGCGACGAAGTTCTGGGGCAAGCTCTTCCTGATCAACATCGCGATGGGTGTGGTCACCGGCATCGTGCAGGAGTTCCAGTTCGGCATGAACTGGTCCGACTACTCGCGGTTCGTCGGTGACGTCTTCGGTGCCCCGCTCGCCTTCGAGGCCCTGATCGCCTTCTTCTTCGAGTCCACCTTCATCGGCCTGTGGATCTTCGGCTGGGACAAGCTGCCGAAGAGGATCCACCTGGCCTGCATCTGGATGGTCTCGATCGGCACCCTGCTGTCGGCGTACTTCATCCTCGCCGCCAACTCCTGGATGCAGCACCCGGTCGGCTACCGGATCAACGAGGAGAAGGGCCGCGCCGAACTCACCGACTTCTGGCTGGTGCTCACCCAGAACACCACCCTCAACCAGGTCTTCCACAGCTTCTCGGCGGCCTTCCTGACCGGCGGCGCCTTCATGGTGGGCATCGCCGCCTTCCACCTGATGCGGGGGAAGCACATCCCCGTGATGCGGACCTCGCTCCGGCTCGGCCTGGTCACCCTGGCCGTCGGCGGCCTGTTCACCGCGATCAGCGGCGACACCCTCGGCAAGGTCATGTACGAGCAGCAGCCGATGAAGATGGCCGCCGCCGAGGCCCTGTGGGACGGCGAGGAACCGGCACCGTTCTCCGTGTTCGCCTACGGCGACGTCGACAAGGGCCACAACAAGGTCGCCCTGGAGATCCCCGGCCTGCTGTCCTTCCTCGCCCACAGCGACTTCGAGTCGTACGTGCCCGGCATCAACGACACCAACGAGGCCCTCCAGGAGAAGTTCGGCCCCGGCGACTACAAGCCCATCGTCCCGGTCGCCTACTGGGGCTTCCGCTGGATGATCGGCTTCGGCATGGCCTCCTTCTCGCTCGGCCTCCTCGGCCTGTGGCTCACCCGCAAGAAGTTCCTGCTGCCGGCCGCCCACCGCACCGGGGAGGACGAGGTCCCGCGCCTGGTGCTGCTGAAGCAGCCGCTCGGCTCCCGGCTCACCCGGCTGTACTGGCTCCTGGCGCTGTGGACCATGGCGTTCCCGCTGATCGCCAACGCCTGGGGCTGGATCTTCACCGAGATGGGCCGGCAGCCCTGGGTGGTCTACGGAGTGATGCGGACCGAGGACGCGGTCTCCCCCGGTGTGTCCACGGCCGAGGTCATCACCTCGATGTCCGTCTTCACCCTGCTCTACGCCGTCCTGGCCGTCATCGAGGTCAGGCTGCTCGCCAAGTACGTCAAGGCGGGCCCGCCCGAGCTCGGCGAGTCCGACCTCAACCCGCCCACGAAGCTCGGCGGCGACCACCGTGACGCCGACCGGCCGATGGCCTTCTCGTACTAGGCAGAGGGAGCCGCACCGTCATGGAACTGCACGACGTCTGGTTCGTCCTGATCGCCGTCCTGTGGACCGGCTACTTCTTCCTGGAGGGCTTCGACTTCGGGGTCGGCATCCTCACCCGGCTGCTCGCCCGCGACCGCGCCGAGAAGCGAGTGCTGATCAACACCATCGGCCCCGTCTGGGACGGCAACGAGGTGTGGCTGCTCACGGCCGGCGGCGCGACCTTCGCCGCCTTCCCCGAGTGGTACGCCACCCTCTTCTCCGGCTTCTACCTGCCCCTGCTGCTCATCCTGGTCTGCCTGATCGTCCGCGGTGTCGCCTTCGAGTACCGGGCGAAGCGGCCGGAGGAGAACTGGCAGCGCAACTGGGAGACGGCGATCTTCTGGACCTCGCTGCTCCCGGCCTTCCTGTGGGGCGTGGCCTTCGGGAACATCGTGCACGGCGTGAAGATCGACGCCGAGTTCGAGTACGTGGGGAACGTCTGGGACCTGCTCAACCCGTACGCGCTGCTGGGCGGCCTGGTCACCCTGACGCTGTTCACCTTCCACGGGACGGTGTTCACGGCGCTGAAGACGGTCGGTGAGATCCGGGAGCGGGCACGGAGGCTGGCCCTGCGCGTCGGTCTCGTCACGGCCGTACTGGCGTCGGCCTTCCTGCTGTGGACACAGGCCGACCGCGGTGACGGCACCAGCCTGGCCGCGCTGGTCGTGGCGGTCGCCGCGCTGGTCGCCGCCCTGCTGGCGAACCAGGCGGGCCGCGAAGGATGGTCGTTCACCCTGTCCGGTGTCACCATCGTGGCGGCCGTGGCGATGCTCTTCCTGACGCTGTTCCCGAACGTCATGCCGTCCACGCTGGACGCCGACTGGAGCCTGACCGTCACCAACGCCTCCTCCAGCCCCTACACCCTGAAGATCATGACCTGGCTCGCGGTGATCGCCACGCCGGTGGTGCTGCTCTACCAGGGCTGGACGTACTGGGTGTTCCGCAAGCGGATCGGCACCCAGCACATCGCCGATCCCGTGCACTGAGGTGTGTTTCACGTGAAACCGATCGACCCGCGCCTGCTCCGGTACGCCCGCGCCACCCGTGGCTTCCTGGCGGCGGTCGTCGGCCTGGGCGCCCTCGGGGCGGTGCTGGTCATCGCCCAGGCCATGCTCATCGCCGAGATCGTGGTGGGCGCGTTCCAGGACGGACTGTCCGCCGGGGAACTCGGCACTCCCCTGCTGCTTCTCGTCGTCGTCGCACTCGGCCGCGGTCTGGTCGGCTGGCTGACCGAGCTGGCCGCGCACCGGGCGAGCGCCGCGGTGAAGTCGGAGCTGCGGGGCCGGCTGCTGGAGCGGGCGACGGCGCTGGGACCGGGATGGCTGGACGGGCAGCGCACCGGATCACTGGTCGCCCTGGCCACCCGTGGGGTCGACGCCCTCGACGGCTACTTCTCGCGCTACCTCCCCCAGCTGGGACTCGCGGTGGTCGTCCCGGTGGCGGTGCTGGCGCGGATCGTCACCGAGGAGTGGGTCTCGGCGGCGATCATCGTGGGCACCCTGCCGCTCATCCCGGTCTTCATGGTGCTGATCGGCTGGGCCACCCAGTCCCGGATGGACCGTCAGTGGCTGGTGCTGTCCCGGCTGTCGGGCCACTTCCTGGACGTCGTCGCCGGACTGCCGACGCTGAAGGTCTTCGGACGGGCCAAGGCGCAGGCGGAGTCGATCCGCCGGATCACCGCCGAGTACCGGCGGGCGACCATGCGGACGCTGCGGATCGCCTTCATCTCCTCCTTCGCGCTGGAACTGCTCGCCACGCTGTCGGTGGCGCTGGTCGCCGTGACGATCGGCATGCGGCTCGTCCACGGCGAGCTGGACCTCTACACCGGTCTGCTCGTCCTGACCCTGGCGCCCGAGGCCTATCTGCCGCTGCGGCAGGTCGGCGCCCAGTACCACGCGGCGGCGGAAGGGCTGGGGGCGGCCGAGGACATCTTCTCGGTACTGGAGACGCCCGTGCCCGCGCCGGGGACGGCAGCGGTGCCGACGGGCGCCCTCGCCTTCGAGGGCGTGACGGTCCGCCACCCCGGCCGGTCCACGGACGCGGTGACGGACGTGTCCTTCACCGTCGCCCCCGGGGAGACGGTCGCGCTCGTCGGACCGAGCGGCGCAGGCAAGTCGACCCTGCTGAACGTGCTGCTCGGGTTCGTCCGCCCCACCGGGGGCCGGGCGCTGATCGGGGGAGCCGACCTCGCCGGACTCGACCTCGCCGAGTGGCACGGCCGCGTCGCCTGGGTGCCGCAACGACCGCACCTGTACGCCGGGACGATCGCCGAGAACGTACGGCTGGCCCGCCCCGACGCGGACGACGACGCCGTGCGGCGCGCCCTGCGGGACGCCGGGGCGCTGGAGTTCGTGGACGCGCTGCCCGACGGCGCCGGCACCGTGCTCGGCGAGGACGGAACGGGACTGTCGGCCGGGCAGCGGCAGCGGCTCGCGCTGGCCCGTGCCTTCCTCGCGGACCGGCCCGTCCTGCTCCTCGACGAGCCGACGGCGGCGCTGGACGGCGCCACCGAGGCCGATGTCGTGGCGGCGGTGCGGCGGCTGGCTGCCGGACGGACGGTGCTGCTCGTGGTGCACCGGCCGGCGCTGCTGGCCGTCGCGGACCGGGTGGTGCGGCTCGCCGAACCGGCTCCCGCGGGCGTCCACGGGGAGCCCGTACGCCGGGCGGCCGGTCCCGCGTCGGCCGCACAGGCCGCCTTCGCGCCGGTCGGCGGGCCCGCCGGGCCCGAGGCGGACACGGCCCCGGGCGGTGTCCTCGCCCGCGTCCGTGCCCTGTCCGGCGCCCGGCGGGGGAGGATCACCCTCGCGCTGCTGCTCGGCACCCTCGCCCTGGGCAGCGCCGTCGGGCTCATGGCGACCTCCGGGTGGCTCATCTCCCGGGCCTCCCAGCAGCCGCCCGTGCTGTATCTGATGATGGCCGTGACCGCGACCCGCGCCTTCGGCATCGGCCGGGCCGTGTTCCGCTACGCCGAGCGGCTCGTGTCGCACGACGCCGTGCTGCGCATGCTGGCCGACACCCGGGTCGCGGTGTACCGGCGCCTGGAGCGGCTGGCGCCCGCCGGGCTGCGCGGCACCCGCCGGGGCGACCTGCTCTCCCGGCTGGTCTCCGACGTGGACGCGCTCCAGGACTACTGGCTGCGCTGGCTGCTGCCGGCCGGCGCGGCCGTCGCCGTCTCCGCCCTGTCCGTCGGCTTCACCGCCTGGCTGCTGCCCGAGGCCGGGGCCGTGCTCGCGGCCGGGCTGCTCGCGGCGGGCGCCGGCGTGCCCCTGCTGACCGGTGCCGTGGCCCGGCGCGCGGAGCGCAGGCTGGCACCGGCGCGGGGCGCCCTCGCGACCCGCGTGACCGATCTGCTCACCGGCACCGCGGAGCTGACCGTCGCCGGTGCCCTGCCCGCGCGGGCCGCCGAGACGCGCCGGGCCGACGGCAGGCTCACCCGGATCGCCTCGCGCGCCGCCACCGCCACCGCGCTCGGCGACGGGCTCACCGCGATGGTCTCCGGACTGACCGTCACGGCCGCCGCCCTCGTCGGCGTCCAGGCCGTGGCCGCCGGCCGACTGGACGGTGTGGCCCTCGCCGTCGTCGTCCTCACCCCGCTGGCCGCGTTCGAGGCCGTCCTCGGGATGCCGCTCGCCGTGCAGTACCGGCAGCGGGTGCGCCGCAGCGCCGAGCGCGTGTACGAGGTCCTGGACGCCCCGGTCCCCGTACGGGAGCCGCGGGCGCCCCGGCAGGCGCCCGCGTCGCCGTTCCCGCTCGTGGTCAAGGGGCTGGCCGCCCGGCACCCCGGGCAGGACCGGGACGCGCTCGCCGGGGTGGACCTGACGCTGGAACGGGGCCGCCGGATCGCGGTGGTCGGCCCGTCCGGCTCCGGGAAGACGACCCTCGCGCAGGCCCTGCTGCGGTTCCTGGACCCGGAGGCGGGCGCCTACACCCTGGCCGGGGTGGACGCGTACGCCCTGGACGGCGACGACGTACGGCGGCTGGTCGGACTGTGCGCGCAGGACGCGCACCTCTTCAACAGCTCGGTACGGGAGAACCTGCTGCTCGCCAGGAAGGACGCGACCGAGGACGAGCTGCGCGACGCTCTTGGCCGGGCCCGGCTGCTGGAGTGGGCCGACGGCCTGCCCGACGGGCTCGACACGCTCGTCGGCGAGCACGGGGCGCGGCTGTCCGGCGGGCAGCGGCAGCGGCTGGCGCTCGCCCGGGCGCTGCTCGCGGACTTCCCCGTACTGGTGCTGGACGAACCCGCCGAACACCTCGACCTGCCGACCGCCGACGCGCTCACCGCCGACCTGCTGGCCGCCACCGAGGGCCGTACGACGCTGCTCATCACCCACCGGCTGGCCGGTCTGGAGGCGGTGGACGAGGTGGTCGTGCTGGACGAGGGACGGGTGGTGCAGCGCGGTCCGTACGCCGAACTGGTGGCCGCGCCGGGCCCGTTGCGGGCGATGGCCCGCAGGGAGGAGCAGGCCGGACTCCTGGTGGCGGCACACTAGCCCGGCGGACGCCTTCCGTTTGACGCCGCGTCAAGCGTGGAGGGGAAGACGGCTGTTCGGCGGTACCGCTGGTCCGTACGGGTCCAGGGGTCCCCCAGGTGTACGACATGAACAGGACCGTGCGCCGGGGCGGGGGCCAGGATCGCAGTCATGCGCTTCACCCGCCGCCATCCGCTGCTCACCGCCGTGCTGCTGTGCGCGCTCGCCGTGCTCGCCGCCCGGCCCGCCGACGGTGACGGCTCCCACGCCCCCGGTCACGGCTCCGCGTCCGGCGTCAGCGCGGAGGTGGCGCGGCTGTACGAGGAAGCGGCGGCGGCGACGGAGCGGTACGAGGCCGGCCGGCGCGAGGCCGAGAAGCAGCGGGCCGAGGGGCAGCGGCTGGAGGAGCGGCTCGACCGGGAGCGGCGGGAGATGGCCGTGCTGCACGAGGACCTGGGCCGGATCGCGAGCTCCCAGTACCGGGACGGCGGCGGGCTGCCGCTCACCGCGCACATGCTGCTCGCCGACGACCCCGAGGAGCTGATGCGCGGTCAGCGGGTGGTGCGGCAGGCGGAGGTGTCGCTCGACAAGGCGATCGGCAGGAGCGAACGGGCCGAGGCCCGGCTCGCCCGCGACGAGGCGAAGGCCGCGGCGGCGTGGAAGGAGCTGGAGGAGCGGAACACGGAACTCGCCGCCCTGCGGCAGGGCATCGAGCGGAAGCTCGAGGCGGCGCGGTGGAAGCTCCAGGGCCAGGCGGACGCCTCCGTCGCGGCCGGCGCCTGCCGCGGCGCGGTCCGCCTCGACCAGCCCCGGACGCGGTTCACCACCAGCTGGGTGGCGCCGGTGGAGACGTACGAACTGTCCGCCTCCTACGGCAGCGGCGGCGCCCGGTGGGCGAACCGGCACACCGGGCAGGACTTCGCGGTGCCGATCGGCACGCCGGTGCGGGCCGCGGGCGCCGGGGAGGTGGCGAAGGTGTCCTGCGGGGGCGCCTTCGGCATCGAGATCGTGGTCCGGCACGCGGGCGGCTACTACACGCAGTACGCCCATCTCGCGGCCGTCGCCGTCGACCAGGGGGAGCGGGTCACGCCCGGACAGTGGATCGGCCAGTCCGGCACCAGCGGCAACTCCACGGGCCCGCATCTGCACTTCGAGGTGCGGGTCACGCCGGAGACGGGGTCGGCGGTGGACCCCGTGCCGTGGCTGGCGCGGCACGGGGTGTCGCTCTGAGCTACGGGTGCTCGTTCAGCAGTCGCTCGATCACCACGGCCACCCCGTCGTCGTTGTTGGCGACCGTGCGGCCCGAGGCGGCGGCGATCACGTCCGGGTGGGCGTTGCCCATCGCGTAGGAACGGCCGGCCCAGGTCAGCATCTCGACGTCGTTCGGCATGTCACCGAAGGCGACGACCTCCTCGTGCGAGATGCCGCGCTCGGCACAGCACAGGGCGAGCGTGCTGGCCTTGGACACCCCGGGGCCGCTGATCTCCAGCAGGGCGCTGGGGCTGGAACGGGTGACGTTGGCACGGTCGCCGACGGCGAGCCGGGCCAGGGTCAGGAAGGCGTCGGGGTCGAGCTCGGGGTGGTGGGCGAGGATCTTGAGCACCGGCTCGCCGGCGGTGTGGGAGTCCGGTGCCAGCAGCTCCTCGGCGGGAGCGAGCGTGTCCGGGACCTCCATGTGCAGCTTCGGGTACGCCGGCTCCTGGTTGAAGCCGAAGGTCTGCTCCACGGCGTACACCGTGCCCGGCGCCGCCTCGCGCAGCAGCCGTACGGCGTCCAGCGCGTTCTTCCGGGGCAGCTCGCGCACCTTCACGAAGCGGTGCGCGCCGGGGCCGCCGTGCAGGTCGACGACGGCCGCGCCGTTGCCGCAGATGGCGAGGCCGTGGCCGTGGACGTGGTCGCTGACGACGTCCATCCAGCGGGCCGGGCGGCCGGTGACGAAGAAGACCTCGATGCCCGCCTCCTCGGCGGCGGCGAGCGCGGCGACGGTGCGCGGCGACACCGACTTGTCGTCGCGCAGCAGGGTGCCGTCGAGGTCGGTGGCGATGAGCCGCGGTCGGGTGGGGGCTGCCTGGGTCTCGGGCTGTCGGGTCGCTGAGGTCACCCGGCCATTGTCCCGCATATGCCCGCACGACCGTGCGGGAGTCCGCACATCTGAGTGGTTACCGCCGTCACCAGCGGTCCTTCCCGCGCCCGGGGGCGGCGGAGGTCACCGGAGCTGCGCCGGCGCCTCCATGGCGATCCGTTCGAAGACCTTCTGGTCCGCGGCGAAGTCCGAGTCGGGGATGGGCCAGTGGATCACGATCTCGGTGAATCCCAGCTCGGCGTGGCGGCCCGCGAAGTCGACGAAGGCGTCCAGGGACTCCAGCGGACGGCCCCGGTCCGGGGTGAATCCGGTGAGCAGGATCTTGTCCAGTCCGGTCACGTCCCGGCCGAGCTCGGCGCAGGCGTCGGCCAGCTTCTCCGCCTGGCCGCGAATGGCTTGAACCGACTGTTCGGGCGTGCCGTTCTCGTACAGCCGGGGATCGCCCGTGGTCACCCAGGCCTGCCCGTGGCGTGCCGCGAGCCGCAGCCCGCGCGGTCCGGTGGCCGCCACGGCGAACGGCAGCCGGGGCCGCTGCACACAGCCCGGGATGTTGCGCGCCTCGTGCGCCGCGTAGAAGTCGCCCTCGTACGACACCGACTCCTCGGTGAGCAGCCGGTCGAGCAGGGGCACGAACTCGGCGAAGCGATCGGCGCGCTCGCGGGGTGTCCAGGGCTCCTGGCCGAGCGCCGTGGCGTCGAAGCCGGTGCCGCCCGCGCCGATCCCGAGCGTGACGCGCCCGCCGGAGACGTCGTCGAGGGAGATGAGCTCCTTGGCGAGGGTCACCGGGTGCCGGAAGTTCGGCGAGGTCACCAGCGTGCCCAGCCGCATCCGGTCGGTCACGGCCGCGGCGGCGGTCAGGGTGGGAACGGCGCCGAACCAGGGGCCGTCCCGGAAGGTGCGCCAGGACAGGTGGTCGTAGGTGTACCCCGTGTGAAAGCCGAGCTCCTCGGCACGCACCCACGCCGAACGGCTGCCCTCGTGCCAGCGGCGGTACGGGAGGATCACGGTGCTCAGGCGCAGAGTCATGCCACCGAGCCTATGCGGCGAGCCGTGTTTCACGTGAAACGATCACGCCGTCCGTGTTCCGTCACCGCACCCGTGCGCTCAGCCAGGGGGTGAGGAGGATCAGGGGGACGAGCTCCTTGTGCGTCCGGTCCCCCGGCAGCGGCACGATCAGCCAGTAACCCGGCGGGAAGCGCCGCGCCCTGACGTACGCCAGTCCGTCGAACAGCGAGCGCAGGAAGGCCGGCACGTCGTCCCGGGGGATGTCGGGGCACTCCACGCCCTCGACGTCGATCAGCGCGTCGTCCTCGGGGTAGAGCCGCACACTCACCCGGGGCAGGCCACCGAACTCGATGTAGGCCTCGTGGGGGAGGGAACCGTCGGTGTCGGTGGTGACGCCGACGCCCGCCGCGGTGCGGCGCGAGGTCTGGTCCGCGCCGATGTCATGGGTGACCTCGATCTCGCGTTCGTAGAGGTGGGCGAGTCCCCGGAGCGCGGTGACGGCGGCCTCGGTGCCGGGCAGGTGGTCCATGCCGTCGATCATGCGGCCTCAGTGGCCGGCGGGGAAACGCAGATACCGGCTCGGTACGGCCCGGGTCAGCCACACGCCGTTGGCACTCATGTGGAAGACATGGCCGTCGCGGTGCATGGCGGCCGCGTCCACGGACAGGACGACCGGGCGGCCCCGGCGGGCGCCGACGCGGGTCGCCGTCTCGCGGTCGGCGGAGAGGTGCACGTCGTGCCGGTTCATGGGCCGCAGCCCCTCGGCGCGGATCGCCTCCAGGTTCCGGGCGACGGTGCCGTGGTACAGGTACGGCGGTGGGACGGCCGGTGCCAGCCCGAGATCGACCTCGACGCTGTGGCCCTGACTGGCGCGGATCCGGGTGCCCTCGACGGCGAAGCGCCGCTTGTCGTTGACGGCGACGACGTGGTCCAGTTCCTCCCGGGTGAACCGGAAGCCGTGCGCGGACGCCGCGGCGATCAGCGCCTCGATCTCGACCCAACCGCCCTCGTCCAGGGCGAGCCCGATCCTCTCGGGCTGATGGCGCAGATGCTTGGAGAGGTACTTCGACACCTTCACGGTGCGTCTTTCATCCATCCGTTCAGACTGCCGGGAGAGACACGCATCACGCGATCGATTTAGCTCCGGAGGTTTGATCCACAGCCAAGTGCGGTTATCCACAGGGGAATTGACGTCAGCTGTGGACAACCGGCCTCACATCGGCGGCTTCACCCGCGCGACTCTCCGCAGCGCCCCCGGCATCCACCGCGACAGCGCGTACGCGGTCCGCGCCTCCGGGGTGACCGGCACCACCGCCTCGTCACGCGCCACCGCCCGCAGGATCGCGGCGGCGACCTTCTCCGGCGGGTAGTTCCGCAGCCCGTACAGACGTGCCGCCCGCTTCCGCAGCCGCCGCTCCTCCTCGGCGTCCACACCCGCGAAGCGCGCGGTGGAGGTGATGGAGGTGTTCACGAACCCGGGGCACACCGCCGTCACGCCGATGTCCCGGCCCGCCAGCTCCGCCCGCAGGCACTCGCTCAGCATCAGCACCGCCGCCTTGGACGTGCTGTAGGCGGGCAGCGCCCTGGACGGCTGGAACGCCGCCGCCGAGGCGACGTTGACGATGTGGCCGCCCTGGCCGCGCTCGGCCATCCGCCGCCCGAAGAGCCGACAGCCGTGGATCACTCCCCACAGGTTGACGTCGAGGACCCTCCTCCAGTCCTCCGGGGAGGTGTCGAAGAAGGAGCCGCCCAGACCGATCCCGGCGTTGTTCACCAGGACGTCCACCACGCCGTACTCGGCGGTGACCCGCTCGGCGAGCTTCTCCATGGCCTGCTCGTCGGACACGTCCGCCGTCTCCGCCCAGGCCGCCGCCGCGCCGCGACCGCGGGCCTCCCCGGCGGTACGGGCCGCGGCCTCCGCGTCCCGGTCGACCGCCAGCACGCGCGCGCCCGCCTCCGCGAACGCGAGCGCGGTCGCCCGCCCGATGCCGCTGCCCGCCCCCGTGACCAGGACCAGCTGCCCGCCGAAGCGGTCGGCGTACCGGCCCGGAGCCACCACCTCCGGCCGGCCGTCCTCCACGGACGCCACGAACCCGCCGATCCACGTCGCCAGCAGGTCGGGACGGGTGCGCGGAATCCAGTGCCGGGCCGGCAGCGTCCGCCGCACCAGCCGCGGCGCCCACCGCTCCAGGTCCTCGTGGAGCCGCTCCGAGAGGAACGCGTCCCCCAGCGGCGTGATGAGCTGCACGGGCGCGTGCGCGTGGGCGTCGGCGCGCGGGCTGCGCAGCCGGGGCCGCACGTTGTCCCGGTAGAGCCAGGCCCCGTGGGCCGCGTCCGACGGCAGGGACGGGGTCGGATAGCCGCCGCCACCGGGCACCTTCTCGACGCGCTCCAGGATCCGCGGCCAGTACCTGCCGAGCGGGCCGCGCCAGGCGAGTTCGGGCAGCACGGGCGTGTGCAGCAGGTACACGTACCAGGACTTGGCGCCCTGGCCCAGCAACTGGCCGACCCGGCGCGGGGTGGGCCGCTTCAGCCGGCGGTTGATCCAGTGCCCGAAGTGGTCGAGCGACGGCCCCGACATCGACGTGAAGGAGGCGATCCGACCCGCGGTGCGCCCGACCGTGACGAACTCCCACGACTGCACCGAACCCCAGTCGTGCCCCACCAGATGCACCGGCCGGTCCGGGCTGACCGCGTCGGCGACGGCCAGGAAGTCGTCGGTCAGCTTCTCCAGGGTGAACCCGCCGCGCAGCGGACGCGGCGCCGTGGACCGGCCGTGGCCCCGGACGTCGTACGCCACGACGTGGAAACGCTCGGCGAGCCGGGGCGCGACCTCCGACCACACCTCCTTGCTGTCCGGGTAGCCGTGCACCAGGACGACCGTCGGCCGCCCGCGCTCACCCAGCTCGGCCACGCACAGCTCGACCCCGCCCGTACGCACCCGGCGCTCCCGCGCACCCCTCAGTCCCGTCACACCGGCGAATGTGGCAGTTGTCGCAGGGCCCGTCAACGGCGCCCCGGAGTCTGTGCATAACTCTCAGGCACGGCTTCCCCTACGGGCCCGTACGACTCCAGACGGACACCAAGACGGCTCTGCGGTCTGACGACCGGAGTGGTACGGGTCACTAGTGTCATGGACGTGACTGTGATCGCGACCGAAAGCCTGAGCAAGCGGTTCCCCCGGGTGACCGCTCTTGACCGGCTCTCCGTGGACGTCGGGCCCGGTGTGACCGGACTCGTCGGAGCCAATGGAGCCGGCAAGTCCACACTGATCAAGATCCTGCTGGGTCTGTCCCCCGCCACCGAGGGCCGCGCCGAAGTGCTCGGACTCGATGTCGCCACCGAGGGCGCCGCCATCCGCGAACGGGTCGGCTACATGCCGGAGCACGACTGTCTGCCGCCGGACGTCTCGGCCACCGAGTTCGTCGTCCACATGGCGCGCATGTCCGGACTGCCGCCCACCGCCGCGCGGGAGCGCACCGCGGACACCCTGCGCCACGTCGGCCTCTACGAGGAGCGCTACCGCCCCATCGGCGGCTACTCCACCGGCATGAAGCAGCGGGTGAAGCTCGCACAGGCCCTCGTGCACGACCCCCAGCTGGTCTTCCTGGACGAGCCCACCAACGGCCTCGACCCGGTCGGCCGCGACGAGATGCTCGGCCTGATCCGCCGCATCCACACCGACTTCGGCATCTCGGTCCTGGTCACCTCGCACCTGCTGGGCGAACTGGAGCGCACCTGCGACCACGTCGTGGTCGTCGACGGCGGCAAGCTGCTGCGCTCCAGCTCCACCACGGACTTCACCCAGAACACCACGACCCTCGCGATTGAGGTCACCGACACCGACGAGCACCCGGACGGCACCCGCGCGGTGCGCGACGCGCTCCACGCGCGCGGGGTGACCGTCGAGGACGGCAGCGGACTGCCGGGCGCCGGACACATCCTGCTGCTCACCGCGCAGGGCGAGGACACCTACGACCTGGTCCGGGACGTCATCGCGGACCTCGGCCTCGGCCTGGTGCGCATGGAACAGCGACGGCACCACATCTCCGAGGTCTTCAAGGACGACGCGGACAGCGGCGCGCAGCGGAAGGAGGCGGTCGGCCATGGCAACTGAGCAGCCCACGCGGACACCGGCCACCGCATCGGGTGACACCCGTATCCACAACATCGGCTACCGCTCCTACGACGGCCCCCGCCTCGGCCGCTCCTACGCGCGGCTCTCGCTGTACTCGCAGTCCCTGCGCGGCGCCTACGGCCTCGGCCGCTCGGTGAAGTCCAAGGTGCTGCCGATGCTGCTGTTCGTGGTGATGTGCGTGCCCGCCGCCATCATGGTCGCCGTCGCCGTCGCCACCAAGGCGAACGACCTGCCCGTCGACTACACGCGCTACGCGATCATCATGCAGGCCGTCATCAGCCTGTACGTCGCCTCGCAGGCACCCCAGTCCGTCTCGCGCGACCTGCGCTTCAAGACCGTACCGCTGTACTTCTCGCGGCCCATCGAGACCACCGACTACGTACGCGCCAAGTTCGCCGCGCTGGCGTCGGCCCTCTTCATCCTCACCGCCGCCCCCCTGCTGGTGCTGTACATCGGCGCGCTGCTGGCCAAGCTCGACTTCACCGACCAGACCAAGGGATTCGCGCAGGGACTCGTCTCCGTGGCACTGCTCTCACTGCTCTTCGCCGGCATCGGCCTGGTCATCGCGTCGGTCACCCCGCGCCGCGGCTTCGGCATCGCGGCCGTCATCGCCGTACTGACCATCTCCTACGGCGCGGTCTCCACGCTCCAGGCGATCGCGGAGGTCCAGAGCAGCGGCGACACCGCCATCGCCTGGATCGGCCTGTTCTCGCCGATCACCCTCATCGACGGCGTGCAGTCCGCCTTCCTGGGCGCGACCTCCGCCTTCCCCGGCGGGGTGGGCCCGAGCAACGCCGAGGGCGTCGTCTACGTCCTGTTCACCCTCGGCCTGATCGCCGCCAGCTACGGCCTCCTGATGCGCCGCTACAAGAAGGTGGGCCTGTGACCACGCTCAGCATCGACCACGTCTCCCGCTGGTTCGGCAACGTGGTCGCCGTCAACGACATCACCATGACCATCGGCCCCGGCGTCACCGGCCTGCTCGGCCCCAACGGCGCCGGGAAGTCCACCCTCATCAACATGATGGGCGGCTTCCTCGCCCCCTCCACCGGCACCGTCACCCTCGACGGACAGCAGGTGTGGCGCAACGAGTCCATCTACAAACACATCGGCATCGTCCCCGAACGCGAGGCGATGTACGACTTCCTCACCGGCCGCGAATTCGTCCTCGCCAACGCCGAACTCCACGGCCTGGGAGCCAAGGCGGCACAGAAGGCGCTCGCCACGGTCGAGATGGAGTACGCGCAGGACCGCAAGATCGCCACCTACTCCAAGGGCATGCGGCAGCGCGTGAAGATGGCGTCCGCGCTGGTCCACCAGCCGTCGCTGCTCCTCCTCGACGAGCCCTTCAACGGCATGGACCCGCGCCAGCGCATGCAGCTCATGGACCTGCTGCGGCGGATGGGCGACGAGGGCCGCACCGTGCTGTTCTCCTCCCACATCCTCGAAGAAGTCGAACAGCTCGCCTGGCACATCGAGGTCGTCGTCGCCGGCCGGCACGCGGCCAGCGGTGACTTCCGCAGGATCCGCCGCCTGATGACGGACCGCCCGCACCGCTACCTGGTGCGCTCCAGCGACGACCGCGCCCTCGCGGCCGCGCTGATCGCCGACCCGTCGACGTCCGGCATCGAGGTCGACATGGCGGAGGGCGCCCTGCGCGTCCAGGCCGTCGACTTCGGCCGCTTCACCGCCCTGCTGCCGAAGGTCGCGCGCGAGCACGGCATCCGGCTGCTCACGGTCTCGCCGTCCGACGAGTCCCTCGAGTCCGTCTTCTCGTACCTGGTCGCGGCGTAGGAGGCCCCTGATGTACGACCCCACAGTCGCCCGGCTCACCTACCGGGCCCTGCTCGGCCGCCGCCGGGCCCTCATCCTGGGCGCCCTGCCCCTGCTGCTGATCGCGATCTCCCTGGCGGTGCGCGCCCTCGCCGGTGCCGACGACCAGACCGCCGCCGACGTCCTCGGCGGGCTCGCGCTCGCCACCATGGTGCCGATCATCGGTGTCATCGCCGGAACCGGAGCCATCGGTCCCGAGATCGACGACGGATCGGTGGTGTACCTGCTGTCCAAACCGATCAAGCGGCCGACCATCATCTACACCAAGCTGATCGTCGCGATCGCCGTCACCATGGTGTTCTCGGCGGTGCCGACCCTGATCGCGGGTTTCGTCCTGAACGGCAACGGCCAGCAGGTCGCCGTCGCCTACACGGTGGCCGCGCTGGTCGCCTCCATCGCGTACGCGGCGCTCTTCCTGCTGCTCGGCACGGTCTCGCGGCACGCGGTGGTGTTCGGACTGGTCTACGCGCTGGTCTGGGAGGCGCTGTTCGGCTCCCTGGTGCCCGGCGCGCGCACGCTGAGCGTCCAGCAGTGGTCGCTGGCGGTGGCGCAGAAGGTCTCCGGGGGCGACCTGGTCACCTCGGACGTGGGGCTGACGACCGCGACGGTGCTGCTGGCCGCGGTCACCGTGCTGGCCACCTGGTACGCCGGGCAGAAGCTGCGGTCGCTGACGCTCGCCGGCGAGGAGTGAGGACCCCTCGCCGGTTTATTCGCTGGCGTCCGACTTGCCCGGCGGGCAGAGTGGTCGTGTCCGCATCGCCGGGAAAGTCCGGCGTCATCTGCTGGGAGAGGAGCGGGACGGTGCCCATGCACGGCACGTCCCGCTCCTGTCAGGGCAGCCCGTGGCGGACTCCGGAGCCGTCCCTACCGCTCCGTCGAGTCCGCCCGTACGGGGAGCTGCCCGGGGCGGCCGCTTCGAGCACGCGCATCTCTGGCGCGTGGGCCGCCCTTCCCGACTTCCGCCTCTTCGGAGGCGGTGCTCCGAGTCGTGGCTGGGCACGGGTGGGCGCGGGCGGCACGACTGCCCGCAGTCAGGGCAGGAGGCGTTCCAGGACCGCCGCGATGCCGTCCTCCTCGTTGGAGGCGGTCACCTCGTCGGCCACCGCCTTCAGTTCCTCGTGGGCGTTGGCCATGGCTACGCCGTGGGCGGACCAGGCGAACATCGGGACGTCGTTGGGCATGTCGCCGAAGGCGATCGTCTCCGCGGCCTTCATGCCCAGCCTGCGCGCCGCCAGTGACAGCCCCGTGGCCTTGGACAGGCCGAGCGGGAGCAGTTCGACGATGCCCTCGCCCGCCATGGTGACGGTGACGAACCCGCCCGCCGCGCGGGTGGCCGCGTCGGCGAGCTCGTCCGAGGACAGCGTCGGATGCTGGATGTACAGCTTGTTCAGGGGCGCCGTCCACAGGTCCGACGCGTCCGTGAACGGGGTCGCGGGCAGGGCGCCCACGACCTCGTAACCGGGACCGACCAGCACCTCGCCGTCCAGACCGTCGCGGCTCGCCGCCAGGTACAGCGGGCCGACCTCCGCCTCGATCTTGGCCAGCGCCACTCCGGCGAGCTGCCGGTCCAGGGTCACCGACGTCAGCAGGCGGTGCGCCCCGGCGTCGTACACCTGGGCGCCCTGGGCGCAGACGGCGAGGCCCTCGTAGCCGAGGTCGTCGAGTATGGGACGGGTCCAGGGGGCCGCGCGGCCGGTGACGACGATGTGCGCGGCGCCCGCCGCGGTGGCCGCGGCGAGCGCGTCACGGGTGCGGCGGGAGACCGAGTGGTCGCCCCGCAGCAGCGTGCCGTCGAGGTCGGTGGCGATGAGCCGGTACGGAAAGGGCGCGGGGGCAGTGCTCACTTGGTGACCGGCTCCAGGATCTCCCGGCCACCCAGGTACGGACGCAGCACCTCCGGCACGCGCACGGAACCGTCCGCCTGCTGGTGGTTCTCCAGGATCGCCACGATCGTGCGCGGTACGGCGCACAGCGTGCCGTTGAGCGTGGCCAGCGGGCGCACCTTCTTGTCCTCACGGACGCGGATCGACAGCCGGCGCGACTGGAACTCGGTGCAGTCCGAGGTCGAGGTCAGCTCGCGGTACTTGCCCTGGGTCGGGATCCACGCCTCGCAGTCGTACTTGCGCGCGGCCGAGGAGCCCAGGTCGCCCGAGGCGACGTCGATCACGCGGAACGGCAGCTCCAGCGAGGTCAGCCACTGCTTCTCCCACTCCAGCAGCCGCTGGTGCTCCGCCTGGGAGTCCTCCGGCGCGACGTACGAGAACATCTCGACCTTGTCGAACTGGTGCACGCGGAAGATGCCCCGGGTGTCCTTGCCGTGCGAGCCGGCCTCGCGGCGGAAGCAGGGCGAGAAGCCCGCGTACCGCAGCGGCAGCCGGTCGGCGTCGATGATCTCGTCCATGTGGTACGCGGCCAGCGCCACCTCGGACGTGCCGACCAGGTAGAGGTCGTCCTTGTCCAGGTGGTAGACGTCCTGGGCCGCCTGGCCGAGGAAGCCGGTGCCCGCCATCGACTGGGGGCGCACCAGCGCGGGGGTCAGCATCGGCGTGAAGCCGGCGGCCGTGGCCTGCGCCATCGCGGCGTTCACCAGGGCGAGCTCGAGCAGCGCGCCGACGCCGGTCAGGAAGTAGAAGCGGGAGCCCGACACCTTGGCGCCGCGCTCGACGTCGATGGCGCCGAGGAGCTGGCCGAGCTCCAGGTGGTCCTTGGGCGCGAAGCCCTCGGCGTCGAAGTCACGGATGTCGCCGTGCGTCTCCAGCGTGACGAAGTCCTCCTCGCCGCCGACGGGCACGTCGGGGTGGACGAGGTTGCTCAGCCTGAGCAGCAGGTCCTGGGTCTCGTTCGCGGCGGTGTCGCGGTCGGCGTCGGCCGCCTTGACGTCGGCGGCGAGCTGGCCGGCCCGCTTCAGCAGCTCGGCCTTCTCGTCGCCGGCCGCCTTGGGGATGAGCTTGCCGAGCGACTTCTGCTCGGCGCGCAGCTCGTCGAAGCGGACGCCGGACGACCTGCGCCGCTCGTCGGCAGACAGGAGGGCGTCGACGAGCGCGACGTCCTCTCCACGGGCGCGCTGCGAAGCGCGCACACGGTCGGGGTCCTCACGAAGCAGGCGAAGGTCAATCACGCGGTCAAGGCTACCGGTGCGGGGTGACGCCTCACGACTCACTATTGCGGTGCGGTGACGCGCGTTCCGTTATGAGGGAATTGTGCGCAATGTTCCGCATGGTCAATGAATGGGGCGCTCCCCCTGGAACGGGTCGGTTCGCGGGACGCCGGTTGACCGGGATTCCTTGCGCGGCAGGGAACTTGGGCTTCGGTTGTCCACAGGTATCCACACTCCCGGGGAGTTATCCACAGGGTGTGGGGAAGATCTGTGGACTTCGGAATTGATCGCTCCGAAACGTCTGATCAAAGCCGAGGATTCCCAGGACAAACTCCCTTCCTCCCCACTTTTGAGTGGAAAAGGCTCACCCCAAAGGGTTGACCAAAGGAAAAGGGTGGACGAAGGAGGATGTGCGGGGTGATGAACGAGGTCATGCGCTGTGGGGCGATTTGTCGACTGAGTGGGGCTTCGGTGTCGACTTGTCCCCAGATGGAGAAGCGGACCTGTGGATAACTCCTGTGGACAACGAAAATCAGCAGGTAGGACCGGCCGGTCCTGTCAGAACCGGCCGTCCTGGCACCGCGCGACCCAGTCCGCCGCCCCCGCGAACTCCTCGTCCGACGTCCCGGGGAACGGCGGGCGCACCTCCCCGGGACGCACGTCCGCACGCGGGTACGAGCCGAGGAAACGCACCTGCAGACAGATCCGCTTGAGCCCCGTCAGCGCCTCGGCCATCCGGCGGTCCGAGATGTGCCCCTCGGCGTCGATGCAGAAGCAGTAATTGCCGATCCCCGCACCGGTCGGCCGGGACTGGAGCAGCATCAGGTTGATGCCACGGGAGGCGAACTCCCCCAGCAGATCGCGCAGAGCGCCGGGGTGGTCGTCGCGCTGCCACAGCACGACGGACGTCTTGTCGGCGCCCGTGGGCGCGGCGGGCCGGGCCGGACGGCCCACCAGCACGAACCTGGTCTGGGCGTTCTCCGCGTCGTGGATCCCCGTCTCCAGCGCCTCCAGGCCGTACCGGGCGGCGGCGAACTCACCGGCGAAGGCGGCGTCGTACCGGCCCTCCTGGACCAGTCGCGCACCGTCCGCGTTGGAGGCGGCCGATTCCCAGACGGCGTCCGGGAGGTGCGTCTTGAGCCAGTTGCGGACCTGCGGCTGGGCGGCCGGGTGGGCGGTGACCGTCTTGATGTCCGACAGCTTGGTGCCCGGACGGACGAGCAGCGCGAAGGTGATCGACAGCAGCACCTCGCGGTAGATCATCAGCGGGGTGCCCGCGACCAGTTCGTCGAGGGTGGTGGTGATGCCGCCCTCGACGGAGTTCTCGATGGGGACGAACGCGGCCTCGGCCTCGCCGACGCGCACCGCGTCGAGCGCGGACTGCACGGACACGTACGGGATCAGCTCACGGGTGGCCGCCTCGGGAAGCGTGCGCAGGGCGACTTCGGTGAAGGTGCCCTCTGGGCCGAGATACGCATAGCTCGCTGGCATGACCTCACCCTAATGGGCCCCGGCCGTCGGCAGCCCCGCCAGAGCTCTCAGGGGTGACACGGGACGGTTCTCACCCCTCCAGCAGCCGCTGCCCCACATACTCGCCCTCCGCCGCGCCGCCCGGCACCGCGAACAGCCCGCTCGCCTCGTGGCGGACGAACGGCGTCAGGGCGTCGCCCCGGTCGAGCTTGCGCTGCACCGGCACGAAGCCGCGCAGCGGATCGGCCTGCCAGCAGATGAACAGCAGTCCCGCGTCCGGCGCCCCGTCCGCGTCGATGCCGTCGTGGTACGAGAACGGGCGGCGGAGCATGGCGGCGCCGCCGTTCTGGTCGGGCCGGGTGATCCTCGCGTGGGCGTTGAACGGGACGACCAGGTTGCCCCGGGAATCCGTCTTTTCCAGGTCCATCTCGGACGTCTCGGTGCCTCCGGACAGCGGTGCCCCGTCGGACTTGCGGCGCCCGATGACGCTCTCCTGCTCCTTGAGCGGCAGTTTCTCCCAGTCGTCCAGCAGCATGCGGATACGGCGTACGACGACGTAGGAGCCGTTCGCCATCCAGGCCGGCTCGCCCTCCCCGGGGACGAAGATCCGCTCGTCGAAGTCGGACTCGGCGGGCTTGGGGTTGCGGGTGCCGTCGACCTGGCCCATCAGGTTGCGGGCGGTCATGGGACGGTCGGTGGCGCCGGGTGAGCGGTTGAAGCCGTTCATCTGCCAGCGCACCTTCGCCGCGGAGCCCGCGTCCTTCTGGACGGCGCGCAGGGCGTGGAAGGCCACGAGGGCGTCGTCGGCGCCGACCTGTACCCACAGGTCGCCGTTGCTGCGGGCCTTGTCGAGGTGGTCGGAGGAGAAGTCGGGCAGCGGGTCCAGGGCGACCGGGCGCTGCTTCTCCAGGCCGGTGCGGGCGAAGAAGCTGTGGCCGAAGCCGAAGGTGAGGGTCAGTGAGGAGGGGCCGGCGTCACGGGCCACGCCGGTGTCGTCCTGCGCGCTGGCCTCGCCCGCCATCAGCCGGCGCGCGGTGTCCGACCAGCGGCGCAGCAGGGCGGCAGCCTCCTTGCGTCCTGCCCCGGGGGCGAGGTCGAAGGCGATGAGGTGGCCGCGGGCCTGGAGCGGCTGGGTGATGCCGGGCTGATGTTTCACGTGAAACTCGACCCGGCTGTCGCCCACCGACGTCAGCGGGGTGGCTCCGGCGGGTGCCGTCGCGTATCCCGCGGCCCCGCCCGCCGCCCCGAGGACGAGCCCGGTGGCGCCGGCCGTGCCGAGCAGTCGGCGCCGGGAGATGCCGTTCCCTGTGGTCCGGTCCCGGGGCTCCTCCTGGGGTGCTCCGGGGGTCCGGGCCTGGGGAAGGGTCTGGTCAGCCATGGTGGTTCAGCCGATCTTCGTGTTCTTCGAGACGGTCACCTGGTCGATGTCGGAGGTCCGCACGGTCACCTCGACCTTCCAGTCGCCCGTCATGGGGATCTGTACTCCGCTCGCCGACCAGTGTCCGGTGGTGATGTGGTCGGGGACGACGGGCAGCGGCCCGATGTCCTTGGCGGAGAGGGTGAAGGCGACCTTCACCTCGGGGATGTCGAAGGCCTGGCCGTCCGGGCCCTCCACGTAGACGTGCATGTCGTTGTCGCCGACCCGGGCGGGGTCGAGGTCGATCGTGACGACGCCCTTGCCGTTCTCGCCGCCGGTGTCGAAGGGCATGTTCAGCGTCACCGCGCCGGTGCCCTGGCCGGTCGAGGCGGACGACGAGGACGAGGCGGAGGTGGCCGCCGCGGCCTCCTGCTCGGTGCGTCCCGGTTCGGTCTGCGTCAGCACGGTGGTGACGGCGAGCAGGACGACGGCGATGCCCGCCTCGGCGAGTACGGAGCGGCGCAGACCGAAGCGGTTGGGGTCGGCGTCACGCAGCCGTTTTTGCCGGGCGCTCTCCATCGCGGCCCGCTGGCGGGCGAGCTGAGCGGCCCGGACGTCGTCGCCCTTTTCGGATCCGGCTTCGTCCTTCCCGGACTCGCCGTTCCCGGCTTCGTCCTTCCCGGCTCCGGTGGCTTTGCCTGCCCCTGCCGGCTGCTTCTCCTTCTCCTTCTCCCTTTCCTCTTCCTCCTCGCGCGCCGCCGGGGCCGGTGCCTTTGCCAGCCGTGCCGTCCAGCGCCGTGAGATCGAGGCGATCGCGACCATCACCACCACGAGCCCGATCTTGGCGAGCAGCAGTTGCCCGTACCGGGTGTCGGTCAGCGCCGACCAGGAGCCGAGCTGTCGCCAGCTCTGGTAGACGCCGGTGACGACCAGCGTCACCACGCTGCCGAAGGCGAGCCGCGAGAACCGCTGGACGGCGTCCCGGTCGACCGGGGTGTCGGCGGGCGCCCGGTAGAGGGCGACGAGCAGGGTGGTGAGTCCGCCGAGCCAGGCGGCGACGGCCAGCAGGTGGAGCACGTCGACGGGCATGGCGATGCCCGGCTGGAGTCCCTGGGAGGCGTGCTCGGACATGGCCCAGCTCGCGGCGAGCCCGGCCGCCACGACCGTCCCGCCGATCGCCAGCCCGAAGGTCAGGTCCCGCTTCTCCTCGGCCTCCCGCTTGTCATAGGCGCCGAACAGCACCGCGATGAACAGGGCCGCCGCGGCGAGCAGCAGCAGCCGGGAGACCAGTGCCGCGCCGGTCTTCGTCTGGAGCACGTCTCCGAGCAGCGACAGGTCGAAGACGTCGCCGACCTTCCCGGAGGTGGTGTAGGAGCCGCGCAGGAGCAGCAGTGCGAGTGTGGCCGCGGTGAGCGCCAGCCATCCGGAGACGACCAGCCGCTGTACCGCCCGCACCCCGGCGCCGCGTCCCCAGCAGGCGAGCACGAAGGCGGCCCCGCCGGCCATGACGACGAAGCCGGCGTACGACACGTAGCGGCCGATGCCGTACAGCCGGCCGACCAGGCCGTCGTCGGAGGCCTGTGCGGAGGCGGAGACGGAGGTCTCGGAGGGGGCGCCGATGGAGAAGGTGAAGGCACCGGCGACGGGATGGCTGTCCGCGGACACCACCTGGTAGGCCACGGTGTACGTGCCGTCGGGCAGCCCGCTGAGCAGCCGCACGGTGTACGTCGTGCCGCTGAGGTTGGCCGGGTCGCCCTTGTCGACCCGCTTGCCCTTGGGGTCGAGGACGCGCACGGCGTCGTCGCTCACCGCGATCTGCTCGGAGAAGGTGAGCGAGACCTGGGTGGGCGCCGTGTCGACCACCGCCCCCTGCCCGGGATCGCTGCCGGTCAGCGCGGCGTGCGCGGAGGCGGGAGCGGCTCCGGCGAGGAGCGCGCCGGTGACCGCCAGGAGCAGCAGCACCAGGATCCGCACGCGGGGGGCGATGGTCTGGGTCACAGGGGTGTCTCCCTCAGTGTCCGGTCTTCGGGGTGTAGGTGGCGGGCTTCACCGGTATCTCGACCGTGACGGGGTCCGACTCGGCGAAGCGCAGCTCGACGGAGACCTTCTGACCCTGCTTCGGCTTCCGCTTGAGCTGCTCGAACATCAGATGGCTGCCGCCGCTCTCCAGCACCAGGCTGCCGTGGGCCGGGATGTCGAGGGCCTCGGTCTCCTGCATGGCCCCGTCGACGGTCTCGTGCACGGTGACCTGGCCGGCGATGTCGCTGCTGACCGAGGTCAGCCGGTCCGCGGAGTCGCCGTCGTTGGTGATGGTGAGGAAGCCGGCGGCCATGTCGGAGACCGGCTGCGGCATGTACGCGGAGCCGACGGACAGCTCCGCCGCGCCGTCGTCCGAGCCGCCGCAGCCGGTCAGGGTCAGGGCCAGTGCCCCGGCGACGACCATGGCCGCGGCTGCCGGGCGCCTCACGGGTTCTCGCCCTTGATGATCTTGGGGAGGTCCTTGGTGTAGTCCTCGACGGTGGCGTCCTCGCCGTAGAGGACGTAACCGCCGTCGGTCTTCGGCGAGAAGGCGACGACCTGGGTGCCGTGGTCGGAGACGGTCTTGCCGTTGTCGTCCTTGCGCGGCGGGTCGATCGAGATGCCGAGGGTGCGGGCGCCGGCCTGGATGGTGTCGAAGTCGCCGGTCAGGCCGACGACCTGGGAGTCGATGCCCTTGAGCCACTTGCCCAGCGCGGCGGAGGTGTCACGCTCCGGGTCGGTGGTGACGAACACGATCCGCAGCTCGTCCTGCTGCTCCTGGGGGAGCTGCTTCTTGGCCACGGCGAGGTTGCTCATCGTCAGCGGGCAGACGTCGGGGCAGTGCGTGTAGCCGAAGTAGATCAGCGTGGGCCGGCCCGCGGTCTGCTCGCGGAGGTCGTACTCCTCGCCGTTGGTGTCGGTGAGGACGAGGTCCGGCTTCTCGAACGGCTTGTCGAGGACGGTGGCCGCCTTCTGGGCGCCGGCCTCCTCGGACACCACGGCGACGGGGTCACCGCTGTCGTTGTCACCGCTCCCGCAGGCGGAGAGGGTGAGGGAGGCGACGGCGAGCAGGGCCGCGGCCGCGAAGGTCTTCTTGCGCATGGATGGTCCTGAGAGGTGAGTGCTCCGGCGCGCACCGGGAGGTCACGTGGGCCGTGAGCGACCCGGTGCGCGCCGTCCAGATGAGGAATGGGGTCAGACGGTGGTGCGCCGACGGCCGGCGAGGACGCCGTAGGCGACGCCCGCGGCGCCGACCACGATGCCGACGACGCCCAGGACGCGGGCGGTGGTGTCCGTACCGCCGGAGTCGCCCTCGTCGCCGGAGGCGGAGGTCTGGGCGGAGGCGTTCTCGGCCGCCGCGGTGTCGCCGGAGGCCTTGTCGTCGTCCGCGGCGCCGTGCGAGTGGCCGTCCTCGGAGGCCTCGGACAGGGTGAGCACGGGAGCCGGGTGCTCGGGCTCCTCCTGGCCCTCCTGCGGTACCTCGATCCAGCGGACGACCTCCTTGTTGGAGTACGTCTGCAGGGCCTTGAAGACGAGTTCGTCGGCGTCCTCGGGCAGCGTGCCGACGGACACCGGGAACTTCTGGAAGAAGCCGGGCTCGATGCCGTCGCCCTTGGCGGTCCAGGTGACCTTGGAGACGGCTTCGTTGATCTTCTTGCCGTGCATCTCCAGCGGCTTGTCCAGCTTGGACGTGGTGACCTCGACGTCCCAGCCCTCGACCGGCTGCGGCATCACGGACGCCAGCGGGTGGTCCGTGGGGAAGGTGACCTCGAGCTTGGTGGTCGAGGCGTCGTCCCGCTCGTTGGGGACCTTGAAGCCGACGACCGCGTAGTCGCCCTTCGCGGCCTCACCCTCCGGCTGGACGCTGACGTGCGCGAAGCAGGGGGTGGACACGGCGAGGACGGCGGCGCCGGCGACGGCACCGGCGGCGGCGATACGGGAAGCCTTCATGGCAGAAGCACTCCGCTTCGGTTGAGGTTTCACTGACGGTGAGGGATGTGCCGCGCGTACGGCCGGACGGGCCTGTCGGGCAGGACGGCCGGGCGCACACGGAAACGGCCGCACGCGCGCGTGCCGCACGCCGGCGCCCCTCTCCTCGGCTCCTCGGCCGGAAACCCGGAGTGGTGGTCGCCTCGCGTCAGGCGGCGAGAGCGAGTGCGGTGCCGGCGGCCGGCGGGCCCCGGCGGATCACCGTGTGGTGCAGCCCGGCGGAACGGGGCGGAAGCGGGGCGAGCAGTGCGGTGCGCGCCATGCGCGGGGCCTCTTCCGGGGTTCCCGGGAGCCCGGCGCGCAGGGCACGCACCAGGGCGAGCGCCGCGCGGAGGGACCGTACGAGGGCGCCCTCGGCGACACCGTGCGCCGACAGTTCGGCCAGCCGCAGCAGGGCCAGGTCACCGCGGCGCAGCAGCCATCCCGCGGCCAGCGCCGTGAGGACGTGGCCGAGCAGCATCGGCAGTGACGGCAGCAGGGACGCCGGGACGTCCGCGGCGGTCTGCGCGTGGGTGGCGGCCCCGGCACGGTGGACCCGCGCGTCGATGAGGATGCGCTCGGCCTGTGCGGGGCTGAGCCCCGCCGCGGCGGTCCCGCACAGCAGCCGCGCGGCCCGCTCGACCAGCGCGGCGTCGGAGAGCGCGGACGACGAACCCGTGGCGGACGTGCCGTGCTGCCCCAGTCCGAACAGCGTGTGCAGGGCCGTCTGGCCGCACGTCAGCAGTACCGCGGTCCCCGGCAGTGACCGGGTGCGTCCGGTGAGCGGCGCGGCGAGTGCGAGGGCCCCGAGGAAGCCCGCGCCCAGCGTCCACAGCGGTACGGCGCTGCGGGAGGCGAGCGTGTGCCCCGCTCCGGCCAGCACGACGCAGACCGCGGCGAACACCGCGGCCCGCAGGATCCGGAGGCCTCGTCCGGAGCGTGTCGTACGCGGGTGGGGGGCAGACATGGCGCGCTCATCATCGCACCGGCCCACCGGCCGCCGTACGGCAGGTCCGCAAGATGAGGTACGACCGGAAGGTCACCTCTGTTACGACACGCCCCGCATACACCGATCGGATCCACGACACACCCGCCATATGGGCGGTGTCACGTCAACTTCACGCTTACCGGCGAGCACTCAGGGCAATACGTAACGGTATGTCGAGCCGCAGCCAGGAGGCTGGAGCATGAGCATCTGGTGGTCACTCCATCTGCGGCGCGACGCCGCCAGCGTGCCGCTCGCCCGGCGCCTGCTGCTCGGCACCATGGAGACCGCGGGTGTCGACCCCGACATCTCCTACGACTTGTCAGTCGCCCTCAGCGAGGCCTGCGCGAACGCGGTCGAGCACGGCGGGGACACCGCGCGGGACGGCGCCTCGGAGGCGTTCCGGGTGACCGCCTACCTCGACGGCGAGAAGTGCCGCATCGAGGTCGCCGACGCGGGCCCCGGCTTCCCCGGCGCGACCGGGAGCCGCCCCCGCCCGCCGGCCCGTCCCGCGCCGTCCGACGCGGAGCACGGACGGGGTCTGTGCCTCATCCGGGAGCTCGCCGACCACGTCCACATCGGCAACAAGCCGGGCCGGGGCGGCGCGGTGGTGAGCTTCGACAAGATCCTCAAGTGGCGCGAGGACGCCCCGCTCGTCGCGGTGTAGCGAGTCGCGGGGCGGCAGCGGAAACGGGAAGGAACGGGAACGGCCGGGCACGCGCGCGTGCCCGGCCGTCGTGCCGTACGTCAGCCCTTCAGGGCCGCCATCCACGCCTCGACCTCGTCCGACCGCCGGGGCAGCCCGTCGGACAGGTTCCGGTTGCCGTCCGCCGTGACGAGGATGTCGTCCTCGATGCGGACGCCGATGCCGCGGTACTCCTCGGGCACGGTCAGGTCGTCGGCCTGGAAGTACAGGCCCGGCTCGACGGTGAGCACCATGCCGGGCTCCAGCGTGCCGTCGACGTACGTCTCGGTCCGCGCGGCGGCGCAGTCGTGGACGTCCATGCCGAGCATGTGACCGGTGCCGTGCAGCGTCCAGCGGCGCTGCAGCCCCAGCTCCAGCACCCGCTCCACCGGGCCCTCGACCAGGCCCCACTCGACGAGCCGTTCGGCCAGCACGCGCTGGGCGGCGTCGTGGAAGTCGCGGTACTTGGCGCCCGGCTTCACCGCCGCGATACCGGCCTCCTGGGCGTCGTACACGGCGTCGTAGATCTTCTTCTGCAGCTCGCTGTACGTCCCGCTGATCGGCAGCGTGCGCGTGACGTCGGCCGTGTAGTACGTGTGCGTCTCCACGCCCGCGTCGAGCAGCAGCAGGTCGCCGGAGCGGACCGGGCCGTCGTTGCGCACCCAGTGCAGCGTGCAGGCGTGCGGCCCGGCGGCGCAGATGGAGCCGTAGCCGACGTCGTTGCCCTCCACGCGGGCGCGCAGGAAGAACGTTCCCTCGATGTAGCGCTCGGACGTCGCCTCGGCCTTGTCGAGGACCTTCACGACGTCCTCGAAGCCGCGCACGGTGGAGTCGACGGCCTTCTGCAGCTCGCCGATCTCGAAGTCGTCCTTGACCAGCCGCGCCTCGGAGAGGAAGACGCGCAGCTCCTCGTCGCGCTCGGCGGTGACCTTGTCGGTCAGCGCCGCCTCGATCCCGGCGTCGTACCCGCGCACGACCCGCACCGGGCCGGTGGCCTCGCGCAGCGCGCCGGCCAGCTCGCGGACGTCGGAGGCGGGGATGCCGTACAGCTTCTCGGCCTCGGTGAGGGAGTGGCGGCGGCCGACCCACAGCTCGCCCTGCCCGTCCAGCCAGAACTCGCCGTTCTCGCGGTTGGAACGGGGCAGGAGGTAGATCGTCTCCTTGTGGCCGTCGGCCGTGGGCTCCAGGACGAGGACGCCGTCCTCCGTCTGGTTGCCCGTGAGGTAGGCGTACTCGACCGACGCGCGGAAGGAGTACTCCGTGTCGTTCGAACGCGTCTTCAGGTTGCCCGCGGGGACGACCAGACGCTCACCCGGGAAACGGGCGGAGAGCGCCGCGCGGCGGGCGGCGGTCTCGGCGGCCTGGGGGATCGGCCGCAGATCATGCAGCTCGGTGTCGGCCCAGCCGCTCCGCATGCTCTCGGCCAGCTCGTCGGACACGCCCGGGTACAGGCCGTTCTTGCGCTGCTTGACGGGCTCTTCCTCGGTGGTCTCCGGGGTCTCCGGCAGCTCCTCGGCCACGGTCATCCTCCTTGATACGGCACTGGACCACCCCCCATCGTACGGTCGGGCGGAAACGGCCGAATGGGGCACGGGCCGGTAGCGGAGAGGGACGGGACGGCTACTCGAACCGCGCCGCCAGCAGCACCACGTCCTCCCTGGAGTCCGCCGTGTCCGCGCCCTCGGGCAGCACCGCGCGCAGGACGTGGTCGGCGACGGCGCCGGGGTCGCGGCGCAGGGCCTTCGGCACCCCCGCCGCCGCCGTGTGCAGCCGCGCGAAGGCGCGGTCGGTCGGGTCGCCGGTGCGGTGCAGCAGTCCGTCGGTGTAGAGCAGCACCGTCTCCCCCGGCTCCGCCTGGACCTCCACGCTCGGCGCCTCCCAGCAGGCGAGCATGCCCAGCGGCGCGGAGACCGACGTCTCGACGAACTCGGTGCGGCGCTCGCCGAGCAGCAGCGGCGGGCTGTGCCCGGCGCCGGCCAGGGTGATCCGGCGCAGCGCGGGTTCGCAGTAGCCGAACAGGGCGGTGGCCGACCGGGCGGGCTCGGTGAGCCGCAGCAGCAGCTCCAGGTCGGACAGGACGGCGACCGGGTCCTCGCCCTCCATCACGGCGTACGCGCGCAGCGACGCCCGCAGCCGGCCCATCGCCGCGACCGCACTGGGTCCCGACCCGGTGACGGACCCGACGGCGAGACCGAGGGCCGCGTCCGGCAGCGGCAGCGCGTCGTACCAGTCGCCGCCCCCGCGCGGGGAGGTGCGGTGCCGCGCGGCGAGCTGGACGCCGGCGACCCGGGGGAGACGGGAAGGCAGCAGTTCCTCGGCCATCGTGGCCATGCACGCGCGTGTGTGCTCGAGTTCGAGGAGCCGGGCCAGGTGCTCGGCGGCGTGGCGGACGTACAGGCCCACGAGGTGGTGCTGCCGCTCCGACGGCTCGGCCGGCTCGTCGTAGAGCCACACCGCGGCGCCCAGGCGCCCGGCGGTCCCGGTGGCGAGGGGGAGGGTGAAGCTGGCGGCGTAGCCGAGGCGGGCGGCGACCTCGCGGTGCCGGGGGTCGAGGCCCTTCTCGGCGAACAGGTCGGGTTCGGCGATGCCGTCGTCGGCGCCGGGCAGCCCGTCGAGGATCCTGCCGTACGGCAGTGCGCCGCGCGGCACCGTCTCCATGTGGCCGAGATCCGCGCGGGCCAGTCCCAGGCCGATGGTGGTGGCCGGGCCGAGGCCGTCGGCGGGTTCCAGGGCGACGAGCCCGCGCCGCGCGCCCACCAGGGCGGCTCCCGCGCGCAGCAGCTCCTGGAGCGCCTCGTCGAGCGTGCTCGCGCGGGCCAGGCGTTCGGTGAGTTCGTGGAGGGTCGTGAGGTCGGAGACCCAGCCGGCGAGCCGGTCCTGGAGCAGCGCGCCCGGCGCGTTCTGGGGGTTTGCCGGGGGAGCCGGGGAGGTACCCGCGGTGACGGACGCGACAGTGTGTGCGGGTGAGGGAACCGTTGAATCGATTCCGGCCACTTTCGGAGGGTGCGGAGCGTTCATGGTGTCCGGCTTTCCGACCGGTACGTACTGCTCAAAAGCATCGCAAACCCCCATGTCATTCTGCGTCGCCGGCAGTGTCTCCACATGTACACGTACTCGTGAGGAGATGTCCAGCATTGTCCTGCTGGGATTCCTGGTGTCCGCGGGACTGGAGAGAACTCCCCGCAGACCCCTTGCCGAAATATGAAGTTGGCTTGAAACTGCCTCAGGGGGAGGCGTATTGCGGTCGACTGGCCTTGCTCGACGGAGCGTCACAACGGTCGTGATGGGTACGTACTCGGTGAAGGCCGGGGGTGGTCGGGAACCGCTCGGGAACCTGGCGACGGACCCGGGCGTCTTAACCATCGACGACCGTGCCCCATCCTCCCGTGGCGGAGGCGGAGAGAACCACGCGCGACGGCAAACGCCAGACTTCGCCACCCCCACGCCACGCCCGTACCTCTGATAGACGCGGTACGGGTGGAACGGCCGCGGAGGCAGCCCATGCTCGGCCCATAGGGGTACCCCCTGCCCGGCGCGGGGGTGTGATGCGCCCATAGGTACGCACAGTGAAGTGATCGACACATGACGTGATCTGGACCACGGTGTTGCCAGGCGTGCAACGGAAAGGAACGAGCGCTCATGCGCGAGATCCTCGGAAGGCGACGCAGGCCCCTGTCCCGGCGCGGCGACGGAGGGCCCGATCTGATCGGCGCGGCCCTGACCTTCGCCACGGACTGGCAGTGGCCCGTACTCCCGGGCGTGGCGGCGGACCCGCAGGGCCGGTCCCGCTGCGCCTGCCCCGACCCCGAGTGCACGGTGCCGGGTGCCCACCCGTTCGACCCCGGCCTCCTCGCCGCCACCACCGACGCGCGCATGGTGCGCTGGTGGTGGGGGAACCGGCCGACGGCGCCGATCGTCCTCGCCACCGGGGGCAAGGCCCCCTGTGCGGTGTCCCTGCCCGCCCTGCCGGCCGCCCGCGCCCTCGCCGCGCTCGACCGCCGCGGCATGCGGCTCGGCCCGGTCGTCGCCTCGCCGGCCCGCTGGTCGATCCTGGTGAAGCCGTACTCCATGGAGCAGCTCGGCGAGCTGCTGTACGCCAAGGACTTCGTCCCCGGCTCCCTCCGCTTCCACGGCGAGGGCGGCTACCTCGCGCTGCCCCCGTCCGAGACCGCGCAGGGCGGCATCCGCTGGGAGCGCGCGCCGCTGCCCGGCTCCGCCTCGCCGTGGCTGCCCGATGTCGAGGCGGTGGTGGACGCCGTGGTCGACGCCCTCACCCGTACGGGTGTGAGCGCGCCCGAGATGTAGCGGGTGCGCGCACGGCATCCCGGCCGGGAAGCGGTCTTTCCCCCGGACCGGGGTGTCCGCGTGCCTCGCGGGCGCCGTGGCGACCTGCGCGGTGCGCGGTCGTGTGCTGCCGTGGCGGGGCCGGCCGGTACGGTCCGCCGCACGCGGGACGTCAAGGTGCCGCTGCCGCCGACGAGGGTCATCCGTCCGGGCCCGGGCCCGGGGACCACACCGGTTCCGTACGGCCCACCGCGCGCGGCGACGGCGTGATGCCTCCGGCGACGCCTGGAGCGCCGTACCCGGCCTCATGGGATCCGGCGACGGAGGTACCGCGCCGGGAACGCTCCGCCGCGCACGAGGCGCCGGGTCGGGGTGGTCGAGGCCGGCGTCGTAAGGGGACCGCAGCCGTTGTGCTTCGGAAGCAACTCGCTTATAGCGACGGGCAGTTGACGGACGACCGCGTTCCGTGAACGGCGGCCGACACGCAAAGACCCGGTTGCTGGCGACGGGGGATGCACCAGCAACCGGGCTACTGGAACGGTAACAAGAGATCGGCGGTTAGCAAATTCGATCTCGGCCTTTCCGGTCACCGACTGGCTTGTCCGTGCCGGGAGTTGCGCATGGGGCCGATGGGGCGTGAAGGAGCGGTTCCGCCGGCCGGGCGGACGGCGGAACCGGGGGCACGGGCGGGCCTCAGCTCAGCGTGACCTGGCGATTCGTCAGACCGCCGCGCGCGCGGCGCTCGTCGGCGGTCAGCGGCGCGTCCGTGGCCAGCGCGGCGGCGAGCCGCTCGGCGAACTCGGCCGCCGGCTTCTCCACGTCCTCGGCGCCGACCCCGCTGGGCAGGTCCCAGACCGGCACGGTGAGCCCGTGAGCGCGGAAGGAGCCCACGAGACGGGTGCCCTCACCGAGGGAGGAGCCACCCGCCGCGTGCAGCCGCGCGAGAGCGTCCAGAAGCTGCTCCTCCGGATGCGGCATGACCCACCGCAGATGGTTCTTCTCGGGCGTCTCGCACCAGTACGCGGAGTCCACGCCCGACAGCTTGACGGTCGGGATGGCCGCGGCGTTGGCCCGCTCCAGGGAGGCGGTGACGTCCGGCGTGGCGTTCTCCGGGTCCGGGACCCAGAACTCGAACCCGCTGTGCACGACCGGCTCGAAAGCGCCCTCGGGGTCGAGCAGTTCCTGCAGCCGGGGGCCGTCGGCGGGGGCGCGCCGGGCCTGCACCGGAGTGCCCGGGGCGGCGGTGAGCGCGCGCTGCAGGGTGTCGGCGAGGTCGCGGCTGATGTCGCCGGAGGAGGTGTCGTTCTGCAGACCGAGCAGGACCGAGCCGTCGTCGCGGCGCAGGGCGGGCCAGGCCATCGGCAGCACCGTGGCCAGCGTGACCGACGGGACGCCCTCGGGCAGACCGTCCTTGAGCGTCAGTTCGACGGTGGCGGCCGGCACCAGCTCGCGCAGCGCCACCCAGTCGCATTCGCCCGGCAGGCCCTCGAACGGGCGGTGCACCAGCTCGGTCGCCGCGTGCGCGGCGGCACGGCCGTGGCAGGCCTTGTAACGGCGGCCGCTGCCGCACGGGCAGGGCTCGCGGGCGCCGACGACCGGGATCTGCCCGTCCGTGAGCTGCGGGCGCTTGGCCTTCGTCTGGGGTCGCTTCTTGGCCATCGTGGGTGTCTCCCGGTTACGGCTCGTCTCGTACGGGCGCGAGCCTAGCCGTTCACGTCACGGCCGACGGGAACCTGTGGACGACGTGCCGACCTGTGGACACCGCGGGCACCGCGCCGGAGCGGCGCCGTCTCCCCGTCCGGGGCCGCCCTCAGTCCAGGTCGTCGAAGACGTCCGCGAAGTCCAGCCCGGGTATGCGGGAGACCGCGGGCGCCGTCACCCGTGCGGCGAAGTCCTCGCGCCGGTGCCCGGCTCCGGCGTCCGGGTCGTACACGTCGTCGTGGACGACGACCCACACCGTGACCTCGCCCGGCACCTCGTCGCGTACGCCCCAGTCGTCGGCCAGCGCGGTGATGATGTTCAGCCCCCGGCCGCCGTGCGCCGTGACCGACGGGGTGGCCGGAGCCGGGCGGGTCGGGCCGCCGCCGTCCGTGACCTCCACGACGAGCCGTCCGCACGGGTCCACCCGCCAGGCGGCGCGTACGTCACCGTCCCCGGCCAGGGCGTCACCGAGCGGCCGGCCGTGTTTGCACGCGTTGCTCAGCAGCTCGGAAAGAATCAGTACGGCGTCGTCGACGACCGGTTCCGCCACCCCGCCGTCACGCAGCTGCGCGCGCATACGGCGCCTCGCCTGCCCCACGCCCGCAGGGCCATGGGGCACGGCCATGCTCGACGACGTGGGCACCTCCTGTGCCACCACCAACGCCACCCCCGAGACCTCCTTCGCCCCACGCCACGGTGTGGATGCCCCATGGGCCCGAACCGGAAACCGGTCGATCCGTGAGCGGTGACGCACTCCAAGCGATCGAACACGCACCGAACGCGCCGGAGCACTCCCCGTAGCCGTGTGGCTGGATTTCGTCGCTGTGGCCGAGATGTGAGGATGCGCCGGGATCGGGCACGGGGTCAAGACTCGTGCGCACTGCTCCTGGGGCCGGTGGGGCGGGTGGTGCGCCGCGCGGTCAGCGGCCGAGCTGGTCGAGCACCGCGCGGGGGCGGTTGGTGATGATGGCGTCCACACCGAGACGCACGCAGAGGTCCACGTCCTCCGGCTCGTTCACGGTCCACACGTGCACCTGGTGCCCGGACTGCTTCAGGCGCTCGATGAACACGGGGTGGCTGCGCACGATGCGGATCGAGGGCCCCGCGATCCGCACGCCGGTGGGCAGGCGCCCGTCGCGCAGCCGCGGCGAGACGAACTGCATCAGATGGACCGTGGGCAGCGTCGGCGAGGCGGCGCGCACGCGGTGCAGCGACCGCGCGGAGAAGCTCATCACGCGCACCGGGGAGTCCTCCGCGGCGGCGGGCGCGTCGAGACCGAACCGCTTGAGCAGGAGCAGCAGCCGCTCCTCCACCTGTCCCGCCCACCGCGTGGGGTGTTTGGTCTCGATCGCCAGCTCGACCCGGCGCCCGGCGTCGGAGACCAGCTCCAGCAGCCGCTCCAGGGTGAGGACGGAGGTGGCCTCCCGGTCCTCCGGGCGGTGCTCCCAGTCGGGCTCCTCGACGCGCGGCCCCCCGAAGGCGTCGCGGCTCTTCCAGGAGCCGAAGTCCAGGGCGGCCAGATCGGAGAGCTCGAGCGCCGACACCGCACCGCGCCCGTTGGACGTACGGTTGACGCGACGGTCGTGAACGCACACGAGGTGGCCGTCGGCGGTCAGGCGCACATCGCATTCGAGCGCGTCCGCACCGTCCTCGATCGCTTTGCGATACGCGGCCAGGGTGTGCTCGGGGGCGTCCTCGGAGGCCCCGCGGTGCGCGACGACTTGGGTCAGGTGCTGCCGTGCGTGGGTCACCGCGTCATGGTGCCACCGTGCACGGGTAGGCGGGTGCCCGGAGTGGGGTGAACGGTGTCGCCGTCCGGTCGGAGGCATCGAGTGGCGCGCCTTACGTGAGTAATGCCCTATATAAAGAATGGCCCCGGACCCACAGGAACGGCTTATGGTGCCCTGACGGCCCGTGGGAAAAGCTGACGTCATACAAAGAGACATGCACAGCTGCATCGCGCCGGACTCGTGGACGGGCGTGAACGAGCGTGAACGAGCGTGACCGAGTGCGACCGACAACAACAGCCGTGGATCGAGGAGAGAAGCTGTGAGCACCGAGAACGAGGGCACCGCGGTACCCCCGGCGCCGTCCGCACCGCCGCCCGCGCCGGTGGATGCTCCCGCTGCTCCGGCGCACCAGGGGCACCCGGCCCCGGGAGCGGCTCCGGACCCGGCCCCGCCCGCACCGCCGCAGGCACCCGCGCAGCACGTGGACCAGGGATACGGATCCGGCCCCCAGGCCCCGGCGAGCGAAACCAGTTGGGACCCGCACGGCGCCCACGGAGGCCAGGACCCCACCCCTCCCTCCTCCGCCCCTGACGCCTCCTGGCCCCCGCCCCCGCCGCCGTCCACCCCGTCGTACGGCGGTGGCGGTGACGGCGGCGCCGGGCACGGCTCGGGCGGCTGGGGCTCCTCCTACCAGCAGCCGGCGCCGAAGAACGGCGGCGGGCGCGGCCGTCTGCTCGCCGCGGTCCTGGTGGCCGCGCTGGTCGCGGGCGGCGCGGGCGGCGGCCTCGGCTACACGCTGGCCAAGGAGAACGACGGCAACGGCTCGACGACCGTCTCGGCGTCCACCAGCGGCGGCAACGTGAAGCGTGACCCGGGCACGGTCGCCGCCGTGGCCGCCAAGGCGCTGCCGAGCACGGTCACCATCGAGGCCGAGAGCAGCAGCGGCGAGGGCGGCACCGGCACGGGCTTCGTCTTCGACAAAGAGGGCCACATCGTCACCAACAACCACGTCGTGGCCGAGGCCGTCGACGGCGGCAAGGTGACGGCGACCTTCCCCGACGGCAAGAAGTACGACGCCGAGGTGGTCGGCCACGCACAGGGCTACGACGTCGCGGTCATCAAGCTGAACGACGCCCCCTCGGACCTGAAGCCGCTTCCCCTGGGCAACTCCGACGAGGTGGCCGTCGGCGACTCGACGATCGCCATCGGCGCGCCCTTCGGCCTGTCCAACACGGTGACGACGGGCATCATCAGCGCGAAGAACCGCCCGGTCGCCTCCAGCGACGGCAGCGGCAGCCAGGCGTCGTACATGAGCGCCCTGCAGACCGACGCGTCCATCAACCCGGGCAACTCCGGCGGCCCGCTGCTCGACGCGCAGGGCAACGTGATCGGCATCAACTCCGCGATCCAGTCCACCAGCAACGGCGGCTTCGGCACGGGACAGGCCGGCTCGATCGGCCTGGGCTTCGCCATCCCGATCAACCAGGCCAAGTACGTCGCCCAGGAACTGATCGAGACGGGCAAGCCGGTGTACGCCAAGATCGGCGCGTCGGTCTCCCTGGAGGACACGACGGGCGGTGCGAAGATCACCGAGCAGGGCGCGGGCGGCTCCGAGCCCGTCGACCCCGGCGGCCCCGCCGACAAGGCCGGCCTGCGGCCCGGCGACGTCATCACCAAGCTCGACGACCGGGTCATCGACTCCGGCCCCACCCTGATCGGCGAGATCTGGACCCACAAGCCGGGCGACGAGGTCACGATCACCTACGAGCGCGACGGCAAGGAACACACCACGGAACTCACCCTGGGCTCCCGCGTGGGCGACAGCTGACCTCACCCACGAACCCCGAACCCGTTACCCTTGTCCCCGCGCCGCCGATCACCGGCCGGCGCGGGGAGGCGTGCCCGAGCGGCCGAAGGGAACGGTCTTGAAAACCGTCGTGGCAGCGATGTCACCGTGGGTTCAAATCCCACCGCCTCCGCGCGACGAGCAGTGAGAACGGCCCCCGACCAGGTGCACGGTCGGGGGCCGTTGTGCGTTGTGGTGCTCGTGCGCGCTTCAGCGGGTGGGGGTGTCGCTGGACATCGTCAGGTCTGATCTTGTTGCTTCATGGAGGGCGTTCAGCGCCTTCACCAAGGGGATCGGGCGAAGTCCGGCCGTCCCGTTCGAGGGGACGCGTGCTGTTCCGAGGAGTTCCCGGGGCCGCTGGTCGACGGTGTGTGCGGCGGTGGTGGCCTTGTCGTCGCTCAGCAGGACGAAGGTCTCGAAGAGGATCGATCTCCTCTTCTCGTTCCCCTCCATCTCGGTCGGCGCGTCCCACCGGGTGGCCAGGCCGGACGACGTACCCGCGCGGGAACCTTCCGGCCGGGGAGTGCGGGTCAGGGGCGTTCGCGGGTGGCCGGGTTGTTCAGGCAGAGGGCGATGTTGCGGACCGCGGCGGTGAGTTCCTCGATCACCCGGGCCGCCTGCTCGGCGTTGTGGAAGGACGGGGTTCCTGTCAGCGCCAGATCCAGTTCCCGCGCGGACTGGAGGGCCGGTCCGAGGCCTTCGAGGGAAGGGGAGGCGGGGGCGGGCGCCTCGGCCGGCGTGGTGGCGGGCGCGCTCGTACCGGCCGCGGGAAGAGGCCCGGGGGGCGTCGGGTCCGCCGCGGGTGCGCCGGAGACCACGGGTGTGCCGGAGACCACGGGTGTGCCGGGGGCCGCGGGTGCCGGCTGGTGTGCCGGCTCGGGCGCGGTCGGGGGTGCCGACGGAGTGGTCGGGGGTGCCGACGGGGGCGCCGACGGGGCGGTCGGCGGTGTGCCGGTCCCCGGGTCTGTCCGGCGTCCGTCGAACGGGGCGGGGAAGGCGCCGAAGTCGCCGGTCACGGAGGCGCATTCCTCCGCTTCCGGCCGGTGCGGGTCCTGGAGGGTCCGCCGGTCGTGCGGGGACACGTCCGGCGCGTGGCGCGTGCGGGGGAGTACGAAGTGCTCGAAACCCGGGAACGAGGGGGTGGCGGGGTGGGCGGAGGAGCGCGGGTTGTACTCGGCCTGCCACTGCATGCGGTAACGGTCGACCTGGTCGGCGCAGGCCGTGCGGGCGTGGAAGACGGCCGTGTCCTCCCCCAGGTCCGGGTACCAGAGGTTCGGGCCCGGGAAGCGCACGGTCCGCACCCGCGGCCTGATCGGCTCGGCGCACCCCATGCAGCAGCCCTCCGGCACCATGAGCGGGATGCCGCCGTCCTGTTCCGGCCAGCGGGGGCCGCCCTCCCAGCGGTACTCCCCGTGGTGGCAGGGCGGCAGCTCGCCGCAGGCGCGGCAGACGGCGTAGTGCTCGGGGAGGACCCGCCAGTCGTGGCTGGCGGGAGCGCACCAGTGCTTCGGTGTGGAACGGGGCAGGTTCTCGTTGCGCAGCACCAGCACCACCGGGCGCTTGTAGAACTCGGCCCGCTCGGGGGCCGGTTTGACCGCCTGGTTGTTGGCCCGCCGCAGTTCGTTGGCGTGCCACCACAGTTCCACGTGGTCGCGCCAGGCCTTCTCGTAGGAGTCCGGCCACCAGTTGCCCGGGTAGCCGTTGATCTCCAGGATCCGCCACCCCTGCCGGTCCAGTACCACGATGGAGCCGGCTCGCAGTCGCATGTGCGTTCCGTTGTCCCCCTCGTCCGGCCAGTCGTGACGGCCGATACGAGTGGGCTGGTCTGGGAGCCACCTGCGAACCTGCATGTCATGCTCCTCGGCAACGAAACTTCATAGTTTCAACTGGGGCAGTGGGCAACATTCTGAACAATCAGGACGTTTGGGGCGCTGTAGACACGCGCACGCCGTTGACAGCAGGTGATCGAAAACGTCTTCCGCGGCATCGTTTTCTTTCGTCCGACCCCCTGCCACCAGGCTTTTTCGGATCTCGGGCCGTCGTCGGGGGTGGACTTCGCGGAGGCCGGGGAAGCGGCTTCGTACCCCGGTGACGGGGCCTGACACTCACCCGTACGTGTGATGACGTTCAGGCTGTCGCCACTCCGTACGTGTGCATCACCGCGCGGGACCGTCACCCCGCGCGCCCGGAACGGCCCGAACGGCGGCCGCTAGAGCTCTTCGTCCTCGGCCAGCCGTTCCCAGGGCAGGTCCCGCAGCGAGGGCTCCGCGTCGCAGCCGGACGGTACGCGCGGGGAGGGCTGGAACCAGACGACGGTGAGGCGGGAGCGGTACAGGGAGCGGTCGTGGGCCGGGTCGAGCGCCTCGGACCGGAAGCTGCCGACGCACGTCACGGCGGGCAGCACCTCCACGGGACCGAAGGCACCCGCGTACTGGTCGGGGTACTCGCGCGGGGGCGGGATCAGGTGGACCGGAGCGCCGGGGGAGTCGCGCTCGGCGGACCGGAGCAGCCAGTCGATCTTCCGGTCGTTGACGCGCTTGCACGGATAGCCCTCGAGCAGCCCGCCGTACGTCGACGACATCCGCAGCTCGGAGAGGTCGACCGAACGGCCGGAATCGAGGAGGACACGGGCGAGTGACATGGTCGGCACTTTAGGGCGGTGGTGCATCGAGGTCTTTCGGTTTTCGTGAGGGAGGGAGCACGAGCGACGGGCGGGGCGGTCAGGGGCGGTGCCCCGTCATCCGTGCCGCCGACGCGATCGTCGCGCGGGCTTCGCGTTCGGACAGGCCGGTGCCGAGGGCCGCGTCGACCAAGGGGTCCACCAGGGCGGGGCCGATGCCGTCCTCGTAGGCGCGGCAGGCCGCCCAGAACAGGCGGGTGTTGCGCTGGCCCTCGTGCGCCGCGAGGACGAACTGGACCAGGCCCTGGCCGTGTCCGTCGGCCGACGGGGGCGTCGGGTGACGGGTGCGGGGCGGTGGGAGGAGCAGGCGCAGGAGGGCGGGCGGGCAGGGCGCCGGGGGCAGGCGCGCGGTGCCCGGAGCGGTGGTGTACGGGCCGTGGTCGGTGTGGGAGCCGGGGCCGACGAGATAGCCGCCGGCGCCCCGGATGTCGATGCCGGGGGCCAGCCGGCCCGCGGAGTTGGGGACGACGACGTCCGGCGGACCGCTCAGCCACAGGTGACGGCCGCCGCTCGGGGTCAGGACGATCACCGTGGCGGGGATCGTGAACAGGTGGCGCCGGGCCAGTTCGCGCAGGGCGGCGAACGAGTCCGTACCGGTCTTGGTGTCCAGGTCGACGCCGATGAGGTGGTGCGGGGGCAGTCCGCAGGCGATGCCGTAACCGGTGGCGCGGGGCGCGGCGGCGAACAGCGCGCGGATGCGGGCGGGGTCGGTGGAGGCGTCGTGGACGCCGTGGCCGAAGCGGCCGCACTCGCCGCGGCAGGGCGGGCTTGACGGCTCCGGGTCGTCGCGGTGCGGGGAGCGCAGGGCCGGGAGTTTCGTCCGGGACAGGGGGATGACGGCCAGTCCGCGTTCGGCGGCTGACAGGGCGTGTGCGAGGGCCAGGGTCGCGGCCTGCCGGTCGGTGGTGGCCATGCCTCTATTTTCGTACACACGTTCGAGGATGGGAAGGGGGAGTGCGCGGCGCGCCGGGGTGGGGGCGTGGGTGGGAGAAGCGGCGGAACGCTTCGTCCCTTACGGGGAGCGGGGTGGGGGGGGCCTCTCGGGAAGGGGTGGAATTCAAGGGGCGCGTCGGGGTTTATCGCCTTGTCGTCACACTTGCGTGCGAATGAAGGTGTCCAGGGTGGTTCGCCGGGGATTCCCTGGGCAACCCTGATCTCGCGACGTCGTGCACAGCGCCGGGGCGGGGGGACAACTTCCCTGGTGACAGCCGTAGTTCACGCGCACACGGTGATGAGCCACACCCGGTCATGAGCCGGTGCGTCCTTGTTCTGGAGGGAACACAACATGGCAAGCATCCGTACCGCCCGCGTCATCGCCGCGGTCTCCGCCCTGCCGCTCGCGGTCGCCCTCTTCACCGGCGTCGCGGCGGCGGACAGCGGCGCCCTCGCGGACGACGGATCGATCGCGACGGCCACGAGCTCCGAGGCCGACGCCCTCGGCAGCGGTGTCGGCGGCGACAACTTCGGCAACTCGGCCACCTCGCAGCAGCAGGCCACCGGACCCGGCGCCACGAACCAGAACAACACCGCCCAGGTCACCGGCTCCGCCTTCACGGTCGTCAACCAGGGCAACGACAACGTGGCCATCGGCTTCACCCCGCTGTGGTGAGGCCGGCGCCCTGACCGTGCGGGGTGCTTCGTGGGGTGCGGGGCGTCCGGGCCGCGGTGCTTCGGCACCGTCGCCCGGACGTTCCGGGGACGGTTCCTCAGGGGTCGACCCGTACTGCCCCTCACCCGCTGGTCCACCTTCAGGAGGTGCAGCCAGCCCCACCCCTACAACCTGAGGGGGACGTGCCTTCGGGACCTGCGGGCGATCCGCCGGACCGGCCCCGCTCATAGCGTTGAGCCATGACCACACCCGTCTGCACCAGCGCTTCGAAAGCCGCCACTCCAGCGACAGCGGCGCAGACCCTCCCGTACCCGTCGTTCTCGTCGTACATGAGGGCTCGCCAGCCGGTGCTCCTGCGTACCGCCCGGTCGCTGACCGGGAATCCGAGCGACGCGGAGGACCTGCTGCAGACCGCGCTCACCAAGACGTACGTCGCCTGGGAGCGCATAGAGGACCACCGGGCGCTCGACGGCTACGTGCGCAGGGCGCTGCTGAACACGCGCACCTCGCAGTGGCGCAAGCGCAAGGTCGACGAGTTCGCCTGCGACGAGCTGCCCGAGCCCGACCCGGTGCCCGGCGGCGACGACCCGGCCGAGCAGCAGGCGCTGCGCGACGCGATGTGGCGGGCGATCATGCGGCTGCCCGCGCGGCAGCGGGCGATGGTCGTGCTGCGGTACTACGAGGACCTCAGCGAGGTGCAGACGGCCGAGGTGCTCGGCGTCTCGGTGGGCACGGTGAAGTCGGCCGTGTCGAGGGCGCTCGGCAAGCTCCGTGAGGACGCCGAGCTGGGGCTCGTCCGCGGCTGACACGCACCGGTCCGCGGACGCGGCGTGATCGATCATTCGCTCCCCTAGTGACATACCGCGCGGTATGTGCGCAGAATCAGCGCAACCCCTACCCCGCGCAGGCAATGTCGCCCAGGAGGACGCCCCGTGCTGAGCACCATGCAGGACGTACCGCTGCTGATCTCGAGGATCCTGACCCACGGGTCGACGATCCACGGCACCTCACAGGTGACCACCTGGACCGGCGAGGGCGAACCGCACCGCCGTTCCTACGCGGAGATCGGCGCCCGGGCGGCCCAGCTGGCCCACGCCCTGCGCGACGACCTCGGCGTCACCGGCGACGACCGGGTCGCCACCCTCATGTGGAACAACGCCGAGCACGTCGAGGCGTACTTCGCGATCCCCTCCATGGGCGCCGTCCTCCACACCCTGAACCTCCGCCTCCCGGCCGAGCAGCTCGCGTGGATCGTCAACCACGCCGCCGACCGGGTGATCATCGTCAACGGCTCGCTGATCCCCCTCCTCGCGCCGCTGCTGCCGCACCTCAAGACCGTCGAGCACGTGGTCGTCTCCGGCCCCGGCGACCGTTCCGCGCTGGCGGACGCCACCGCGCGGGTGCACGAGTACGAGGACCTGCTCGCCGGACACCCCGTCGCCTACGACTGGCCGGAGCTGGACGAGCGCGCCGCCGCCGCCATGTGCTACACCTCCGGCACCACCGGCGACCCCAAGGGCGTGGTCTACAGCCACCGTTCGATCTACCTGCACTCCATGCAGGTCAACATGGCGCAGTCGATGGGCCTGACCGACGAGGACACCTCGCTGGTCGTGGTCCCGCAGTTCCACGTCAACGCCTGGGGCCTGCCGCACGCCACCTTCATGACCGGCGTCAACATGCTGATGCCGGACCGCTTCCTGCAGCCCGCCCCGCTCGCCGAGATGATCGAGGGCGAGAAGCCGACCCACGCCGCCGCCGTCCCCACCATCTGGCAGGGGCTGCTCGCCGAGCTGACCGCCAAGCCCCGGGACGTCTCCTCCCTCACCCAGGTCACCATCGGCGGCTCCGCCTGCCCGCCCTCCCTGATGGAGGCGTTCGACGAGCTGGGCATGCGGGTCTGCCACGCCTGGGGCATGACGGAGACCTCCCCGCTCGGCACCATCGCCCGCCCGCCGGCCCACGCCGTGGGCACCGAGGAGGAGTTCGCCTACCGGCTGACCCAGGGCCGCTTCCCGGCCGGCGTCGAGGCCCGCCTCACCGGCCCCGGCGGCGAACGCCTCCCCTGGGACGGCGAGTCGGCCGGTGAGCTGGAGGTCCGTGGCGCGTGGATCGCGGGCGCCTACTACAACGGCCCCGACGCCGAACCCCTGCGCCCCGCCGACAAGATCAGCGAGGACGGCTGGCTGAAGACGGGCGACGTCGGGACGATCTCCCCCGACGGCTTCCTCACCCTCACCGACCGCGCCAAGGACGTCATCAAGTCCGGCGGCGAGTGGATCTCCTCGGTCGACCTGGAGAACGCGCTGATGTCCCACCCGGACGTCGCCGAGGCCGCCGTCGTCGCCGTCCCGGACGACAAGTGGGGCGAGCGCCCACTGGCCACGGTCGTCCTCAAGGAGGGCTCCACCGCGGACTTCACCACCCTGCGCGCCTTCCTCCAGGAGGAGGGCAAGATCGCCAAGTGGCAGCTCCCGGAGCGCTGGACGGTGATCGCGTCGGTGCCGAAGACCAGCGTCGGCAAGTTCGACAAGAAGGTGCTGCGCAGGCAGTACGCCGCCGGGGAGCTGGACGTCACCCGGCTCTGACACGGCGTACGCGGGATGCGCCGGGCGGTGGGGCGGAACCTCGCCGTCCGGCGGCGTGCGGCTCCGTCACCGGGTGTCCCGGTCGTACGGTGACGGCGTCACCGCCGTCACACCGTCACCGCCGCACCGCCGTGCTCCCCCACCCCAGCGCCAGCCAGACCGCCGCCACCGCCGACACCCCGCTCCAGCCGAAGTGGGTGAAGGCGGTGCCCGCGAGGGCCGAGGCGGTGGCGCCGCCGGCGAAGCCGGAGACGACATAGGCCGTGTTGGCGACGGCCGGGCTGGAGGTGGTGGTCAGGGCGAGGGTCTGGTTGGCGACGTGGGAGGCGACCAGGGCCGCGTGGATCGCGATCGCGGCGACGAACAGCGCCCAGACGACCTGCCCGCCCAGCCAGAACAGCGGCACGGAGACGGCCGCGAGCAGATACGCCCCCCGTACGACCCTGGCGGCGCCGAAGCGGTCGACCAGCCCGCCCGCCAGCGGCGCCACCGCGCTCGCCGCGAGCCCGAAGAGGCCGAACAGTCCGGCGGTGGCGGTGGACAGGTCGTAGGCCGGGCCCGTCAGCAGCAGGGCGAGCGAGGTCCACAGGGCGCTCCACGCGCCGAACATCCCCGCCTGGCGCACCGACGCGCGCCACAGGTCGGGCGAGCGGCGCAGCAGTCCGGGCAGTGCGGCGAGGCCGCCGAACAGCGAGCCGTCGCGGCGCCGCCGCCCGGACGGCAGGACGAGGGCGGTGGCGGTGCCCAGGGCGAGCGTGAGGACGGCCGCGCCCGCGAACACCCACCGCCAGCCGAAGGCCTCCCCGGCGAGTCCGCCGAGCACCCGGGCCGCGACGACGCCGGTGAACAGGCCGGCGATCACGGCCGCGACATGGCGGGCGCGGCGGGCGGCGGGGGCGCGCTCGGCGACCAGAGGGACGAGGAGCTGCGGTACGACGGTCCCGGCCGAGGCGACGAACACGGCGACGGCCAGTGCGCCGGTGCCGGGAGCGACGGCACTGGCGATCAGGGCGGCGGTGGTGACCAGGGTCAGGACGGTGACCAGCCGGCGCCGGTCGGCGGTGTCGCCGAGCGGGGCGAAGAAGAGCAGGCCGACGGCGTAGCCGAGCTGGGCGACCGAGGCGATCCAGGCCACGGCGGACGGCGTGGAGCCGAAGTCGCGGGCGATGAGGGAGAGCAGCGGCGCGGCGAGGTAGATGTTGGCGGCCGTGACCGCGGTGCACACGGCGATGAGCGTGAGGAACGCGCCGGAGCCGCGGGACGGGCCCGGACCCGGACCCGGATCCAGACCCGGATTCTGATCGGGAGCGGTGACCGGTGGCCTGCGGGCCTGTCGGCCGGTGGTGTTGGCGCTGGGCGCTGAGGACATGAGCGGGATACCCCTTCGAGCCTGCTCTAACAACCAACTGGTTGGTTGGCTGATGGAGGGAACAGTCTGCGTCCCCGCCGGATTCCCTGTCAACCAAACAGTTGGTTACAAGTGGCGCTACCCTGTCCCCATGGCAGTCAGGGACCCCGAGGCCACCAAGGCCCGGATCTTCGAGGCGGCGGTCACCGAGTTCGCCCGCCACGGCATCGCCGGTGCCCGCATCGACCGCATCGCGGCCGAGGCGAAGGCCAACAAGCAGCTCATCTACGCCTACTTCGGCAACAAGGCGGAGCTGTTCGCGATCGTCCTGGAGCGGAAGATGCTGGACCTCGCCGAGTCCGTCCCCGTCGACCCGGACGACATCGAGGGCTGGGTCGACCGGCTGATGGACTACCACGCCGCCCACCCCGAACTGCTGCGCCTGCTCTTCTGGGAGGGCCTGGAGTACGGCACCGACGAACTGCCCCACGAAGGCGAACGCCAGGAGCACTACGTCCGCAAGGTCGCCCTGCTCCAGGACGGCCAGGACCGGGGCGTCGTCACCGACGCCATCCCGGCCGGCGACCTGCTGTTCTTGCTGACCGCGCTGGCCAACTGGACGGCCGTCGTCCCGCAGATGCGCCGCATCCTGGTCGGCGGGGAGCCGGACGACCGCGCCCGGCTGCGCGCGTCCGTGAAGGAGGCGGCGCGCCGCCTGGTCGCCCGCTGACCGCGGCGCGGGTCAGTTGGTCCCGATCCGCGACAGCAGGTCGACGATCCTGTCCTGCACCTCTTCACTGGTGGACCGCTCCGCCAGGAACAGCACGGTCTCGCCGGAGGCCAGCCGCGGCAGGTCCGCCTGGTCGACGGCGGCCGTGTAGACGACGAGCGGGGTGCGGTTGAGCTGCCCGTTCGCCCGCAGCCAGTCGACGATCCCGGCGGGCCCGGCCTGGCGCGGGTGCACCCGCATCAGGTCCATCACCACCAGGTTCGGCCGGAACTGCCCCGCCAGCGCCACCGCGTCGGCGTCACTCGCGGCCCGCGCGACCTGCATCCCGCGCCGCTCCAGCGTCCCGGTCAGCGCCAGCGCGATCTCCGCGTGCTCCTCGATCAGCAGTACGCGCGGAGGGTGCTGTTCGCTGTCGCGCGGCGCGAGCGCCTTCAGCAGTACGGCGGGATCGGCGCCGTACGCGGCGTCGCGCGAGGCCTGTCCGAGCCCGGCCGTGACCAGCACCGGCACCTCGGCGGCCACCGCCGCCTGGCGCAGCGACTGCAGGGCCGTACGGGTGATCGGCCCGGTCAGCGGGTCCACGAACAGCGCGGCGGGGAACGCCGCGATCTGCGCGTCGACCTCCTCGCGCGAGTGCACGATCACCGGCCGGTAACCGCGGTCGCTCAGCGCCTGCTGCGTGGTGACGTCCGGCGCGGGCCACACCAGCAGCCGGCGCGGATTGTCCAGCGGCTCCGGCGGCAGCTCGTCGTCCATCGGCTGCGGACGCGGCGGGTCCGCCACCTCGACGGCCCCGCCCGGGCCGTCCAGCGGCTCGGGCCCCTCGGCGGCGTCCGCGTCGGGCGCCCCTATGGCGTACGACCGTCCGGTGCCCTCGGTCGTCGGCGCGAGCCGGGAGTGCGCCGGCGCGTGCGCGTGGGCGCTCGCGGGTACGGGCTCGGCCGACGGGTGCGGGCGCGCGTTCGGCTCGCTGCCCGCGGCCGGGTCGGGGCGCGTACCGAGCTTGCGGCGGCGGCCGGAGCCGCCCGGCTGGTGCGGGGGAGGCGTGGCCGACGGCAGCGGCTGCTGCACCTGGGCGGCCTGCCGGTTGAACGGCACGCCCTGCCCCAGCGTCCGCACGCTGATCGCCCGCCCCTGGGTGGAGTTCGGATCGACCGGCGCCGAGGCCTCCGCGGGCAACGGCTGAGCGGCCCGCTGCACCGGCGCGCCCTCGGGCGGCAACGGGGTGCCGGCGGCGGGGGTCGGCTGCGCCGGACCCGCGGCCGCCGGTACGGCCACACCGGCACCGGAGGTGTCACCGGCGGCGGGCCACTGCTGCGCAGCGGGGCCGCCTTCGGCCGCAGCACCCTGCCCGGGCGCGGCCTCGGCGGGAAGCGGCTGAGCGGCGGGAAGCGGCTGCGCCGCCTGTCCCTGTGCGGGTACGGGGGCGCCCTGCGGGGGAACGGCCGCGCCCTGTGCGGGCACGGGAGCGCCGTGTGCCGGGGGTGTGGCGCCTTGCGGCGGGATGGCGGCACCGTGTGCCGGTACCGGAGTTTCTTGCGGAGGGACGGCCACGCCCTGTGCGGGCACGGGAGCCCCGTGCGCCGGGGGTGTGGCACCCTGCGGCGGGACCGCAGCGTTGTGTGCCGGTACCGGAGCCCCTTGCGGGGGAACGGCCACGCCCTGTGCGGCTACCGGAGCTCCATGCGCTGAGGTCGCGGCACCTTGCGGCGGGACCGCAGTGCCGTGTGCCGGGACCGCGGCTCCGTGTGCCGGAACGGGAGCGCCGTGTGCCGGGACCGCGGCGCCCTGCGGCGGGACCGCGGCACCGTGTGCGGGCACGGGAGCCCCTTGCGGGGGAACGGCCGCACCCTGCGCGGGTACGGGAGCCCCCTGCGGCGCCGCGGAGGTGCCCTGCGGCGGGACCGCGGCCCCCTGGACCGGAACGGCCGCACCCTGCGCGGGCACGGGAGCACCCTGCGGCGGAACCGGAGCCCCCTGCGGCGCGGCAGGCGCCCCCTGCGCGGGTGCCGCCCCCCACTGCGCCGAAGCCCCTGAAGCCTGGGCGGTCGCCGCCTGAGCGGCCGGAACGGGAGCCTCGGTGGGTGTGCCGTCGGGCCCTGCCGGCCGGGCGACGGCCCGCCGGCGGCGGCCCGTCGGCGCGCTGGTGGGGTGCGGCTGCGGCGGGGTGCGGTCGTCGGCCTGGTCGTGCGGAACGGCGTCATGGCGACCGTTGTCGACCCCGGCCTGCCCGACAACCCCGGTCTGCCCGACCGCCTCGGCCTGGGTCGGCCGGTCGGTGTGCTGTTCCTGGTCCGCCTCGGCCGGTGGCAGTGCGAACACCGTACGGGGCGCGGCCTCCTGCGCCGCCGCCCGCTCGGTGGCGGCGGCCAGCGCACGCCGGCGCCGTCCCGTCGGCTGCGACTGAGCCTGCCCCGAAGCCTGAGCCGGAACATGCACCGCGACCTCGGACTGGGGCGCGTCCGCCGCCCCGTCCCCGCCGGACGGCGCGGACAGCGCCGGCGGCAGCGCGTGCTGTTCGCCGGACCCCTGCCGGACACGCTGCCCGGACGGCCCCGGCACCCCCTGCGGAGGTACGGTCCCGCCCAGCCCCGTGTTCGACGCGGCGGCCCCCGCCGCATGCTCGGCGGCGGTGACGACGGCCCCCTCGGACACCCCGGCGGCCCCCGCGAGCTCGACCTCGGCTCCCACCGCGGCCGGCGCGCCCTCGGCCGGCCGGCCGCGCCGCCGCCCGGTACCGCCGGACGCCTGCGCGGGCTCGTCGTCGGCGGCGGCCGCCGCCCGGCGCCTGCGCCGGCCGGTGGGCGCGGAGTCCGTACCGGAGCCGTCGTCCGCGCCCGGCACCTCGCTCTCCAGGAAGGCGTCCACGGACGCGCGCCGCGCCCGGCGCCGCCCGCCGCCACCGGGAGCCGGCTCGGCGGGAACGGGAGCGGTCTCCTCGGCCGGCACCACCGGCTCGGCGACCGGCACGGACCCCGCCCCGCCCCCGAGCGGCACCTCGAGGACGAACGCGCTGCCGCTCATCCCGGGCACCTCGTGCGTCTGCAGCACACCGCCGTGCGCCCGGACGATCCCGCGCACGATCGGCTCGTGCACCGGGTCGCCGCCGCCGTACGGTCCGCGCACCTCGATGCGTACGACCTCACCGCGCTGCGCCGCCGCGACCACGACCGTGTTGTCCAGGTAACCGCCCGCCGACACCGGCGTGTTGCCGGTCGCGTCGACACCCGCGACGTCCGCGACGAGATGCGCGAGGGCGGTCGCGAGCAGCCGAGGGTCGACCTCGGCCTCGATGGGCGGCGCGTGCACGGCGAACTGCACCCGTCCCGGGCCGATGAGCTCCACGGCACCGTCGACCCCGGCGGCGACGACGGCGTCGAGCATCACCTTCGTACGGGCGACCTGCTCGCCGCCGGCGTCGAGCCGCTGGTAGCCGAGGACGTTGTCGATGAGGGTGGTGATCCGGGCGTAGCCGGCCGACAGGTGGTGGAGCACCTGGTTGGCCTCGGGCCACAGCTGTCCGGCGTCGTCGGAGGCCAGCGCGGACAGCTCGCGGCGCAGCTCGTCCAGCGGGCCGCGCAGGGAGCGCCCGAGCAGGGTGAGCAGCTGGTCGTGCCGGGCGGCGAGGGCCTCGTAGCGGTCCTTCTCCCGCTCGCCGAGCGCGGCGTACCGCTCCTCGTTCGCGGCGAGTTCCTCCGCGTGCTGCTCGCGCAGCTCCTCCAGCTCGGTGACGTGGCCCTGACGCAGGGCGGTGAGCTCGGAGCCGTGCTCCTCGGCGAGCCGCTCCAGCTCCTCGGCGTGCTCCCGCTCGGCCTGTTCCTTCTCCTCGGCGAGCGCGTCGTAGGGACGGCGGTCGAGGAACGTCATGACGGCGCCGACGAGCTGGTCGCCGTCGCGCACCGGCGCGGTCGTCAGGTCGACCGGCAGCTTGTCGCCGTTCTTGGCGTACAGCACCTGGCCGCGCACCCGGTGCTTGCGCCCGGAGCGCAGGGTGTCGGCGAGCGGGGACTCGTCGTACGGGAAGGGGGCGCCGTCGGCGCGCGAGTGCAGGACGAGCGTGTGCAGTTCGCGCCCGCCGAGTTCGCCGGCCCGGTAGCCCAGTATCTGGGCGGCGGCCGGGTTGACGAGGACGATCCGCCCGTCGGTGTCGGTCCCGACGACACCCTCGGAGGCGGCCCGCAGGATCATCTCGGTCTGACGCTGCGAACGCGCCAGCTCGGCCTCGGTGTCGACGGTGCCGGAGAGGTCGCGGACGACGAGCATCAGCAGCTCGTCGCCGGTGTAGCCGGAACTGTCGTACGCCTGCTGGCCGTTCTCCAGATTCGCACTGGTGACCTCGACCGGGAACTCGGTCCCGTCGGTCCGCCGGGCGACCATCCGCGTCGGCTTGGTGCGCGCCCGGGGGTCGATGTGGTCGGGCCGCCGCATGGACCCGGGGATGAGCTTGGAGTCGAACTCCGGCAGCAGATCCAGCAGCCCCCGCCCCACCAGCGCCGTGCCGGGGGTCTCGAAGGCCTCCAGGGCGATGGCGTTGGCGTTGACGACCGTCCCGTTGGCGTTGACCAGCACCAGGGCGTCCGGAAGCGCGTCCAGTATGGCTGCGAGGCGAGCAGTGCCCCGGGATGGCCTGCTGCTCACGAGACGCTTCCTCCCTGTTACCGCGACGTGCCGACCGCTCGGGCCATCTTGCCAACCTGCCCGCAGCGTGTCACGCGAGGGAGTCTAAGGGCTGGGGTTGCGCTCGCGACGCCGGATGGGACGGACATCGCACGGGAAAGTGACGGCGATGTGACGCCCGGTAGGCCCGGAACCCGTGACTGCCTGCACCGACGCGCCACGAACCTTCGCGGGACCTTTACGCCCCCTGTGCCCCGACTCGCCACCACGCGCCCCCGCCACTCCCGCCACTCCCGTCGCTCCCGGAGGTCTCCCTCACCCGCGTCCCCCGGCGCCCGCTTCGGGCAGCAGCGGCACCAGCCGGTCCCAACGGGCGATCTCGCATCCGTTCGTACGGTCGTAGGTCGCGTCGACGGGGCGGCCGGCCCAGGTGCCGGTGACGCGGGCGGTGGCGGGCCCGCCGTACTGCAGGGTGCAGACGGCGTCCCGCGGTGCCGGGGCGAAGGCGTCCCGCCCCCACCGCGTGTTCCGCTCGACGGCCGCACAGGCCCCGGCGGGGTCGGGATGGCTGCCGCCGCCGGGCCGGCACCGCACCTCGTACGTCCCGTCCATCCCGCCGCCCGCGTCGCGCACGGTGACGGTGAGGCGGTCACCGCGCGGAGGAGCGTCCTGCGCGTACGCCGCCGGGGGCGCGGTGGACAGCGAGGTGAGGGCCGCGACGGCGACGAGCCGCCACAGCACGGGGCGCGCGGTGTCCGCACGCCGGATCTGCGACACGACCTGTGAGGTGAGCTGCGACATGACCTGATCAACGCGCCACCGCGCGGGACGTTGCGCCACACCGGCGCGACGGCCGGAAGTGCTTTGCCCTGCGGGCTCCCCGCCTAGTACCGTGGGTGGCGATTGGTGACAGCCCACGCGGGTGTGTCATCATCGGCACGCACCGATCCACTCGCGCTCACGCGCGGAGGGTTCTGTGCATGGAGGCGTCGCCTAGTCCGGTCTATGGCGCCGCACTGCTAATGCGGTTTGGGTCTTAAAGCCCATCGAGGGTTCAAATCCCTCCGCCTCCGCACCGATCACGAAGCCCCGGCCCCTGCGGCCGGGGCTTCGTCGTTGTCGCCCCGCCGATCCCGCGGTCGATCCCGCGTTTGCGCAGGTCACAAGGGGTGAGCCAAACGGATTTCACATGGCGGCGGCAGTCATGTAATGTTCTTCCTGTCGCCGCGAGCGGGCCGAAAGGGCCGGGAAGCGGCGAGAAAACTGAAGAGACAAGCACTCGTAGCTTAACGGATAGAGCATCTGACTACGGATCAGAAGGTTGCAGGTTCGAATCCTGCCGAGTGCACAGCAGACCGGAGGCCCCGTGGAGTGATCCACGGGGCCTCCGGCTTTCCCCGCTCCGGGGGTGGACGGGTACCCGGCCGCGGGGGCCGGGTACCCGTCGCGGTCAGGCGTTGTCCGTGGTCCTGCGGCGGCGTGCGGCGAGGACCGCTCCGGCGCCGAGGGCGGCGGTGAGGGCGCTCGTGAGGGCGAGCGGCGCCATCGCGGAGGACGTACCGGTCTTGGCGAGGCTGCCGTCGACGCGGGTTCCGGTGGTCACCGTCTGTGCGGTCACGCCGCCCTGTGCGGAGGGGCCCTTGTCCGTGCCGGGCTTCGTGGTCTCCGGTCGCTTGTCGTCGTTCTCGCCGGCCGGGCCGGGCTCGGCTTCCTCGGCCGGGCCGGTCTCGCTGCCGACGGGCAGGAGCTTGAAGTCGTAGCGCTTCATCGGGCCCAGGACGCAGGGGTTGTACGCGCTCCGGGCGTCGCCGGCGAACAGGGCGAAGGCGTCGGTGGCCTCGGCCACGGAGCCGACCTTCATCCGCAGCTTCACGTCGTTGCGCTCGCCCGGCTCGATGCTGTCGATGTGCGCGATGTGCTCGGGCTCGTCGCCGTTGAGGGTCTGCCAGTCCGAGCCGTCGGACCACTTCACCTCCAGGGCGCTCTTCGCGTCGCGCCGCTCGCCTTCCACGTGGAAGAACACCAGGGGGTCCACGGTCAGGGTGCGGTCGGTCCCGTTGGTCACGCGCAGGGTGAAATCGACGGTGGTCCCGGCGACGACCTTGGACGGCAGTCCCACCGCGAGGGAGGTCAGCCCGTTCTCGCGGACGCACTTCTTGGCGGCGGCGAGTGCTTCTTCGGCGGCCTTCTTGGCCTTCTCGGCCTCGTCGAGGGCGACCTGGAACATGCTGTGCTCGCGGGCGGCCGCCACCCTGGCGTTGCTCAGCGCGGTGCCGGCCTTCTCGGCCTCGGCGTCGGCCTCCTGCTGGGCGGTGACCGCCTTCGCCAGTTCCTCCTGGGCGGCTTCGAGGGCCTTCTGCGCCTCGGCCTTCCCCGCGTCGTCCTGGGCCGCTTCGAGTTCGGCCTCGGCGTCCGTGACGGCCTTCTCGGCCGCCTCCGTGACCTCGGCCGCCTCCTTCGCCGCCTTGTCCGCGGCGATCGTCGCAGCCCTGAGCGGATGCGTGTCGGATTCCAGGGCCTTCAGGGTGGCCTTGGCCTTCTCCTGTCCTTCCTTCTTGGCGATGACGGCTTCCTCGTACGCCTTCTTCGCGTCGGCGGCGGCCTTGACCAGTTCCGCGTACGTCGGCTGCTGCTGCACCTGTCCCGCGGACGTTCCGGCGGCGAGGGCCGGAGCGGCGGTGAGGAGCGTGACGGGCGCGGTCACCGCGACGGCGGCGGCCACGGCGAGGGTACGGCTGAATCTCACTAGGGACCTTTCCTGGTGGGAAGCGGGGAGAACGGCCAGCGAGAAGAAAATGCGGGCATCCTGCGTATTGCCGAGTTTATTTGCCCGGGACGGTGCGGGCCGGTGCTTTCTGCCGTACCACGGTTCCCTCCGGGGATATTCGACTGAAGGAAACGGGCGAATGAGGATGGTTGTTCAGGATGCCTGCATTTCTCTGTGATGTATGTCACTTGGGCGTGGGAGGGGGCAGGCCGGAGGCGTCAACGGGCATGCAATCGGGGCTGGTTCAAGCTCCGGCTTCTCCGCGGGGCAGGGGTTTCCGCATTCCCGAAAGGCCCCGGAAGGCCCCGGAAGATTTGTGCGGCACCGGTTTGTGCGGCGGACGGGGATTCCGGCCGCGCGGCATGGGTGTCACTCCGGGCGCCGGGGATTCTCGTGGCGCCGGAGTGCGGTGCGGAGGTGGTTGGTCAGGGCGGTGGCCGCCGCCGTGAGGAAGACGAAGGTGTAGAGGATCTGCAGGATGGTCACCAGGCGGGCCGCCTGGCCGTGCGGAGTGATGTCGCCGTAGCCGACGGTGGCGAGGGTGACCAGGGTGAAGTAGAGGGCGTCCAGGCGGGTGGCGATGCCGTCGAGCTCGCCGGGGCGCTGGGCCAGGGCCTGGTAGGCGGTCGCGAAGACCAGGATGGACAGGCTCATCAGCAGGGGGATGACCAGCCCCGGGCGGACGTCCGGACGGCCGAGCAGGACGTGGACGACCTGCCGCAGCAGCAGGAGCGCGATCAGCGTCAGCGCGAGGCCGAAGAGGAGCCAGCTCAGGGCCGGGCGGCGCGGGCCCAGGCGGTCCAGGGGCAGGAGGAAGTACGCGGTGACCATCGTCGCCACGCCCGCCGCCTGGACCAGCCAGGGCCACAGGGCGCTCCAGACCGCGGATGTGCGCCCTAGGCCCGGGACTCGCGGCGTGGTGCGCACAGGGCCCAGATGATGAAGCCGTCGATGATGAGGAGGGCGATCGACCAGACCGGCGCGTGGGGCAGCCACACGAAGTTGGCGACCATGCTGAGTCCGGCCAGCGCGATGCCCACCATGCGGGCCCAGGTGGCCCCGGTGAACAGGGCGAGGCCGGCGACGGTCACCAGGGCGCCGAGGATCAGGTGGATCCAGCCCCAGCCGGTGAGGCTGAACTCGTAGGTGAAGTTCCGGGTGGCGACGAAGACGTCGTCCTCGGCGATGGCGGCGATGCCCTGGAAGATCGCCATGATGCCGCCGAACGTCATCAGGACCGCCGCTGCCGCCGTCCAACTCGTCGCCCAAGGGCTCCTTGCTTCCCATCCGGCCTGGTGGTGGTGCGTGCCGCTGACATTGCTCGCCATGTGTCCGACCTTTCGGCTGTCCCCGAGCGTTGCCCTCCACCAGGTTTGCACTGTGGTTCCCGCTCGGCATCTCGGCGTCTCAGTCGGTGCGGCAGTGCTCCTCCAGGTAGTCGGCCGCGACCGTGTTCGCGCGGCGGAACCAGTCGTGGAGCACGGCGATCTCCTCCGGGGTGTAGTCGGCGAAGAGCTCGTTGATGCGGACGTAGTAGGGGTCGTAGATCTCGCGCGTGCGGGCCAGGGCGTCCGGCAGGGCCTCCACGCGGACGCGGCGGCGGTCCGCGGGGTCGGGGCGGCGGATGATGTAGCCCGCGCGTTCCAGGCGGTTGAGGATCCCGGTCATCGCGCCCGTCGTGACGTGGACGCGGTCCGCCAGCTCGCCGGCCGTGAGCAGGTCCTCGCCGGCCTCGATGACGAAGGCGAAGCAGGTCAGGTCGGTGACGTTCAGGCCCACCTGCTGGGCGATCTCGTGCTGGCCCACCAGGTGGGTCGCGACGAGCTGGTCCATCGCCCACAGCGCCTGCTCCGGCGTGGCGGGCTGGCGCGGCTTGGCTTGCATTCCGGGTTTCCTCGTTTCCCTTAGATCGTGAGGGGTTTCGTGGTAAATCTCTTACGACGTGAGAGATTCTGGCGTCGACGGCGGAGGGGGCGGGCACGTGAGCGCACATCCATATGACCACGGGCACACGGTCGCGGGGTGGACGGGTTTCGGGATCGCCGGGGCCGGTACCGCGGTGGTGGGGTTCGGGATCGTCACGGTGTCCGGGCCGCTGCTGGTGGGCGGGGCGTCGATCGCCCTCGCGGGCCTGGTCGTCACCTGGGTGCTGCACCTCGCCGGGTGGGGCAAGCCGCCGGGTCCCCGGCCGAGGGAGCAGTGGGGGTGGCGGGTGCGGGACCTGAGCGCCCGGCAGGGGCACGCTCGGTGCCTGGGCTGCCGGCTGGCGGGCCGGGGGCGGGGCACGGTGCGGGCGGCGGCCGGGCCGGTCGTCGTACCCGCGGCGCGCGGTGACGTACCGGACACGCGGTCTCCCGCGGGGGCGGGGCGGACCGACGGCTGAACCGCGGCGCACGGGCGTTGTCAGTGGTGCCCCCTAGTCTCGTCGGAGATGGCACAGGCGTGGAGATGCTCGGGGCTGCGGTGGTCGGCGGACGGTCCCGTGCTGGCGTGGGAGGGCGGCCGGCGCTCCGCGCTGACCTGGGGGAAACGGGTGGCCTTCGGGGTCGGGGAAGGGGGAGTGCGGACATGCGTGGGGGCACGGGGGTACGCGTGTCCGCTCGGGGCGGCCGTTCCGGGGCGGAGCACGGGGGCGCGCTGCGAGGAGTGCGCCCGGCTGGACCGGGCGCACTCGGTGGCCGCCGACACCCTCGCGGACGATCCGCGGCCCTACCGCGTGTACCTGGCGTGGTTCGGGCCGGGAATGACCAAGGTCGGGATCACCGCCGTGCGGCGGGGGCCGGCGCGGCTGCTGGAGCAGGGGGCGGTCTGCTTCAGCTGGCTGGGGACCGGGCCGCTGATGGCGGCGCGGCGCGCCGAGGAGCTGCTGCGCGCCGCGCTCCGCGTGCCCGACCGGATCCCCTACGCCGGCAAGCGGGCGGTGCGGGCGGTCCTCCCGGACGGGGAGGAGGAGCGGGCGGCCGAGATCGCCGGGTTGCACGCGCGGGCGGTCGCCCTGGACGGATGGCCGGAGTCGCTCGCCCGTGAGCCGTTCCGGCCGGTTGATCACGTCGGGGTGTTCGGCCTGTCGGGGGTGCCGGCCGCCGTGGGGGAGGTGAGCGAGCTGGTCGCCGGGGGTGCGGTGAGCGGGGAGCTGGTGGCCGCCGCCGGTCCCGATCTGCACCTGGCGACGGGGGCGGGGACGGGGACGGGCGTCGTGGTGCTGGACACCCGGCTGCTGACCGGGTGGGACCTGTTCCCGGCCCGGGGAGGGGAGTTCGCGGTGCCGGTCAGAGCGGTCAGGGACCGGGCGGCGGCGCAGGACGGGCTGTTCTGACCCCGGCCCGCCCCTTCGCGTGGGCGGCATCACGCCGGGTGGTTCCAGCCCCTCCGGAGCTTGAGGAGCGGGGGCCGGGGGCGGAGCCCCGGGGACGGGAAGGGGCGGCGGGGCGATCCGGTCTCCGGGCGTCCGACGACTGTGCTCACGGCGCTTTCCGGTGCCGCCGCGCCCACGCTCCCCTCATCGAACGGTGACGGGATCCGCCGACGGCATCCCCTCCGGACCCAAGCCCCCTCTGGACCCCGGCCGCGGTCGCGGGTGATCGTGGGCGGCATGAGCGCTCACCCCGACACCCGTACCGAAGCCGACGACGTACGGCGCTTCTGGAAGGGGCTCGGGCTGCCCGGGCTCGTCGACGTGCACACGCACTTCATGCCGGAGCGGGTGCTGCGCAAGGTGTGGGCCTACTTCGACGCGCTCGGTCCGCTGACCGGCGGCGTCGAGTGGCCGATCACCTACCGGGAGGAGGAGACCGCACGGGCCGCGCTGCTGCGGGAGTTCGGCGTACGGGGCTTCACCGCCATGCTCTACCCGCACAAGCCGGGCATGGCACGCTGGCTGAACGGCTGGGCGGCCGACTTCGCCGCCCGCACCCCCGACTGCCTGCACACCTCCACCCTCTTCCCCGAACCCGGGGTCGTGGACCACGTCCGGGACGCCGTCGACGCCGGCGCGCGGGTCTTCAAGGCGCACGTGCAGGTGGGCGCGTACGACCCGGCCGACGAATCGCTCGACGGTGCCTGGGGGCTGCTCGCCGAGGCGGGCGTGCCCGTGGTGATCCACTGCGGGTCCGGACCGGCGCCCGGCAAGCACACCGGTCCCGAGCCGATCGCCCGGGTCCTGGCCCGGCACCCCCGGCTGCGGCTGATCGTGGCGCACCTGGGGATGCCCGAGTACGAGGACTTCCTGGACCTCGCCGAGCGGTACGGGGAGGTGCGACTGGACACCACGATGGCCTTCACCGACTTCAGCGAGCGCCTGGCGCCGTTCCCCCGGCGGGCCCTGCCCCGGCTGGCCGACCTCGGCGACCGGATCCTGCTCGGCTCGGACTTCCCCAACATCCCCTACCACTACCTCCACCAGCTCCACGCCCTGGAGCGGCTGGACCTCGGGGACGCCTGGCTGCGGGCGGTGTGCCACGACAACGCGGCCCGGCTCTTCGGCCTGCCCGGCTGAGCGGGGCCGCCCCGCCCCGGCTGAGAACGTCCTGTGAGTTTCTCAGGCAAAACACAGGTTGCCGAAAGGGTGTTCTCAGAGGCCCTGGACATCGTGTGCGTCATGACCACGATCTCGCCCCAGGGGCGCACCGAACTGCTGAGGCCGGACGGGAGCCCCGTCCGCGTGCTTGTGGTGGACGACGAGCAGTCGATCACCGAGCTGCTGTCCATGGCCCTGCGGTACGAAGGCTGGCAGATCCGCAGCGCGGGGGACGGCCAGGGGGCCATCCGCACCGCACGCGAGTTCCGGCCCGACGCCGTCGTCCTGGACATGATGCTGCCGGACATGGACGGCCTGGCCATCCTCGGCCGGCTGCGCCGCGAACTGCCGGACGTGCCCGTGCTGTTCCTCACCGCCAAGGACGCCGTCGAGGACCGTATCGCCGGGCTGACCGCCGGCGGCGACGACTACGTCACCAAGCCGTTCAGCCTGGAGGAGGTCGTCGCCCGGCTGCGCGGACTGATCCGCCGCTCCGGCGCGGCCGACCGCCGCTCCGAGTCGATGCTGGTCGTCGGCGACCTCACCCTCGACGAGGACAGCCACGAGGTCACCCGCGGCGGCGACAACATCCACCTCACCGCCACCGAGTTCGAGCTGCTGCGCTTCCTCATGCGCAATCCGCGGCGCGTGCTCAGCAAGGCCCAGATCCTCGACCGGGTCTGGTCGTACGACTTCGGCGGGCAGGCGAACGTCGTCGAGCTGTACATCTCGTATCTGCGCAGGAAGATCGACGCGGGCCGGGAGCCGATGATCCACACCCGGCGCGGCGCCGGCTACATGATCAAGCCCGCGGTCTCGTGAGCGGACGGCGACGGCCGCGTCCGCAGCGGCGAGCGCGCACCCCGCGCACACTGCGGACGCGGCTCGTCGTCGCGTCCGTGGCGCTGATCGCGGTGGTGTGCGCGGTGATCGGTTCCGTGACCACGCTGGCGCTGCGGTCACATCTCTACGAGCAGCTCGACGGGCAGGTGAAGGAGGTCGCGGCGCGCGCGGCGGGCGGTCCCGAGAAGGACGGGCCGCCACCTCAGCTCCTGAGGGGCGTGGACCCTCTCGACTTCGTCACCATGGGTCCGCAGCGCATCGGCACCATCGGCGTCACCGTCGAAAACGGCCGGGTCACCGACGGGATCATCAGCAAGAGCAAGACGCAGGACGGCGTCCCGACGTCCGAGGCGACGCAGCTCACCGAAGCCCAGCTCGCGGCCTTCGCCACCGTCCCGCGCGACTACCGCCAGCACACCGTGCACATCCCGGGCCTGGGCGAGTACCGGGTGCAGTACGAGAGTGGCCGGAACGGCGAGTTCTACGTCGCGCTGCCGACCGACGACACGAACGACACCATCGAGACCCTCATCCTGGTCGAGGTCAGCGTCACCGGCGCCGGACTGGTCGCCGCCGGGATCGCCGGGTACGTACTGGTCGGCGTCGCCACCCGCCCCCTTCGCAAGGTCGCCGCCACCGCCACCCGCGTCTCCGAACTCCCCCTCCACACCGGCGAGGTGAACCTCGAGGAACGCGTCCCCGAGTCCGAGTGCGATCCGCACAGCGAGGTCGGCCGGGTCGGTGCCGCGCTGAACCGGATGCTCGACCACGTCCACGGAGCGCTGCACGCCCGCCAGGAGAGCGAGACCCGGGTACGGCAGTTCGTCGCGGACGCCAGCCATGAGCTGCGTACGCCCCTGGCCTCCATCCGGGGGTACGCCGAACTCACCCGGCGCGGCCGGGAGCAGGTCGGCCCCGACACCCGGCACGCGCTCGGACGGATCGAGTCCGAGGCGGGCCGGATGACCCTGCTCGTCGAGGACCTGCTGCTGCTCGCCCGCCTGGACGCGGGCCGGCCCCTCCAGTTCGAGGAGACCGACCTCGTACCGCTCGTCGTGGACACCATCAGCGACGCCCGGGCCGCCGGCCAGGAGCACGTGTGGCGGCTCGAACTGCCCGACGAGCCCGCGCCGGTGTGCGCCGACGCCGCCCGGCTCCAGCAGGTGCTCGTCAACCTGCTGGGCAACGCCCGCAACCACACCCCGCCGGGCACCACCGTCACCGCGCGGGTGCGCCGCAACGGCCCCTGGCTCTGCGTGGACGTGGTCGACGACGGGCCGGGCATCCCGCCCGGACTGCTCCCGAACGTCTTCGAACGGTTCGCGCGCGGCGACTCGGCGCGCACCCGTGCCACCGGTTCGACCGGACTGGGCCTGGCCATCGTGCAGGCCGTGGCGACCGCCCACGGCGGTGCCGTGACCGTCGACAGCGTCCCCGGACACACCGCGTTCACGCTCCACCTCCCCGCCGTCGAGCCGGAGTTGGCGCACGAGCCGTACTCACAGCCACGGCACAGCCTCACCACACGGGCACGACAGGGCGTCTGAGCAGAGTCGGTTCCATGCGAACCGATTCTTCTCCCGGCACCCTGCCGGCGCGGGAGCACCTCCCGGCCGCCGGAGCGGGTACGCCGGTCCTGGACGTAGTGATCCCCGTCTACAACGAGGAGAAGGACCTCAAGCCGTGCGTCCGCAGACTGCACGAGCACCTGACCCGCACCTTCCCCTACGCCTTCCGCATCACGATCGCCGACAACGCCTCCACGGACAGCACCCCGCACGTGGCCGGCCGGCTGGCGGAACGGCTGGCGGAGGTGCGGTCGGTGCGCCTGGAGCAGAAGGGGCGGGGCCGGGCGCTGCGGACCGTCTGGTCCGCCTCGGACGCTCCCGTCCTCGCCTACATGGACGTGGACCTGTCCACCGACCTCAACGCGCTGCTGCCGCTGGTCGCCCCGCTGATCTCCGGCCACTCCGACCTCGCCATCGGCTCCCGGCTGAGCCGCAGCTCCCGCGTCGTGCGGGGCGCCAAGCGGGAGTTCATCAGCCGTTCGTACAACCTGATCCTGCGCGGCTCGCTCCAGGCCCGCTTCTCCGACGCGCAGTGCGGGTTCAAGGCGATCCGCCGGGACGTGGCGCAGGTGCTGCTGCCGCTGGTGGAGGACAGCGGCTGGTTCTTCGACACCGAGCTGCTGGTCCTCTCCGAGCGTGCGGGGCTGCGCATCCACGAGGTTCCGGTCGACTGGGTCGACGACCCCGACTCCACCGTGCACATCGTGAGGACGGCGACCGACGACCTCAAGGGCGTCTGGCGGGTCGGCAGGGCCCTGGCCACCGGCTCGCTGCCGCTGGACCGGCTCGCCCGGCCCTTCGGTGACGACCCGCGCGACCGCACCATCCAGGACGTACCGCAGGGGCTGGCCCGCCAGCTCGTCGGCTTCTGTGTCGTCGGCGTCCTGTCCACCCTCTTCTATCTGCTGCTCTACAGCGGCTTCCGCACCTTCACCGGCTCGCAGACCGCCAACGGGCTCGCCCTGCTGGTCTCGGCGGTCGCCAACACCGCCGCCAACCGGCGGCTCACCTTCGGCGTGCGGGGGCGCGGCGGGGCCGTACGGCACCAGGCGCAGGGGCTCGTCGTCTTCGGCATCGGTCTCGCCCTCACCAGCGGCTCGCTCGCCGCGCTCAACACCGCGACCAGCGACCCCGCCCACTCCACCGAGCTGGCGGTCCTCGTCGCGGCCAACCTCGCGGCGACCGTGCTGCGGTTCCTGCTCTTCCGGGCGTGGGTGTTCCCGGACCGCGGCCAGTCCCACGAGACCCCCGCCGAGCCCGCCTGGCAGGACGCCACCCTGCCGCTCCAGCCGGTCCGCTCGCCGCTCCCCACCCGCCCTTCCCGCTCTTCCGACCTCGACCCGAGGGACTTCCGATGACCACGCGGCACGACCAGACGAGTCCCCCGGCGGACCCCGCCACCTGGGGACCCCCGCCCCCGCCCCCGGCGGCTGCGGCCCGCCACGCCGCCCCCGGACCGGGTGAACCCCGCGGGCCCCTCGCCCGCAGAGCGTGGCGCGGCCGGCCCGAGGACCCCCGCTGGGTGCGTCCCGCCTTCCTCGGCCTGCTGCTGGTGACCGGGCTGCTCTACCTCTACGGCCTGAGCGCCTCCGGGTACGCCAACTCCTTCTACTCGGCGGCCGTGCAGGCGGGCAGCGAGTCCTGGAAGGCGTTCTTCTTCGGCTCGCTGGACGCGGCGAACGCCATCACCGTGGACAAGCCCCCGGCCTCGCTGTGGCCGATGGAGCTCTCGGTGCGGATCTTCGGCCTGAACTCCTGGGCGATCCTTGTTCCCGAGGTGCTCATGGGCGTCGGCACGGTCGCCGTCGTGTACGCGGCCGTACGCCGCCGCTTCGGCCCGGCGGCCGGTCTGATCGCGGGCACGGTCCTCGCGCTCACCCCGGTCGCGGCGCTGATGTTCCGGTTCAACAACCCGGACGCGATGCTGGCGCTGCTGATGTCCGTCGCCTGCTACCTCGTCGTCCGCGCCCTGGAGGACGGCCGTACGAAGTGGCTGGTGTGGGCCGGGGCCGCGATCGGCCTCGCGTTCCTCGCCAAGACCCTCCAGGCCTTCCTGATCCTCCCGGCCCTCGCGCTGGTCCACGGCGTCTGCGCGCCCGTGCGGCTGAAGAAGCGGCTGGGGCAACTGGTCCTGGCGACCCTCGCGCTGGTCGTCTCCGGCGGCTGGTGGGTGGCGGTCGTCGAGCTGTGGCCTGCGTCGTCGCGGCCGTACGTCGGCGGCTCGCAGAACAACAGCTTCCTGGAGCTGACCTTCGGCTACAACGGCCTCGGCCGGCTCAACGGCGAGGAGACCGGCAGCGTCGGTGGCGGTGGCGGCGGTGGCGGCGGTGGACAGTGGGGTGAGACCGGCTGGGACCGGATGTTCAACTCCGAGATCGGCGGCCAGATCTCCTGGCTGCTGCCCGCCGCGCTGATCCTGCTCGTCGCCGGCCTGGTCCTCACCCGGAAGGCCGTACGGACCGACCTCGCCCGCGCCTCGTTCCTGGTGTGGGGCGGCTCGCTGCTGATGACGATGGTGGTCTTCAGCCACATGGCCGGCATCTTCCACCAGTACTACACGGTGGCCCTCGCTCCCTACCTCGCGGCCGTGGTCGGCATGGGCGCGGAGGCCCTGTGGGAGAAGCGGCGGGCGCCGTGGGCGTCGCTCGCCCTGGCGGCGGCCGTCACGGCCACGGCGGCCTGGGGGTACGTGCTGCTCGACCGCACGCCCGACTACCTGCCGTGGCTGAAGTGGCTGGTCCTGGTCGGCGGGCTGGTCGCGGCCCTCGGGCTGGTCTTCGCGGGCAAGGCGGGGCGGCGGGTGGCGCTCGCGGCGGCGGGGCTGGGCCTGGTGGCCGCGCTGGCCGGCCCGACGGCGTACACGCTGAGCACCGTGCAGGAGGGACACACCGGTTCGATCGTCACGGCCGGTCCGGCCGGGGCGAGCATGGGCGGCGGTCCCGGCGGGGGCGGGGGTGGCGGCTTCCCCGGCGGGGGCGGACCCGGCGGGCGGAACCAGCAGGACGGCCAGGGGCAGGGGCAGGGCCAGACCCCGCCCGGCGCGGGCGGCACCGGCACCGGCGGCTTCCCCGGCGGCGGACCCATGGGCCAGAACGGCCAGGGCGCCCCGCAGAACGGCACCGGCGACAGTGTCGAGGGCCGCATGGGTGGCGGCGGCGGAATGGGCGGCCTGCTCGGCGGCGCGGACGTCGACTCCGAGGCGAAGGAACTGCTGGAGGCCGACGCCGATGACTACACCTGGGTCGCCGCGGCCATCGGCGCCCAGAACGCCGCGAGCTACCAGCTCTCCACCGGCGAACCCGTGATGGCGATCGGCGGCTTCAACGGCACCGACCCGTCCCCGACGCTCGCTCGGTTCAAGCAGTACGTGGCGGACGGGAAGATCCACTACTTCGTCGCCGGCGGCGGCATGGGCGGCGGAATGGGCGGCGACTCCGGCAGCTCCTCGCAGATCTCCTCCTGGGTGCAGGAGAACTTCAAGGAGGTGACGGCCGGCTCGGCCACCTTCTACGACCTCACGCAGAAGACGACCGACGGCTGACGGCCCCCCGATGAGGGACGAGGGCGGTGACATCCCGTGTCACCGCCCTCACCCGCGTCCCCTACTCCCCCTCGGCCAGCCGCGCCGGGAAACCCCCGGTCGCCACCGGGCCCCAGCGCTCCGGGGTGATCCGGATGATCGACTTTCCCTGCTTGACCATGGCGGCGCGGTACTCGTCCCAGTCCGGGTGCTCGCCGGCGATGTTCCGGTAGTACTCCACCAGGGGCTCCACGGACTCGGGCGAGTCCACCACCTCGGCGGTGCCGTCGATCTGGACCCACGGCCCGTTCCACTCGTCGCTGAGGACGACCAGGCTCACCCGGCTGTCCCGCTTGGCGTTGCGGGTCTTGGCGCGCTCGGGGTACGTGGAGACCACGATCCGGCCCGAGTCGTCGACCCCGCAGGTCAGCGGCGAGCCCTGGGGACCGCCGTCGGCCCGCCGGGTCAGCAGGATCGCCCGGTGCCGGGGCCGTACGAAGTCCAGCAGCTCGTCGAGGGAGACACGGGTGTTCGTCGCGATGTTCGGTGCCATGGCGTCAGACTAGGCCGCCAGTGCCTCCGGGAGGTTGTCGTACACGGGGACGTCGCGGCGCAGGCCCGTCAGTTCGAGTACGCGGGCGGCCACACTGTCCGGGCGGGCCACCACGCACACGAGGGTGCCGGGGCGCAGCAGCCGGAGTACGTCGTTGACGAGGCGGACGCCCTGGGAGTCCATGAAGACGGTCGCGGTGAGGTCGAGGACCAGGACCCGGGCCCACCGGCCGTCGCCGGGACAGGCCTTGGCCACGATGACGTCGAGGAGCCCCCCGGCGTTGGAGAAGTCGATCTCCGGGGGGAAGCGGAACAGCGCGTGCTCGGACACGTCACGCGGTTCGGAGGGGTTCGGCAGGAAGGTCACGGTGCTCACCTGGCAGACATGCGTCGTCCGGGATTCCGGCAAGGCCACTTCCTGACCCGTCCGCCCATTCCACCATGCCGGAGGGCGGCGGTGGAAGCGGACCGGGGAGGCGATCGGCCCGGACGTCCATACCCCAGGTCCGGGCGTCACCTCATCGCAACCGAACAGATAGAGTTCTGTGCGTCCTGTGCTCGCAGTCAGGAATGTGCTGCGGAGCTCTCCTGCGCACGGCCGTGGTGCCGTGCATGCCGAAGAGGTTCGTGGTGGTTGCGTCCCGTTTTTCTGATTTGCCCCGTTTCCCGGCCGGGTTGGAGCTGGCGGAAGCGCTCACTGCGGCGGCACAGCGACTGCACGAGACGTCCACCCCGGACACCACCCTGGACACCGCCGTCCGTCTCGCGGTCGACCTCGTGCCCGGCGCCGACCACGCGGGCATCTCCGTCATCGAGCGGGACGACCGGCGCTCCACGCTCGCCTGGACCGACGACGTCGTACGCGCCGCCGAGGAGGGCGACGGCCCCGGGGACGGGCACCGGCCGTACTGGCACCGCCTGTGGACCGCCCCCGTGGCCGAGGTCGAGGACAGCGAGAACGGCGAGGGCGACGGGACGCTGTCCGGGCTCGGCCTGCGGTCCGTGCTGTCGCTGCGGCTGCGGGCCGACCGCCGCCGGCTGACCGTGCTCACCGCCTACGCCCGCAAGCCGCGCGCCTTCGACGAGGCCGCGCTGCGGGTCGGCCGGCTGTTCACCGCGCACGTCGGCATAGCCCTCGACTCCGCCACCGTGCGCGAGCAGCTCACCGAGGCCATGCGCACCCGGGACCTGATCGGCCAGGCCACCGGCATCCTCATGGAGCGCCTGGACATCGACGCGGCCGGCGCCTTCGACAGCCTGGTCCGCGCCTCGCAGCGGGAGAACGTCAAACTGCGCGACCTCGCCCGCCGCATCGTCGACCCCGACCACACCCCCTGACGGGGGGCTGACGGGGCCTCACGCGGCCGGAAGCGACTCCCCCTGCACGGCCTGGACGTCCAGCTCCACCCGGAGGGTCGTGCCGATGGCCGCGATGCCGGCCTGGACGACCTGGTTGTAGTTCATCGCGAAGTCCTCGCGCCGCAGTTCGGCCGTGGCGCGGAAGGCCGCCCGGGTGCCGCCCCAGGGGTCCGCCCCGGTGCCGAGGTAGGCCAGGTCCAGGTCGACGGGCCGGACGACACCCCGCATGGCCAGCTCGCCGTGGACCGTCCAGCGGTCGGAGCCCGCCCCGGTCAGACCGGTGGACCGGTACGTGATCTCGGGGTACCGCTCGACGTCCAGGAAGTCCGCGGACCGCAGATGGGTGTCGCGCGTCCCGTTGCCGGTGTCGATGGACGCCGCCCGGATCACCGCCTCCACGCGGGACCCGGCGACGTCGTCCGGCGCGATCTCCACCAGGGCCGCGAACTCGGTGAACCGGCCCCGCACACTGGAGATGCCCAGGTGCTGGGCGACGGCCGCCACGCTCGAATGCGCCGGGTCCACGGTCCACGGACCCGGCGGCGGCAGCTCGGTGCCGCCCTGCCGGGCCAGCGTCACCGTCCCGACCTCGGCCCGCCCGCTCGCGGTGACGATGGCGCTCGCGGCGGCGGGCGCGTACCCGACCGCGGTGACGACGACGGTGTACGCCCCCGGCGCCAGCGCGGTGGCGTCCCGCACGGCGCCCTCGGCGTCGGCCCCGGCGCGCAGCACCTGCGTACCGGTCCCGTCGGTCACCGTGACGACCGCGTGCGACACGGCCCATCCGTCCCGGGTACGGATCCTCGCGGTCAGTGGCATCCCGTTTTCTCCCTGCACATGCGTATACGCGTACGAAGTGGTCGTGGACGGACCGGCCCGCGGCGGGGGCGCGTCTCCGCTACAGGACGCGCCCGCCCGCCACGGGCCGGGGTTCGACTACTCGCCCGGGTGGGCGAGCTCGATGTCGTGGTCGTCGACACCGGTGCCGGAGACGGTCAGCGCGGTCGCCACCGGCGGGTAGCCCGTGGCGATGACGGTGTACTCGCCGCCGTCCAGATCGGCGAAGGCGTACGCGCCGTCCGCGCCGGTCGTCGCCGTGCCGGCCACGTTGCCGGCCGCGTCGACCAGGGTGACCCGGGCGTCGGCCAGCGGCCCGTGCGGAGCGCGGACCACGCCCCGCACCCGGGCGCCGGTCTCCAGGTCGACCTCGACCCGGGTGACCCCGGTGCCGCCCACCTCGACGGGCAGGGCGCGCGGCCGGTACCCGGCGGCGTTCACCGCCACGGTCACCGCGCCCGGCACCAGCTCGGCGAACGAGAACTCGCCCTGCTCACCGGTGCTCCCGGTGGCCAGCAGATCGCCGCGCACATCGGTGACGATCACCATCGCGTCCTTCACCGGCAGCCCGCCGTCCGCCGTGCGGACCAGCCCGGTCAGCCCGCTGGTGCCGCTGAGCAGGATGTCGTAGGCGACCGGTTCGCCGTTCACGACGATCGTGGACGCCTGCGGCTGGTGGCCGTCGGCGGCGGCGATCAGGACGTACGACCCGGCGCCGGGCGCGTCCACCGCGTACGCGCCGTCGGCCTGCGCCACCGACCGGCCGAGCTGACGCCCGCCCAGCGAGATCAGCGTGACGGCGGCCCGCGGCACGGGCGCGCCGTCGGCACCGCGCACGGCACCGCGTACCGGGATGCCACCGGAGACGGGTGCCTCCGGCTCACCGGGTCCGGCCGCCGTGGCGACGGCGGAGAGGCGCTGCGTGGCCGAGGGGGCCGATGTCACGGCCGCGACCGCGCCGGCCGGAACCGGCTCGTCGGCGGCGCGGGCGGCCTCGGCGGGGGCCGGTGCCACCGGCGGGGCGGTCTCGGCCGACGCCTCCGCGGCCTGGGCCAGCGCGCCGGAGGTCCGCAGCGGGACCTCCTTGATGAACAGCGTCACCAGGAAGGCGAGCAGGGCGACCGGGGCGACGTACAGGAAGATGTCGGCGATGCCGTGCCCGTAGGCGCTCTCCAGCCAGGTGCGGATGGACGGGGGCAGCAGGTCCATGTCGGGGATCGTGCCGCTGCCGGAGGCCTGGGCGGCGGCGGCCTGCTCCTGCGGGCTGAGCTGTCCGATGGTGTCCTGGGCGTAGCCGCTGATCCGGCTGGACATGACCGAGCCGAGCACGGAGACGCCCACCGCGCCGCCGAGGGACCGGAAGAAGGTCACGACGGAGGAGGCCGCGCCCAGGTCGCCCGGGGCCACCTGGTTCTGCGTGCACAGGACCAGGTTCTGCATCATCATGCCGACGCCGAGGCCCATGAGCGCCATGAAGACGCCGATGTGCCAGTACGGGGTGTCGTAGCGCATGGTGCCCAGCAGGCCCAGGCCCGCCGTCAGCAGCACGCCGCCGGCCAGCAGCCAGCTCTTCCACCTGCCGGTCTTGGTGATGATGATGCCGGAGACCGTGGACGATATGAACAGGCCGCCGATCATCGGGATGGTCATGACGCCCGACATCGTCGGGGACTTGTCCCGGGCGAGCTGGAAGTACTGGCTGAAGTAGACGGTGCCCGCGAACATCGCGATACCGACGAACAGCGAGGCCAGCGAGGCCAGCGTGATGGTGCGGTTCCGGAACAGGCGCAGCGGGATGATCGGCTCGCTCGCCTTCGACTCGACGAGCAGGAAGACCAGCGTCAGGACGATCGCGCCGCCGACCATGACGCCGGTCTGCCAGGACATCCAGGAGTACTTGTCGTCGGCGAAGGTGACCCAGACGAGCAGCAGGCAGACGGCCGCGGTGACGAAGAAGGCGCCGGCCCAGTCGACCTTGACCTTCCGCTTGACCACGGGGAGGTTCAGCGTCTTCTGCAGCACGATCAGCGCGATGATCGCGAAGGGCACGCCGACGTAGAGGCACCAGCGCCAGCCGAGCCAGCTGGTGTCGGTGATCACGCCGCCGAGCAGCGGGCCGCCGACGGTCGCGACGGCGAAGGTCGCGCCCAGGTAGCCGGAGTAGCGTCCGCGCTCGCGCGGGGAGATCATCGCGGCCATGATGATCTGCGCCAGGGCGGACAGACCGCCGGCGCCCAGGCCCTGGATGGCGCGCGCGGTGATCAGCATCGCCGGGTTCTGCGCCAGACCGGCCACGACGGAGCCGATGACGAAGACGACCAGGGCCGCCTGGACCAGGATCTTCTTGCTGGTGAGGTCGGCGAGCTTGCCCCACAGGGGGGTGGAGGCGGTCATCGTCAGCAGCGAGGCGGTGACGACCCAGGTGTAGGCGCTCTGGCCGCCGCCGAGGTCGGAGACGATCTCGGGCAGGGCGTTGGTGACGATGGTCGACGACAGGATGGCGCAGAACATGCCGAGCAGCAGCCCGGACAGCGCCTCCATGATCTGCCGATGGGTCATCGGAGCGTCTGCGGAGGAGCCTCCCCCGTGCTTGGCATGAGCCCGCACACCGTTCGGTGTGGTCGTTGCCATGGACTTCCTTCTCTTACGTGCTCGCGGGTGTACGGGTGGTCTGTTCGGGAGCGGGAGACGCCGGGCGGGGCACCGCTCGGCAGTCGCCGAAGCTGTCCCTGAGCCGGGCCATCAGCTGGGTGAGCCGGCTGACCTCGTCGTCGGACCAGTCGTCCAGGCGCTCGGCGAGAAGCCGGGTGGTCCGCCGGAACAGCTCGTCGAGCTGGGTCCGGCCGGCGGGGGTGAGGTGCAGGATGCGGGACCGTTTGTCGGCGGGGTCGGGGGAGCGTTCGAGCCAGCCGCGCTCGGCCAGGTGGGCGACGTGGCGGCTGGTGACCGACATGTCCACGGACAGCAGCTCGGCGATCTTGCTCATGCGCATGTCGTCGTGGCGGCCGAGCAGTGTCAGCACGGCGGCGGAGCCGCCGTGGCAGTCGGCCGGCATGATCCGGTTCATTTCCCGCTTGACGGCGCCGAAGGCGCTGAACTGTCGAACCAGCTCCTCGTACTGCGCCTGCTCGGCCATGACACCTCCCGTTTTGATTGCTTAGGGCAACGATAGGAATCGATGGTTGCTGAAGGCAAATAAAAACGGGGGCCCTGGCCCAAAAACTTGGCAAAGGCAAGTAATCGCGAAAGTAAACCCGCAGGCCCGGGTGGGTCCGCACCGCCGACGCCGCCCGCCGGCCCCGGTCGGCGCCGCCCGTCACTTCTCGCCGGCGTCGCCCGACGGCCCTTGCCGGCGCCCCCGCTTGGGCGCCTCACCGGGCATTCGCTAGGGTCTCGGGGCATGGCTAACACCCAGGGCCCGCAGGGCAACCACGACCCCGCCGGCAGCACCCAGATGTTCCGCGCGTTCGTCGACGAGGAACCCCAGGGCCGGCAGGCCGCCGCGACCACCGGCGGCGGCCCGCGGATCGGCCTGATCGTCGGCGTCGTCGTCGCCGTGGCGGTCGTCGCGGCGGTGGCTTGGCTCGCGCTGAAGTAACCGAGGCGGCCGACAGCGCGGCGGCCGCCGTCGCGCCCTCACAGGGCGCCCCGGCGGCCACGAAACCGATGTCACGCGCGGAGCGTCCCTCGGGCGCTCCGCCTTCCGTCGTGCCTCAGTCCGAGATGAGGCCCTCCCGCAGCTGGGCCAGCGTCCGGGTGAGCAGGCGCGAGACGTGCATCTGGGAGATGCCGACCTCCTCGCCGATCTGCGACTGGGTCATGTTGGCGAAGAAGCGGAGCATGATGATCCGCCGCTCCCGGGGCGGCAGCTTGGCCAGCAGCGGCTTGAGCGACTCGCGGTACTCCACGCCCTCCAGCGCCGTGTCCTCGTAGCCGAGGCGGTCCGCGAGCGAGCCCTCGCCTCCGTCGTCCTCGGGGGCGGGGGAGTCCAGCGAGGACGCCGTGTACGCGTTGCCGACCGCGAGCCCGTCGACGACGTCCTCCTCCGACACGCCCAGCACGGCGGCGAGTTCGGCGACCGTCGGGGAGCGGTCCAGCTTCTGGGAGAGCTCGTCGCCGGCCTTCGTCAGCGCCAGGCGCAGCTCCTGCAGCCGGCGCGGCACCCGCACCGACCACGACGTGTCGCGGAAGAACCGCTTGATCTCGCCGACCACCGTCGGCATCGCGAACGTCGGGAACTCCACGCCCCGTTCGCAGTCGAAGCGGTCGATCGCCTTGATCAGCCCGATGGTGCCGACCTGGACGATGTCCTCCATCGGCTCGTTGCGCGAGCGGAACCGCGCCGCCGCGTACCGCACCAGCGGCAGGTTGAGCTCGATCAGGGTGTCCCGGACGTAGGCGCGCTCCGGGCTGTCCTCGTCCAGTACGGCGAGTCGCAGGAACAGGGAGCGGGACAGGGTGCGGGTGTCGAGGGCCGCCGTGTCCGGGAGTTCCGGAGCGGGCGTGGTCGGGAGGGCCGGGCCCTCGTCGATGGGGCCGAGTGCGTCGAGAGCATGGGGAGCTGTCTCGCTCTCCGCGAGCGTGAGCACCTTCGAGCTGCCCTGTTCTGCGGACATGCCACCCCCTTTGGGTCGCGGGACGGTCGCGGCGGACGCTCCCCGATCGAGGAACGCAGCCATCACCTGGAATACCGGCGCCGAGGCTCCGGCAAACGCGCTTTCCGCAGAATGTCACATGTCGGCAACGCGCTGTAGTGACATGTCGACATCTGAGATGCGAATCGGCCCTGGAAACAAGGGGTCTGACGGGCTTTCGGAGCAGAAGCGCACAGAAAAGCGCTGTGGGACGATTCGCTCTTTCCGGTTACGCCTCGATCCTGTTTGCGGACCGCAGTCGCTGGAAGCTGCGCGCCAGTAGCCGGGACACGTGCATCTGCGAGACACCGAGTTCCGCGCTGATCTGCGACTGGGTGAGATTGCTGTAGTAACGCAGCAGCAGGATGCGCTGCTCCCGCTCGGGGAGCTGGACGAGCAGGTGCCGGACGAGGTCGCGGTGCTCGACGCCGTCCAGGGCGGGATCCTCGTACCCCAGCCGGTCCAGCAGTCCCGGCATCCCGTCGCCCTCCTGCGCGGCCTCCAGCGAGGTGGCGTGGTACGACCGTCCGGCCTCGATGCAGGACAGCACCTCCTCCTCGGTGATGCGCAGCCGCTGGGCGATCTCGGCGGTCGACGGGGAGCGCCCGAAGGCGGTCGTCAGGTCCTCGGTCGCACTGTTGACCTGCACCCACAGCTCGTGCAGCCGGCGCGGTACGTGGACGGTGCGGACGTTGTCCCGGAAGTACCGCTTGATCTCGCCGACCACCGTCGGCATCGCGAACGTCGGGAACTGCACGCCCCGGTCCGGGTCGAAGCGGTCGATGGCGTTGATCAGCCCGATGGTGCCGACCTGGACGACGTCCTCCATCGGCTCGTTGCGGGAGCGGAAGCGGGCGGCGGCGTAGCGCACCAGCGGCAGGTTGGCCTCGATGAGCGCGGCGCGCACGCGGGTGTGCTCCGGCATGCCCGGCTCCAGCTCCTTGAGCTGGCCGAAGAGCAGTTGCGTCAGGGCCCGGGTGTCGGCGCCGCGCCGCTTGGCGGGGCTCACCGGCCGGTCGTCGGCGGTCGCGGACGGGTCGGGAGGAGTCGTGTCGGGGGAAGCCGAGCCGGGAGGAGCCGAGCCGGAGGAGGACGAAGCGGGGGAGGACGGGCCGGGGGAGGACGGGGCGAGGGGGGACCGGTCGGGGGCCGGGGCCTGGACCGCGTCGGGGGACACCTCGTCCTGGGGCGGCGCAGTACTGGCCGGCACGGTCAACGCCACCTCTTCGTCGCTCACATCGTCCGTCAACTCATCCCTCAAAAGCGGTCATAGCATCACAAGACTGACTCAGTGTGTGCAAGCACCGCATATTCCGTGTTGAGTGCCGAAAGTGGACGTACGGCACGACAAAACCCCCCGCCGTCATGGCGGGGGGCTGCGGGAGACGGAGTGTCAGAATTCGTAGTCGGCGATCACCCACGTGGCGAACTCGCGCCACAGCCCGACACCCGCCTGGTGCTCCGGGTGCTCCACGTACCGGCGCAGCGCGTCGGCGTCCTCGAACGCCGAGTTGATGGCGAAGTCGTAGGCGATGGGGCGGTCGCTGATGTTCCAGGCGCACTCCCAGAAGCGGATCTCCGGGATCCTGCCGCCCAGCGAACGGAAGGCCTCCACGCCCTCCACGACCCTCGGGTCGTCGCGCTCGACGCCCTCGTTCAGCCGGAAGAGCACCAGGTGGCGGATCATCACTTTCCTCCGTTGGCCAGCCAGGTCATGAAGTCGCCGATGGCCTTCGCGGCCTCCGATATGCCCTCGAACCCTATCTGGACGTAGTCGGCCGCGGTCTCCGGGTCCGTGATGATCAGGTACAGCACGAAGACCACGATGACGTAGACGGCGATCTTCTTCGCGTTCACCGCCACCGCGGCCCCCCTGTCACTGGTGTCACACGAGTATCGAGCGGCCCCATGATCGCACGAAGGGCCCCGTCTGACGACGGGGCCCTTCACCGGCGGTAGCGGAGGGATTTGAACCCTCGGTGACTTGCGCCACACTCGCTTTCGAGGCGAGCTCCTTCGGCCGCTCGGACACGCTACCGAGGGAGACCTTACAGCAAGGTGGGGCGTGGTTTGAAATCGGTATTCAGCGGTTCCGGAAGAACTCCGTGAGCAGCCGGGCGCACTCGTCGGCGAGCACGCCCTCGATCACTTCGGGGCGGTGGTTGAGCCGCCGGTCGCGGACGAGGTCCCACAGCGAGCCGACCGCGCCCGCCTTCTCGTCCCGGGCGCCGTAGACCACCCGGTCCACCCGTGACTGCTGGAGGGCGCCCGCGCACATCGTGCACGGCTCCAGCGTCACCACCAGGGTGCAGCCGGCCAGCCGCCACTCCCCGAGCTCCGCGGCGGCCCGCCGGACGGCGAGGACCTCCGCGTGGGCCGTGGGGTCGCCGACGGCCTCGCGCTCGTTGTGGGCGGCGGCCAGCACGGTGGCGCCGTCCGGGGCCAGCACGACGGCGCCGACGGGGACGTCCCCGCCCCGGACGGCCCGTGCGGCCTCGTCCAGGGCGAGCCGCATCGCCGCCCGCCAGGGGTCGCGTACCGGATCCGGCGGTCCGGACGGGGTGGTGGTGGCCGGCACGGTCAGCGGACGGTCTCCAGGACCTCCGAGGCGCCCAGGGCGTCGGCGATCTCGGTGACGGCGTCCTCGGTCATCGAACGCAACTCCTTCTCGCTCACGCCCAGGTCCTCCAGGATCTGCGCGTCACCGACCGGCCCGTGCGGCACCGCGTCGGCGCCGCCGGCGGACGCGGCGCCGTCGTCCGCGTCGTCGTCCTCGTCGTCCGGTTCACCGTCCTCCGTGCCGTCGAGGTCGAGGGCGTCCAGGTCGGTGCCGTCGTCTCCGGGTTCCCGGCCGAGCAGTTCGTCGGTGAGCAGGATCTCCCCGTAGCTGCTGCGGGCGGCGGCGGCTGCGTCGGAGACGTAGACCCGAGGATCCTCCTCGCCGTCCACGCGGACGACACCGAACCAGCCGTCCTCCTGCTCGATCAGCACGAGCACCGTGTCCTCGTCGGGAGAGGCCTCCCGGGCCAGGTCGGCCAGATCCGACAGGGTTTCCACATCGTCGAGCTCCGTGTCGCTCGCTTCCCACCCGTCTTCGGTGCGCGCGAGCAGTGCGGCGAAGTACACCGTGACTCTCCCACTGGTCATAGGCGTGCCGGTTGGGGGTCCCCCCGGCGGAGGTGTTGCGGGCGGGGAGACGGCGCTCCGAGCCCCACCCACTCGGAATCGTGGCAGAAACAAGGCCATCAGGGGACGTCTTCGGCTCCCTGTGTCCGGCATTTTGATCGCAGTACGCCGAGTGCGCCCACGAAGGACTCACCAGCGCACTCCTTGCCGCCACGTGCGGATCGTACGCGGACTCACGCGCCTTCCCCGCACGGGCACTTCGGGAAACGTGTGCGCGTGGCGCGATCTTCCCGCGGCCGGGTGCGATTTTCTCCGGTGCGGCCGGTCGGCGGAGTCCGGTGCGGCCGGGCGGCGGAACCCGGTGCCGGCTACCAGCGGAAGGTGCGCATGCGCATCGCGTGGCGCAGCCGGGCGGCCTTGGCGCGGCGCGGCTGGACCCGGTCGCGCAGCTCCCGGGCCTCGGCGAGTTCGCGCAGGAACCGGGCGCGGCGGCGCCGCCGCTCGGCCTCCGTCTCCGTCTCCGTCCCTGCCGGATCGGGTGTCCCGCGCGGCGACGGATCGTCTCGGTTGTCCTGCTCAGGCATCGGTTCACCACCCCAGTCCGTCCCTCCCACCTTCCCCCGGACGGGCGGTTTGACGCCAGCGAACGAGTGACGGGCGCACGAGGGGCTTGCCGTGTGCGGGGACGCCGGGCCGACCGGGCCCGGTTAATGTTGACGCCATGCGTCTCCACGTCGTCGACCACCCCCTGGTCGCCCACAAGCTCACCACGCTGCGCGACCAGCGCACCGACTCCGCGACCTTCCGCCGTCTCGCCGACGAGCTGGTCACCCTGCTCGCCTACGAGGCCACGCGCGACGTGCGCACCGAACAGGTCGACATCCAGACGCCGGTCGAGCGGACCACGGGTGTCAAGCTCTCCCACCCGCGCCCGCTGGTGGTGCCGATCCTGCGGGCCGGTCTCGGCATGCTGGACGGCATGGTCCGGCTGCTGCCGACCGCCGAGGTGGGCTTCCTCGGCATGATCCGCAACGAGGAGACGCTGCAGGCCTCGACGTACGCCACCCGGATGCCGGAGGACCTCTCCGGGCGCCAGGTCTACGTCCTGGACCCGATGCTCGCCACCGGCGGCACGCTGGTCGCGGCGATCCAGGAGCTGATCCGGCGCGGCGCGGACGACGTGACCGCCGTGGTGCTGCTGGCCGCGCCCGAGGGCGTCGAGATCATGGAGCGCGAGCTGGCCGGCACCCCGGTGACGGTGGTCACGGCGTCGGTCGACGAGCGGCTCAACGAGCAGGGCTACATCGTGCCGGGCCTCGGCGACGCGGGGGACCGGATGTACGGGGCGGCGGAGTAGGCCCCGCGCCCCGTGGCTCGGTAGACCCCGTGGCTCGGTAGGCCCGGTGGCTCAGTGGGCCTCGCGGCTCAGCAGCTCTTCCCCGGCTCTCCGTGGCCCTTCTCCGGCTCAGCAGTTCTTCTTCGGGGCGGGCGTCGCCTCGGGTTCGGCCAGTGCGGTCAGGGCCCGGTCGGCGTCCGCCTTCGTCGTCAGGGTCTTGAACCCGTCGCCGATGATCAGGTCGAGCTCGGTGCCCTTGCGGGCGGGGTCGGTACGGCGTTCGGCGTCGGCGAGCTGGGTGCCGAGCACCGGCAGCGAGGTGTCGAGGGCGGCGGCGGGCCCGAGGAGTACGCCGGTGCCCTCGACCTTCTTGTCGTACTCCTTGGTCGCGTTGCCGATCTCGCCGATCTTGAAGCCGCGCTTCTTCAGCTCGTCGGCGGTCTTCTGGGCGAGTCCGCTGCGGGTGGTGGCGTTGAGGACGTTGACCGTGATCGTCCCGGGCCGGGGCAGCGCCTTCGGGACGGTCGTACGGCTCACCGTGTCGGCGCAGGCCGCCTTGGTGCCGTTCGCGGAAGCGGGGTCGCCGCCGCCGGTGAACACGTCGATGAGCTGGAGCGTGCCCCAGCCGCCCACGCCGAGCACGGCTGCGGAGGCGACGGTCAGGACGACGAGCCTGCCGCGCCGCCGGGGTCGGCGCATCCGCGGGTACTTGTCACCCGTGATCCGGTACTGGCCGCCCATGCCGGGTGGAGTGAGCATGCTCATGGGCGCAGCGTAGTGCGCTCGGGCGGCAATGCATACCAGATGATCATCCGACTGGGCGCAGCCCGACCCGAAAGGGTCAAACCGGGTCGCGCGGGAGGACGCCGGTCGGGCGTCAGTCCAGTTCGAGGACGCGGGCGTGCAGCACCTGGCGCTGCTGGAGCGCGGCCCGCACCGCGCGGTGCAGCCCGTCCTCCAGGTACAGATCGCCCTGCCACTTCACGACGTGCGCGAAGAGGTCGCCGTAGAAGGTCGAGTCCTCGGCGAGGAGGGTCTCGAGGTCGAGCTGCTGCTTGGTCGTCACGAGCTGATCGAGGCGGACCGGGCGCGGCGCGACGTCCGCCCACTGCCGGGTGCTCTCCCGGCCGTGGTCGGGGTACGGCCGGCCGTTTCCGATGCGCTTGAAGATCACACGGAAAGCCTACCGGTCAACGCGTTCCGGGCGCAGCCATGGCGACGCAGTGCGACGCCGGAAAAGGCACCCGAATACGGGGCGAAACGGGATGGTGATCTGATATGACCGATCGCGGGACCGGGCCATCGGCCGCCGCTTCCGAGACCCCCGGCCGTCCTTCCGCCCTCCTCCGGGGAGGCTTCCGTCCGCCTCCCGCGCTTCCCGGACGGGCGGTCGGCGCGGCGGGCCGACCGCGTCCCGGCTCAGCTCGCGCGCCAGTACCCCAGCGCGTGCACCCGCTGCTTCGGCACGCCCAGTTCCTTGCGCACGAACGCCGACAGCGCACGGGTGGTCGCGGTGTCGCAGGCGATCCACACGTACGGGTCGGGGGTGGACCGCAGCAGCTCGGGCAGGTCGGCCCGGACCCGTTCGAGCAGCGCCGCCCCGGCCCCCGACCGGGGCACCTCGCGCACCTCGATCCGGTCGGGGTCGGCCCGGAAGGGCAGTCCGTCGAGGGTGCCCTCGAACCAGACGGTCGCCGGAGCCGCACCCAGCGCGCCGAGCAGCGAGTTGACGGCCGGCAGCGAGGCCGGGTCGCCGATCGCGACGACGTGGGAGGGGCCGGGGTCCGGCTCCTCGAACCCCGTGCCCTGCACGGTCGCCTCGATGGTGTCGCCGGGCTTCGCCGCCCTGGCCCAGTCGCTGGCGCACCCCTCGTGCAGGGCGAACTCCAGGCTGAAGGTGCCGGCCGCCGGGTCGGGGTCGACCAGGGTGTACGCCCGCTGGTGCGGCTTGCCCGCGTTGTCGAACCACAGCCGCACCCACATCGTCGGGTGGACGCCGGTCGCCGCCAGCATCCCGCCGTCGGTGAAGCGCACCCGCCGGTAGTCGGCGGTGACGTCCTCCGCGCCGGTCACGGTGAACGTGAAGTCCTTCGCGCGGAACAGCTTGAGGACCGCGCCCTCCCAACCCCGCCCCTGCCCCATCGCGTCTTCACCCTTCGCGTACGATTTCGCCACGGTTTACTTAGGGGAGCCTAACCTAATGGGAAATGAGGGCACAGTGGGTGGCGAGATCTTCCGGGACCCCTGGGGCGTCCCCCATCTGCGCGCGGGGAGCGCGAACGGGCTCGCGTACGCCCAGGGCCGGGTCACCGCGCTCGACCGGGCCTGGCAACTCGAGGTCGAACGGCACCGCGCGCAGGGCACCTCGGCCTCGTTCCTCGGCCCCGAGGCACTCCCCTGGGACCGTTTCGCCCGCCGCGCCCGCCTGGCCGACACGGCCCGCCGCTGCTGGACCGAACTGCGGCGGACGGACCCGGAGACGGCGGAGTGGGTACGGGCGTACGTGTCCGGCGTGAACGAGGGCCTGGCATCCACCGGCGGGGCGGACTCCGGTCCGGCGCCCGCGCCGGACGCCGGCCCCGCCGAGAGCGGGCCCGGCTCGGCGGACCACCCCGCCGGGGACCCGGCCGGGCAGGCCGGCAGCGGGAGCCCGGTGGCCGAGGCCACCCCCGGGGCCGCCCCCGAGTTCGCCCGCGCGGGTCTTCGTCCCGGTCGCTGGGAGCCCTGGACCCCGCTCGCGGTCTGGCTCTCCACCCACATCCTGTTCGCCGGCTTCCCCGCCAAGCTCTGGCGGGCGCACATCACCGCCCACCTCGGTGCGGACGCCGTGGGCCTGTTCGCCTCCGACGGTCCCGGCACCGCCGGCAGCAACGGCTGGATGGTCGCCGGGAACCGTACGACCACCGGGCACGCGGTCATCGCCGGGGACCCGCACCGCTTCATCGAGGACCCCGGCGTCTACCAGCAGATCCGCCTGTCCTGCCCGGAGTTCGACGTCGTCGGCCTCGCCGTGCCCGGCGTCCCCGGCATCGCCCACTTCGGCCACACCGGCACGGTCGCCTGGGCCATCACCAACGCCATGGCCGACTACCAGGACCTCTACCGCGAGCGGCTGCGGCGCACCGGCGCCGGCGTGGAGGCGCTCGGCCCGGACGGGACGTGGCACCGTGCCGCCCGGCACACCGAGACCGTCGAGGTGGCGGGCGAGGAACCGGTCGAGGTCGAGGTCATCGAGACCGACCGCGGCCCCGTCGTCATCGGCGGCCCCGAGGGCCTCGACGACGGTGTGCCCGAGCCCGGCGAGCCCCCGCTCGCCGTCGCCCTGCGCTACCCGCCCCGCGTCACCGGCGACCTCGGCTTCGGCGCCCTGCTGCCGTTGCTGCGGGCCCGCCGGACCGCCGACGTGGACCGGGCCGTCGACCTGTGGGCCGAGCCGGTCAACGTGGTCATGGCCGCGGACACCGGGGGCGGCACCCTGCACCGGGTGGCCGGCCGGGTCCCGGTCCGCTCCGAGGCGAACGGGACCGCTCTGGTGCCCGCCTGGGAACCAGGTCACGAGTGGCGGGGCTGGCACGAGCCGCCGCGCGCCGGACTGACCGACGGGGTCGCGGTCATGGCGAACCAGCGCGGCCCGGCGACCCCGCTGGGCGTCGAGTTCGCCCCGCCGCACCGCGCCGCCCGCATCACCGCCCTGCTGGCCCGGCAGACCCGCTGGTCCGCGGCCGACATGTCCGCCATCCACATGGACACCCACCTCGCCTCCGCCACCCCCCTCCTGAACCTCCTCGCCGCCCTCGACGACCCCACGCCGAACGCCCCCGCCACCGCGGCCGGCGACCCGGCCCCCGGCGGACCCCTCTCCACCCCCGCCGCAGCCCTGCGCGACCGCCTCCTCCGATGGGACCGCCGGATGGACGCGGACAGTGCCGACGCGGCGCTCTTCGCGGCCGTGCGGAGCGCCGTCGTGCGGCGGATCGCCGCGCACCCCGCCTTCGCCGCGGCCGCCACGCCACCCCCGTACCCCGAGGTCTTCCGCCCCTGGCTCGCCCTCGTCCCCCGCGTCGGCCACGCCCTCGAACACCTCCTCTCCGCCGGGGAACTGTTCGGCGTCGACCGCCCGGCGGTGGTCCGCGCGGCGCTGGAGGAGGTGGCCGCCCGGCCGCCCGCCGGCACCTGGGGCGACACCCACCGCCTGGCCCCCTGGCGGGCGCTGCCGCCGACCACGCCGTACGACGAACCCGGCCTCTCCGGCGACCACGACTGCGTGCTGTGCACCTCCCCCGTGCCCGGTCTCACCGACCTCGCCGCACGCGGCCCGGCCGCCCGCTACGTCTGGGACCTGGCCGACCGGGAGAACAGCCGCTGGGTGGTGCCGCTGGGCGCGTCCGGCGTCCCCGGCTCGCCCCACCACCGCGACCAGCAGCCCCTGTGGCTCGCCGGAGACCTGGCCCCGGTCCTCACCGACTGGGCACAGCTGAAGAAGGAGACCGATGTCTGACCCGTACGCCTCCCGCACCGCCGTCCACGAGCAGGCGGTCGACGGCTTCGGCACCGTACGCGTCCTGCCGCTGGACCCGGCCGCCGACGCGCCCCTCCTGCACCGCTGGGTGAGCGAGGAACGCGCCGCCTTCTGGGGCATGAACGGCCTCACCGCACAGCGGGTCGCCGAGATCTACGCCCACATGGACACCCTCGACACCCACCACGCGTACCTCGTCCTCAAGGACGGCGAACCCGCCGCGCTGCTCCAGACCTACGAACCAGAGGCCGACCGCGTGGGCGACTGCTACCCCGTCGAACCCGGCGACATCGGCGTCCACCTGCTGCTCGCCCCCGCCGCCGGAACCGGGAGTCCGCGCCCCGGCTGGACCGCCGCCCTGGTGGGCGTCCTCGCCGCGTACGTCCTGCTCGGCCTCGACCGGAAGCGCATAGTGGTCGACCCGGACGTGGCCAACGAGAAGGCCGCCGCCCGCTTCCTCAAGCAGGGTTTCACCGCCGGCCCCGTGGTCGTGCTCCCGGAGATCGACCTCCCGGACGTGTACCTGCCCGAGAAGAAGGCACAACTCGCCTTCCTCACCCGCGAGGTAGCCTTCGGCGGGTGACCCCCGACGACCTCGTCGCCCACTACGGACTGGAGCCGATCCCCCGCGAGGGCGGCCGGTTCCGGCAGACCTGGGCCGGTCCCGCCCGCCCCGACGGCCGCCCCGAGGGCACCGCCATCGTCGCCCTGCTCACCGACGCCCCCGGCGACTTCTCCGCCCTGCACCGCCTGCCCGCCGACGAGATCTGGCACCACTACCTCGGCGACCCGCTCCACCTGCTCCTCCTCGCCCCCGACGGCACCGCCCGCACACCGGTGCTCGGCCCGGACGTCCTCGACGGCCAGCACCTCCAGCTCACCGTCCCGGCCGGCACCTGGATGGGCGCGCGGGTGGCGGCGGGCGGCGCATGGACGCTGTTCGGCTGCACGATGGCACCCGGCTTCACCTACGAGGGCTACGAGCACGGCGACGCGGCGGAACTGACGGCGCGCTACCCGGACCGGGCGGCGCTCATCGTGGAACTCTGCCGTCCATGAGCCGAAAGGGTCTGCTCGACGGTCAGGCCGCCCTGGTCACCGGCGCGGGCGGCGGCATCGGCCGGGGCATCGCGCGGAGGTTCGCCGAGGAGGGCGCGGCCGTCGCGCTGCACTGCCGTACGGCGACGGCCGCCGCGCGGGAGACCGCCGACCGCATCCGGGAGTCGGGCGGCGAGGCCGTCGTCCTCCAGGCCGACCTCACCGACGAGGACGCCTGCCACCGCGTGGTGGCCGAGGCGGCCGACCGGTTCGGCGGCCGGCTGACCGCGCTCGTCAACAACGCCGGCGTCCAGCCGGTCCAGGAGCTCGCCGGAATGACGGCGGCCGAATGGCGGGCGGTCGTGGACACCAACCTCACCACCGTCTTCGCCTGCACCCAGGCGGCGGCGGAGCTGATGCGGGACGCCGGGGGAACCATCACCCACATCGCCTCCGTCGAGGCCCACATTCCGGCACCCGGCCACGCCCACTACACCGCCTCCAAGGCGGCGGTGGTGGCGCACGCCCGCGCGGCGGCCCAGGAGTACGGGCCGTGGGGCGTGCGCGTCAACACGGTCTCGCCCGGCCTGATCGACCGGGAGGGCCTGTCCGACGCCTGGCCCGAGGGCGTACGACGCTGGCGGCGGGCGTCCGCCGTGGGCCGGCTCGGCCGCCCGGAGGACATCGGCGACGCCTGCGTGTTCCTCGCCTCCCGGCTCGCGTCCTGGGTGACCGGCCACGACCTGGTGGTGGACGGGGGAGCCACGGCCCGGCCGACCTGGTGAGCACACCGGGCCCGCCGTCCGTACGTAACCCGGAGCGGGACGGCCGGGAGGCGGGTACGACGTGGAGCGACGGCGGAGCGGGACGGCGGACGATGGCGAACGAAACGGAACCCCGAACGACCACGGAACCCCGGACGGCTGCGAAGCCCCGAGCGGTTGCGGAGCCCTGGACGGCTGCGGAACCCCGGACGGCTGCGAAGCCCCGAGCGGCTGCGGAACCCCAAGTGGCCGCGGAGCCCTGGACGGCCGCGGAACCCCGAGCGGCCGCGGAACCCCGAACCGCCGCGGAACCCCGAGCGGCCGTGGAACCCCGAACCGCCGTGGCCCCCGGCGGCTTCAAGGGCTGGTGCTGCTGGGTGCCCTGCTGGTCCTGCTCGTCCTCGGCGGCGCGGCACCGGCGAGCGCCCACGCCGCCCTCCGCGACAGCGACCCCGAGGACGGAAGCGTCGTCAAGTCCGCGCCCCGCCACCTCACCCTGACCTTCACGGAGTCCGTCGGCCTGCTCGACGACTCCTTCCGCGTCTACGGCCCCGACAACCGCAGGGTCCACCTGGGCGAGCCGCGGCACGCGGACGGCGCCTCCGACACCGCCCGCGCGGACCTGCCCGGCGACCTCGCCGACGGCACGTACACGGTGGCCTGGCGGGTCGTCTCCGCCGACAGCCACCCGGTCTCCGGCGCCTTCACCTTCTCCATCGGCGCGCCCTCGCCCACCCCGCCCGCCGCCCCCGCGGACCACGCCGAGCACCCGGTCACCAAGAGCCTCTACGACACCGGCCGCCACCTCGCGTACATCGCCGCCGCGCTGCTCATCGGCACGGCGGCGTTCGCGGCGCTGTGCCGGCCACCGGACCCCGCCCCGCTGCGGCTGCCGCTGCTCACCGGCTGGTGGACCCTGCTGACGGCCACGACCGCCCTGCTCGTCCTGCGCGCCCCGTACGAGAACGGCACCTCACCGGCGACCGCCCTCGACCTCCAGGCGTTCACCGACACCCTCACCGGCCGCCCGGGCGTCGCCCTGCTGACCCGCCTCGCCCTGCTGTCGGCGGCAGCGCTTCTCGTACCGCTCCTGAGGCGCCGCGACCCGCGGACCCGCCTGCCGGCCGGTGCGGCACTCGCGATCGCCCTGGCCCTGACCTGGGCGGCGGCCGAACACGCCTCCGCCGGTATCCAGGTCCCGCTGGCCATGACGTCGTCCGTGCTCCACCTGCTGGCGATGGCGTGCTGGCTCGGCGGCCTGACCGCCCTCCTCCTCACCCTCCACCGCGCGAAGACCCCGCCGCCGACCGCCACGGTCACGCGCTTCTCCCGCCTGGCCTTCGCCTCGGTGGCCGTCCTCGTCGTCACCGGCGTCTACCAGTCCTGGCGCGGTCTCGGCTCCTGGTCCGCCCTCACGGGGACGTCGTACGGCCGGACCCTGACCGTCAAACTCGCCGCGACGCTCTTCCTGCTGTCGGCGGCGGCCCTGTCCCGCCGCTGGACGGCCCTCCTGGCGGCACCGGCGGTGGTGGAGGAACGCGTACCGGAACTGGTGGGCGCGTCCGGCGCCCCGCCGGATCCGGAGCCGAGGCCGGTGACCTCACCGACGTACGGACCGGACGGACCGGAGGAACCGGAGGACCGTCACCGCCGAGCCCTGCGCCGCTCCGTACTGGCCGAAGCCGTCGTGGCGGTGGCCGTCCTGCTGGTCACCACGGTGCTGACCGGCACCCTCCCCGCCCGCGCGGAGGCGGAGGCGGCCAAGGCGCCCGAGCCGCAGGTGGCCGGTCTCCCCGGCGCGGAGGCGTTCACGGTCCCCTACGACGTGGGCACCCCCGGCGGCCGGGGCACGGTGCAGCTCACGATGGACCCGGGCCGGGTGGGCGAGAACGGCCTCCAGGCGGTGGTCTTCGGCCCCCGGGGCGCCCTGACCTCCGTACCGGAACTCCGCGCCTCCTTCACCCTCGCGGCGAAGGACATCGGCCCCATCGACGCGAAACTGACCGACCGCGGCGGCTACTGGGCCACCAGCGACCTCAACCTCCCCCTCGAAGGCACCTGGACGATGAAACTGACGATCCGGGTCTCCGAGGTGGACCAGGTGAGCGGGACGCGGCAGGTGGAGATCACCCGCTGAACGCGTGCCAGGCCGTCGATGACGCGTGACACGTAAGGATTTCGTCATCCGCCACGCTGTTCCGGACGGCCGGTCCGCCCCGTTGGATGGGAACCGAGACGGATGATTCCCAGGAAGGCGAACGACATGGGACGGGTGCGGAGCGCGCTGGTCAGGCCGTGGACGGTCGGGGTGCTGGTGGTGGCGGTCGCCGGGGCCGGCTTCGGGCTGTACTGGTTCCAGCCGTGGAAGCTGTGGCAGGACGAGACGGTGCGGGAGGCGCTGCCCGAGGTCACGGCGGCCGCCTCGGCACCGCCTGCCGGGGAACCGTCCGGGACGGCGGCCACCCCGCCTCCGGCCGGCCCGAAGACGCTGGCGAGCGGCGAGTTGATCAGCCACGAGCACGCGACGTCCGGCACGGTGAAGTTCGTGCGGCTGTCCGACGACAGCCATGTGGTGCGCCTGGAAGGGCTCGACACCAGCAACGGCCCCGACCTGCACGTGTGGCTGACCGACGCGCCGGTGAAGGAAGGACGCGCCGGCTGGCACGTCTTCGACGACGGCCGGTACGTCAGCCTCGGCAAGCTCAAGGGCAACAAGGGCAGCCAGAACTACGCCGTGCCCGAGGACGTCGACCCGTCCCGCTACACCAGCGTCAGCATCTGGTGCGACCGCTTCGACGTCTCCTTCGGAGCGGCGGAACTCACCCGCGCCTGACGGCCGGACCGGACGTCACGGCACCGCGTCACGCCGTCCCGCAGCGACTGCGGAGCAGTTCCACGCCGTCGCCTTCGAGATCGTCGCAGTACGCCGCTCGCCCGGTCATGGCCATGATCAGGGCCAAGGTGGGGCCGGACACGAGAGGCCCGGAACCGGTCGTGAACGGGCCGTCGTCCGCCACGAGTCTCAGGCCCCCGATGCGTCCCTTGGCGACGACCACGAGGTCCGTGCCCCGGTAGTACTCGGCCGTCCGGGTGACGACGTCGACCGGACGGTCGCGGCGGATGCCCAGCGGGCGCCGGATGTCCTCCCCGTGCACGATCGTCTCGCCCAGCATGGCGATGGCGGGCAGGGGAGGCTTGGTCGTGCTCGGGACGACGCGCCGGAAACGCTCGAGGGTCTCGCCCGGGGTCGCGCCGAGCTGTTCGGCCAGCCGCACGGCCACCTGCTTGTCGAAGTCGAACCGGCAGCGGATCACACCCGCCAGCCAGCGCACGGTGCCGAGACTCGCGCCCGCGGTCAGGTGCGCCAGTACCTCACGCACCGTCAAACCGTCGCAGAGCGAGGGAGTCGCCCACCGTTCGTCCGTCAGCCCCGCGAGGTCGGCCGCCAGCGCCGCCCGCTCGGCGTGGATCAAGGACCAGACCCCGGTCTCACGACGGTGGTCTGCTGTCTGTGCCGGATCAGTCATACGGAGGAGGACTCCCGCCCCGGAGCGAAGTCATCGCCCATGAGCGATCTTTGTCCGCGAGGCCGAGGTCCGACGGCACGTGACCGGTTTCCGGTGGTCGCGGACGGCGGGTACGGCGTCGCGGGCGAGGGACTCCCGGGCGAAAGGCCCGGCCCCGCGCTCCCTCGTACCCTGTCCCCGTGCCGTCCTCCCGCCTGCATCGTGTCGCCGTTCTCGTGCTCGTGGGGGCGAAGCCGCTCGACGTCGGCATTCCCGCGCAGGTGTTCACGACCCGCGCGAGCATGCCGTACGAGGTGCGCGTGTGCGGGGCGGACCCCGGTCTGGTGACCGGTGGCGACGGGCTGTCGTACTACGTCGCCCACGGTCTCGACGCGCTCGCGTGGGCCGACATCGTCTTCATCCCCGGCTACCGGTTCCCGGACCGCGACGACCCGCCGGGGGCCGTCGTCGACGCGCTGATCGCGGCCCACGGCCGGGGCACGCGGCTCGCCGCCATCTCGACGGGCGCCTTCGCGCTCGCCGCCACGGGCCTGCTCGACGGCAGACGCGCCACGACGCACTGGCACTACACGCGGGCGCTCGCGGCGAAGCATCCGCTCGTCCGGGTCGACGAGAACGTCCTGTTCGTCGACGAGGGCAGCGTGCTGACGTCGGCGGGCGCCGCCTCGGGCATCGACCTGTGCCTGCACATCCTGCGCGGCGACCTCGGGGTGGCCGCGTCGAACCACGCGGCCCGGCGCCTGGTCGCGGCCCCCTACCGCAGCGGCGGCCAGGCGCAGTACGTACCGCGCAGCGTGCCCGAGCCGCTCGGCGAGCGGTTCGCCGCCACCCGCGAGTGGGCGCTGCACCGGCTCGGCGAACCCCTCACCCTCGGGGTGCTCGCGCGGCACGCGGGGGTCTCGCCGCGCACGTTGTCGCGGCGCTTCGTCGAGGACACGGGGTACACGCCGATGCAGTGGGTCATGCGCGCCCGCGTCGACATGGCCCGCGAGCTGCTCGAGCGTTCGCAGCGGAGCGTGGAGCAGATCGCCGCCGACGTCGGTCTGGGCACCGGCGCGAATCTGCGGCTGCACTTCCAGCACATCCTCGGCACCACGCCGAGCGAGTACCGGCGCACCTTCGCCCAGGGCGAGTAGCCCGCCGGCACGTGGCGCGATCCTTTTGAACCGTGGCGATCGCGCCGCTGTCACGGGCGGACGCCGCACGCGACGCTGGTGGCGAACCGCAGGGATCGCAGGGACCGGAGGGACACCACTCATGACGCGCATCGCGATCAACGGATTCGGCCGCATCGGACGCAATGTGCTGCGCGCACTGCTCGAACGCGACAGCGACCTCGACGTCGTCGCCGTGAACGACCTCACGGAGCCCGCCACCCTCGCCCGGCTGCTCGCCTACGACACGACGGCCGGCCGGCTCGGCCGCCCGGTGACCGCCGACGGGGACGCCCTCGTCGTCGACGGCCGTCGCATCAAGGTGCTCGCCGAGCGCGAACCGGCGCGGCTGCCCTGGGCCGAGCTGGGCGTGGACATCGTCCTCGAGGCGACCGGCCGCTTCACGTCGGCCAAGGCCGCCCGTGCCCACCTCGACGCCGGCGCGAAGAAGGTGCTCGTCGGCGCTCCGTCGGACGGCGCCGACGTCACGCTCGCGTTCGGGGTCAACACCGGCGCGTACGACCCGGACGTGCACACCATCGTCTCGAACGCCTCGTGCACGACCAACGCGCTCGCGCCGCTGGCCGCGGTGCTCGACGAGCTCGCCGGCATCGAGCACGGCTTCATGACGACGGTGCACGCCTACACGCAGGAGCAGAACCTGCAGGACGGTCCGCACCGCGACGCCCGCCGCGCGCGTGCCGCCGCCGTCAACATCGTGCCGACCACGACGGGTGCCGCCAAGGCGATCGGTCTGGTGCTGCCGAACCTCGACGGCAAGCTGTCGGGCGACTCGATCCGGGTGCCGGTTCCGGTGGGCTCGATCGTCGAGCTCAACACGACCGTCGCCCGCGACGTGACGCGCGACGAGGTGCTGGCGGCGTACCGCGCGGCGGCACAGGGGCCGCTCGCCGGCATTCTCGAGTACTCGGAGGACCCGCTCGTGTCGTCCGACATCACGGGCAACCCGGCCTCGTCGATCTTCGACTCGGCCCTCACCCGCGTCGACGGCCGTCACGTCAAGGTGGTCGCCTGGTACGACAACGAGTGGGGCTTCTCGAACCGGGTGATCGACACGCTCGGGCTCCTCGCCGCCCGCTGACGCGGGGCGGGGGCGGCCCCGTCCCGCCGTCCGCTTCCGGAACCGCGGCCGCACACGTCGAAGGGCCCCCTGTTTCCAGGGGGCCCTTCGACAACGTGCCCGGTGAGGCACTGGCGGAGGATACGAGATTCGAACTCGTGAGGGGTTGCCCCCAACACGCTTTCCACCTGCTCGTCTGAGCGTTCAACTGGATCCGGGGGGCGTCCTGACCTGCGCCGGAGCATGCAGGCGGTCTCTGCCCGAACCGCAGAGGACGGAGGCGAATGCAATCAGAACCGCAACCACGGAAAGCCCACCCCTGTTCACACCTTGCGCCAGGCCGTGAGCAGTTCGTCGGGGCCGTAGGCCGCTTGAAGACCGGAACATCTGATCCCGCTGCGGGAGACCGCCACGAGCGGTACTGGCTCGTCGGTGACCGCCGCCCGGTGCTTCTGCAGTGCTGCCAGGTCGTGGTTGTCGAACGCGGAGTTCTCCAACCACTTGACCGAGCCGAGGAAGAGCAACTGCTTTGCCACCGGCTGCCGGTCGGCGCCCACCAAGTCGATTTCCACGTCGTTGTTGCGGGTCCAGTACCCGCCGATCGCCGGGGCGGCGGCCAGGAGCCCGTCCGGCAGGAGGCGGGCGAGGGATTCCCGGACCAGGGGCTCGATCGCGCGGCCCCGCCAGCTCGTCCACTGCTCCTTGATACGGCTCAGAGTGAGATCCCCTCGCATCCGCTCGATCTCCGCCATGTGCGGATCCAGAAACGCGAGCCAGAAGCGCAGGTAGGGGTCGGCCACCCGGTAGCGGCGTTCCTTCGACGGCCTGAGCGAGAGCGGCAGCTCGGCGGCCACGACCCTTTTCTCGGTCAGGACGTCAGTGGCTCGGGTGAGAGTGGTGTGGGCGATACCGCCCGCCGCGCGAGCAATGTTGGTGAAGGTTCGCTCCCCGGATCCGATGGCCCGCAGGACCTCCCTGCTCATCGCCTGCGGTGGAAACTCCGCGGCCAGTGACCGTTCAGCGGAGACCAGTAGTGCCGAGATCGGGTTGTCCAGCGAGTCGCGGAGGAACTCCCAGACATCCGCTCCGGCCCGCCACTCGGCACAGATCAGAGGCAGACCTCCCGTGATCAGAGCGGCGTCGAATGCGGCTGCCGGAGACAGGCCGAGCATCTCGCCGATGTCGGCCGGGTTCAAAGGCCCCACGATCATTTCTCGGCCCCGCTGGTGAAAGGGGCGGTCGTAGTTGTTCAGCGCCTCCATCATCGACAGATCGGACCCGACCAGGAGGAGAAGCACCGGCTTGCGGCTGAGCAGCCGGTCCCATGCTCGCTGGAGCATGCCCTCGAAGGCGTCGATGCGGTCCATCAGGTATGGAACCTCGTCGATGACGATGACGCTGGGAGTGTCGTCGGGCAGGATTTCCGCAAGCAGCCTGAGTGCCGCATTCCACTGCTCCGGGGTCTCCTCGGAGAACAGTTCCCTCTCCGGCAGGGTGGATCTGGCGACGGCGTCGAGCAGCTCCGTCAGCTCGTCCTCCGCCGTGCCGCCCGCCGCGGTGAAGAAGAGGTACGGCGTTCCGGTCCGCCGGATGAACTCCTCGACGAGGCTGGACTTGCCGACCCGCCTCCGTCCGCGCATGAGGATGCACTGACCGGGCTTCGCCGACCCGGTGGCGTCGTGAACCGCCTGCAAGGCCTTGCCGAGCACGTTCAGCTCGCGTTCCCGCCCGATGAAACGACGCATGTAGGCTCCCGGTAGAGATAGTATCTCTACCGATACTATCGCCGTCGATACAATCTACCCTGAGCAGCCGGTCTGCCGGAAGATGGAGGCCGATGTCGGCGGACTTGTCCGCAGCGCAGGGGTGACGGTGCTTCGGGGCTGCGACGCTGCCCTGCCTTCCTTCGCGGGGACGGGGCAGCAGCGGCCACCCCTGTGCGGCAGGCGCTTTTCGATACGCTGAGCCCTTTCCAACCTGACGGTTTAGCACGTCAGTTGGTGAGCCGGGACACGGTAGTTGTCACACGAACAGGCTTGTTGCCACGTGCGAGTCATGGCGTCGTAGAGCAGAGAATGGGTGTGCCTCTTTTTCAGTGAGTCCCTGCGCAGACCATTGCTGCTCACGGTTGTTCCCCGGGCAGAGCTTCGGCTGATCGCCCTGGCTGCACCCCTCATTCAGTGGCTTGGGGAGATGCTGGGAGACGGTACTCCTGCCGCCGTGCACGCGGACTGCGGCTCGTTCTCCACGGCCAGTTCCCTGACGGTGACCTCAGGCCCCCGGTGGCCGCGCTCCTTTGGTGTGACGGTGAAGGCGAAGCACCCCGTCACAAGTGTCTGGCCGGGGAGGAGGGCCCCCGGTCCATCGGGAACGCGCCGACCGCCCCATCGGGCGACCTGACCCGTGGTGCGGACGGATACTGTCCGCCTACCGACCAGCACCCTCGCGTCATCGTGGCCGGCGACCTACGCTCCGCCCGCTTCCAACGGATCATGACCGCCCTGGGCTCCGGCAGCGAGGCCGCGCTTCACGCCTACTACGCGGTCAGGGAAGTGCCCACCAAAGGCTGAGGCGCGGTAACCCAGGCTTCCAGGGCTTCCAGAAACCTGTCCAGCGTCACGTTCTCCCACTGTTGGCCGTGGCTGCGTAGTCTGTACGAAGACGGGCCGGGAAGGCGCTGAAGGTCTCGCGATTGCCAATGTGAGCGTCAGGTGTCAAGGGACTCGTCATGACTGCGACCTCAAGGAGCGCACGCGGTCGGCGGAGTCTCAGTGGCCGGGGCAAGCTCCATCGGAGCGTGATCAGCAGCCGAAGTTCAGATCCGATCGGGATCGCGTCCGGTCGGCCGTAGGTGAGGATGCGTGTGAGTGCCTCCCGCATGCGAGCTATGTCCGCGGCCGGCGCATGTAGGACTGCCTCGACTACCGGGTCGTCCAGGAACAGGGCTTCCAAGGAATCGGGGTCGAACGTGACCCGCAGGATGTCTCCTTCCAGCTCCACCGTGCGCACACATCCATACGCGGTGCCCTGGTCGGGAGTGGCAACGCAGTACGAGCTGCAGCCATTACGGATGTTCTGCGCATCGGGTTCCTCGAAGCCGCACTGGAACTCAAGCGTGAAGCTCTCTCCGCCTTCTGACTCGGTGACTCCGGCAGTCATGGCATGGGTGTCCGGTCCCGGCTCGTGCCACCCGTAGGCGATCTTCGCAGTGAATCTGTATGTCGCACGCGTGTTCTACCAAGTCCCGAGCCGGACGGCGCACCGTCGGCCTGCCCGATCCGCTGATCAAGATCCTGCGGCAGCACCAGGAAGCCCAGGAGCGGGAACGGATCGAGGCCGGTGCCGACTGGGAGCGCAAGGAGTACGTCTTCGCTTCGCCCACTGGTGGGCCGCTAAGTCCGAACACCGACTTCCACGTCTGGAAGCGGCTACTTCGGGACGCCGGCGTCCGGGACGGTCACCTTCGTGACGCGCGTCACACCGCCGCGACCGTCCTCCTGGTCCTCGGCGTCCCAGATGTCGTGATCGACTCGATCGCGGGATGGGAGCCCGGGGGGAGCGGCCCGGATGCGCGCCCGGCACATGCACGTCACCGAGCCGATGCTCCGGAGAGTCACAGGGCAAGTCGGGGGAGCCTTCCAGGATCAACCAGCGGATGACTGAGACGGACAGAACCGAAAGCCCCGACCCATGATGAGCCGGGGCTTTCGGTTGCCCAGACGAGCAGGTGTTAGGCCTACAAGGTCGAAAGCTGCGTGTTCTGCAGCTGTCAGCGGGTGACGGCCACGAGCACGGCCATCAGCGCCACCATCGCCGCAACGCTGCTCACCGCGGTCTGGACCGGCGCAGTCAGCGTGGGACGCGAGAGCACCAGCACACCGAGCGCCGAGGCCAGGAACAACGTCAGAACGGTGACCACTACGGCGAGCACGAGCATGATCAGGGTCATCAGGAAACATCCTTCGAGTAGGCGTGCGACTCACACGCATGAAGCGGAGCGCAGGAGCTCCACCCCTTCCGTGGACTGCGGGGGTCCCCGACAGCACGGCGAGGATGAGTGATGTGAGGGTTAGTGCCGCAACCCCTTCCTGAGCTGCGTCTTTGTTCTTCAGCCGCATTGACCGGGAGGGCCTTACGTCCTTAGGCGGTCAGGTGCGCGAACCCCGGGCCGACGTCCTTCCATACCCGAACGCGGCGTGCCTGTGCGTTGGCCGGACATGCTCCAACCGTTGTTGATAACAGGCGGACGTGATCGAACTTGCTGGGCGCAGGAGAGGCCGCTCTGTGGGCATCGGAATCGTCGTGGACGTGATGACCCATCGGCAAGAGCCCAGGGAGCCCCTGGACGCGAGCACAGCACCTGTTCCGAGACCAATTGAGACGGACCAACGTCGAAGGGCCCCCTGTTTCCAGGGGGCCCTTCGACAACGTGCCCGGTGAGGCACTGGCGGAGGATACGAGATTCGAACTCGTGAGGGGTTGCCCCCAACACGCTTTCCAAGCGTGCGCCCTAGGCCTCTAGGCGAATCCTCCGGTGGGAACATTACATGACCGAGAGGAGTGCTCGCGAACTCGTTCCCACCGGTCGGCATCGGGTACTGTGGGCGCAGCCCCTCACGCGGCGCTATCTGACTGAACTCCCCCAGGGCCGGAAGGCAGCAAGGGTAGGTCGGCTCTGGCGGGTGCGTGGGGGGCGCTTGCGTTCCGGGCGTACGGGTCGGTTGTCAGTGGACGCCTATAACCTCGTATGCGTGTCGTCTCTCGCGTTGTACCGCCGCTACCGCCCGGAGTCCTTCGCCGAGGTCATCGGGCAGGAGCATGTCACCGACCCGCTGCAGCAGGCGCTGCGGAACAACCGGGTCAATCACGCGTACCTGTTCAGCGGTCCGCGCGGGTGCGGCAAGACGACCAGCGCGCGGATCCTGGCGCGGTGCCTGAACTGCGAGCAGGGCCCGACCCCGACGCCGTGCGGGGAGTGCCAGTCCTGCCGCGACCTCGCGCGCAACGGGCCGGGTTCGATCGACGTCATCGAGATCGACGCCGCTTCCCACGGTGGTGTGGACGACGCCCGTGACCTGCGCGAGAAGGCGTTCTTCGGGCCCGCGGGCAGCCGCTACAAGATCTACATCATCGACGAGGCCCACATGGTCACGTCGGCCGGTTTCAACGCGCTGCTCAAGGTCGTCGAGGAGCCGCCGGAGCACCTGAAGTTCATCTTCGCCACCACCGAGCCCGAGAAGGTCATCGGGACCATCCGGTCGCGTACGCACCACTACCCGTTCCGGCTGGTGCCGCCCGGCACGCTGCGGGACTACCTCGGCGAGGTGTGCGGCAAGGAGGACATCCCCGTCGAGGAGGGCGTGCTGCCGCTCGTCGTGCGGGCCGGTGCCGGGTCCGTGCGTGACTCGATGTCCGTCATGGACCAGCTCCTCGCCGGCGCGGGTGCGGACGGTGTGACGTACGCCATGGCCACCTCCCTGCTGGGGTACACGGACGGCTCGCTGCTCGACTCCGTCGTCGAGGCCTTCGCGACCGGTGACGGTGCCGCCGCCTTCGAGGTCGTCGACCGGGTGATCGAGGGGGGCAACGATCCGCGGCGGTTCGTCGCCGATCTGCTGGAGCGGCTGCGGGACCTCGTCATCCTCGCCGCCGTGCCCGACGCCGCCGAGAAGGGGCTCATCGACGCCCCCGCCGACGTGATCGAGCGGATGCAGGCACAGGCAGGCACCTTCGGGGCCGCCGAGCTGAGCCGCGCCGCCGACCTCGTCAACGAGGGGCTCACCGAGATGCGCGGCGCCAACTCGCCGCGCCTCCAGCTCGAGCTGATCTGCGCCCGCGTACTGCTGCCCGCCGCCTACGGCGACGAGCGCTCGGTCATGGCCCGGCTGGACCGGATCGAGCGCGGGGTGAACTTCTCCGCGGGCGGTGCCGGTGCCGGTATGCCCGCCGTGGCGTACGCGCCCGGGCCGCAGGCCCACGGGGGAGCGCCGGAGCAGGGCCTCGTCGAGCCGGGGGGCGGTCCCGCCGCCGCCCGCGCGGCGGTACGAGGGCCCGGTCCCGCACCTGTTCCGGCGCCGCCCGCTCCCGCTCCCGCGCCCCCTGTCCCGCAGGTTCAGCAGCCCCCGGCGCCCGCCGCCCCGGTGCCGTCCGAGGCTCCGTCCGCGCCCAGTGCTCCCAGCGCCCCCGGTGCCTGGCCCACCGCCGCCTCCGCCGGTGGTGGCGGCCGTCGGCCGGGCGGCTGGCCCACGGCCGCGCCGGCGGGCGGGGCTCGGCCCGCGGCCTCGGCCGGCGCCCCCGCGCCCGCGTCTGCCGCCCCCCAGGCGGCCCCCGCGCCCACGCCCGCGCCCTCGGGCGGTGGCGGCGGTGGGCTCGACCCCCGCATGCTCTGGCCGAACATCCTGGAAACGGTCAAGAACCGTCGTCGCTTCACCTGGATCCTGCTCAGCCAGAACGCCCAGGTGACCGGCTTCGACGGCACGGTCCTCCAGATCGGCTTCGTGAACGCCGGAGCGCGGGACAACTTCCTCAGCAGCGGCAGTGAGGACGTACTGCGTCAGGCGCTGGCCGAGCAGTTCAACGTGCAGTGGAAGATCGAGGCGGTCGTCGACCCGTCCGGCGGCGGGGGTGGTGGCGGGGGCATGGCGGCGTCGGCCGCGGTCCCGGCCGGGCCGCCCGCCGGCGCCCGCAACGGCGGCGGTGGTTACGGCGGTGGCGGCGGGTACGACGGCCCCGGAGGCGGCCAGCGGCCCTCCGCTCCCCAGGCGAGCGCCCCGGCCGCCGCGCCCGCGCAGCCGGCGAGCGCCTCGCGGCCCGCGCCCGCCCCGGCACCGGCGCCCCGCCCGTCCGCTCCCGAGCCGCCGCCCGTCTCGCCCGAGGACGACGTTCCCGAGGACGACGACCCCGACCTGGACGAGTCCGCCCTCTCCGGGAAGGACCTGCTCGTCCGCGAGCTGGGCGCGACGGTCGTCGAGGAGGTCACGAACGACTAGGCGTTCGGAGGAAGGTACGAACGGCGTCCGCCCACCCCTTCGGAAGCCCGCACAAAACGAACCCGCCGTCTCCCGTTAGGCTGACCCCCGTGAAGGTCCTCGTCATCGGCAGCGGCGCCCGCGAACACGCCCTGTGCCACTCCCTGTCCCTCGACCCCGACGTCACCGCGCTGCACTGCGCCCCCGGCAACGCCGGCATCGCCGGGGTCGCCGAGCTGCACCAGGTCGACGCCCTCGACGGCGCGGCCGTGTCCGCGCTGGCCGCGCGGCTCGGTGCGGACCTCGTGGTGGTCGGCCCGGAGGCACCCCTCGTCGCCGGTGTCGCCGACGCCGTGCGCGACGCGGGCATCCCGGTCTTCGGCCCGTCCGGGGAGGCCGCGCGGCTCGAGGGCTCCAAGGCCTTCGCGAAGGACGTCATGGCGGGGGCCGGCGTGCCCACCGCCCGCAGTTACGTCTGCACGACGCCCGAGGAGGTCGACGCGGCCCTCGGCGCGTTCGGCGCCCCGTACGTCGTCAAGGACGACGGGCTCGCGGCCGGCAAGGGCGTCGTCGTCACCGACGACGTCGAGGCGGCCCGCGCGCACGCCGGTGCCTGTGAGCGCGTGGTGATCGAGGAGTTCCTCGACGGCCCCGAGGTCTCCCTCTTCGCGATCACCGACGGCGAGACGGTCGTACCGCTCCAGCCCGCCCAGGACTTCAAGCGCGCGCTGGACGGCGACGAGGGTCCGAACACCGGCGGCATGGGGGCGTACTCCCCGCTGCCGTGGGCCGACCCCAAGCTGGTCGACGAGGTCATGGAGACGGTCCTCCAGCCGACCGTCGACGAGATGCGGCGCCGTGGCACCCCGTTCTCCGGGCTGCTCTACGCCGGTCTGGCGATCACCTCGCGCGGTGTCCGCGTGATCGAGTTCAACGCCCGCTTCGGCGACCCCGAGACCCAGGTGGTCCTGGCCCGGCTGAAGACCCCGCTGGGCGGTCTGCTGATGGCCGCCGCCACCGGCAACCTCGCCCACCTGGAGCCGACGCGGTGGAGCGACGAGGCCGCGGTCACCGTGGTCGTCGCCTCGCACAACTACCCCGGCACCCCGCGCACCGGCGACCCGATCACCGGCCTGGACGAGGTCGCCGCCCAGGACGCCCCGCACGCGTACGTGCTGCACGCGGGGACGAAGCGGGACGGTGACGCGGTCGTCAGCGCGGGCGGGCGCGTGCTGTCCGTCACGGCGACCGGCAAGGACCTCACCGAGGCCCGCGACCGCGCCTACCGCGCGGTGTCCCGCATCGGCCTCGACGGCTCCCAGCACCGTACGGACATCGCGGCGAAGGCGGCGCGGGAGGCGCAGGACGCGTAAGCCGGACGGGCCGGTCCCCGTCCCGGCGCCGATGAACCCCGCAGGCCCCGGATCCGTCTCAGGATCCGGGGCCTGACCCTTGCCGTCCGTCATCCACCTTTCCCCAAAGCCATTCCATCGAGTGAGCGATGCGCCATCCGGCTGACGGGAACCGGGGCCCCAACTATGGTGCCGCGCAAGCGTTCCGGCACTTGGCCCATCGGCATTGCGATGTCGGTGGCGGGTGCCACAGTGGGGGAGTGGGCAACGCCGAGTCAGCGTCAGGACCGCCGGGAGGGAGGTGAGGACGGGCCATGAGCGGAAGCGCAACGGGAGCGGAGGCGGGCGCGCGGACGGCGCGGTCGCACGCGCTGGCCGTGCTGCGGGTCCGGAGCCGGGCGCTGGCCGTCGCGCTGCTGCCGGCCGCCGTCGCCGTGATCCTGCTCGTCGGCGGGTCCACCGGCCATCTGCCGGGCGGCGGCTGGGACCTCGCCCGCCGGCTCCTCGCACCGGTCGCGGTGCTGGTCCTGCTCGTCGCCGCCGGTGTCGCCCTGGTCGTCGTACGGGCCCGGCCCGCCATGAGCCCCACGGTCCCGATCGCCGAGGGCGCGGCCCCGGACCTGTACCGGATGGTGCGCGACCTCGCCGACCGGCTCGACGTCCCCGCCCCCTCCGCGATAGCGCTCACCCCGGACTGCGACAGCTGGCTGGAGGACCGCACCCACCCGGCCCACGGGCCCCCGCCCGCCGAGGAGCACGGCGACATAGCCGGTGCGGGGCAGCCCGCCCGGGGCAGGGCCGCCGCCGCGCCCGTGCTGGTGATCGGCTCCCCGTTCCTGTGGTGGATGCGGGTGGGCGAGCTGCGCGCGGTCCTCGCCCCGGTCGTGGCCGGTACGGGACCGTCGGCGCACCCGGACATAGCCGCCGCCCGGCGCTTCGTGCGGGGGCTGGACGCCGCGGTGGCCGTGGCCTCGGCGCCCCGCCGGGGGCCGGTGGTCCGCGGGGTGCTCGCGGGTGTCGGCCGGGTCGCCCGTCTGCTGCTGCGCGGCTGCCGGGGGCATGCCGCCGAGATGGAGCGCGGGGTCGCCGCGGCGGCGGCCGAGCGTGCGCAGGCCGTGGACTACGGGCTGCGGATCGTCGCCCAGGAGCAGGTGGGGCTGGCGTACGCGGGCTGGGACCGGCTGCTCACCCGGGTGGCGCTGCCGGCCTGGCGGATGGGCCGCTGGCCCTCGCGGCTCAACGCGGGAGTGGTGGCGGCGCTGACCGAGCTGTCCCGCCGGGACCGGCTGGCGGAGGGCTTCGCCTCCCGTCTCGGTGAGCGTCCCGCCTGCGACCTGCTGGAAGAGCCCGGCACGGTGGACGAGGCCGCCTCGCTCCTCGCCGCCCGCCTCTTCCACGGCGGACCCGCGGAGACCGGCCCGGACTGGTCCCCGGTCCACTGGGGCGACTACCCGGAGGAGGTCGTCGACCGCAAGTGGCGCACCGACGCCGCCCGCCTCCACCGCGTCCTGGACGCCCTCCACGTCCCGACCGCTCCCGACGAGCCCTCGGCCCCCGGCGGCCCCACCCTCGCCCGAGTCCTGACCCACCTGACCACCCGCCCCACGGCCCCCGACCCCCTTACGGCACCCGCCTCCCCCACGGACCGCACCCCGTCCACGAAGCCACCCCCGCCCACGGAATCCGCCCCGCCCGCGGATCCCGGCCCCCTTACGGCACCCGCTTCCCCCATGGTCCGCGGCTCGTCCACTGAGCCGTCCCCGCCCATGGAACCCGCCCCGCCGATGGCCACGGCCCGGCTCACCAGGCCCGCCCCGCCCACGGCGCCCGCCTCGGCCGGGGATCCCGCACCGTCCGAGTCCCACCCGTCCGGTGACCCCGCCACCTCGTTCACGAGCCGTGCCCCGTCCACGGAGCCCATCCGCCCTGCGGATCCCGGCCCCCTTACGGCACCCGCCTCCCCCATGGACCGTGGCTCGTCCACTGAGTCCACTGAGCCGTCCCCGCCCACGGAACCTGCTCCGCCGACGGATCCGGCCTCGTCCACGGAGCCCGGCTCGCCCGCTGAGCCCGCCCCGGTCATGTCCTCCGCCCGATCCATGGAGCCCGACCCGGCCACGCCCTCCACCCGGTCCGCCGAGCCGGTCACGGGTCCCGGTCCGTCCCCGGCTTCCGATCCCGACGACGAGGACCTGGCCGGTGCCACCCCCCGCAGTGCCGTTCTCGCCGTGCGGCTGAGTGCCGAGCTGGCCCGGGAAGAGGCGGTAGGGTCCTCCGCCGGCGGCGCGGGCACCGTTCCCCTCCGGGACGACCAGGCGCTCCCCCTCTTCCCGCTCCAGCCCCCGCGCACCGCGCGTGAGCTGCTCGCCGATCACGTCGCGGCGATGGTCTGCTGCGCCGCGATGGACACCGCGGGCGCCACCCCCGGCCTCGACTGGCTCGACGGCCCCACGCTTCTCCTCGGCGGCGCACGGGCCACCGATCTCTCCTCCCAGGTCCTGGCCCTCATCGAGGACGGCGACCCCTCCGCCCTCCGGCTGTGGCTGACCCGGCAGGGCATACGCCCCGAGAAGCCCGTACGGCTCGTCTGAGCCGGCGGCCCCCTCCCCCCGGATCTCCCGGAGCTCACCCTTCCGTTTTCGGTCAATTCAAGACGAACGGTGACGGAAGGCGTGCGCAATGTGATGTGCTTGGACCGTTCGCGCCCTCTGGCAAGAGCGCGCGACATACGACAACCACATAACACCAGGGAGGGGAGCGATCATGGGTTCGGAGCAGATCCGCCGCTGGGAATCGGGAGCATTGGCGCACGCCGTGAACGACCCCTTCGGACAGGGCCCCCTCCCGTGGCTGCGCGGCAGCGAGACGTACTTCGGCGACAGCGGCCAGGTCGTCCCCTGGTACGTGGACCCGGAGCCGTACACGGACACGGAACGGGCCGCCGCCCGCGTCCCGGAACGGGGCGGCCCGAGGATCCCCGCCCCCCGTGCCTCCTCCGACTCCGTCGGGCCCCGCGCCGCCGACGACGTGCACCGCCAGATCAAGGGCTTCGCCTCCACCGGCGCGGTCGCCCCCGGCGAGTCCATCGACTTCCACATCACCGTCGACCCGCCCCAGCCGTTCGACGTCGACGTCTACCGCATCGGCCACTACGGCGGCCACGGCGCCACCAAGATCACCTCCAGTCCCCGCCTCTCCGGCATCGTGCAGCCGGCGCCCCTCACCGCCGACCGCACCGTCTCCTGCCACCACTGGTGGCTGTCCTGGCGGTTACCGGTCCCGTCGTACTGGAGCGTCGGCGCGTACGTCGCCGTCCTCACCACCGCCGACGGCTACCGCTCGCACATCCCGTTCACCGTCCGCGACAGCCGCCCCGCCGACCTCCTCCTGGTGCTGCCCGACGTCACCTGGCAGGCGTACAACCTCTACCCGGAGGACGGCCGCACCGGCGCGAGCCTCTACCACGCCTGGGACGAGCAGGGCCGGCTGCTCGGCGAGGCCGACGCCGCCACCACCGTCTCCTTCGACCGCCCGTACGCGGGCGCCGGCCTCCCGCTGCACGTCGGCCACGCCTACGACGTCATCCGCTGGGCCGAGCGCTACGGCTACGACCTCGCCTACGCCGACGCCCGCGACCTGCACGCCGGCCGGATCGACCCCGCCCGCTACCGGGGCCTGATCTTCCCCGGCCACGACGAGTACTGGTCGGTCCCCATGCGCACCGCCGTGGAGCACGCCCGTGAGCACGGCACGTCCCTCGTCTTCCTCTCCGCCAACACCATGTACTGGCAGGTGGAGCTCGCCCCCTCCCCGTCCGGCCCCGCCCGCCTGCTGACCTGCCGCAAACGCCAGGGCCCGGGCAAACCGACCCTGTGGCGGGAACAGGACCGCGCGGAGCAGCAGCTCCTGGGCATCCAGTACGCGGGACCCGTCCCCGAGCCGCACCCGCTGATCGTCCGCAACGCCGGCCACTGGATGTGGGAGGCGACCGGCGCGCGGGAGGGCGACGGCATCGAGGGCATGGTCGCGGCCGAGGCCGACCGCTACTACCCGCGCACCCCGCTGCCCGGGCACGAGGAGCGCGTGCTGCTCGCCCACTCCCCGTACACCGACCGCCGGGGCGTCCGCCGCCACCAGGAGACGTCCCTCTACCGGGCCCCCTCCGGCGCCTGGGTCTTCGCCTCCGGCACCTTCGCCTGGTCACCGGCGCTGGACCGCCCGGGTCACGTCGACCCCCGCATCCAGCGCGCCACCGCCAACCTCCTGGACCGCATCTGCAAACGCGACTGACCCCGGGCCGCGACCGTTCGTCCCGTACGGGAGAATCGAGTCACTTGGAAAGAACCACAGGGAGAAACCGTGTCCGGATTCGTCGAAAAGCCCGAGCCGATCCAGGTTCCGGGTCTGGTGCATCTGCACACCGGCAAGGTGCGCGAGCTGTACCGGAGCGAGGCGGGCGACCTCGTGATGGTCGCCAGTGACCGCATCTCCGCCTACGACTGGGTGCTGCCGACCGAGATCCCCGACAAGGGCCGGGTCCTCACCCAGCTCTCCCTGTGGTGGTTCGACCAGCTCGCCGACCTGCTGCCCAACCACGTCCTGAGCACCGAGCTCCCGGCCGGCGCCCCCGCCGACTGGGCCGGCCGCACCCTGGTCTGCAAGTCCCTGAACATGGTCCCGGTGGAGTGCGTGGCCCGCGGCTACCTCACCGGCTCGGGCCTGGTCGAGTACGACGAGTCCCGTACGGTCTGCGGCCTCGCCCTCCCCGAGGGCCTGGTGGACGGCTCCGAACTGCCCGCCCCGATCTTCACCCCGGCCACCAAGGCCGCCGTCGGCGAGCACGACGAGAACGTCTCCTACGAGGAGGTCGCCCGCCAGGTCGGCGCGGAGACCGCCGCCCAGCTCCGCCAGGCGACCCTCGCCGCCTACTCCCGTGCCCGGGACATCGCCCGCGACCGGGGCATCATCCTCGCGGACACCAAGTTCGAGTTCGGCTTCGACGGCGACAGCCTGGTCCTCGCGGACGAGGTGCTCACCCCGGACTCCTCCCGCTTCTGGCCGGCCGAGCAGTGGGAGCCGGGCCGCGCGCAGCCGTCGTACGACAAGCAGTTCGTGCGGGACTGGCTGACCTCCGCCGAGTCGGGCTGGGACCGCAGGAGCGAGCAGCCCCCGCCGCCGCTGCCGGAGCAGATCGTGGACGCGACCCGCGCCAAGTACGTGGAGGCGTACGAGCGCCTGACCGGCACCACTTGGAGCTGAGCGCACGACGAGGGCCCCGGTCGATGACCGGGGCCCTCACATGGAGCGAACGACGAGGTTCGAACTCGCGACCTCAACCTTGGCAAGGTTGCGCTCTACCAACTGAGCTACGTTCGCATGCGCCGTGGCGCGAGAACCACTATACCCAACCCCGCTCCCGTGCGAGACGGACCGCCGCATGACGATTCTCCGCGCCGAGCTTCGAGACGGCGGAGGAGAGGTAGTTCCGCACGGTCCCCTGGGACAGCGCGGCCCGCTCCGCGATCTCCGCCACGGGTGCCCCGTCCGCCGCGAGTTCCAGCACCTCGGCCTCGCGCGCGGTCAGCGGGGAGTCGCCGGCGGCGATCGCGTCGGCGGCCAACTCGGGGTCGACGTAACGGTTTCCCGCGTGCACCGTGCGGATGAGCTCCGCGAGCCGCTGGGCGCTGACGGTCTTGGGGACGAACCCCCGCACACCCGCCGCGAGCGCCCGCTTCAGATGCCCGGGGCGCCCGTGACCGGTCACGATCAGCACCCGGCAGCCGGGCAGTTCCGTCCGCAGGGATGTGGCGACCTTCACACCGTCCGCGCCGGGCATCTGCAGATCCAGTACGGCGACGTCGGGGGCGTGCGCCCGCGCCATCGCCAGCGCCTCGGGGCCGGAGGCCGCCTCGGCGACCACGAGGAGGTCGTCCTCCAGGGAGAGCAGGGCGGCCAGCGCGCCCCGGATCAGATGCTCGTCGTCGGCGAGCAGTACGCGGACGACGTCCGTCACGACGCGACCTCCCACGCGGCCTCGGCACTCAGGGGAACCTCCGCGACCAGTCGGAACGCGCCCTTGCCGGTGCCTCCGGCGGTCAACGTGCCGCCCACCGCCGACAGCCGCTCCCGCAGCCCCGCCAGACCCGAGCCGCCCCCACCGCTCGGGCCGGCCGACCCGGACGGAGCCGCCGCCCCGTCGTTCTGCACCGTCAACACCACACGCCCCTCAGGCATCCGCACCGACACGGTGCACTTCTTCGCGTCCCCGTGCCGCAGCACGTTGGTGGTCGCCTCCCGCACGACCCAGCCGAGGGCCGACTGCACTTCACCGGGCAGCCCGCCCGTCTCACCGCTCACCTCGCAGTCGATCCCGGCCGCCCTCAGCACCCCCCGCGCACCGCTGAGTTCGGCCTCCAGGTCGATCTCCCGGTAGCCGCGCACCACGTCGCGCACCTCCCGCTGGGACTCCTGGGCGATGCGCTGCACCTCGATCATCTGCTCCACCGCCTCGGGCCGCTCGCGCCGTGCGAGCTGGACGGCCAGCTCGCTCTTGAGCGCGATCACGGCGAGGTTCCTCCCCATCACGTCGTGCAGGTCCCGCCCGAACCGCAGCCGCTCCTCGGCGACCGCGAGCCGGGCCCGGGTCTCGCGCGCCTCGTCGAGCGCGTAGACGGCGTTGAGCAGCCAGACGGAGAAGACCGCGGTGAAGGCGAGGAAGCCGCCGCCGGCCAGCACGATCGCGGCCGTTCCCAGCGCGGTGGGGACGGGCGCGCCCAGCAGCAGGAGCACAAGGCACGTTCCGGCCCCGAACCCGCCGACGACGGCGAGGGCGTGCCGCCGGTCGCGCACCCCGAGCGTGATCATGCCCGCGCCGAAGCAGAGCACGCCCCCGAAGGCCGAGCCCGCGGCGGTGTCGACGTCGTCACCCGGCGGCCCGTGCTCCGCGATGACGAGGGCGGCGACCGCGAGCGCCGAGGTCAGGACGCCGAGCGTCCACAGCAGCCGCAGGGGCTGGGGACGCCGTCCGCGGGTCCAGTCCAGGGACCGGGAGACGACCGCCATGCCCAGCGCGGCGTGCGCCATGACCGGCAGCGACAGGACGAGTGCGAGCCGTCCCCCCACCTGCCCGAAGGCCGGCAGGCCGATCGCGGCCATCTCGGAGACGCAGACGGAGTGGAACGACCACCGCGTGTACGTCTCGACCTTCGCGGGTGTGCTCTTGCGCCCCCACCAGCCGTCCGGCCTGCTCATGTCCCGGTCTCTCCCCGCCCTCGCGTACGTCAGTGCCTCGGCTCCCAGCGGAACCACCGCCGTACAGCAAACACCGCCAGCAGGGTCCAGGCCACCGCCGTCGCGAGGGCGCCCAGGGCTTCGTAGGCCGACAGGTCGCCGGTCCAGCCGCCGCGCACCAGGGTGACGACCGGGGTCAGCGGCAGCAGTTCGCAGACGGAGGCCACCCGGTCGGGGAGCAGTTCCAGCGGGACGAACATGCCGGAGCCGAGCATCGAGACGATCATCAGCGGCATCGGGGTGACCTGCGCGCTCTCCCCGGTCCGGGTGAAGCCCGCGGTGACGGCCGCGAGCGCGGCGCACATCACGAGCCCCAGCAGCAGGCCGAGGACGGCCAGATGCGGCGCGGACGGCGCGGACATGTCCAGCAGCACGGCGCAGGCCACGGTCAGCACCAGGCACTGCACCAGGCCGGTGAGGACGGACGGCAGCGCGGACCCGCCGAGGATCTCGGCGTCCCGCAGCTCGCCCGTGCGCAGCCGCTTGAGGACGAGTTCCTCACGCCGGACGACGAAGACGCCGACGAGGGCGGAGTACACGGCGAACAGCAGGGAGAAGCCGACGGCGGCGGGCAGCACGACGGCGCCGGGGGTCAGCCCCGCCTCGGCGAGGTCCATCTCCTCGGCCGCCGACCGCACGCTCAGCGGCAGCACCAGCGGCACGAACAGCGCGGCGACGAGGGTGCCCTTGCTCCGCCCCAGCAGCGTCATCTCGGCGCGGGCGAGGGAGGCCATCCGGCTCACCGGTGTGGTCGTGGTCCCGGCCGTGCCGGTGGTCCTGGTCGTGGTCGTGCTCATGCCGCGTACTCCTTCGTCGCCGCCGTTCCCGTCGTTCCCGCCGACGCGTCCTTGGCGATCCCGAGGAACGCCTCCTCCAGGGACGCCGACCGCACGTCCAGCCGGCGCAGTTCCACCCCGGCGCCCTGCGCCCACACCAGCAGTCCGGTGGCCGCCCGCTGCAGTTCACGGGTGCGCAGCCGGACGGTCCGGCCGTCGACCGTGTGCTCGCTCACACCCAGTTCGGCCAGCGGCGGCAGGTCTCCCACGAAGTAGCCCTCGGGCAGTTCGAAGGTGATCCGGGACGGCTCGCTCGCGGTCACCTCGGCCGGGGTGCCGGTGGCGGCGATCCGGCCCTCGTGCATGATCGCGAGCCGGTCGGCGAGGTTCTCGGCCTCCTCCAGGTAGTGCGTGGTGAGCAGCACGGTCGTACCGCCGTCGCGCAGCGCGCCCACCAGTTCCCAGGTGTCCCGGCGGCCCTCGGCGTCGAGTCCGGTGGTGGGTTCGTCGAGGAAGAGCACCTCGGGGTCGCCGAGCAGCGCGAGCGCCAGGTCCAGGCGGCGCCGCTGGCCCCCGGAGAGCTGCTTCACCCGGACGCCGGCCTTCGACTCCAGCCCGACCAGCGCCAGCACCTCCCGCTCGGGGCGGGCCCCGCTGACGCACCCCGCCCACATCCGGGCGGTCTCGGCGACGGTCAACTCGGAGGGGAAGCCGCCCTCCTGGAGCATCACGCCGGTGCGGGGCCGTACGGCGGCACGGTCGGTGTACGGGTCGTGGCCGAGCACCCGGACCCGCCCGCCGGCCGGGGCGGCGAGCCCCTCCAGCAGTTCGACGGTGGACGTCTTGCCGGCGCCGTTGGTGCCCAGCAGCGCGAAGACCTCGCCGCGCCGCACCGAGAAGTCGATCCCGCGGACCGCTTCGAACCCGCCCCCGTAGACACGTCGCAGGCCGGTGACCTCGATCACGTGTTCGTGTTCGTTCGCTTCCATGCTTCGAGCATTCCGGCGGCCGGGGCGGTCCGGCAGTGCGGGCTGTCATCACCGGACATGACAAATGTCAGACGGGCCTCGATCGAGCGCACGACGAAGGCCCCGGTCGATGACCGGGGCCTTGATCTGGAGCGGACGACGAGGCTCGAACTCGCGACCTCAACCTTGGCAAGGTTGCGCTCTACCAACTGAGCTACGTCCGCATTGCCCCCGACCAGCTCTCACTGATCGGTGCGAGCACCAGCCTACCCGATGCACAAGCGTGATCGGTACGGCGGTGCAGAGCGGGTGACAGGAATTGCACACTGCGCCTTCCCCCTGGAAGGGGGATGTTCTACTACTGAACTACACCCGCGTGTACTCCGTGAGCCGGGCCTTTCGGCCTCGCCCCTCGGCGTGCTCCAGACTCTAGCTGATCAGCAGGGGTGCTGCGCAAGTCGGTTGCCGGGCGGGGCCGGTGACCGGCCGTCCGGGCGGGCCGCCCGCCCGGAGCCGGAGACCGTCACGCGGTCGGCTCACCGCGCCGCGGCGAACGCCTCGTAGACCTTCTTGGGGATCCGCCCGCGCGCGGGGACGTCCATCTTGTTCGCCTGTGCCCAGGCCCGGACCGCCGCCGGGTCCGGGGCGACCTCCGTCTGCCGGTACGCCTTGCCGGAGCGCGACCGCTTGCGGCCGGCGTCCACGTAGGGCTCGAGGGCCGCACGCAGTTTCCTGGCATTGGTTTCATTGAGGTCGATCTCGTACGACTTGCCGTCCAGCCCGAAGGCGATCGTTTCCGCCGCTTCCGAGCCGTCGATGTCGTCAAAGAGAGTGACCACGACCTTCTGCGCCACGAATATCGGTCCCTTCGTGCGGCATCTCTCGTCCGGACGTCCGTGATGACGTGCCGGTACATCGTCGAGATGTCGGCTGTTCGCCTGTAATCGGGCAAAGTATCTGCTAATGACAATTCATTTGTACAGTGCCCGGCATTGCAATGTGAAGCCCGACTAAATCTGTCCGCGTGTCCGGTGCGCAATAGAGATGTGCGGGCGAACAGGGATCTTTCCCGGAACTTTTCCCTGATGTCTCCCCACGATGCCGAATCGTGACGGCGCTCACGTAGATTCCTACAACTCTACTCGCGTAGAAATTTTGTGCGGGTAGTCTGAAGGAACCTGCTCAGCACCACACACCGGGAGTGCCAGTGGCACGCGTCGTAGTCGACGTCATGCTCAAGCCGGAGATCCTCGACCCCCAGGGCCAGGCGGTGCAGCGCGCACTGCCGCGACTGGGTTTCGAAGGGATCTCGGACGTCCGTCAGGGAAAGCGATTCGAACTGGAAGTTGACGGGCCGGTCGACGAGGCCGCGCTCGCCCGTATCCACGATCTTGCGGAATCCTTCCTCGCCAACACCGTGATCGAGGACTTCACCGTACGGGTCGAGGAAGTCGCGGAGGCCGCGAAGTGACCGCTCGTATTGGCGTCGTCACTTTCCCGGGCAGCCTCGACGACCGGGACACCCAGCGCGCGATCCGCGTCGCCGGCGCCGAACCCGTCGCCCTCTGGCACAAGGACAAGGACCTCAAGCAGGTCGACGCCGTGGTGCTGTGCGGCGGTTTCAGTTACGGCGACTATCTGCGCGCCGGCGCCATCGCGCGCTTCTCGCCGGTGATGGACACCGTCATCGACCAGGCCAGGGCCGGCCTCCCGGTGCTGGGCATCTGCAACGGCTTCCAGATCCTCACGGAGGCCCACCTGCTCCCCGGCGGGATGCTCGGCAACGACCACCTGCACTTCATCTGCCGCGACCAGAAGCTGCGGGTGGAGAACGCGGACACCGCCTGGACCACCGACTACACGGCCGGCCAGGAGATCCACATCCCGCTGAAGAACATGGACGGCCGCTACGTGGCCGATCAGCGGACGCTGGACGAGCTGGAGGCGGAGGGCCGCGTCGCCTTCCGCTACCTGGACGTGAACCCCAACGGCTCGCTCAACGACATCGCCGGCATCACCAACGCGGCGGGCAACGTCGTCGGCCTGATGCCGCACCCCGAGCACGCCGTCGAGCCGCTGATCGGCACCGGCCGTACCGACGGCCTCCCGTTCTTCACCTCGATCCTCAAGAAGCTGGTCAACGCATGAGCCGGACGCCTCTGGACACGGTCGAGCACGCGGCCGCGACCCCCGACGTCGAGCTGCCCTGGGCCGAGCTGGGCCTGAAGAAGGACGAGTACGAGCGGGTGGTGGAGATCCTCGGCCGCCGCCCGACCGGCGCCGAACTCGCCATGTACTCCGTCATGTGGTCCGAGCACTGCTCGTACAAGTCCTCCAAGGTCCACCTCCGCCAGTTCGGCGAGAAGGCCCCCGAGAACGACGCCCTCCTCGTCGGCATCGGCGAGAACGCCGGTGTCGTCGACGTCGGCCAGGGCTACGCGGTCACCTTCAAGGTCGAGTCGCACAACCACCCCTCCTACGTCGAGCCCTACCAGGGCGCGGCCACCGGTGTGGGCGGCATCGTCCGCGACATCATCGCCATGGGCGCCCGCCCGGTCGCCGTGGTCGACCCGCTGCGCTTCGGCGCGGCGGACCACCCGGACACCAAGCGCGTCCTGCCGGGCGTCGTCGCCGGCATCGGCGGCTACGGCAACTGCCTGGGTCTGCCCAACATCGGCGGCGAGGTCGTCTTCGACGCCTGCTACCAGGGCAACCCGCTGGTCAACGCCGGTGCCATCGGCGTGATGCGGCACGAGGACATCCACCTCGCCAAGGCGTCCGGCGCCGGCAACAAGGTCATCCTGTACGGCGCCCGCACCGGCGGCGACGGCATCGGCGGCGCCTCGATCCTGGCCTCCGAGACCTTCGACGACGCCAAGCCGTCGAAGCGCCCCGCCGTCCAGGTCGGCGACCCCTTCCAGGAGAAGCTCCTCATCGAGTGCACCCTGGAGGCGTTCCAGGAGAAGCTGGTCGTCGGCATCCAGGACCTCGGCGCGGCCGGCCTGTCCTGCGCCACGTCCGAGCTGGCCTCCAACGGCTCCGGCGGCATGCGCGTCACCCTCGACGACGTCCCGCTGCGCGACTCGACGCTCTCCCCCGAGGAGATCCTGATGAGCGAGTCGCAGGAACGCATGTGCGCGGTCGTCGAGCCCGACAAGGTCGACCGCTTCCTCGAGATCTGCGACAAGTGGGACGTCATCGCCACCGTCATCGGCGAGGTGACCGACGGCGACCGCCTGGAGATCTTCTGGCACGGCGGCAAGATCGTCGACGTCGACCCGCGCACGGTCGCCCACGAGGGCCCGACGTACGAGCGCCCCTACGCCCGCCCGTCCTGGCAGGACGAGCTCCAGGCGGACGACGCGAACAAGCTGCCCCGGCCGCAGACGTCCGACGAGCTGAAGGACCAGGTCCTGAAGCTGGTCGGCTCGCCCAACCAGGCCTCCAAGCAGTGGATCACCCAGCAGTACGACCACTTCGTGCAGGGCAACACCGTCCTCGCCCAGCCCGAGGACTCCGGCATGATCCGCATCGACGAGGCGTCCGGCCTCGGCGTCGCGATCGCCACCGACGGCAACGGCCGCTACGCCAAGCTCGACCCGTACACGGGCGCGCAGCTCGCCCTGGCGGAGGCGTACCGCAACGTCGCCACGACCGGCGCCAAGCCCCTCGCGGTCTCCGACTGCCTGAACTTCGGCTCGCCCGAGGACCCGGCCGTCATGTGGCAGTTCGCCGAGGCCGTACGCGGTCTGGCGGACGGCTGTCAGCAGCTCGGCACCCCGGTGACCGGCGGCAACGTCTCGCTCTACAACCAGACGGGCGAGGCCGCCATCCACCCGACCCCGGTGGTCGCGGTCCTCGGCGTCATCGACGACGTGGCCCGCCGCACGCCGGTCGCCTTCCAGGAGGACGGCCAGCTGCTGTACCTCCTCGGCGACACGCGTGAGGAGTTCGGCGGCTCGGCCTGGTCCCAGGTCGTCCACGACCACCTCGGCGGCCTGCCCCCGAAGGTGGACCTGGAGCGCGAGCGCCTGCTCGCCGAGATCCTGATCTCCGCCTCCCGCGACGGCATGATCGACTCCGCGCACGACCTGTCCGACGGCGGTCTGGTCCAGGCGGTCGTCGAGTCGGCGCTGCTGGGAGGGAAGGGCGCGCGTCTGGTCGTACCGGACGGGCTCGACGCCTTCACCTTCCTGTTCTCCGAGTCGGCGGGCCGCGCGATCGTCGCCGTGCCGCGCTCGGAGGAGGTCCGCTTCAACGACATGTGCGGTGCGCGTGGCCTCCCGGCCACCCGCGTCGGCGTCGTCGACGGCGACACGGTGGAGGTGCAGGGCGAGTTCGCGCTCACCCTGGCCGAGCTGCGCGAGGCGCACGAGGGGACGATCCCGGCCCTGCTGGCCTGATCCCCCCGCTCCTTCCGCACGCAGCCCCCGCCCGGTCCGCCGGGCGGGGGCCGCGGCGTTATCGCCCTTGCCCGGGACGACGAGGGCGGAGTGCGCGCCGGGCGGACACCCCCGCCCGCGTACGCAGCCGCACCCGCCCTTCCGGCCGGGGGACGGCCCGCCCCGGACACCGCGCGCGGCACGGGCGTTCCCCGCGACGGCGAGGTGTCCGGCGTACCGGATCCGGCGCCGGTCGCGCCCGCATAGGCTGCCGCCATGCCACCGGCCAAGAAGCGCGCCCGTTCCTACGACCCCGCCAAGACCCGTGCCGCCGTACTGGCGCAGTTCGGGAACGTACGGGCCGCCGTGCGCACCCTCACCCCCGAGCAGCTCGCGCTGCCCACCCGGCTCGGCGACTGGACCGTACGGGAGCTGGCCGCGCACGTGACCATGGCGGTGGAGACGGTCAGCCGCAACCTCGACCGCGAGGCACCGCCGAAGGCCGAGCTGGCCCTCCTCGACTGGCCCTTCGCCACCGCCGCCCGGGCGAGCGCCATCGCCGACGACACCCGCGCGCTGGCCGCCGCCGACGCCGACCTCGACGCCCTCTACGCCCGCACCGAGCAGCGCTTCACCGAGCGCCTCGCCGACGCGCCGGGCACCCGGCTCCTCGCCACCCGGACTGGCGCCATCACCCTCGCCGACTACCTGGTCACCCGTACCGTCGAGCTCGTCGTCCACACCGACGACCTGAACGCCGCCGTGCCCGGCCTCGACATCCCGTACGACCGTCAGGCCCTGGCCGCCTGCACCCGGCTGCTGGCCGACGCGCTCGCCGCGAAGGCGCCCGGCGGCTCCACGGAGGTGCGGATCCCGCCGTACGCGGTCGTGCAGTGCGTGGAGGGGCCGAGGCACACCCGGGGCACCCCGCCGAACGTGGTCGAGACCGACCCGCTGACCTGGATCCGGCTGGCCGGCGGACGGACGGCCTGGCAGGACGCGGTGGCCGGCGCGAAGGTCAGCGCGAGCGGGGAACGGGCGGACCTCGGACCGTATCTGCCGCTGCTGGGATGAGTCCGGGACGGGAGGGGAACCGCCTGCTCCCCGCCCTCGTCGAATCGGCATGTACAGGCAGAAGCACCAGCAGCGCATGACCCTGACGGCCCTCGCCGTGCTCGTCGTCCCGCTCGCGGCGGCCTGTGGCAGCGAGAAGGCGGGCGCCGGCAGCGGCGCCGCGCGGGCTGAGGACCCGGTCACCGGCGTCCGCTGGACCATCGACAGCGTCACCGTCGACGGCACCACCCACCGCGCCCCCGACGGCGCGCACCTCACCCTCGACGACGACGGCGGCGTCGAGGGCGACTACGGCTGCAACCTGTTCAAGGGCCGGGTCACCTTCGAGGGCGACCGCATCCGGCTCGGCGACCGGGAGACCACCCTGCGGGCCTGCGACGAACAGGTCATGGACCTCGAAAGCACCCTCGCCGCCACCCTCGGCGACGGCGCCCTGAGGACCGACGTGAACGACGGCCGGCTCACCCTCACCACCGGGTCCGGCGACACCGTCCGCCTCAGCGGGGCCGGGGCCACCCCGCTGTACGGCACCGAGTGGACCGTCACCACCCCCGCCGTCGACGGCCGCGCCCACCTCACCTTCGACCAGGAGGAGGGCACCGTCTCCGGCCGCCTCGGCTGCAACCACGTGAACGCCGACGCCACCGTGCGCGACGGCCGTATCACGCTCGGCGTGCCCAGGCTGACCCGAATGATGTGCGAAGACTCACTCATGGACGGCGAGAAGGCGCTGACAAAGCTGTTCAACGGCACCGCGGACTACCGGATCGAAGGCCGAACCCTCACGCTGACCAGCGAAAACGGCACCAGTGTGCGGGCCGTCGCACAGCGGTGACCCACGGCCGGGGCCGTATCCCGCATTCGGACCAGCGGCCGGCCTCGCCTACACTCGGTGGCGTGCCACGTGGTGACGGACGACTCAACCACGACCTGCTCCCCGGTGAGAAGGGCCCCCAGGACGCTTGTGGCGTCTTCGGTGTCTGGGCTCCGGGTGAAGAGGTCGCCAAGCTCACGTACTTCGGGCTCTACGCCCTCCAGCATCGGGGCCAGGAATCCGCGGGTATCGCGGTCAGCAACGGCTCCCAGATCCTCGTCTTCAAGGACATGGGCCTGGTCTCCCAGGTCTTCGACGAGACCTCGCTCGGTTCGCTCCAGGGTCATATCGCGGTCGGACACGCCCGCTACTCGACCACCGGTGCCTCCGTGTGGGAGAACGCCCAGCCGACGTTCCGCGCCACCGCGCACGGATCCATCGCGCTCGGCCACAACGGCAACCTGGTCAACACGGCGCAGCTCGCCGAGATGGTCGCCGAACTCCCCAAGGAGAACGGCCGCGCGCCCAAGGTGGCGGCCACCAACGACACCGACCTGATCACCGCCCTGCTGGCCGGCCAGCGCGCCGCCGACGGCGAACCGGTGACCGTGGAGCAGGCCGCGCACGTGGTCCTCCCGAAGGTCAGGGGCGCCTTCAGCCTCGTCTTCATGGACGAGAACACCCTGTACGCGGCCCGCGACCCGCAGGGCATCCGCCCGCTGGTCCTCGGCCGGCTCGAGCGCGGCTGGGTGGTCGCCTCCGAGTCCGCCGCCCTCGACATCTGCGGCGCGAGCTTCGTGCGCGAGATCGAGCCGGGCGAGTTCGTCGCCATCGACCAGAACGGGCTGCGCACCTCCCGATTCGCGGAAGCGAAGCCCAAGGGCTGTGTCTTCGAGTACGTGTACCTGGCCCGCCCGGACACCGACATCGCCGGCCGGAACGTGTACCTCTCGCGCGTCGAGATGGGCCGCCGCCTCGCCGCGGAGGCCCCGGCCGAGGCCGACCTGGTCATACCGACCCCGGAGTCCGGCACCCCGGCCGCCATCGGCTACGCGGAGGCGTCCGGCATCCCCTTCGGCGCGGGACTGGTCAAGAACGCGTACGTCGGACGTACGTTCATCCAGCCCTCGCAGACCATCCGGCAGCTCGGCATCCGCCTGAAGCTGAACCCGCTCAAGGAAGTCATCAAGGGCAAGCGCCTGGTCGTCGTCGACGACTCGATCGTGCGCGGCAACACCCAGCGGGCCCTGGTCCGGATGCTCCGTGAGGCGGGCGCCGCCGAGGTCCACATCCGGATCTCCTCGCCGCCCGTGAAGTGGCCCTGCTTCTTCGGCATCGACTTCGCCACCCGCGCGGAGCTCATCGCCAACGGCATGACGATCGACGAGATCGGCACCTCGCTGGGCGCCGACTCCCTGGCGTACATCTCCATCGACGGCATGATCGAGGCGACCACCATCGCCAAGCCGAACCTGTGCCGCGCCTGCTTCGACGGCGAGTACCCGATGGAGCTGCCCGACCCGGAGCTCCTCGGCAAGCAGCTGCTGGAGACAGAGCTGGCCGCCGGCACCGCCGCCCCGGCCTCGGTCGACGCGATCCGCCGCCCGTAAGCCCTGACGGACGACACGAAAGCTCTCACAGTCATGTCCCAGAACACTGGTGCCAGCTACGCAGCGGCGGGCGTCGACATCGAGGCGGGCGACCGCGCGGTCGAGCTGATGAAGGAGTGGGTGAGGAAGACGCGGCGCCCCGAGGTCCTCGGCGGCCTCGGCGGCTTCGCCGGCCTCTTCGACGCCTCCGCCCTGAAGAACTACGAGCGGCCCCTGCTCGCCTCCGCCACCGACGGCGTCGGCACCAAGGTCGACATCGCGCGGCAGCTGGGCGTCTACGACACCATCGGCCACGACCTGGTCGCCATGGTCATGGACGACATCGTGGTGTGCGGCGCCGAGCCGCTGTTCATGACCGACTACATCTGCGTCGGCAAGGTCCACCCCGAGCGCGTCGCCGCCGTCGTCAAGGGCATCGCGGAGGGCTGTGTGCTGGCCGGATGCGCCCTGGTCGGCGGTGAGACGGCCGAACACCCCGGTCTGCTGGGTCCGGACGACTTCGACGTCGCCGGGGCCGGTACGGGCGTCGTGGAGGCCGACCGGCTGCTCGGCGCGGACCGCATCCGTACGGGTGACGCGGTGATCGCCATGGCGTCCTCCGGGCTTCACTCCAACGGCTACTCCCTCGTCCGCCACGTGCTGCTGGAGCGGGCCGGGCTCGCCCTGGACGCCCGGATCGACGAGCTGGGCCGCACCCTCGGCGAGGAGCTCCTGGAGCCCACCAAGATCTACTCGCTGGACTGCCTGGCGCTGATCCGCACCACCGAGGTGCACGCCTTCAGCCACGTCACCGGCGGCGGACTCGCGGCCAACCTGGCCCGCGTGATCCCCGACGGACTGCACGCGACCGTGGACCGCTCCACCTGGACGCCCGCACCGGTGTTCGACCTGGTCGGCCGGACCGGTTCGGTCGAGCGGCTGGAGCTGGAGAAGACGCTGAACATGGGCGTCGGCATGATCGCGATCGTGCCGCAGGAGTCCGTCGACGTGGCGCTGGCGACGCTGGCCGACCGCGGGGTGGACGCCTGGGTGGCCGGTGGGATCACCGACCGCGGCGAGCACACCACGGGCGCTGCCCTCGTCGGTGACTACGCGAAGTGAGCGACGGTGCGCCGCCCGCGCGGTGAACGTGCGGGCGGCACACCAGGCGCTCAGGGCCGCGGAGGCAGCACTAAACCCGGTCGGTGACCGGAGTCACCGACCGGGCTGGTGTCCAGCTGTTCAGCGCAAGGTCAAGCGCCGCGACGCTGTTGCGAGGACGGGCCGTCCTCGTCCTCGTCGTCGTCCTCATAGAGGTCGGCGTACCGTGCGTACAGGTCGTCGTCTTGCTCATCGTCCTCGAAATGCTCACCGTTCGGTGGCTGGTTCGACGGCGATGCGCCCAGCTCCTCGGCCAGGCGTGAGAGATCAGTCCCACCGCTGTTGTACTTCAGCTGGCGGGCGACCTTCGTCTGCTTGGCCTTGGCCCGGCCGCGCCCCATGGCTCGACCCCCTCAACGACGGGGCTCGACGGCCCCAGAGTCTTGACACGCGTTCATGGTCCAGAACGGACTCTCCGCGGAGAGACCGGTCCGTAGGGCTTCCACGGTACCTGAGCCCGCGCCCATACGGTACGTCGCCCGCATGACGTGCCCGCGCCCAGGACCTTCGAGGTACCCCGTCCTCGCAGGTCAATCGCGATTTTAACCACTTATCGGCGGTCGACCCGCCGGGAGAAGTGAGAGTTCTCTCCAAGTGCCCCCCGGCGGGTACCGCTCACCCGTACGGGGGCGGCCCGAGCCGGGCCGCCCGCGCGCACCTCATCGCGCCGGGCGCGCCTCCGCCATCCGCTGCTCGGCGATCCGGTCGGCCGCGGCGGCCGGCGGAATCCCGTCCTCCTTCGCACGCGCGAATATGGCCAGCGTGGTGTCGAAGATCTTCGACGCCTTCGCCTTGCACCGGTCGAAGTCGAAGCCGTGCAGCTCGTCGGCGACCTGGATGACACCGCCGGCGTTCACCACGTAGTCGGGCGCGTAGAGGATCCCGCGGTCGGCGAGGTCCTTCTCCACACCCGGATGGGCGAGCTGGTTGTTGGCGGCGCCGCAGACCACCTTGGCGGTCAGCACCGGCACGCTGTCGTCGTTCAGCGCCCCGCCGAGCGCGCACGGGGCGTAGATGTCCAGGCCCTCGGTGCGGATCAGCGCCTCGGTGTCGGCGACGGCCGACACGCCCTGGGGGTGCCGGTCGAGGATCCGCCGCACGGCGGCCTCGCGCACATCGGTGATCACGACCTCGGCGCCCTCGGCGCGCAGGTGCTCCACCAGGTGGTGGCCGACCTTGCCGACACCCGCGACACCGACCTTGCGGTCGCGCAGCGAGGGGTCGCCCCACAGGTGCTGGGCGGCGGCCCGCATGCCCTGGTAGACGCCGAAGGAGGTGAGCACGGACGAGTCGCCCGCGCCGCCGTTCTCCGGGGAGCGGCCGGTGGTCCAGCGGCACTCGCGGGCCACGACGTCCATGTCGGCGACGTAGGTGCCGACGTCGCAGGCGGTGACGTACCGGCCGCCGAGCGAGGCGACGAACCGGCCGTAGGCCAGCAGCAGCTCCTCGCTCTTGATCTGCTCCGGGTCGCCGATGATCACGGCCTTGCCGCCGCCGTGGTCGAGCCCGGCCATGGCGTTCTTGTACGACATCCCGCGCGCGAGGTTCAGCGCGTCGGCGACGGCCTCCTCCTCGGAGGCGTACGGGTAGAAGCGCGTACCGCCGAGGGCGGGGCCCAGCGCGGTGGAGTGGATGGCGATGACGGCCTTGAGGCCGGTGGCGCGGTCCTGACAGAGCACGACTTGCTCGTGGCCCCCCTGGTCCGAACGGAACAGGGTGTGCAGGACGCCGTCAGATACGTCGGTCACTGTGGTGACTCCTGAGTAAGTAGCGGCGGGTGGGGCCGGCTCCCGTAGAGGTGGCGGGGACCGTGGCACGAGATTAGATCCTTACGCGCCGGTCGGAGGCACCGTGTCGCGGATCACCTCCGTCCGGAGTACCGCCGTGCGACGGTTTGCGGGGGTTTCCCACCCGTCCGGGCGGGGGTCCGGCAGGTTTTCGCGACGGCCTTCGGGGGAGGGAGCAGGCGTGCCCAAGGTGTCCTCGGTGATCGTCCCCTACGCGACCTACTTGCGCGTGTACGAACCGCTGGCCGCCTTCCCGGAGCCGGAACGCGGTCACTGGGCCCGTTACGCCCGCCGCCCCGACCGCCCCTCCTGCCAGGACGAGCTCCGCCGGTCCCTGGCCGACCTGGCGCCCACCCCGCCGGTGCCGGTGCCGGTGCACGAGAGCGACGACGCGTTCGTGCTCGAGGCCGACGGCGTGGTCTGCGTCTGCCCCTGGCGCACCCGGCTGCGCGGCTGGCAGGCCCTGGGCGAGCTCGCCGAGGAGTTCCCGCTGCCGGTCCTGGACGCGCTCCTGCCCCCGGTCGTACGGCACCAGGCGACCCGGGACTACGAGCGCTGGCTGGCCGGCCACCCCGACGCCCGGCCGTGGATCCGCACCGCGACCTGGCAGGTGCCGATCAACTGGTTCGTGCTGTTCGCGGACGACGAGCGGGAGTACGTCAAGGGGGCCGCCGGCGAGGAGCCCGTCCTGCGCTACCGGACCCCGATGGTCCAGGCCCGCCGGCGGGTGGCGCGGGGGCTGCGGGCGCTCAGGGACGCCGTGGACGAGAGCCTGCTGATCGACGGCCTCGTGGACGTCGGGCGCTGGCTGGAGGAGTTCCACCCGCGCTCGCTGGTCGAACTGGACTACGGCGGACTGGTGCACGCCCTGCCGGCCGGCACGCTCGAGGACGACCACTCGGCGGCGGACGTGGCCGAAGGGATCGCGGCGCTGCGGCGCGGTGACGGGGAGGGCGCCGGGGCGGCCTACGGGCGCCTCGTGGAGCGCTGGCGGTCGGTCCGCGACCTGCGTTCGGCGAACTGACGTTTGACCAAACGCCGTTCTTGGGGTTTTGTCTTCGCCCTGAGGAGTCTGAGGTTCCGTCAGCGCGGGCCCGACAACGGACGTAGAGGCCGATCCGGGCGTATGTCCCAAGCGCGTCAAGCGTGACGGACCGCACTTACGTGGCCCTTGCGCCCCTTGCCCACCCTCATGCCAAAATAGGACAAGGAGTCCGGGGAGGACTCTTCCGTCCTGCTGTGCTCAACTATGGGCGGATTCTCGGTAATGCACGCTTTGGGGGGTCCGGTGACTCCTGATCGCTGCTGTGACTGATCGTCACAGTGGCGTGACTGTCCGCTATGGCATGGTCCATCGGCTTCCGCGGCTGATGAACACCTGGGAGGGCAATTCCATCGGTTTGGCCGACGTGGCTGGACAGATGGTGTAGTTGTAGTGCCGAGGACAAGCCGTTCGTCCTATAACCGACTCGACTCGCGTCCGCCATTTCGGGCAACGCGGGTCAAGGTGCAGAATTTAGAGGAAAGAACCGAGAAGGTTCGGTTCTCCCGAGGAGGCCGCTCATGACCGCTCGCACCCCTGATGCCGAGCCGCTGCTGACCCCGGCTGAGGTCGCCACCATGTTCCGCGTCGACCCGAAGACGGTCACGCGCTGGGCGAAGGCAGGCAAGCTCACGTCGATCCGCACGCTCGGTGGGCACCGCCGCTACCGCGAAGCCGAGGTCCGCGCACTGCTCGCGGGCATTCCGCAGCAGCGCAGCGAGGCCTGAACCACCGCATGAACCGGGCGGTACCGGCTGGTCCCCCACCGGCCGAGACGCCCGGGAACCCTGGCTCCAAGCGACGCGGGGACTGCCCCAACAGGCCCCTCGCCCAAGCTGATCAGAGCTTTCCAGGCAACTGAACAAGGGTGCGTCGTCGATCGCGCTGGACTCCGCCGAGTCCGGCGCGATCTTTTTTGTGCGCTCGTGAGGGGGCCGGTCCGGTCCTGACAGGCCCCCGGGAGCGCTCTGTGCGCGGGCTTGTCGGACTCTGGGGACGGGTGGGGGATCACCTGTGTGCCGGCCGGCGCGGACCTCTCCGAGTGGTGCAATTGCACATATTAAATTGACCTGTTGTAGGAGAGGTGTAAGTACTGCACTTCTTGAAACTCATACGGTGACACCCGTCACATACCGGTTGGCTTGTTGAGCCTGTGGCATATGCGCTAGAGGGAACGGGCGTTGGGGCCGGGTTGTTCCCCGGCCGGCCGGGAGGCGTCCGGGGCGTCCATCGCCAGGCGCAGGAGGTGGTGGCAGATCGGGCAGTGCCGGGTGAGGTGCCGGTACGACGACGCGGCCGCCAGATGCGCACGGAGCAACGCCCGTGTCTCGTGCCTGGCCGATGTCGTCATGCGCCACCTCCGAGGGGCAACACGGAGTCGTGCCCTGCCTCCTGGAGTACCGAGGGACGACGACCCCGTCAAGACGGCAGGGGGCGCACGGCGCCCCGCACGCGTGGCGGGAGCCCGGCTCCTCGGACCCGGGCGCCTGTCATGCGGAGGGCGCGTGTCCCCGCGCGGGGCGGCGGGCTCACATGCGGAGCGCGCATGCGCACCCCTCGTGGGCGCGGGCCTCGCGCGCAGGACGGCCCCGGAGGGACCCGCCGCGCCCGCTCACGACTCCGGCCGGGGCGGCGCACTCATAGGGGAGGTGCGTGGGCCCTTGGGACGCGTGGGTCCTCGGGGGGTGTGGGTTTTGTGGGGGTGGCGGCCCTGAGGGGATTTGCTGTGTTTGGTCGCGGCTTCGGTCGGGGGTGCTCATGCGGAAGGCCGGCGTCCCCTGCGGGGTGTGGGTTTTGTGGGGGTGGCGGTCCTGACGGGATTTGCTGTGTCCGATCGCGGCTTTGCCACAGGGCGCGTATGTGTCCTCGTGGGGGAAGCCCGGGGGTGCTTGGCGGGTGCGGGCCTTGCGCGTAGGGCGGTCCTGACGGGATTTGCTGTGTTTGATCGCGGCTTCGCCGCGGGGCGCGGCCTCGGTCGGGGTGCTCGTGCGGAAGGCACGCGTCCCTTGAGGGGTGTGGGTTTTGTGGGGGTGGCGGTCCTGACGGGATTTGCTGTGTCCGATCGCGGCTCCGTCGCGGGGCGCGGCCTCGGTCGGGGTGCTCGTGCGGAAGGCCCGCGTCCCTTGTGGGATGCGGGCCTTCCGGTTGTTGCGGTCCTGACGGGATTTGAACCCGCGGCCTCCACCTTGACAGGGTGGCGAGCACTCCAAACTGCTCCACAGGACCAGGTTTCGCGGCGCGATTCCTGCGTTGCGCTGCGAGAAGGACTGTACAGGAGGTGGAGCCTCCTGGTCGAACTCACCCTGTGTGCGGGTGCCGTTACGGTACGGCCGCGTCGATCGCCTTCACGATCCGCTTGTCCGACACGGGGTACGCCGTGCCGAGCGCGTGGGCGAAATAGCTGACCCGCAGCTCCTCGATCATCCAGCGGATGTCCAGCACCTGCCGCGGCACCGGCCGCCCCTGCGGCAACTGCTCCAGCAGCCACGCGTACTCGTCCCGCATCTCGTGGACCTTCGCCATGCGCGTGCTGTCCCGCTGCACGTTCGAGGGCATCTGCTGCAGGCGCCGGTCCGCGGCCACCAGGTAGCGCATCAGGTCCGGCAGCCGCCGCAGCCCCGCCTCCGTCACGAAACCGGGCCGTACGAGCCCGTCCAGCTGCCCCCGTACGTCCTGGAGGTTGGGCAGCAGCGCGGGGCTCCGTACGCCCTTCAGACGGCGCTCACAGGCCTGCCACGCCGCCAGCACCTGCTGCACCTGGCCCACCGCGCGGACCGTCGTGTCGACGATCTCCGCGCGGACCTTGTCGAACAGCTTCCGGAACGACTCCTCGTCCCACGCCGGCCCGCCGAAGTCGGCGATCAGCCGGTCCGCCGCCGCCATCGCGCAGTCGTCGAACAGGGCCTGCACCGAGCCGTGCGGATTCGCGGACAGCGCCAGCTTCTGCGCGTTCGTCAGCTTCTCGGACGCGAACTTCGCGGGGTTCACCGGAATCCCCAGCAGGATCAGCCGGCGCGTGCCCTTCCACATCGCCTCCGCCTGCTCGGCCTCCGTGTCGAACAACCGCACCGACACCGTGTCGCCGTCGTCGACCAGCGCCGGATACGCCTTCACCGGCTGACCGGCCCGGCGCGTCTCGAACACACGGGTCAGCGAGCCGATCGTCCAGTCCGTCAGCCCCTTGCGCTCCAGCGACTCGCCGCCCTGGCGCTGCGCCGTGGCGGCGGCCGCCTGCGACAGCGCCTTGCGGGCCTTCGGCCGCAACTGGAGCTTGAGCGCCTCCAGGTCCTTGTCCTCGGCGACCTTGCGGCGCCGCTCGTCGACGATCCGGAACGTCACCTTCAGATGGTCCGGAACCCGGGACCAGTCGAAGTCCTCCGCCTCGAACGGCACCCCGACCATCCGCTTCAGCTCACGGGCCATCGTCACCGTGAGCGGCTCCTGCAGGGGCACCGCCCGCTCCAGGAACGCCTTCGCGTAGTTCGGCGCCGGCACGTAGTTCCGCCGGATCGGCTTGGGGAGCGACCGGATCAGCTCCGTGACGACCTCCTCGCGCAGCCCCGGGATCTGCCAGTCGAAGCCCTCGTCCGTCACCTGGTTCAGCACCTGGAGCGGAACGTGGACCGTCACACCGTCCGCGTCCGCACCCGGCTCGAACTGGTACGTCACCCGGAACTTCAGCGGCCCCTGCCGCCACGAGTCGGGGTAGTCGGCCTTGGTGACCGCCTCCGCCGACTCGCGGATCAGCATCTCCCGCTCGAAGTCGAGGAAGTCCGGCTGCTCGTGCCGCTTGTGCTTCCACCACGAGTCGAAGTGCGCCCCCGACACCACGTGTTCGGGGATCCGCTGCTCGTAGAAGTCGAACAGGGTCTCGTCGTCGACCAGGATGTCCCGGCGCCGCGCCCGGTGTTCCAGCTCCTCGACCTCGGTCAGCAGCTTCCGGTTGTCGGCGTAGAACTTGTGGTGCGTCCGCCAGTCGCCCTCGACCAGCGCGTTGCGGATGAACAGCTCGCGCGAGACCTCCGGGTCGATCCGGCCGTAGTTCACCTTCCGCTGCGCCACGATCGGCACGCCGTACAGCGTGACCTTCTCGTACGCCATCACGGCCGCCTGGTCCTTCTCCCAGTGCGGCTCGCTGTACGTGCGCTTGAGCAGGTGCTCCGCGAGCGGCTCCACCCACTCCGGTTCGATCTTCGCGTTGACCCGCGCCCACAGCCGGGACGTCTCCACCAGCTCGGCCGACATCACGAACCGCGGCGGCTTCTTGAAGAGCGCCGAGCCCGGGAAGATCGCGAACTTGGCGTTCCGCGCGCCCAGGTACTCGTTGCGTCCGCCGTCCTTGCGGCCGGTGCCCGGACCGGAGTCCTTGGACTCCTTCACGTCCTTCATGCCGATGTGCGACAGCAGACCGGCCAGCAGGGAGACGTGGATGCGGTCGTCGGGGGCGTCCTCCTCGTTGAGGTGGATGCCCATCTGCTTGGCGACCGTGCGCAACTGCGTGTAGATGTCCTGCCACTCGCGGATCCGCAGGAAGTTCAGGTACTCCTGCTTGCACATCCGGCGGAACGACGACGAGCCGCGCTCCTTCTGCTGCTCGCGGACGTACCGCCACAGGTTCAGATACGCGAGGAAGTCGCTGGACTCGTCCCGGAACCGGGCGTGCTGCTGGTCGGCCTGCGTCTGCTTGTCGGCGGGCCGCTCCCGCGGGTCCTGGATGGACAGCGCGGCGGCGATGACCATCACCTCGCGGACACAGCCGTTCTTGTCCGCCTCCAGCACCATGCGCGCCAGCCGCGGGTCCACCGGAAGCTGCGCCAGCTTCCGCCCGGTCTGCGTCAGCCGCTTGCGCGGGTCCTTCTGCGCCGCGTCCAGCGCGCCCAGCTCCTGGAGCAGCTGCACGCCGTCGCGGATGTTGCGGTGGTCCGGCGGGTCGATGAACGGGAACTTCTCGATCTCACCCAGGCCGGCCGCCGTCATCTGCAGGATGACCGAGGCGAGGTTGGTGCGCAGGATCTCCGCGTCCGTGAACTCCGGCCGGGCCAGGAAGTCGTCCTCGCTGTACAGCCGGATGCAGATGCCGTCCGACGTACGGCCGCAGCGGCCCTTGCGCTGGTTGGCGCTGGCCTGCGAGACCGGCTCGATCGGCAGCCGCTGCACCTTGGTGCGGTGGCTGTAGCGGGAGATGCGGGCGAACCCGGGATCGATGACGTACTTGATGCCCGGCACGGTCAGGGACGTCTCGGCCACGTTCGTCGCCAGCACGATCCGGCGACCGCTGTGCTGCTGGAACACCCGGTGCTGCTCGGCGTGCGACAGCCGGGCGTACAGCGGCAGCACCTCGGTCGACCGGTACCGCTTCTTCGTCAGCGCGTCCGCCGTGTCCCGGATCTCCCGCTCACCGGAGAGGAACACCAGGACATCGCCGGGCCCCTCCGCCATCAGCTCCTCGACGGCGTCCGTGATCGCGGTGATCTGATCGCGGTCGGCGTCGTCGGAGTCCTCCTCGAGGAGCGGCCGGTACCGCACCTCCACCGGATACGTGCGCCCGCTGACCTCGATGATCGGCGCGTCCCCGAAATGCCGGGAGAAACGCTCCGGGTCGATGGTCGCGGACGTGATGACGACCTTGAGGTCCGGCCGCTTCGGCAGCAGCTGTGCCAGGTAGCCGAGCAGGAAGTCGATGTTCAGCGACCGCTCGTGCGCCTCGTCGATGATGATCGTGTCGTAGGCGCGCAGCTCGCGGTCGGTCTGGATCTCCGCGAGCAGGATGCCGTCCGTCATCAGCTTGACGAAGGTGGCGTCCGGGTTCACCTGGTCGGTGAAGCGGACCTTCCAGCCGACGGCCTCGCCCAGCGGCGTGTCCAGCTCCTCCGCCACCCGCTCCGCGACCGTGCGCGCGGCGATACGGCGGGGCTGCGTGTGCCCGATCATGCCCCGGACGCCCCGGCCCAGCTCCATGCAGATCTTCGGGATCTGCGTGGTCTTGCCGGACCCGGTCTCACCCGCGACGATCACCACCTGGTGATCGCGGATCGCCTCGGCGATCGCGTCCTTCTTCTGGCTGACGGGGAGCTGCTCGGGGTACGTGACCGCGGGCACCCGGGCGCGCCGCCCGGCCATCCGCTCCTCGGACCCGGCGACCTCCGCCTCGATCTCGGCGAGCACGGCGGCGCGGGCCTCCGGCTTGCGGATCTTGCGTGCGCCTTCGAGCCTGCGCCCGAGCCGGTGCGCGTCGCGCAGCGACAGCTCGGTGAGGCGGGAGGCGAGGGAGCCGAGAGCGGGGGCAGAGTGCGTAGACATACGGACTCCAGGATCTCATCCCGCGAAAATTCGCGGCCAATGATTTTGCCGGGGCACATGGACGGGGTCCCCCGTGCGGGGCACATGCGCGAGGACCCGTGTGAGGGGACACACAACAAGGCCCCGATCGATGATCGGGGCCTTTGCTGTGGCTGGGGCCGGGGTCGAACCGGCGACCTATCGCTTTTCAGGCGATCGCTCGTACCAACTGAGCTACCCAGCCGAGGTGTTTCGCGTGAAACACCAGCGGTCCTGACGGGATTTGAACCCGCGGCCTCCACCTTGACAGGGTGGCGAGCACTCCAAACTGCTCCACAGGACCAAGCGTGTCGTACGACAGTGTCGCACAGGGTGGTGCGTGCCCCCAACGGGATTCGAACCCGTGCTACCGCCTTGAAAGGGCGGCGTCCTAGGCCGCTAGACGATGAGGGCTATCGGCCCGCCTGGGCGCTTCTCAGCGCGTCGGGGACGTGAGAAGCATACGTGCTGTCGGGAGCGTTCGCCAAAACGGTTTACGGCGAGGGCGTCGAGGGGGTGGCCGAGGGGGTCCCGGAGGAGCCGGAGGAGGGGGACGGCGAGGTGGTCGCGCCCGGCTGGTTCTCCTTCGGGAGGTGGCGGCTGACCTCCGCCGTGGTCAGGCCGAGGCCGCCCAGTTCGATGGAGTCCCAGGCCTGGAGGCGGCGGGTGTCGCGGTCGAAGTAGAGGATCGACGTCTCGATCGGGTCCGGGTACTTCCCCTCGATCGCGCGCAGGCCGCTGCCGCCGGTGGAGCCCTCGACGCGCAGCCGGGTGCCGTACTTCATGACCTCCGTCTCCTCGCGGTGGATGTGCCCGGCCAGCACCAGCGGCACGGTGCCGTCGACCTCGCGCGCCGCCGACGGCTCGTGGGCGACCGCCACGTCCACCGGGGTGCCGGCGGTCCGCTGGTCGCGCAGGGCGGAGGCGAGCCGGGCACCCGCCAGCTCCTGGGACTGTTCCGCCCCGGTCCTCTTCGAGCGGTCGGGGGTGAACTGCGGATCCCCGATGCCGGCGAAGCGCAGCCCGGCGACGGTCTTCGCCCTGCCGTCGTCGAGGACGTGGACGTTCTTCAGGCCTTCGAGGTAGCGCTGGGTGACCAGCGAGTCGTGGTTGCCGCGGACCCAGACGTAGGGGGCGCCCAGGTCCTCGATGGGGTCCAGGAAGCCGTTCTCGGCGGCGGTGCCGTGGTCCATCGTGTCGCCCGAGTCGACGATCACGTCCACCCGGTACTGCTCCACCAGCGAGGCGATGATCTTCCAGCTCGCCGGGTTGAGGTGGATGTCGGAGACGTGCAGCACGCGGAGGGTGGTCGGGTCCGGCTGGTAGGCGGGGAGGGTGGAGGTGGCGTCGTACAGCTTGGTCACGTTGGTGACCAGGCGCGCCAGCTCCTTCTGGTAGACGTCGAACTCGGTGACGATGCTGCGCGCGTCGCCGACCAGGGACGGGGCGGAGGAGAGCAGCCCGGAGAACTTGGGCTCCAGGACGGAGTCGGGGTTCCAGGTGGCGTACGCCGTGCCGCCGGACGCGGCCAGCAGGCCGAGGGCGAGGCCGCCGGCGGCGAGGGCGCGGCGGGGGCGGCGGTAGACGGCGAGGCCGAGGGCGGTGGCGCCGGTGACCACGGCGACGCAGGAGCGCACGGCGAGGTCGGCGGTGCCGTGGGCGATGTCCTCGGTGACCTCGTCCTGGAGGCCGGAGAGGCGCTCCGGGTGGTCGACGAGGGCCTGGGAGCGTTCGGGGTCGAGCTGGTCGACGTTGACGTCCAGGCGGACGGGGGCGATGTGGCTGTCGAGCTGGAGGGCGCCCAGCGGGGAGATGTTGATCTTCGTGCCGCCGGTGACGGAGGGGCGCAGGGTCATGGTGGTGTTCATGGGACCCACGGGGACCCGGACGTTGCCGACGATCAGCAGGCCGAGCCAGGCACCGAGGACGACCACGGCGACGAGACCGGCCGCGCGCGTCCAGGGCCGCGGCTGCGGGGCGAGGGTGAGCGTCGCGGTGGTGGGCCGGAGTGAGCGCCGGCGGCGGGGGCGGGCCCGCGGGACCCGTGGAAGGCGGTGGAGGGCGTTCAGGACGGCGGAGGGGACGCGGGCCATTGGTCCCGTATGCCCAAGTCGGTGGCCGGATATGCGGGTGCCGTACGCAACTCGTACGGACGGCTCGTACCCGACAATGGCTTCGTGCTGGAGATGACGCGCGAGATGTTCGAGGAGCTGGTCGCCGAGGCGCTGGACCGGATCCCGCCGGAGCTGACGCGACTGATGGACAACGTCGCGGTGTTCGTGGAGGACGAGCCGCCGGCGGACGATCCGGAGCTGCTCGGGCTGTACGAGGGGACTCCGCTGACGGAGCGGGGCGAGTGGTACGCGGGGGTGCTGCCGGACCGGATCACCATCTACCGGGGGCCGACGCTGCGGATGTGCGAGTCCCGGGAGGACGTCGTCGCCGAGACGGAGATCACGGTGGTGCACGAGATCGCCCACCACTTCGGCATCGACGACGCCCGCCTGCACGCGCTCGGCTACGGATAGGCCGTACACGAGGCCCTGCGCGTGTCTTCTTGCGGGTGGCGGGAGTTGGGGTTGTTGACCCTGTACTCCAACCGGAGGTGGCCCCGTGCGCCGCTTGTACGTACCCGTCCGCCTGGCCGCCACGGCCGTGGCCGTCGCCGCTGCCGCCGGCTGCATGAGTGTGGGTGAGGACGGTGCGGGCGGGAGCGGCGGGCCGTCGCACTCCGCGGAGAGGCCGGGCGGTGAGGCGCCGGACGGGGGCGCCACGGTGTCGGGCGGCGGTGCCGGGTACGGCGCCGCGTCGGCCGGCGGGGCGCGCGGGGACGGCGAGGGCGAGGGGCACAAGGGCCGGGGGAAGAAGGGCAAGGCCGGGAAGGCGGCGTCCGCCGGGGCCTCGCCGTCCGCGGGGGCGAGCCGGTCCGCGCCGGCCGACGACGAGCCGGACGGGCCCGCGGAGCCGACCCCGGACGACGCCCCCGTCCCCCCGGAGCCCTCGCGCACGCCCGACCCGCAGCCCTCGCCGACGCCGCCCGAGCCGTCGGTCACACCGGAGCCGACGCAGGCGGAGCCGTCCTCGTCGGCGCACCAGCCGCCCGGGACGCAGTTGGCGCAGCGGGAGCCGGCGCCGGAAGCGGGGGCGCCGGTCTAAAGCCCTCCTCTCCAGCGCTTCCCCGCCCGCCGGACCCCGCTCTCACCTGCCGATTTGCTATTGGGGGTGCCGGGTGCGTATGGTGGCAGATCGTTTGATCCTATTTGCCCGGCGCCACTGCAGAGCGCGCCGTGTGGCGCGTACTCTCTCCCTTGCCGTGGTGGACCGCATCGAGGCGGTCGTAATTGCGAACTGCGAATCACGGAGTTGACGGGCGCGTGCCGAAGAGACTCCGGAAGGTTTCGCATTCGTATGCCCATCGCCAGTACTGATCACGTCGTCGTGCCCGAGAACACCGAGGACACCGACATCACCCCCGCCCCCGAGGCGGCCCCCGAGACCACCTTCGCCGACCTCGGCCTGCCCGAGGGCGTCGTGCGCAAGCTCGCGCAGAACGGCGTGACCACCCCCTTCCCGATCCAGGCCGCGACCATCCCGGACGCCCTGGCCGGCAAGGACATCCTCGGCCGTGGCCGCACCGGCTCCGGCAAGACCCTCTCCTTCGGTCTGCCGACCCTGGCCACGCTGGCCGGCGGCCGCACCGAGAAGCACAAGCCGCGCGCCGTCATCCTGACGCCGACGCGCGAACTGGCCATGCAGGTCGCCGACGCGCTCCAGCCGTACGGTGACGTCGTCGGCCTGCGCATGAAGGTCGTCTGCGGCGGTACCTCCATGGGCAACCAGATCTACGCCCTGGAGAAGGGCGTCGACATCCTGGTCGCCACCCCGGGCCGGCTGCGCGACATCATCAACCGCGGCGCCTGCTCCCTGGAGAACGTGCAGATCGCGGTCCTCGACGAGGCCGACCAGATGTCCGACCTGGGCTTCCTGCCCGAGGTCACCGAGCTGCTCGACCAGGTCCCGGCCGGCGGCCAGCGGATGCTGTTCTCCGCCACCATGGAGAACGAGATCAAGACCCTCGTCGACCGGTACCTGAACAACCCGGTCAGCCACGAGGTCGACGCGGCGCAGGGCGCGGTGACGACCATGTCGCACCACATCCTCGTCGTGAAGCCCAAGGACAAGGCGCCGGTCACCGCGGCCATCGCCTCCCGCAAGGGCCGCACCATCATCTTCGTCCGCACCCAGCTCGGCGCCGACCGCGTCGCCGAGCAGCTCCGCGACGCGGGCGTGAAGGCGGACGCGCTGCACGGCGGCATGACCCAGGGCGCGCGCACCCGCACCCTGGCCGACTTCAAGGACGGCTACGTCAACGTCCTGGTCGCCACCGACGTCGCCGCGCGCGGCATCCACGTCGACGGCATCGACCTGGTCCTCAACGTGGACCCGGCCGGCGACCACAAGGACTACCTGCACCGCGCGGGCCGCACGGCGCGCGCCGGCCGCACCGGCACCGTCGTCTCCCTGTCGCTGCCGCACCAGCGCCGCCAGATCTTCCGGCTGATGGAGGACGCGGGCGTCGACGCCACGCGCCACATCATCCAGGGCGGCGCCGCCTTCGACCCCGAGGTCGCCGAGATCACCGGCGCCCGGTCCATGACCGAGGTGCAGGCCGAGTCCGCGGGCAACGCGGCGCAGCAGGCCGAGCGCGAGGTCGCCCAGCTCACCAAGGAGCTGGAGCGCGCCCAGCGCCGCGCCTCCGAGCTGCGCGACGAGGCCGACCGCCTGCTGGCCCGGGTCGCGCGCGAGCGGGGCGAGGACGTCGAGACGGTGGCCGCCGAGGCGGCCGAGGCCGAGGTCTCGCTGCCGGAGCAGCCGACCGCGCGGGACGTCGAGCGGACCGAGCGCGTGGAGCGTACGGAGGCTTCGGCACCGTACGAGCGGCGCGAGCGCAGGGACGACCGTCGTGACGACCGTGGCGGCTTCCGCCGCGACGACCGTCGTGACGACCGTGGTGGGCGTTCCTTCGAGCGCCGTGACGACCGCGGCGGTTTCAACCGTGACCGTGGTGACCGTCGTGACGACCGTGGCGGCTTCCGCCGCGACGAGCGTCGTGACGACCGTGGTGGGCGTTCCTTCGACCGTCGTGACGACCGCGGCGGCCGTTCCTTCGAGCGCCGTGACGACCGCGGTGGCTTCAACCGTGACCGTGGTGACCGTCGTGACGACCGTGGCGGCTTCCGCCGCGACGAGCGTCGTGACGACCGTGGTGGGCGTTCCTTCGAGCGCCGTGACGACCGCGGCGGTTTCAACCGCGACCGTGACCGCGGCGAGCGTGGCGGCTTCCGCCGTGACGACCGTGGCGGCCACCGCGGCAGCGACCGTCCGTTCAACCGCGACCGCCAGGGCGACCGCCCCGGTTTCCACTCCGGCTCCCACGACCGCCCGTACGGCCGTCGTGACGACCACCGCGGCGGCTCCTTCGGCCGCCGCGACGACAAGCCGCGCTGGAAGCGCAACGGCTGACACGGGCTCATCGAGCCGACCGGGAGGGCCCGCACGACACCCGTCGTGCGGGCCCTCCCGCGTTCCGCGCGGGACACGTCCGGACCCGCCTGCGCGATACCCGATCGGAGTCCCGGCCATGTCCGGCTATGCTCGGGGAGGCAACATCGCCAGGGGCCCTTAGCTCAATTGGCAGAGCAGTGGACTTTTAATCCATTGGTTGTGGGTTCGAGTCCCACAGGGCCTACTTCTCGCAGGAGCGGCACATCGCCTCCGACCTGCTGCGCGGCGCTCGGACCGGCTTCGGCCGGCTCGGGCGCCGTGTCATTTCGCGGGGCGCTCGTCCCGGTTCGGGTCGAGGAGCTGCACGGCGATCCCGGTGAGGACCAGGCCCGCCGCGATGAGGAGGCCGTCGGGGACGACGATGCCCGCGGCGAGCATGGTCACCCCGACGGCCAGCGCGCACCAGGCGCTCGTGCGCCGGTACTCGCGGGGGCGGGCCGGACGGCCCTCGGAGAGTGAGCGGACGAAACGGGGGTCCTCGTGTTCGAGACGGGCCGCGAGGTCGACCAGGCGCTCGTCGTCGGACTGGGGCACGGCTCCTCCTTCCCAGGGGGCGGCCGCCCGGTGACACCGCCGGCGGCCATCGCTCCGTGACGCCGGGGTGTAAGCGGGTGAACCGTCGGCCTGCCGCGAACTCGGCCCGGTACAAAGGAGTTTGCCCCTGTGCCGATGCCGTCACCCGCCCGGTGCGGAAGACTCCAGCGTCGCCCACCGCCACCGCCCGCGGCCATCCGTCGCGGGCCCCATCCGCCCCGGGTGCCACCGCCTACGCGGACCGTCCGGCCGGTCGTGGTCCCGGGGGAAAATGGGGGCTGTCACCGATGGCGCGGGAGCCCGCCCGGCGCACACGCTGGACAGGACGGCCCGCGCCGCGCCCCCGGTCCGCGGGCCGTCGGCTCCCCCGCACCGGGAGCCCACGGCGAGCGGCCGACGGCGAGGAGGCGGTACGGGGTGCCCCTGTTCTGGCGGATCTTCCTGCTGAACGCCGTCGTGCTCATCGCGGCCACGGCCCTGCTGCTGGGGCCCGTCACGGTGTCCACGCCGGTCCTGCTCACCGAGGCCGCGGTCCTCACGGTGGGGCTGGCCGCCATGATCGTCGCCAACGCGCTGCTGCTCCGCGTGGGTCTCGCCCCGCTGCAGCGCCTGACCCGCGCGATGACGACGACGGACCTGCTCCGCCCGGGACACCGCCCGGCGGTCGGCGGGCGGGGCGAGATCGCCGAGCTGATCGCCACGTTCAACACCATGCTGGACCGGCTGGAGGACGAGCGCGCCACGAGCAGCGCCCGCGTCCTGTCCGCGCAGGAGTCCGAGCGCCGGCGCGTCGCCCGTGAGCTGCACGACGAGGTCGGCCAGTCCCTCACCGCCGTCCTGCTCCAGCTCAAGCGCGCCGCCGACCACGCCCCGCCCGGCCTGGGCGAGGAGCTGCGCCAGGTGCAGGAGACCACCCGGGCCGGCCTGGAGGAGATCCGGCGCATCGCCCGCCGGCTGCGCCCCGGCGTGCTGGACGAGCTGGGGCTGGCCAGCGCGCTCAAGGCCCTCGCCACCGAGTTCGGCGGGCCCGGTCTGAGCGTCCGGCACCGCCTCGACGGGGACCTGCCCGAGCTGGACCGGGAGTCGGAGCTGGTCATCTACCGGGTCGCCCAGGAAGGCCTCACCAACGCCGCCCGCCACGCCCGGGCCCGCCGCGCCGAGCTCGCCCTGCGCCGCGCGCCCGGCGGTGTGGAGCTCCGCGTCCGTGACGACGGCCGCGGCATCGGCGTCGCCCCGGAGGGCGCCGGCATCCGCGGGATGCGGGAGCGCGCCCTGCTCGTCGGCGCCCGGCTGACCGTGGACCGCGCCGCCGACGGCGGCACCGAGGTACGCCTGGCCGTCCCCGTCCCCGCCCGTTTCCCCGCACACGCCCTCGTCCCCGTACGGGAAGCCGCGCCCGCTCCCGTACGGGAGTCCGCGCCCGCCCTCGTACGAAAGTCCGCGCACGCCCCGCCGCCCCCGTGACCGACGCCCCTCGACCGGAAACGCTGGAACATGACCGACCCGGCCCCCACCCGCATCCTGCTCGCCGACGACCACGCGCTGGTCCGCCGGGGGGTTCGCCTCATCCTCGACGGCGAACCGGACCTGACCGTCGTCGCCGAGGCCGCCGACGGTGCCGAAGCCCTCGAACAGGCCCGTGAGCACCGCCCCGACCTTGCCGTCCTGGACATCGCGATGCCCCGCCGCACCGGTCTCCAGGCGGCCCGCGAGCTCTCCCGCACCCTGCCGGGGACCCGCATCCTCATCCTCACCATGTACGACAACGAGCAGTTCTTCTTCGAGGCGCTCGCCGCCGGGGCCTCGGGCTACGTCCTGAAGTCCGTCGCCGACCGCGACCTCGTCGAGGCCTGCCGCGCCACCGTGCGCGGCGAGCCGTTCCTCTACCCCGGCGCCGTCAACGCCCTCATCCACAACTACCTCGATCTCGCGCGGGAGGGCCGCACCCTGCCGGCCAAGGCGATCACCGACCGCGAGGAGGAGATCCTGAAGCTGGTCGCCGAGGGCCACACCTCGCAGCAGATCGCCACTCTCCTCGTCATCAGCCCCAAGACCGTGGAGCGGCACCGCGCCAACCTGCTGGCCAAGCTCGGCCTGAGGGACCGCCTGGAACTCACCCGGTACGCCATCCGCGTGGGGCTGATCGAGCCCTGACCGGCAGACTGGACCCCCACACCTGCCCCACCCGGAGTACGCCGATGCCGCACCCGTACGTCCTGCTGTCCGCCGCCGTCTCCCTCGACGGCTACCTGGACGACACCGGCCCCGAGCGGCTGCTGCTGTCCGGCCCGGCCGACTTCGACCGGGTCGACGAGGTACGGGCGTCCGTGGACGCCATCCTGGTCGGCGCCGGCACGATCCGCGCCGACAACCCCAGGCTGCTGGTCAACTCGCCCGAGCGGCGCGCCGCCCGCCTCGCCGCGGGCCGGGCCGAGTACCCGCTCAAGGTCACCGTCAGCGGCTCCGGCGACCTGGACCCGGCGGCCCGGTTCTGGCACACCGGCGGCGAGAAGGTCCTCTGCACGACCGACCGGGGCGCCGAGCGCGCCCACGCCCTCGGTCTCGCCGCCGACGTCGTCCCGCTCGGCGCCGAGCTCGACTGGCGGCGGCTGCTGGAGCACCTGCACGCCGAGCGCGGGGTGCGGCGGCTCATGGTCGAGGGCGGCGGCACGGTCCACACGCAGCTCCTCACCGAGGGGCTGGCCGACGAGCTCCAGCTGGTCCTCGCCCCGCTGTTCGTCGGCGATCCCAAGGCCCCCCGTCTCTTCGGCCCCGGCGCCTACCAGGGCGGACGGCTGCGGATGGTCGAGACCCGCCCGGTCGGCGACGTCGTCCTGACGCGCTACGAGCCCACCGCCCCCGGCACAGGCCCGCTGCCCTCCGCCGCCGACCACCACTGGCTGGCCCTCGCCTGCGAGCTGGCCGCCGAGTGCCCGCCCTCGGAGACGGCGTTCAGCGTGGGCGCGGTCGTGGTGGCCGCCGACGGTACGGAGCTGGCGCGCGGCCACTCCCGGGAGGGCGCCGACCCGGTGGTGCACGCGGAGGAGGCCGCGCTCGCCAAGACCGACCCCACGGACCCCCGGCTCGTCACCGCCACCGTGTACTCCAGCCTGGAGCCCTGCTCCCGCCGCGCGTCCCGGCCCGCGCCCTGCGCCCGGCTGATCCTGGACGCGGGGGTACGGCGGGTGGTCACGGCCTGGCGCGAGCCGGACACGTTCGTGGCGGGCGCCGACGGCAGCGGCGTGCTGGCGGACGGGGGCGCCACCGTGGTCGTCCTGCCGGAGCACGAGGACCGCGCCAAGGCACCCAACGCTCATCTGTTCGGCCGCTGAGACCGGGCCGCCGGTAATGGGTGTGCGCCATGTCCCGCTGATGGCGTACACTGGTCCTACCGACGCGGGGTGGAGCAGCTCGGTAGCTCGCTGGGCTCATAACCCAGAGGTCGCAGGTTCAAATCCTGTCCCCGCTACTGAAGGCCGAGGGCCGGAATCCAAAGGATTCCGGCCCTCGGTGTTTTCCGCTCCCCATCCGCTCCCCGCCCGTTCCTCACCCATTCCCCGTTCTCACTCAACGTGAGCGATCCACCCCGCAGCGCATAACAACTGACACACCGTCAGAAACCACCCGCCACGCGAGGCGACCTGAGGAGCGGTCAACTCGCCCGTTTTTGGCCGCTCGTGGAGCTTAAGTCCCCCCGGAAATCGTTAACGATCAAGAGGAACGGCTTGGAATCCGGCCCTCGCGTCTATTAACGTTCGATAACGCAGCGCGGTCGTCCCAGCCGTCACAGAAGGCGGCTCCGTGCGCACGCGCCGAATCCCGCAAGGGAACCGGGGAACCACCACCATGGGGTGAATCGCGTGGATACCGCCGTGGCAACACGGCTCGTATACGCGCGTAGGAGACCTTCCCGCTCCGAACCCGTCAGCTAACCCGGTAGGCGAAGACGGAAGGAAAGGAGCGCGCCCACGTGGCGTCCAACCCGCCTGCCCCCGAGGCCCCGTTCAAGCCGAGCGACACCGTCGCCTACGGCGCCGGCCGCACCGACGAGGGCCCCTTCGAGGAGTGGAACCCCACCGCGGAGTCCCTTCGCCCTGTACGTGGCCGGCATCGCGTCTCCAAGCAGCGCGGCGGAGGACTCGCCCGCAGCTCCACCGTCCTGGGCGTCGGCGTCATAGCGGCCGTCGGCGCCGGCGGCATGGCCAGCGCCCAGACCGGCAAGCCGCCGGTCTCGATCTCCATGCCCGACCTCCCCAACGTGGGTTCCCTCATCTCCGACGAGGAAACCCCCAAGGGATCGTCCACCCCCCTCAGCACCCTCGCCATGACCGCCGCCGACACCGAGCAGGGCACCGCCGGCGCCGGTGAGGCGCTGCGCACCCGGATCATGGCCCAGGTCGAGCAGCAGCAGAGCCAGGCCGAGACCAAGGCCGCCGCCGAGGCCGTCGCCGCCGCCGAGAAGCAGGCCGCCGAGGCCGCGGCCAAGGCGGAGAAGGAGGCCGAGGCCAAGGCCGAGGCCGCCAAGAAGAAGGCGGAGGAGGAGGCCGCGAAGAAGGCCGAGGCCGAGCGCCTCGCCGAGCTGGCCAAGCAGTACGCGCTGCCGACCTCCTCGTACACCCTCTCCTCGACCTTCGGCCAGGCCGGCGCCTACTGGTCCTCCGGCTACCACACCGGCCTCGACTTCGCCGCCCCCACGGGCACGCTGATCAAGGCGGTCCACACCGGCACGATCACCTCCGCCGGCTGGGACGGCTCCTACGGCTACAAGACCGTGCTCACGCTCGACGACGGCACCGAGGTCTGGTACGCCCACCAGTCCTCCATCAGCGTCAGCGTCGGCCAGAAGGTCAACACCGGCGATGTGATCGGCCGCGTCGGCTCCACCGGCAACTCCACCGGCGCCCACCTCCACCTGGAGGTCCACTCCGGCGGCTCCGGCTCGGGCATCGACCCGATGGCGTGGCTGCAGAGCAAGGGCCTCACCCCCTGAGCCCCACCGCTTCCGAACCCCGGCAGTCCCGACGACGACCCCCCGACGTCAGGGCTGCCGGTCGGGTGTTCTCGGGGGCGGTGCGGGGCCGTCAGGACCGGCGGGCGTTCGGGTCGTGCGTGGTGTACGGGTACCCGTACGGCGGCTGTCCGTGCGGTGGATGCCCGTAGCCGCCGTACGCGCCGTACCAGCCGTACCCCGCCCACGGTGCCGCGGCGACCGGAACCCGGGGCGCGGTCGCGCGGGCCGCGTGCTCCAGGGCGGGCCGGGCCGCTGACCGCCGGTGCCACAGCTCCAGCAGCAGCTCGCGTTCCCGCGTGATGAAGTCCGTCCCCGCCCGTCCGAGCCGCCCCCGGTGCCGCAGGAACGCCAGCGACGTCGCGTACGCCTCGTACGCGGCGACCGATCGTGCCGCCGCCCTCCCGCCGTGGCGGCGCGCGTACCGCCGGGCGACGCGCCGCGCCCGCATCGAGCCCAGTGCGAACGGCTCCGCCGCGTTGAGCCACCCGGCGGCCACGTACGCCGGCAGCTCCGCCCGTACGGTCCGCAGCTCCCGCTGCCGCGTCCACACCGCCAGCCAGGTCAGCAGACCGAACGCCGGCACCATGAACGCCGCGTACACCGCGAGGAAGCCGTACTGGCCGAGCGCCGAGGAGCCGTTCCACAGCGCGTGCACGCCCATCGCGAGGAGCAGCCCGCCGAGCGGCGGCAGCACGCGCCGGGCCCGCTGCCGGTCCGTGGACAGCGCGGCGATGCCGAAGCCGATCCCGGTGAGCACGGTGAACAGCGGATGCGCGAACGGCGACATCACGACGCGGACGAAGAAGGTCGCCGCGGTGACCGAGGCGATGCCGCTGTCGCCGGTGAGCTGGTCGGTGCCGAAGGCGGTGCCGAGGTAGAGGATGTTCTCGGTGAACGCGAAGCCGGTGGCGGTGACCCCGGCTATCACCACGCCGTCGATGATCCCGGTGAAGTCGCGTCTGCGGAACAGGAACACCAGCAGGACGGCCGCGGCCTTCGCGGACTCCTCCACCACCGGCGCTATGACGGTCGAGCCGAGGGTGTCGGCGCCGGTCGGGTCGGCGGTCGCCGTCGCTATCCACCGGGTGGCGAAACTGTTCGCGACGATCGCCATCAGCGCCGCCGCGCAGGCACCCCAGGCGAAGGAGAACAGCAGGTTCCGCCAGGGTCCCGGCTCGACCCGGTCCAGCCACCGGAAGGCGGCGACGAGCAGCGGCACGGGCAGGACGGCGAGGCCGAGCCCGACCAGGAACCCCCGCGTCCCGGTCTGCTCGCGCACCAGCGCGAGGATGACGAGACCGGACAGGGCGAGCAGCGTGATCAGCGCGCCGTACCGCACCCAGGGGCGCTGCCACCAGTGCGCGTGCCGCGGCGCTCCGCCGGGAGGCGTCGGGTGCGGGGGACTGGTGGCCACGGGATCGACCCTCACGAGGCGGGGCTGTATCAGGCTCGGTCTGCTGCCTGCTCGTCCCGCGGTACGCGGCGGAAGAGCACGTCGTTCACGACATGACCCTTCTCCAGTCCCTGCCCCTCGAAACGGGTGAGCGGCCGGAAGGCCGGACGCGGCGCGAAACCGCCGTCCGGCCGCGTGTTCTCGAAGCCGGGGTGCTCGGTGAGCACCTGGAGCATCTGCTCCGCGTACGGCTCCCAGTCGGTGGCGCAGTGCAGCACCGCCCCCGGCGCGAGGCGGGTCGCGGCGAGGGTGAGGAACTCCGGCTGGATCAGCCGCCGCTTGTGGTGCCGCTTCTTCGGCCAGGGGTCGGGGAAGTACACGCGCAGCCCGCCGAGCGAGCCGGGGGCGAGCATCTCGCGCAGCAGGATGATCGCGTCACCGTTGCCGACCCGTACGTTGGTCAGCCCCAGCTGGTCGGCGAGGTTGAGCAGATTGCCCTGGCCGGGGGTGTGGACGTCCACGGCGAGGATGTTGGTGGCCGGGTCGGCGGCGGCCATCCGCGCGGTCGCCTCGCCCATGCCGAAGCCGATCTCCAGGACGACCGGGTTGTCGTTGCCGAAGAACTCCGCGAGGTCGAGCCGCCGGCTGCCGTCGATGTCGAAGCCCCAGGCGGGCCACAGCCGCTGCAGGGCGTCCGCCTGCCCGGCGGTCACCCGGCTGCGCCGCGGCTGGAAGCTCCGGATCCGCCGCTCGAAGTGCGACCCGGCGGGATCGGCCTTCGGTCCGTCGGGGAACCGGGGCTCCCCCTTGGCCCGGGTGTGCCGGACCGGCACTCCGGGCGTGTGCGGCGAGTCCTGGCCGGGGGCGGGACGAAGGGCTTCGGAAGCGTTAACGGTGTCAGACACAGTGCCTCCGATTTTACGGGGCCCGCGCACCGAGCCCCGGAACGGAATCCCGGGGGCGGCTCTCGCGGGGCCGGCGGGGCCGGCGGGCGGCCGCGTGCCGTGGGCGCTGTGCGCCGGCCAGGTCGCGGTTCGGGGCGTCCCTTGCGGGCCGGCTGCGGCTGTGCGGCCGTGTGCCCGTCGGTGTCCCGTTCACCCGGCCAGGGCGACGTGGGCCCGCGCTCCTGGTCGCCGCCGTGGCCCCGTGCGCGGGGGCAGCGACGCGTCGGTCCGGGCGTCCGGGGTTCAGCGTCCCGCCGTCTCCAGCGCGGCCAGGGCCCGTCGCGCGACCTCGCGGCCGATCGGCAGGGATGCCGTCGCCGCCGGGGAGGGGGCGTTCAGTACGTGGACCGTGCGGGCGGTCTCCTGGATCAGGAAGTCGTCGGCCAGGGTGCCGTCCCGCAGGACCGCCTGGGCCCGTACCCCGGCCGCCGCCGGCACCAGGTCGTCCTCCCGCACCGCGGGCAGCAGCCGGCGCACGGCCCGGGTGAAGGCCCGTCCGGAGAGCGAGCGGTGCAGTTCGCCGGTGCCGTACCGCCAGTGGCGGCGGGCCAGCTGCCAGGAGCCCGGCCAGACCAGGGTCGCCCCCAGCTCGCGCGGACGCACCGTGCGCCAGTCGTAGCCCTCGCGGGCCAGTGCCGGTACCGCGTTGGGGCCGACGTGGACGCCGCCGTCGATGCCCCGGGTGAGGTGGACGCCGAGGAAGGGGAACGCCGGGTCGGGCACCGGGTAGACCAGGCCGCGCACCAGTTCCGGCCGGGCCAGCTCGTAGTACTCGCCGCGGAACGGCACGATCCGGGCGCCGGGCTCGTCGCCGGTGCGGCGGGCGATCTCGTCGCAGTGCAGACCGGCGCAGTTCACCAGCACCCGGCCGCGTACGACGTCGCCGCCGGCCGTCAGGACGGCGACTCCCCGGTCGGGGCGGCGGTCGACGCGTATCACCCGTGCCCCGTAGCGGATCTCCGCGCCCGCCGCCTCCGCCGCCTGGGCGAGCCGGCGGGCCACCGCGGTGAAGTCGCAGATGCCGGTGGTGCCGACGTGGATGGCGGCCAGGCCGTCGACCTCCGGCTCGTACTCCGCGATCTGCGCGCCGGACAGCTCGCGGACCGCGATGCCGTTCTCCCGGCCGCGCTGGACCAGGGCGTGCAGCCGGGGCAGCTCCTCGCGGGTCGTGGCGACGATCAGCTTGCCCGTCACGGCGTGCGGGATGTCGTACTCCGCGCAGAACTTGACCATCTCCGCGGCGCCCGACACCGCGTACCGCGCCTTCAGCGAGCCGGGGCGGTAGTAGACGCCGCTGTGGATGACGCCGCTGTTGCGGCCCGTCTGGTGCCGGGCGGGCCCCGGCTCCTTCTCCAGCACCGCGACCCGCGTGCCCGGCGCCGCGCGCGTGAGCGCGTACGCCGTCGACAGGCCGACGATCCCGCCGCCGATCACCAGTACGTCGCAGTCGTACGACCGCCCCGTCACCACCCGCACCACCTCCCGCGTCCGATAGTGCACTGCGCCACTGACAACGCCTTCAAACCCGAAAGGCGGGTTCTTGACGCGCGGACCGGGTCAGGCGGTCGTCATCAGCAGCGGGCGGGCGCGTTCGCGCAGTTCGACCACGCGGGGTTCGTCGCTGTAGGGCTCCAGACGGTGCAGGAGGTCCCTGACGTACTCGGTGGTGCGGACGGACGAGATGCGGCCCGCGACCTCCACCGCGCGGACGCCCTGCTCGCAGGCCGCGTCCAGGTTGCCCGACTCCAGTTCGGCGACCGCCGAGACGACCAGCCGCAGTCCGTGCGAGCGCACGAACTCCTCCGTCGGACTGGACAGCGCCTGCTCGGTGAAGCGGCGGACCTGGCGGGGCGCCTTCAGGTCGCGGTAGCACTCCGCGGCGTCGGCGGCGAAACGGTCGTAGGAGTAGAAGCCGAGCCAGGTCGGGTCGCTGTCGCCGGGACGGGAGCGTTCCAGCCAGCTCTCCGCCGACCTCAGGGCGGCACCGGCCGCCTGGGCGTCCCCCGCGCGGGCGTGCGCGCGCGCCTCGACGAGGCGGAAGAAGCTCAGGGTGCGGGCGGTGGCCAGCCCCCGGTTGCGTTCGAGGGCGGCCTGGGCGAGGTCCACGCCCTCGTCGCCGAAACCGCGGTAGGTCGCCTGCAGCGACATCGAGGCGAGTACGTAACCGCCCAGGGGGACGTCGGCCGCCGCGCGGGCCAGGCGCAGGGCCTGGATGTAGTAGCGCTGGGCGGCCTCCTGCTGGCCGGTGTCGAAGGCCATCCAGCCGGCCAGGCGGGTGAGTTCGGCCGCCGCGCCGAAGAGGGAGCGGCCGACGTCGTCGGAGTAGGAGCCGAGCAGCAGCGGGGCCGCCTCGACCCTCAGGCATTCGGGGACCATCGACGAACGCCAGTCCCCTCCGCCGTACTTGGAGTCCCAGCGTCGGGCGTCCTCGGCGGCCTCCCGCAGTTTCCGCACATCGCTGTGGCCGACTTTGGACGGTGCGCCGGAGCCGTCGGCGGGGTTCGCCTCGCGCGCCACCGAACTGTCGGCCGGGGTTATCAGCCAGCGCGACGCGGGCGTCGCGTACGCGCTCACCGCGAACGATCCGGCGAGCGACTGCCAGATGCCGCCGGAGCCGGCTCTGCGGCCCGCCAGGTCCAGCCGGTACAGCTCCGTGGCGGAGCGCACCGCCTGTCCGACGTCACGGGGGAAGGCGAGGCCCACCTCGGGTGCGGGGTCCGCGTCCGCCAGGCCGATCTCGTGGAGCGGCACCGGACGGCCCAGCTTCTGGCCGATGGCGGCGGCGATCAGGTGCGGAGCGGCGCCCTGCGGCACCATGCCCTTCGACACCCAGCGCGCCACCGACGTCTTGTCGTAGCGAAGTGTCAGTCCCCGCTGGGCGCCAAGGTCGTTGACGCGTCGCGCGAGGCCTGCGTTGGAGATTCCCGCGAGGGCGAGAACGGCGCCGAGCTTTTCGTTCGGCCCGCGTTGCTCCCTGGACATGCGCCACCCCTCGACACAGACGGCTGCCGCGCTGGCATAACCACGCGGCATTCGTAAACCCAGCGTAGTTCGCCGCATCCCAAGCGTTAAGGGGCATTCTTCCGGATGGCGGGATTGTGGTCCGTACTGAAGTACGGGTCCGATACGCGCAGTTGCGGCGCGCTCCCGGTGTGTGGCCGTGCGCCCGTGTGTGCGCTCTTCTCCGGCCATCACGGGAGCGGTTCCATGGTCGGTGCGTGGGTCGGCCCGCTGTACTGGATCCAGTGGGCTGGGGGACACCGCCGCCCTCATCCCCGCGGGCGGTGGAACGGTCCGGGAGGCGTGTTCCGTCTCCCGGACCGCGCGACCGCCCAGCGGTGCGCAGAGCCTGTACGGAGCGTGTTCGAGACTGACCTCACCGCTCCGATTTGGCCGAAAATAGACCCCACTCTTTCGGGTGTATCACCGCTTCTACGCTGGTAGTTGACGGCGCGTTGGGGGTTTAAAGGGCGCGCTGTGGGGGCGCATTCGCGTCGTGATGGCCTGGTCGGCCGTGTGGCGCCGGTACGGTGACTCCTCTGTGGCGGGCGCCCGTCCGGGGCGGGGCGGGTGTCTCCGCCGGGGCGCATCCGACGGAGCGCGTACGGTTCCGGCACCCCTCCTGAGCGCCTCCTTCATGGCAGCATGGGGAACCGGTTCGTACGGTGCACTGGTTGTCCACAGCATGTGGAGGCGGCGATGCGGTGGTTGGTGGGATGGAGCAGCACCGCCGCGGGCGCCACGGGGTTCGGCCCCACCGGCTCCGCCGGCGCCACCGGGATGGACGGCGAGACCGTGCACCCCGTGGGATCCCAGCTCCTGTGGGGTGACCCCGACCCGCTCTGGGCGGTCGGCGACTGGCGCCCCGACGAGGTACGGGTGGTCAAGGCCGACGAACAGACCCGGATCGCCGTCCTCGGCACGTGCGGGGCCTCCGACGAGCAACTGCGCGTCGCGCTGTTCGCCGCGCGGGGCGGGGCGCTGCGGCACCTGACCGCCTGGCCGGGGAGTTACACGGCGGTCGTGCAGGTGGGGCGCCGGGTCACCGTCTGCGGCGATCTCGCCGGCGCCCGTCCGGTCTTCCACACCCCGTGGGCGGGCGGCACCGCGTACGCGACCGCCGCGCTGCCGCTTGCCGACCTCATCGAGGCCAACCTCGACTTCGGACACCTCGCCGCGCTGCTCGCCGCCCCCGACGTGCCGGCCGCGCTCCACGACTCCACCCCGTACGACGGCGTGAAACGCATTCCGCCGGGGCATGCGCTGATCCTGCGCGCCGGGGCGCGCGAGATCGCCGGGTACGAACCCGTCGCCTCGCTCGCCGTCGCCGCGCCGCCCGCCGACCCCGACCACGCGGTGGACGCCGTGCGGGACGCGCTGGTCGAGGCCGTACGGACACGGCTGGCCGCGCCCCGGCACGTTCCCGGCGCCGGTATCGACCCCGGGCCCGTGCCCGGGATGGGCCCCGCCGAGCGGCGGGCGGCCCGGGGGACGCCCGTGCCGGGGATCGGGGCCGACCTGTCCGGCGGGCCGGCGTCCGGGGCGCTGGCGCTGCTGGCCGCGGGGCTGCCCGGGATGCCGGGGACCGTGCTGGGGCACGGGACGGGGGCGGGGGAGCGGCTGCTGGCCGTCACCTTCAACGACCTCGCCGGCGGGTCCGGTGGGGCGCGGGACGACGACGAGCTGTCGCGGGCGGGGGCGCTGGCCGCCAATCCGCGGCTGCACCACGTGGTGGTGACCGGCGCGGAGTCGACGCTTCCGTACGTCGATCTGGACGGGCCGCTGACGGACGAGCCCGGGCCCTCGCTGGTGTCCGCCGCGCGGCACCGGGCGCGGCTGGCGGCGGGGAGCGCGGATCACTTCACCGGGTACGGGGCGAAGCAGGTGCTGGACGCGCATCCGGCGCGGCTGGCCGATCTGCTGATGGACCGCAAGCGGCGGCATCTGGTGCGGCCGGTGGCCGCGCTGGCCAAGGCCGACGGGTCCGTGATGGTGCCCGCGCGCGTGTACGCCGCCGCCCGGCGGCTGGCGCGCACGCCGTACCGGGCGGGGCTGGAGTCGCTCGCGGAGCGGCTGCTGCAGCGGCGGCTGGACGACGACGGGCCCGGGGGTGCGGCGGACGCCTCGCTGGCCGCGCTGACCTGGGGGAGACCCGGGCCGGCGGCGCGCTGGCTGACGGGCGAGGCGCTGGCTGAAGTATCGGTTCGCCTGCAGGCGTCGACGCGGCGGTCCGAGGTGGGGCCGGGGCAGCGGCCCGGCGATTTCCGGGCGCGGGCGGCGCTGGCCCGGCACGCGGCGGATCTGCGGGTGCTGGAGCAGGCGGCCGAGATCCGTTCCCAGCGGCTGCACGCGCCGTTCCTCGACAACCAGGTCGTGCGGGCGTGCCGGGCGCTGCCGGAGGCGCTGCGGGTGCAGCCGGGGGCGCGGGCGTCGATCCTGCGGTCGGTGTTGGAGGGGGCGGGGGTGCGGGAGCTGCCGACGGGTTGGGGGGCGCCGGGGGCGGCCGGCCCCGCGGCCGCGGCGCGTACCGGGCTGCGGGTGGCGGCGGACTCGCTGGTGGCGCTGTTCGACACGCCGCTGCTGGCGGAGGCGGGGCTGGTCGAGGCGCGGGTGGTCCGCAAGGCCCTGCGGGGCGCGGCGGAGGGCGAGCCGCTGCCGCTGGACGGCCTGGCGGATCTGGTCGCCCTGGAAGTGTGGCTGCGCCGCCTGCTGGCCCGCAGGGGAACCTGCTGGACCGGCACCCCGGCCCGCCAACGCGCGGTACCGGGCGGAATCGCCCCCCAACGCGGCGCCCTCGGCGCCGGCACGGCCGGCACGGCCGGCACCCGCTGAGGTCCGCCTGCGGCGCGGCGTTCGGTCTGGTGGGGGGGATGCCTGTGGCGCGGCGTTCGGTTCGGTGGGGGGATGCCTGCGGCGCCTGTGCGGCTTCGGTGGGGGCGTGTGTAGCGCCCACGGCCGGTGGGTGGGTCGGGGCCGCGTCGGGGGTGTCCGTCCTCGGACTGGCGCGACTGCGTTCCTTGGAGGGGGTGCGGGGTGCGGACGCGCCAGCCGCTGCGGGCGGCCACCCCCGCCCCGTCCCCTCCCCGCCGTACGCGACCACCTACCACCGCCCCGCGGGCAGCCGCGCCGCATCCCCGCTCTCCGCGGGCAGCCATGCGCTCTCCGCGGACAGCCGCCTGCCGCCCCCGCTCTCCGCGGGCAGTCGTGCCGCATCCCCGCTCTCCGCGGGCAGTCGTGCCGCTGGGGCGGCACGGGTGGGCGCGACGGCACCCCGTAAGCGCCGGGCCGCGCGAACACCCCCCGGACCACACCAGCGCAGGGCATCCCGTACGGCGCCGGGCCGCACGGACACACCCGGCTCACACCAACGCGAAGCACCCGACAGCGCCGGAGCCGCACTCCCACCGGCACCGCCGAACACCCCCTACGCCGGGCGTGAACGCAACCCCTCCAGCAGGATGTCCAGCAACCGCGCCGACGCCGCAGCCTGCTGCGCCGCATCCGGCAGGGACGGCGCCGCCGTAGCGATCACCAGCAGGACGTCGGACACCGACACATCCGGCCGAAGCTCACCCGCAGCCCGCGCCCGGTCCACCAACTGCCCCACGACATCCAGCAGCTGCGCCGCCCCGGCGTCGTCCTCCGCCGCCACGGCCACCGGCGCCTCCGGCACCAGCCGCAGCTCACCCGCCCCCGCCACCTGCGTCCGCTGCTGCGGCAACCGCGCATGGTCCGGCAGACCGTGCTCCTCCGCCACCCCCACCCGCAGCACCTGCGGCGGCAGCAACCGCCCCGCGCCGGACGCGACCGACGTGCGCAGGAAACGGGACAGCGCCGACCACGGCTCGTCCTCCTGGCCGAGCGCCGCCCGCGCCTGGTCGGTCAGCCGGGAGGTCTCCTCCTCGGCGATCCGCCGCACCAGGACGTCCTTGCTCGGGAAGCGCCGGTACACCGTGCCCACGCCGACCCGTGCCCGGCGCGCCACGTCCTCCATCGGCGCGCCGTAGCCCAGCTCGCCGAAGACCTCCCGCGCGGCACGCAGCACGTGCTCCAGATTGCGCTGGGCGTCCACGCGCAGCGGTGTCGTACGCGCCCCGTTCGGGCGTCCGCCGCCCGTGGGCGCGTTCATCGTCGCGCCGGCCGCGAGAGCGGAAGACCAATGAGAGTCCTGAACATGCATATGTATTCCCCCGGTAATGACGTCTCCCCCCGGAGACTTCTCCCCGCCATTGATGTCCGGGGCGCGTGGAACAGGCCCGGCTTGTCGGTCCCGCCCGTCGCGAGCCCGATGAGCGCATCCCCCTACACCCCGTCGACAGAAGAACATAGTTGAGAGGGGGTCAATTCAGAAGGGGCAGGTTCCGCACGGAGCGCCCCCCGATCGGAGTACGGGGCGCATACGTCCCGAATGTACCCCTGAGCGAGGTCCAGTTCACCGCTGCTGACCTGGGGGAATTCCGGCAGGGACGGTGAATCGGCCAACCCGGTGCACGCGGGCCCTCCGGTCACACAATTCGTCGGGGCTGTGGACAAACGCAAGCGGCGGGTGCGTCATGGGATGGTGAAGGAACGTGCGCGCATTCTCGTTGTCGGCGGCGGCTACGTCGGGATGTACACGGCCCTGCGCCTCCAGCGGAGGCTGAAACGGGAACTCGGGCGGGGTGAGGCCGAGATCACGGTCGTCACCCCGGATCCGTACATGACGTACCAGCCCTTCCTCCCCGAAGCGGCCGCCGGTGCCATTTCCCCTCGCCACGTCGTCGTACCGCTGCGTCGTGTCCTCGACCGGTGCCACGTCGTCATCGGCGAGGCCACCCGCGTCGACCACGCCGAACGCACCGCCACCGTCAGCACGCTGGCCACCGCCGAGGAGGGCACGGGAGGGCGGCGGATCACGTACGACGAGCTGGTGCTCGCGCCCGGTTCCGTGTCGCGCACCCTGCCGATCCCCGGCCTCGCCGACCACGCCATCGGCTTCAAGACGGTGGAGGAGGCCATCGGCCTGCGCAACCATGTGCTGGAGCAGATGGACATCGCCTCCTCCACCCGTGACCCCGCCATCCGGGACGCCGCCCTGACCTTCGTCTTCGTCGGCGGCGGCTACGCGGGCGTCGAGGCGCTCGGCGAGCTGGAGGACATGGCGCGCTACGCCGCGCGGTACTACCACAACGTCCGGCCCGAGGACATGAAGTGGATCCTCGTCGAGGCGTCCGGGCGCATCCTGCCCGAGGTCGGGGAGGAGATGGGCCGGTACACCGTCACCGAACTGCGCCGGCGCAACATCGACGTACGTCTCGAGACGCGGCTGGAGTCCTGCGCCGACCGCGTCGCCGTGCTCAGTGACGGGTCACGCTTTCCCACGCGTACGGTCGTGTGGACCGCCGGCGTCAAACCGCATCCCGTCCTCGCCGCCACCGATCTGCCGCTGAACGGGCGAGGGCGGCTGAAGTGCACCGCCGAGCTGGCCGTGGACGGGGCCGCGCACGCGTGGGCCGCCGGGGACGCCGCCGCCGTCCCCGACGTCACCGCGCGGGAGCCGGGGCGGGAGTGCGCCCCCAACGCGCAGCACGCGCTCCGCCAGGCGCGCGTCCTCGGCGACAACGTCGTCCACTCCCTGCGGGGCGAGCCCCTGGAGACGTACGCCCACAAGTACGCCGGTTCCGTCGCCTCGCTGGGACTGCACAAGGGCGTCGCCCAGGTGTACGGGCGCAAGCTCAAGGGCTACCCCGCCTGGTTCATGCACCGGACCTACCACCTCAGCCGGGTCCCGACCTTCAACCGCAAGGCGCGGGTCGCCGCCGAGTGGACGCTCGCCGGGCTCTTCAAACGGGAGGTCGTCTCGCTCGGTTCACTCGAACACCCCCGGGCGGAGTTCGAACTGGCGGCCGGTGGAAAGCCTTCTCAGGACCCCCCGCACAACCCGAAGGGGTCGTCCTGACCGGACCCAGGAACTCCGGCGGCCGGACCGGCGTCTGACGGATGTCGGCCCGGTCGGCACCCTGCCAGACTGGTCCACCACCGCGGGCGGGCCCCCGCCCACCCCGGTGCGGCCCCCGGGGCCCCGGCCGGTCCCGGTTTCCGGCCGCCGACAACTACACGAGGCAAGGATTCGTGAACTTCACGCGCTGGAGCGCCCGGCTCCCCGGAACGCAGCGCCGCGCCGCAGCGCGGAACGAGCAGGCGGTCTCCCCGGACCGGCGGGGAGAGGGCTCCGTGCCCGGGGCCCGCGCCGAACAACTCACCGACGACGTGCGGCCCGTGCCCGCCGTCGACGATCTCGGGGTGCGCGAGGTCCTGGACCACGTCCCCTCCCTCGTCGCCCTGGTCCACGGCCCCGACCACCGCATCGCCTACGTCAACGACGCCTACACGGCGGCCTTCGGCGCCCGCCCGATCGGCGCCCCCGCGCGCGGGGCCCTCCCCGAGCTGGAGGCACTCGGCCTGCTGCCCCTCCTCGACCAGGTCCTGCGCAGCGGCAAGCCCCGCACGGTGAAGTCCCGCAAGGCCCCCGACGGCCGCTCCTACACCTTCACCTGCACCCCGGTCACCGAGGGCGAGGGCCGCGGGGTGCTCGTCTTCGCCACCGACGTCACCGACCACGCCGAGGCCGCCGAACGCCTGCGCGCCAGCGAACGCCGCCAGCGCGAGACCGCCGTCACCCTCCAGCGCTCCCTCCTCCCCCAGGAGCTGGAGGAGCCCGACGACCTGCGCGTCGCCGCCACCTACCACCCCGGCGGCACCGAGGCCGCCGTCGGCGGCGACTGGTACGACGTGATCACCCTGGGCGGCGGCCGCACCGCCCTCGTCATCGGCGACGTCATGGGACGAGGGGTGCGCGCGGCGGCGGTCATGGGCCAGCTCCGCACGGCCGTACGGGCCTACGCGCGCCTCGACCTCCCGCCGCACGAGGTGCTCCAGCTCCTCGACGGCCTCGCCATGGAGATCGACGCCAACCAGATCGCCACCTGCGCCTACGCCATCCACGACCCCAACGAGGGCAGCCTGGTGTACGCCTCCGCCGGCCACCTGCCCATCCTGGTCCGCGACGAGAACGGCACCGTCCGGCGCGCCGACGAACCGACCGGCCCCCCGCTCGGCACCGGCGGCTGGATGCACGCGTCCGGCTCCGTCCCCCTCACCCCCGGCTCCACCGCCGTCCTCTACACGGACGGCCTGGTCGAGCGGAGGAACGAGGACCTGGACGAGGGCATCGCCGCCCTGGAACGCGCCCTGGCCGGAGCCACCGGCAGCCCCCAGGTCGTCTGCGACCGCCTGATCCGCTCGGCCGGCGTCACCCCGGACCACGACGACGACGTCGCCGTGCTGGTCCTCCAGCACCCCGCCCGCAAGGGAGCGGAGAGCGAGCTCTTCCGCAACGCCGCGCTGGAACTGCTCGGCGGGGTCGAGGCGGCCCCCCGCGCGCGTGCCTTCGCCTCCGGCGTGCTGACCAGCTGGCGCTTCCCCGCCGAGCTGCACGACCTGGGCGTCCTGGCCGCCAGCGAACTGGTCGCCAACTCCCTCCAGCACGGCACGCCGCCCATGCGGCTGCGGCTGCGCCGCACCGACCGCCGCCTGATCATCGAGGTCACCGACGGCGACGACCACCTGCCGAGGCGCCGCCGCGCGGAACCCGGCGACGAGTCCGGCCGGGGCATCGCCATCGTCGCGACGATCGCCTCCGGCTGGGGCAGCAGACGCACCCCGGGCGGCGGCAAGGCGGTCTGGTGCGAATTCCTCCTGCCGAAGCCGAAGCCGAAGACGCCCGGCTCGTAACGGAGCCGGGCGTACGGGTCGGGTTGTACGGGGTGAGGCAGGGGCGCGTGGATCAGGCGTGCGCCGGAGCCTGTCCCGCTGCCGCGCCGCTCTGCACCACCACACGGCTCCGCGCCACCGACGGCTGGTCCTGCACGTCCGTGAGCTGCCGCCCGAGCCGCACCGCCAGCACCGTGATGCCCAGCGAGAACAACAGGAAGATCACGACGTACGGCGCGTGCAGCGAGGCGCCCAGCGGCCCGCCCACGGCCGGGCCCACGGCCAGCGCGAGCTGCTTCACCAGGGCGAACGCCGAGTTGTACTGTCCCGCCATCCCGGTCGGCGCGAGATCGGCGACCAGCGGCGCGAGCGTCGGCGACAGCATCGCCTCACCGAGCCCGAAGAGCGCGTACGTCGAGATGAACGCGGCGGTCGCCATCGTCTGGCTCCCGTTCCCCAGCCCCGCGTATCCGGCCACGGCCCACGCCACGGCCCAGATCAGCCCCACGGACGCGATCACGCGCGAGCGCTTGCGCCGCTCGACGAACCGCAGCACCGCGAACTGCGCGACCACGATCATCAGGGTGTTCGCGGCCAGCGCCGTCCCCAGCGCGGAGGTGGAGATCCCGGCGGCCTCGACGCCGTACGCGCTCAGCCCCGACTCGAACTGTCCGTAGCAGGCGAAGAACAGCACGAAGCCCAGCACACACAGCTGCACCATGGCCCGGTTGCCCAGCAGCTGCTTCCAGCTCCCCTTGGCCGACCGCGCCGAAGCGCCCCCGACGCGCGGCGCGTGCGGCATCCGCGCCGTCGCCATCACCACGACCAGCAGCAGGAACATCGCCGCCTCGATCGCGAAGAGGAGAACGAAGGAGCCCGCTTCCGTGGGGTCCACGAGGTGACCGCCGATGAGACCGCCGACGCCGAGCCCGAGGTTCTGCAGGAAGAACTGCGTGGCGAACGCCCGCGACCGGTTCTCCATGGTCGAGCAGTCCACGATCATCGTCGCGAGCGCCGGCTGCATCACCGCCTGTCCGGCGCCCAGCGCCGCCGCCGACAGCAGCACGGTCGTCGCACCGCTCGACAGGCCCAGGCTCAGCGCCCCGACCGCGGCCGTGACCAGGGCGACGAGCAGCACCGGCAGCGGGCCGCGCCGGACGATCGCCCGTCCGGCGAACGGCAGCACGATCAGCGCGGCCACGGCGAAGACGGCGAGCACGAGACCCGCCGTCATGGCTCCCAGCCCTCGCACCTGCGCCACGTAGACGTACAGATACGGGACCGTGAAGCCCAGCCCGAACGCGCTGAGTGCGTTGCCCACGTGGATCCGGCGCATCGCCGCGCCCATCGCCCTGGTCACGTTCACCTCTCTCAAGCAAGTAGTTAGGAGTGAAGACTTAGAAGCTAAAGTTCGATGCTAAAGGCTACACAGTGAAGGACTTCAAGGCAAAGGAGGGGCGTGCCATACTGCGGCCATGGGCGATACCTCCGGCCTCGGCGAGCCGACACTCGAAGAGCAGATCGCCGCGTACCAGCGCGAGTTCCAGGACCTCGACCCCCAGGTCGAGAAGATCGTCAACGCGCTGTCCCGCCTGAACCGCCGCATGAACGTCGCCTACGGCCGCCAGACCGCCGAGCTCGGCATCACCAACGCCGACTGGGAGGTCCTCAAGGCCCTCGTCCTCTCCGGCGCCCCGTACCGCATGGGCCCCGGCGACCTGGCCAAGCGCCTCGGCCTGACCCCGGCCGCCATGACCCACCGGATCGACCGCATGGTCGCCGAGGGGCTGGTCGACCGGGAGCGGGACGAGACCAACCGGGTCCGCGTGATCGTGGAGCTGACCTCCGCCGGCCGCGAGAAGTGGCTCGAGGCGATGCGCCTGGCCACCGTCTTCGAGGAGGACCTCCTCCAGGACCTCGACCCGGACGAGCGGGCGACGCTGGGCGAGGTCCTCACCCGCCTCCTGCGCCGGGTGGAACACGCCCAGCCGGACGCCGGCGGACGCCTCAGCGACCTGGACTGAAAAATCTTGGGCGGGGGCCGTTGACAGCCACCTCTCCGGTCCGTAAGGTTCTTCGGGTTGCCACGGGGCCGTAACGGTTCTTCGGCAGCACCTTCCGCCGCATCAGCGGCACTCAAAACCCCAGCACGACCTCCCGGTGGGAGCGATTTCGGCGCGCCCGAATTCAATTCCACCCCTCGATTTGAGGAACACGGAGAGAGTCCGCTAAGGTTTGAGACGTCGGAACGGCCCAACGGCCGGGAAGACAACCCGCTCTGACCGGGAATCAGGCCCGAAAGGATCTGATAGAGTCGGAACCGCCGGAAAGGGAAACGCGAAAGCGGGAACCTGGAAAGCACCGAGGAAATCGGGTCGGAAAGATCTGATAGAGTCGGAAACGCAAGACCGAAGGGAAGCGCCCGGAGGAAAGCCCGCGAGGGTGAGTACGAAGGAAGCGTCCGTTCCTTGAGAACTCAACAGCGTGCCAAAAGTCAACGCCAGATATGTTGATACCCTGACCCGGTCGGTTCGATCGGGTTGAGGTTCCTTTGAAAAAGAACACAGCGAGGACGCTGTGAACCGCCGGATCATTCCTCCGGTGGTTCCGCTCTCGTGATGTGTTGCACCGGATCACCGGTAAACATTCACGGAGAGTTTGATCCTGGCTCAGGACGAACGCTGGC
>NZ_JBVJKE010000002.1:309701-687583 GCF_055585405.1 Streptomyces sp. NPDC053426 | reverse complement strand
AGGGGAGCCATGCCCGAAAAAACGCTTTTTCGCCTCCCCTTTACTGCCGACCCCCCCTCCGACTTTTCCTTTTTTTTTGGGGGGGGGGGGGGCCCCCCCCCCCCCCCCCCCCCCCCCCCCCTGTCCCCCGCCGTACCGGATGTCTCCGCGTCGTCGGACCGTCGGGCCGGGCCGCACAAGGCCGCCCGCCCGGATCAGTCGCAGGTGTTGGAGGTGTAGCTCGTGGTGTGCCACGCGCCGTTGTGGTAGATCCGGTACTTTCCGTCCGTCCGGTAGACGTCGAAGTAGTACTTCGCCCCCTGGTAACGGACGTGCAGGTTCCCGCCCGAGGCCGTGCTGCCCCCCAGGTAGCGCAGCTTGCTGTCGGCGTAGCCGAAGGTGTTCGGGCCGACCTTGCCGTCCGCCTCGCTGAACGAGTCGGCGAGTCCCCAGCTCACCTGCAGCCGCTTGGTGGCGTGCTGCGTGTTGGAGCCGAAGTGGCCGTCGATGTCCGACTTGTCGAAGTCGGTGCCGTTCGACTCGTTGGCGCCCTCCGCCAGGAGGATGATCTGCCACAGGCAGGTGGCGTTCGAGCTGCTGTGCGAGGACGTGGACAGGAGGCCCTCGTCGCCGAAGTCGTCGGTGTACGTACCGGCGCCGCTGACGTATCCGCTGGAGGCCGAGGCGGAGGCGGGCGAGGCGCCCACGGCCAGAGCGCCGGCGGCGAGCGCGGCGACGGCCGCGGCGCCCAGGCGGGTGCGTGTCATACGGAGGTTCATGGAGGTTCCTTCCCCGTTGGTCCGGTGGTACCGGTGTTTCGCCGGGACCATGCTGGGCGGAGCGGACGATCGGGGGTACCTGCAAAGTTTCAGGTGTGCGGGGCGGAACCACCCGTGTACCCGGGCGCGTCTCCCCACGACTCGCACCACACCGTCCTGCCCGCAGGCGTCAGCCACACTTCCCGGCGCCGCGCGAGCGGCACCGGACCGCCGCCGGTCTCGTCGTCCTCGTCCGGTCCGCGTGCGACGAGCCGGGCGTGCGGGTCGGAATCGGCGAGTTCCCCGCGGGTACGGCCGTCCGCCGTGCGGATCGGACGGAGGGTCACCGGCGTTCCCTCGCCGACGTGGCCGATCGCGTCGGTCAGCAACTCGCCGACGCCGAGCTGGACCTCGGGGCAGGGCGCGCCGAGGTGTTCGCGGACCGTCCGGCGAACCTCGGGTACTGCCTCGGGGAACGCGAGCAGTTCGAGCGTGAGCGGTTCGGGCACCGGCCGGCCGCCTCGCGCAGCACGGCGGTGGACCTGGGCTCTGTCGCTCGGCGCAAGAGCAGCCACAGCAACGACACCGGCGGTGACTGCCTCGAAGCCGCCGTCGGCCTCCCCGGCCTCGCCCCGTCCGCGACTCCGAGAACCCCGGGGCCCCGCCCTGCTCTTCGCGGCGGACGCCTGGAACCCCTTAAGCGCCTCCCTCGTGAACTAGCCCGCCCTGCCCAGGGCGCGCCAGGTGGCCGGGCCCGTTGCCACGGGGCGCCGCCACCGCCGGGGCGACCGGGGCGGGCGCGAGGTGCCCGCGGCCCGCTCCACGCGACGGAGCAGCGCCGCCGTGTCCGCGGTCCGGTCCTCGTGGGAGGGTGCCAGACAGCCCCGTACGATCTCCCGCCAGTCCTCGGGGAGTCCGGGGAAGAGCCGCAGTTCCTCCGCGCCACGGGCGTAGCGCATCGCCGCGTCGGCGCGTGCCTCCGTGGTGCCGCCCGGGAGCGGGAACGAACCCGCGAGGACGACGTGGGCCAGCACGCCGAAGGCCCAGACGTCGGCGGTGGGCCGGATCCGCGTGCCCCGCTCGTCGACCTCGGGCCAGAGGAGTTCGGGCGGGGTGTAGTCCGGGGTGGCGAACGCGGGGGCGTAGGCGTGGGCGCCCTCCAGTTCGGCGGCCGTGTTGAAGTCGGCGAGCCGCACCGAACCGTCCGCCATCAGCAGGACGTTGGCCGGTTTCAGGTCCCCGTGCACCCAGCCCGCGTGGTGGAGCTGGTGCAGGCCCTCGCAGATCTGGGCCAGCAGGACGGCTCCGGCCTTTGGGGCCGGGCTCCGCTCCAGTACGGCGTCCAGGGACTCCTCGGCCCGCTCCAGGACCAGGACCGTGGCGCCGTCCAGCTCCGGCCGGCCGGGGTCGTCGACCGTCAGGGTGTCGTACATCCGGATCAGCCGCGGGGAGCGGAGCCGGCGCAGCAACCGCACCTCGCGTTCGGCCAGATCGCGCAGGTGGTGCGGTTGACGGGGCGTGCGGGTGCCGGTCGGGAGGAACTTCAGCGCCGCCCTGCGCGGCAGTCCGCCCCCGTCCGCGGTGTGCCGGACCGCGTGGTGGACCGTGGCGAACGCGCCGGACCCGAGCGGTTCGCGTACCTCCCACGCGCCGAGGCGGTAGCCCTTGGGCACCGGGACCGCGTACGGCCGCCCGGTCACCGCGTCGCCCCGCTCGGGACCGGGGCGAGCACCACGAGGTCGTCCTCGCGGACGAGGTCGAAGCGGAGCGCCAGGGAGGCCAGCGACTCCTTCTTGCCGTGCACGCGACGTCCGGGCTCGGCCTCGTCGGGGCCGGGCCGCAGGCGCAGTTTGACGGCCAGGTAGTCGATGTTCCAGTAGACGGCGGAGCGGGTGACCTTGGGCCAGCCGGGCCGCAGCCGCTCCACGATCTCCTCGACCGCGGGCAGCGGGGCACTCGGTTCGCCCCGCAGGCGGCGCTCGCACAGGACGGCCAGCACCGCGAAGTACCGTTTGGTGCGGTCCAGGGCGAACGCCGGCACGGTGGCGGATCCCGCGAGCCCGCGGCGCTCCACGCTGCGGAAGGTGTGCCGCGGTGCCCAGACGTCGAAGGAGAGCAGGTCGCCCGCGGCGGGCAGGGTCACCCGGGAGAACTCGAACGGCACGGGCGCGTCCACGCGGCCCGGCGTGACCTTGATGTGCTCACCGGCGCCCTCCGGATTCTCCACCACGTAGGTCTGGTCCTCGCTGAAATTGCTCAGGAGCCAGAACGTGCGGTGCGCGGTGATCTCCCCGGCGACCCGGGACACCCCCTCGTGCGCGAGAGCGAGGCCGCCCGCCGGCCGGGACCGGCCGAACTCGATGCGTTCACCCGTGCCCAGTCTTATCTGTTCGTCCCCGATGCCGCTCGACGGCGGCACGACAATGACGCTGTACATGGAGTCGTTCCCCCTTCCCCGATTTCTCGGGGTCGACTTTCCCCAGTCCATTGGAGGGAAGGGTAAGCGATGCCAGGGGAGTTCGGCGGCCGGACTTTCCCGGCCGTGCTCTCGCATACGCCCTGTGAGCTGGGCTTTTGCGACGAGCGTCAAGTGTGTTGATTGGTCGGTGGCGGACTGCGACCATGAACTGGCAGGGGGTTCTTTCTTCGCTGTGCAGACGACTCTTTCCGTTCTCTCCGGGAAATGGGGAGGACCGTCGGGAGAAGGCTGCGGAATTCAGGAGAGCCATACCCTTCATGCAGGAAACGCGGGCAGGGACGACGTGCCCGCGTCCCGCCCGCATGCCCGTTCATCCCTCGTTTATCGGATCTTGATCCCGGCTTCCTACGATCGTCCGGCCGACCCGCGCCGGGCGACCACTGGTGCGCCGTAGAGCAGGATCCGGACTCGACTGGGGGAACGACATGCTCCGCATTCACTTCACCGACGTGGATCTGGCCAGGACCCGGATCGCCTCCGCTCCCGACCCGCTCTTCGAGATCGCCGCGAGTCTGCACCGGTTCCAGTCCCGGAAGGGGCGGTGGGCCTACGCCGGGTGGTACCGCAGCGCACGGGAACGGATGCGGGAGAAGGGGCTGGAGCGGACCCTGCGGAGTGTCCTGCTGCCCCTGTACCCGAGGGCCGCGTACTTCCCGGACTTCCTCACCCCGGTCGACGCCGTGAACGGTCTGGACGCGGGACTGGAGTCGATACTGGCCACGCCCCCGGAACGGGTCATGACGGAGATGGGCATCCTCGACCGGACCGTCGGAGCACCCGCGTGGAGCGGGCGACTGGCCGAGCACAGAGCGCGCAAGGAGTTGGTGGGGGCGCTGCGCGCGTACCACGAGACCGTCATCGTCCCCCACCGGGAGCAGGTGCAGGCGCGTATCGAGGCCGAGCGGGCCGCACGCTGCCGGGGGCTGCTCGACGGCGGGGTGGAGGGCATGCTCGCCGGACTCGGGCCCCTGCTGCGCTGGCGTCCGCCCGTCCTGGAGGTCACCTACCCCCGGCAGACGGCGGACCGGGACCTGCACCTGAACGGCCGCGGGCTCACACTGGTCCCCTCGTACTTCAACTGGGGCGAGCCGGTCGCCTACGCCGACCCGGGGCTGCCGCCCGTGCTCTGGTACTCGCTGCTGCACGAGCCCGGGCCCCGCTCCCCGAGCGCCGACGACCCCGGGCGGTCCCTGACGAACCTGCTCGGGCGGGCCCGCGCGGTCGCCCTGCACGCCGCGTCCGGCGGCGCCACGACCGGTGAGATCGCCCGCGCCGCCGGGGTCTCTGCCTCCGCCGCCAGCAGACACGCCACCGCGCTGCGCGACGCGGGACTCGTCACCACGGTCCGCAACGGCCCGACCGTGCTGCACACCCTCACCCCCACGGGCGCCTCCGTGCTGCGCGCCGCCCTGCGGAAGGCGGACGAGGACTCCGTGGGCACGCCGGCCTGAACCGGTGGCCCCGCACGCACCGGGGCCGTGTCCCCCTCGTGCGGGTGGGACACGGCCCCGGTGCGCGGCGGTCGGAACCGGCTCAGTACTGCGGGCGGTTGAACCAGAAGCCGCCGTTCTTGTTGGCGCAGAACACGATGATCAGGATGCCGAGCACCAGGCTGATCAGCGCGAAGACGTTGGCGCCGAGCAGGCTGATGACGCTGAACAGCGTGACCAGCGAGGCGTAGATGATCGCGGAGACGCGCACACCGCCGCGGCCCTTGGAGAACTTGGCGGCCGTGAAGATCGCCCAGAACGCGAACAGCAGCACGATGACACCGAGCGCGATCATGATGCCGGCGCCGATGCTGGCGGCGGTGTCCACGTCCTCGGCGGAGACGTTCGGTTCGGAGGAGAGGAGGTCCTCGAAGTAGTCCGCGAACCAGGCGCTGGCGGCCACGATCAGCACGCCGCCGAGGGCCTGGAAGCCGCCGAGCACGTACAGCATCACCCGCGCGGCCTTGACGCTGCCGGGCATGATCACCGGCGGGGCGGGCTGGCCGTAGGGCTGCATGGGCGGGGCCGAGGGGTAGCCGTAGGCGGGCTGGCCGGGCTGCTGCTGAGGGTGGCCGTAGCCGGGCGGCTGACCCTGCGGGGCACCATAGGGGTTGTTCGGGTCGCCGAAACTCATGGCGGTTCTTCCTCCGTTGCGCTTCAGGTGCGGGGACGACGCGAGACTCGGCGCGGAGGAAGTTCTACAGATGCGGTCCGTCCCCCCGGTTCTGCCCGCGGCACTGTGTCCTCATCGTTCTTGACCGTTCCTTTCCTTGTCCAGGCGTAGACCGTATGTGTTGTGCAAGTGCAACATCACGATCTTGGCCGGAAACGGGTGATACGTGGTGAGAGGGCGCCGTGGCCGCCCGGAATGCGGGCGGATTGGAACCGGGGCCCGGTCATCCGCGAGGATGGGGGGCATGACCGCCCAGATTCTCGATGGCAAGGCCACCGCAGCCGAGATCAAGTCCGATCTGACCGCCCGCGTGGCGGCGCTGAAGGAGAAGGGCGTCACGCCCGGCCTCGGCACGATCCTCGTCGGGGAGGACCCCGGCAGCCAGAAGTACGTCGCCGGGAAGCACCGCGACTGCGCCCAGGTGGGCATCGCCTCCATCCAGCGCGAACTGCCGGGCACGGCCACGCAGGAGGAGATCGAGGCGGTCGTCCGCGAGCTGAACGAGGACCCCGCCTGCACCGGTTACATCGTCCAGCTTCCGCTGCCCAAGGGCATCGACGAGAACCGCATCCTCGAACTGATGGACCCGGGCAAGGACGCCGACGGCCTCCACCCGATGAACCTCGGCCGTCTCGTCCTCAACGAGCCGGCCCCCCTGCCCTGCACCCCCAACGGCATCATCACCCTGCTGCGCCGCCACGGCGTGGAGATCAAGGGCGCGGAGGTCGTGGTCGTCGGGCGCGGTGTGACCATCGGCCGCCCGATGCCCCTGCTGCTGACCCGGCGCAGCGAGAACGCCACGGTGACCCAGTGCCACACCGGCACGCGTGATCTTTCGGCCCACCTCCGGCGCGCGGACATCATCGTGGCCGCCGCGGGCAGCGCCCATCTGATCCGTCCCGAGGACGTCAAGCCGGGTGCGGCCGTCCTCGACGTCGGTGTCTCCCGCAGTGCCGAGGGCAAGATCGTGGGCGACGTCCACCCGGGCGTGGCCGAGGTGGCCGGCTGGGTCGCCCCGAACCCCGGCGGCGTCGGCCCGATGACCCGGGCCCAGCTCCTGGTCAACGTGGTCGAGGCGGCGGAGCGCAGTGTCGGCTGAGCGGAAGACCCCGGACGTCTCCGAGGAACGGGCCGAGGAGCGGGTCGAGGAACGGGTCGAGGGGCAGGCCGAGGAGCGGGACGAGGACATCACGGTCCGTGATCCCGTCAGCGCGCCCGACGCCTCGGGCAGGCCGCGCCGCACCACCCGGCGGTTCCCCCTGTTCACCAGGGACACCGCACGGCCCGAGGGCGGGGGCAGGGCCGCCCCCGGCGACGCGCCCGCGCCCGCCCGTCAGTGGCCGATCCTCTCCGTGCTGCTCACGGTCGGAGCGGGGCTGCTGCTGACCGCGCTGGACCAGTTCCGGCTGGGCACGCTGCTGGTCGGCGTGGCGCTGGTGGCCGGGGCCGTGCTGCGGTGGCTGGTGCGGGACGTGGGGATGCTCGCGGTGCGTTCCCGTTTCACGGACATCGTGACGTACGGGGGGATGGGGCTGGCGATCGTGATGCTGGCGCTGATGGTGCAGCCGAAGCCGCTGCTGGAGATCCCGTTCCTGAAGGACACGCTGCACTTCACGGTCGACAGTTAGTCCGATGGTCCGAGTCTTGTGAGCGGCGGCCCGTCCGCACCCCCGTGAGAGGACGGGCCGTCGCCGGGAACCACGTTCCTGCACCGGGAAGGGCCTGTTCAACGGCTGTCCGGGGGCTGTGGCACGGAAGTGACGGTTTCGGTACGGCACCCGGAATCCCCGTACAGACTTGCGATGTGGCTGGGTCAGCGGTGCCGGTGCCGGTGCCGGTGCCGGTGCTGGGCGGGGGTGGGTCGCGCTGCCCGGCGCTTTCGGGGTGCCGTCGCGCCCACCCGTGCCGCCCTGCGGCACGACTGCCCGCGGCTGACGAGGCGAGTGGCTGCCCGCGGCTGACGCGGCGTGCGACTGCCTGCGGCTGACGTGGTGTGCGGCTGTCCGCGGCTGACGTGGCATGTAGCTGTCCGCGGCTGATGCGGCAAGTGGCTGTCCGCGGATCGCGGAGTGTGTCGATGTATTGACAAGTTTGTCGTTGTGCGTCGAAGTGGGGGGATGGCGGGCTAGCGTGAACGAACGGGGCGGGCCGGATGCCCCGTTCGGTCGAGGGGGCGGCCGATGGGACACTGGACCGCGAGTGGGTGGGCGCGCGACGGTGCCTGCCCGCGGCCCCGACGCTCCCGTGCGCCCCCGCCCCGGGAACTGAGACCCTGCCTGGCGGCATCCTCGTGGGTATCCACAACGGGGACTCGGCAAGGGGCACCATGCGCGAGGGAACAACCAGCACCAACCGGGGGGAAGAGGGGGGAAGCAATGCCTCGTTGGAAGGCCTTGCCGGATGAACTCGATCCGCAGATCAGGGAGTTCACGAGCCAGCTCAGGCGGGTCGTGGACCGCAGCGGCCTGAGCGTCGCGTCGGTCTCCGACCGCACGGGCTACAGCAAGACGTCCTGGGAGCGGTACCTGAACGGCCGGCTGCTCGCGCCCAAGGGCGCGATCGTGGCCCTGGCCGAGGTCACCGGGACCAACCCGATGCACCTCACCACCATGTGGGAGCTCGCCGAGCGCGCCTGGAGCCGTTCGGAGATGCGTCACGACATGACGATGGAGGCGATCAGGATCTCGCAGGCGCGTGCCGCGCTCAGCGAGTTCGCCGGTCCGTCCTCCGGTTCGGGCGGCGGATCCGCCCGCAAGGGTGGAGCCGCGGTCCGTCCGGGCGTCGCGGGACCGGCCGGGGTCGCGCCGAGCGTGCCGCCGCAGCCGACCGCCTCGGAGGTGCGCGACGCCACCGGCGCGCGGGACGGTTCGGCCGGGACGAACTCCTGGGGGGTCGCCGCACCGGCCGACTCGCCGCGGGCGGGCCACCGCGGCTCCGGGCCCGCGACGGGCGGGCGCACGCCGGGCGCCTCCGGGACGTACGGCGCACCACCCCCGGGCGCGCCCGGTCAGGGCGGACCGGGCCGTTCCGGCGGCAAGCGGCGGACGTCGACGTTCATAGCCGGAGCGGTGGGAGCGCTGGTGGTGGTCGCCGCCGCGTTCTACGTCACCAGCACCGAGGGCGACAAGAAGAAGGACGAGACCCAGAAGTCCCCCTCGCCCACCGCCACCGCCAGTGTCGACCTGCCCCCCGGCGTGAAGTGCAGCGGCGACAGTTGCGCGGGCAAGGACGCCGAGGCCATGGGGTGCAGCGGCGACCTGGTGACCACCTCGCAGACCGCGGCCGTCGGCGCCGCCACGGTGGAGGTCCGTTACAGCAAGACCTGCGCCGCGGCCTGGGGACGCATCACGCAGGGCACGCAGGGGGACAAGGTCGAGATCAGCGCGGGCACGTCGAAGCAGAGCGACAGCATCACCGCGGCCGGCGACACGGTCACGTACACCCCGATGGTGCCGGTGAAGGACGCGACGGACGCGAAGGCCTGTGCCGTACTGGCCGCCACCGGTGAGAAGGGCTGCACCGAGTAGTACCCGCCCGTACCCGCACACGGCTCGGCGCGCCACGTATATGGACCCGTATGGGTCCGTACGGGTCCATATATGTGGGGGAAATGTGGGGATGTGCATGGTGTGGCGAAAGGCGGGCACGCGGAAAGTACCCCCACGGGAGTCCGGCGCGATCGGTCCCCGACGGCGGCCGCCCCGCCCCCACCTCTCCCGGACGGAGCGGCCGCCCTTCTCGTGCCCGTTCGGCTACCCGCGTGCCCGGGCCGTCACTCTGTGGGGCGGGCCACAGGGAGCCCGGCCGTCCGCGCCCGTGGATGCGCGATAGCCTGACCGCTGGATCTCTCTTGACGCCAAGAGATCGATCATTCGAACCGATGATCGATCATCGTGGCGGACGCCGGTCACGAGCCGGAGCGGGATCCCGCACCCCGGGGCAGGGACCGCCCCACCGCCAGCTGTCATACGGAGAACGCCATGACCCGCACTCCCGTGAACGTCACCGTCACCGGCGCGGCCGGCCAGATCGGTTACGCCCTGCTCTTCCGCATCGCCTCCGGCCAGCTGCTCGGCGCGGACGTGCCGGTCAAGCTGCGCCTGCTGGAGATCACCCCGGCGCTCAAGGCCGCCGAGGGCACGGCCATGGAGCTGGACGACTGCGCGTTCCCGCTCCTCCAGGGCATTGACATCACGGACGACCCGAACGTGGCCTTCGACGGCGCCAACGTCGGCCTCCTCGTGGGCGCCCGCCCGCGCACCAAGGGCATGGAGCGCGGTGACCTCCTCGAGGCCAACGGCGGCATCTTCAAGCCGCAGGGCCAGGCCATCAACGCCCACGCCGCGGACGACATCAAGGTCCTGGTCGTCGGCAACCCGGCCAACACCAACGCCCTGATCGCCCAGGCCGCCGCCCCGGACGTGCCCGCCGAGCGGTTCACCGCCATGACCCGCCTGGACCACAACCGCGCGCTGACCCAGCTCTCGAAGAAGACCGGCGTCCCGGTCTCCGAGATCAGGAAGCTGACGATCTGGGGCAACCACTCCGCCACCCAGTACCCCGACATCTTCCACGCCACGGTCGCCGGCAAGAACGCCGCCGAGACCGTGAACGACGAGAAGTGGCTGGCCGAGGACTTCATCCCGACCGTCGCCAAGCGCGGTGCCGCGATCATCGAGGCCCGTGGCGCCTCGTCGGCCGCCTCCGCCGCCAACGCCGCCATCGACCACGTGTACACCTGGGTCAACGGCACCGCCGACGGCGACTGGGCCTCCATGGGCATCCCGTCGGACGGCTCCTACGGCGTCCCGGAGGGCCTGATCTCCTCCTTCCCGGTCACCGTGAAGGACGGCAAGTACGAGATCGTCCAGGGCCTGGAGATCAACGAGTTCTCCCGCGCCCGCATCGACGCCTCCGTCAAGGAGCTCGAGGAGGAGCGCGAGGCGGTCCGCGGCCTCGGCCTCATCTGATCCCGCCTCGGCGGCGCACGAACGCCCGCAGGCCCCGTCCCGGTTTCCGGAGGGACGGGGCCTGCGGGCGTTCGTGCGCTCATCGGCCTCGGAAAGCCGACGGCATCACACGGAGGGCAGTCCCGCCGCGAAGGTCCCGAGCCCATTCCGTCCCATGGCATCCGCCCGGTTCACCAGTCCCTCACCTCACGACCGCCACGTCATCACCACCGTCGGACCCAAACCCGAGTTTTCGCCAACTCCGCATCGGCTGGCCGAGTCCCGGTGTCGCTGCCGCTCCTTGTGCGAGCACGGGGTCTGACCTCATGGTCGTGCCTTCGGACGCGGGCGTGGCGGGTGCGGCCCGCGACGCCCGCCGTGGGGCGGGGCGCGGCGGGGGACGCGCGGCGACGGGGCGACCAACCTGGCATTCTTCAATTACCGGTCAGTACACCTGGTATGGCGCAATCCGCTCGGCGTGAACTTTCGCCCTGGCACCATCGACACCCATCGAAAATCCAGGTGTCCGGACTGCGGCGGGGGACCGGCCATGGGGCTGCTCGGAAATGAGCTGGCGTTCGCACAGACGCTGACTCCCCAGGAGTACGAGGGCGTCATGGCTCTCGGCAGCCGGAAGCGCTACCCGGCCGATGCTCATCTGCTCACGGAGGGCGACCGGTCCAGTCATGTCGTGATCACCATTCGGGGGTGGGTGACCGTGTCCGTGGTGACGGACCGTGGGGCCACCCGGCTCATACTCGGCCTGCGCGGCCCGGGTGAACTGCTCGGTGAGATGGCCGCGTTGGACCGCCATCCCCGCAGCGCCACCGTGCGCGCGCTGGGGCCCGTGGAGGCCCAGGTCATATCCGGGGACGCGTTCCGCCGCTTTCTCGCCCTGCACCCCCGGGTGAGCGGTCTGGTGATACGTCAGCTCACCTTCCGGCTCCGCAGTGCCGACCAGGAGCGGTCCGCGCTCGCCTCGCTCACCGTGCTCCAGCGCCTGGCCGGCCGGCTCGTCGAACTGTCGGGGGCCGAGCCCTCCGGCCCCTACACCCCGTCCGGCCCTGCGGCCTCGGGCCCCGTCGTCCAGCTGGCCCAGGACGAGCTGGCCGCCACGATCGGGGCCACCCGGGAAGCCGTCGCCAAGGCCCTGCGGCTGCTGCGCATCCAGAACGTCGTGCGCACCGGCAACCGGATGGTGGAGATCATCGACCCCGGGCTGCTCGCCCTCCTCGCGGACGGTCATCAGGAGTAGCCCCAGGAGCGAACCCACGCCTCGCCGTGTGTAAACGGCTACAGACACCTCTCGGCCTCGGCCCGACCCTGAGGGGGCGGACCCATCCGTGGACCACTGCCACGGGCCGGCTCTTCGGCGCCACGAACCACCTTTTCGGCAAGCGAACAGAACACGCAGGGGGCACGGGTGAACCATGACGCATCGGAACTCGCCGAAGCGCACTACGAGTTGGTGATCAGCGTCGACGCCAGACGTTCCGGCGAGTACGACGACGTCGACAAGACGCGTATGCGCGCCCGGATCTACCGGGTGCTGGAGACGGCGTTCACCCACGCCAGGATCACGCGAGACGCCGTACACCTGGAGGACCGCGGCGATGGCGTGCTGGTGTCGGTCGCGGGGCGGATCGCGGTGAGCCGGCTGCTCGGCCTGTGGCTGGTGGAGGTACACGAGAAGCTGCGGGACGAGAACCGTGATCTGGCCGTCCCCCTCGGGCTGCGCATCGGCATGCACGTCGGCCCGGTCCGGCACGACGACCGGGGCATCAGCGGCCGGGCCGTCGACCTCGCCTGCCGACTGGCCGACTCGTCCGTCGCCCGGCAGCTCCTCGACGCCGAGAAGGCGGATCTCGTGCTGGTGACCTCGCAGTCCCTGTACGAGGACGTGGTCGGCGCCGGCGGCAAGTTCATCGATCCCGCGCACTATGCCCCGGCCCGCCTCGAACTCAAGGAGGGCGAGGTCACCGCCTGGTTCCATCTGCCCGGGCGGCCCGCGCCGGAGATCCCCGGGGCGGCGCCGGCGCCGACGGGCGGTCCCCTGCCCGTCGACGACGACGAGCAGGACGACGGCGACGAGGACGAGTTGGGGGCCGTGGACATGTCCGGTCACCGGCCCGCTCACGCCGGTGTCCGGCAAGACGTCAGGCGCGATGCCTTCCACAACGAGCACAACGTCTACCACGGGAACGTGCGGATGGGCGGGTCCACCAACCGCGCCGCCGAGCAGGGGAGGGGCTGAGCCGCGTGAGTGACGACGAACCGGCGGGCGGCACGGCCGACGACGCCCCGGACGAGCCGGACGGAGGAAGGCCGTCCGGCGACGCCAAGAAGGACGGCGACGGCAAGAAGGGCGACAAGAAGTCCGGGGGTGACAAGAAGCGGGACCGCGACGACCGGAAGCGGGACCGCGACGACCGTTCCCGGGACGACGAGGACGGCTCCGACGACGAGGAGTCCGCCGAGGACGAGGAAGCCGAGAAGGAGAAGGAACGCGAGCGCGCCGCCGAGAGGTTCAAGGAGCGCACCCGCGACCCCTTCGCCGACGAGCAGGGCGAGGACGGGCCCACGGATCTCGCCGCCGCCGCACGGACCCGCAGGGCCACCCGGCTGCTGTTCGACGTCCGCCGGGATCTGATCAGCTTCGCCCACTCGCGGCTCCAGAACGCTCACATCGGCGACAACATCAACCTCCTGCTGGGTGCCCGTCGCCCCGGCGCGGGCATGCGCAGCGGTCCCGTTCCCGAGGAGGAACTGCGCAGGCTGCGCCGGGCGCATGTGCCCCCGGAGGGGTACGTGCGGCTGCGCAACGCGCTGCGCGCCCGGCGGCTGCTGGTGCTCGGCGCGGCGCCCGGTACGGGACGGACGAGCACGGCGCTCTCGCTGCTCGACGAGGTCACCACCTCCGCGCCGAACGGCACCGACGCGCAGCCCGTCGCGCGCATCCGCCGGTTCGACCCGGGCGGCGGCATCCGGCAGTTGGCCGAGACGCTCGACGGTGAGGGTGACGAGGCGCGGCACAGCGCCGGCCATCTGCTGGAGCTGTCCCTGACCCGGCCCGACGCACTGCCCCCGGACGAGATGGACCTCGACGAGCTCGCCGCGGCCCTGTCCCGCCGCGAGGCCTTCGCGGTGATCGTCGTCACCGTCGGGTCGGCGGCGAACCCGCTGCTCACCGGGCGCTACGGCATGCTCTGCCCGCCCGCGCCCACCGACGAACTGCTCGCCACCCGGCTGCGCGAGCGCCTGGAGGAACGCACCGCCGAGGCACGGGAGGACGACACGTCCCTGGACGACCTGCTGGCCCGCGCGGAGGACGTCGCGGGCGGGGACGAGGTCACGGACGCGGTCGGGCTGAAGGACCTGCGCCCCGCCGAGGCCGAGTTGCTCGCCTCGCTGCTCGCCGGGCACGTACTGGGGGACGTCTCCTACGACGATCTGCTGTCCGGCTGCCGCAGCATCGCCGCCGACCAGGCCCACGAGTGGTTCGTCGGGGTGGACCGGGCCCTGACCGCGCTCCCGGCCGAGCCGGACCGGGCCGAGCGCGGCCCGGCACGGTCGGGGACGGCGACCCTGTTCCACCCGGTGGCCTTCCGGATCGCGCTCGCCGTCCTCGGCGGCGCCTCGCACAGCGCCGTGGCCGCCGCCGCCCACCTGCTGACCTGGGAACTGTCGGTGCAGTCCGACCCGGACAGCACCCCGGCCCGTCCGCTGTTCTGCGATGACCCGGAAGCCGACGTGGCGCTCTCGCGCGCCGAACTGACCGACGGCAAGGTCGAGGTGGACGGCCATGACGTGCCCGCGCGGCTGATCTTCTACCGGGGTTCCGCGCTGCCGTCCGCCGTGCTGACCGAGCTGTGGGACCGGCACTTCCCGGTGCGGGCGCCGGTGGTGCGCTGGCTGCGGCTGCTGGCGGACGATCCGCGCTCCCAGGTGTGGATGCGCGCCGCGGTCGCCGCCGGAGAGCTGTGCGTACGGGACTTCGACCACGGCTACACCGAACTGGTCCGCCCGCTCGCCGAGGCGACCACGAACCGCCGGATGATCTTCGCGGCCACCACGCTGGACCAGGCCGCCGGCCACGGCTCGCACCGCAAGGCCGTGCACAAGCTGATCGGAGACTGGAGCAGGAAGGGCACCGCCTCGCAGCGCTGGACCGCCGCGTGGGCGCTGGGCTACGGCAACGCCGCGGCCACCATGGACGACACCCTCGACGCCCTGGCCCGGATCGGGGTCCGCGACGACGGGGAACTGGTCTCGGTCGCCTCCCACAACGTCGTCCGGCTGCTGGTGCTGCCGGACGCGGCACAGGTGCTGGAACGGATGGGCGAGTGGACCCACCACAAGCGCGAGCCGTACCAGGACCTGGGGCTCGCGGCCACCGTACGGCTCTCCCTGACGACGGTGGACGAACTGCTGATGGACCCCGACGCGCTGCTCGACGGGAGCGACTCCCCGTGGGGGGACCGCGGGGACTGGCCGGTCGCGCTCGCCCTCGCCGCCATCCGGCCCGAACTCGGCGCACCGATGGCCGACTTGATGTGGACCGTACTGAACACGGCCCGGTCGAAGGACGTCGCGATGGACGCGTTGGAGGAGCTGCTGCGCTCGGCCGAGCGCAAGAGCGGCGCCGAGTGGACCCGGCCGGGCCTCGCGGTGCTGCTGCCCCGGCTGGTCACCGAGGAACACGACCGGCGGCGGCTGGACTGGCTGCTGCGCCGAATGATGAACGACCCGGAGAAGCCGCTCCCCGAGTCGAAGGCGCGCGACCTGTGGTGGCTCGCCGTCGAGCCGGAGGGCAGGCCGCGCCAGGCAGGGCCGCGTCGGGTGAGGACGCGTGAGGAGGAGAGGTATGGCTGACAACGAGGACGGGACGCCCGACGCGGACGAGTCGGCGAACCCCGAGTCGAGGGCGCCGGCGGGGCCGTTCGTGCGGGACTTCGACCTGCTGACGGGCGGCTATCCGAGGGTGAGTCCGCGCTCGGCGCTGGTGCAGTTCTACCGGAACGGCGGCTACACGGTGAAGCGGGCCTCCGGTGTCCAGCACGTCGACAAGCCGGTGCTGGCCCGCGCGCACAGCATCTGCGAGATCGCGCTCGGCACCTATGTGACACCGCTTCAGATGGAGCTGCCGGCGGCCGGCGGTACCACCTTCTTCAAGGCCGAGGTGGACATCGAGTGGTCGGTGACCGACCCCCATCTGGCCGCCCTCGAGGTCGTCACCGACGTCGCGGGCCGGCTCACCTCCCCGGTCCTCGAACGGCTGCGTGAGGTCACCACCACCTACCGGGTGGCCGAGGCCGAGCAGGCGAACCGCGCCATCACGCGCGAGTGCGCCGGCGGGCGCTGGGCCGACCTGGGCTCCGAACTCGGGTTGAGGGTACGGCTGTACGTGCGGCTGCGGGTGGACGACCGGACCATCGAACACGCCGACGAGGAGCGGGACGCGCACGCCCGGGCCAAGCTGGTCCGGCTGCGGCAGGAGTCGTACCGGCGCATGCTGATGGGCGGGGAGCTGGAGCAGCTCAGCTTCATGCTGGCGGCCGATCCGGAGGGCGCGAAGGACTTCCTGGAGAAGATCCGCCAGGAGGGCAGGCAGGACGAGAAGGACCGGGTCGCCCGGCTCTTCGCCATGGCCTCCAGTGGCGAACTCGCCACCGTGGACGTGGAGACACAGGTCCTGAACCTCCTCAACCAGGGCGACGGGCGGCCCATGGTGGGTCCCATCGGAACCGTGCCCGCGCGCCGGCCCCGGGAGCTGGAGGCGTCCGCCGACCGCCCGTTCAACCCGGAGTGGGCGTCGGACGAACCGCCGAGGCGGCCGTCCCGGCGGGCGGCACCTTCTCCGGACGGGTCCGGCAGGCGGGGGGCCGACCGGTACGGAACCGACAGGCGCGGGACGGGCCGTGGCGGCCCCGACCGCGGCGAGCCGTACCCGGGCGACGACTCCGCGTACGACGAACCGGGCGCCCGTGCCCGCCGCCGTGACCACCGCCCGGACCCCTACCCGGCGGACGACCTCGATCATGACGATCGGTACGCCCCCGGTCGGCTCCCCGCTCACCGCCCCGAGCCGTACGACGCGCGTGACGACGCCGACTTCGACGAGCCCCGCGCGGGGACCCGCCGACGGACCTACCGCCCCGAGCCCTACCGTCCCGAGCCCTACCACCCTGATGCCGACGTCGACCACGACGACCGTCGTGCCGGAGTGCGGAGGCCGCCGCGGCGGCCGGAGCTCGGCTTCGGGGGACCGGTCCCCGGCGACGAGGACGAGGACGAGGCGCGCTCCGGCGACCGGCCCCGGACCTACCGGCCGGAGCCGTACCACCCCGACGACGAGCGGCCGCGGCGACGCAGACGAGGCGAGGACGACGGCTGGTCCTGGGCGGAGGAGGACCGGTGAGCGCCGATGGCGCGGCACGGACCTCCCCCGACCCGGTCGCGCCGGTGCCGGACGGGGGTCGGCACCACGACGACCGGGCGGGGGAGCGCATCGTCGCCGAGCGGCTGCTGGCGACGGTGCGGGAGGACCTCGGCCGCGCCGACTCCAAGGCGGCCGTGCTGCTCTCGGGGACGCTGGCGCTGCCCGCGTTCCTGGCCGGGTGGCGCGGCGCCCCCGCCTGGGACGGGCCCGCCGACGTGATGCTGGTCCTGGCCGGGGTGCTCTGGGCCGTCGCGGTGGCCGCGCTGGTCGCGGCGCTGATGCCGCGCACCGGCACGATCCGCAGCGGGGACGGGGTGACGTACTTCGGTGATCTGGTGGCGTCCCAGGACCTCGCGGCGCTGTCCGCCCGGGTCGGCGAGGCCGGGCGGGACCCGGCCAAGTGGCTCCTCGTCCAGGCCGTGGACGTCAGCTCGATCCTGTCCGCCAAGTACCGCGCCATCCGCTGGGGGGTGGGCTCGCTCGCCCCGTCGGCGGCGCTGGCCGTGCTCTGGGGGCTGACCTCCGGCTGATCCCGCGGGGCGCACGCGGCACCCGTGTACCACCGTTCACGCGCCGACGCACCGCCGCACACGGCACAGACGCGCACCGGCCACGGTCCGGACGCGTCACCACCTACACGTACACGCCACAAGCGAACCAAGAACCGCAAGCACGAACCTCACGCACGTATGACGAAGACCAAGGGGACGGCCGTGGGAAGAGTCACGGGAAGACGGCAGACAGGAAGACCCCGGGTGCGCCGCGCCGCGGCCTCGGTGCTGGGCGGCGCCGTGGTGTTCGTGTCCCTGCTGGCACCGGGCGGTCAGGACCCGGTGCCGGCGGCGGACTCCGAACCAGCGTTCCCGGCGGTCAACTACGCGGTGGCCGTGGACGAGTCGGCCAGCCTCGCACCCGAGGACATGAAGGCCGAGAAGGCCGCCGCCAAGCGGATCGCGCTCGGCGATGTGTCCTCGTCCTCGCAGGTCACCGTCTTCGGCTTCGCCGCCGCCGAGAAGGCGGGACAGCGGGTGGTGGACCCGGTGTGCCCGCGCACCACGCTGGACGCGGCGGGCCGCGAGGAGATCGGCAAGTGCGTCGACGAGCTGCGCAGCCGTAAGAAGGACGAGGGCACCGGCACCGACCTGCCGACCGCCATCCGGCAGGGCGTGGACGACCTCACCGACGGCTCCGACGCGTCGGTGCCCCGGGTGCTGTTCCTGCTGACCGACGGGAAGATGGACGTCGAGGACAGCTTCAAGTACGGCGATCCCGCACACCGGGCGGCCGAGGGCGAACGGCAGCTGGAGGAGGCGCTCGAGGAAGCCGCCGCGCAGAAGGTCCAGATCTGGCCGCTGGGCTTCGGACCCGACCCGGACAAGAAGCAGCTCGACCAGATCGCCTCCGGCGGCTACCAGAAGGGCTGCGTCGAACTGCCCTCCGCGACTCCCAGGGCCCACAAGGTCGACGGGGCGAAGGCCGTCGGCACCACCCTGGAGAAGATCTTCGCCGCGGCGCACTGCCTGCGCCACGAGGAGGGCCCCAGCAAGCGGCCGCCGGCCACCCTGGAGATCGGCATCTCCCCGCTGGCCACCGTCGGCAGCATCGTCGTCGACAAGGGCGACCCCGAGGTGAGGATCAGCTACATCGACCCGGCGGGCGACGAGATCCCGACCACCTCCACGACGTACAAGGACTCCCGCTTCGAACTCGCGGGCGGCGACGGCACCGTCGAGGCGCTGAAGATCGTCGACCCGCTGCCCGGCACCTGGAAGGTGAAGGCCGAGGCCCCGGAGGGCCACCGCTCGCTGCCCGTCGCCGTCAGCGTGCTGTGGCAGGGCGAGTTGCGCGGCGCCATCACCATGGACCCGCCCTCGCCGCAGGCCGGCGAGAAGGTCACGGTGACCATGCGGTTGCAGACGCGTGAGGGCTACGAGATCAAGGACCCGCGCGACTACGAGGGGCTGCGCGTGCGCAGCGAGCTGACCGGCGACGGCTTCTCCCCGCTGGCGCTCGACCTCGCCGACAACGGCAAGGGAGCCGACCCCGAGGCGAGCGACGGCTCCTTCACCGGCACCGTGACCGTCCCCCAGGACGCCGACGGGAAGCTGACGGTGAGCGCCACGCTCACCGCCTCGGGACTGAGGGCCGACACGCGCAGCGAGACCGGCAAGGTCGCGCCCGGCGAACTGCCCGTCAAGGCACCGCTGGAACTGCCCGACGGCGACACCCACCCCGGCGGCACGGTCACCGGCACCCTCGACGTCAGCAACACCACCGACACCCCGCACACCCTGCGGCTGTCCGTCGCCGACGTGAAGGACGGGCTGCTCTCCGTCGAGCCGAACGAGATCACCCTCGACCCCGGTGAGCGGGGCACCCGTGAGGTCACCGTCAAGGTCTCCCCCGAGAGCGCCTTCGGCGACCGGCTCGGCGACGGTCTCGACCTCTCCGGCACCTTCACCGTCGTCGACACCACCGACGACGACCGGACGCTGGAACGCGCCCCGGTCTCGGTGCGGGTCACCCCGGAGCCGGGGATCTGGGCCACGTACTGGTGGGCCTTCGTCTCCGGCGCCGTCGCGCTCGCGCTGGCCACCGCGGCCGTCGTCGCCTGGCTACGGCTGCGCAGGCGCCGCCGCGACCCGTTCGGGCTGATGCTGCAACTGGTCGCCGAGGACGGCACCGTCCTGGGCGAGCACAGGGCCGGCCACGGCAACAGCAAGCAGTGGTACGAGTTCGCCATCGCCGAGGCCCATCGCAGCCCGCGCATAGAGAGGCGCGCACACGGCCCGTACGCCGTGAGGCGCAGCCATCAGGGCGGAGCGGTGGTACGCAAGGGCGGCAGCCGCGTCCCGCTGCCCGTCCGCGGCCGGGTCCAGCTGACCGACATGCTGAGCCTCTCCCTCGGCGGGAGCCCGGCACCCGGCCCGCAGCCGTCGCAGAGCGCCTACGCCGGTGGCACCGGACCGCAGAACCCCGGCCAGGGCGGCGCCTACGACGAATTCCTGTGACGCGCGGGGCGGGCCGGACACCTCACCACCCGGCCCGCCCCCCGCACCGCACAGCACCGCATCGCCGCGCGGCCGGCCCGCCGCGCGGCGCCACGGACGTACCCAGCACATTCCTGCGGCCGCGCCCCGGCCGTACAGCGGGGAGGAAACCATGAAGATCTTCCAGCCGATGCTCTTCGTCGGCCTGGGCGGCACCGGCGGCCTGGTCGGTGCCGAGCTGGAACGCAGACTGCGCGCCGAACTGTGCGGCCCCGACGGCATGGCGCTCCACCGGCAGAGCGGCCACGCCCCGTTCCAACTGCCCGACTGCCTGCAGTTCGTGTACGCCGACTACAGCGAGAGCGACCTCCAGCGGCTGCCGCAGTTCAACGTGGACCCGTCCCTGCGGGCCGCGTACGCCCGCACGTCCCGGGCCACCCACAATCTGCTGCCGAACTTCGACGCCTCCCCGGAAGTGACCAAGATGCTCCGGGCGGTGCTGCGCGACGAGGTCGCCGACTGGCTGCCGCCGCGCATCGACGAGCCGAAGGTCACCCCGCTGCACGCCGGCGCCGGTCAACTGCCCACCGTCGGGCGGGCCGCCCTGTTCGCCACGCTGCGGCACGGCCTCGGCCCGGTCCTCGAACCGCTGCTCCAGGCGATCGACGCGATCGCGAAGTCGGCCGGTGAGCTGAGCGAGCTGGGCGGCGGCAAGGTCAACGGCTGTGACGTGTTCGTCGCCTTCTCGGTGGCCGGCGGCACCGGCGCCGGGATCTTCCTCGACTACCTGCACCTCATCAACCACGCCTTCCAGCTGCGCCGCTTCGACGGCGTGAAGATCTACCCGCTGGTCGTCATGCCGTCGTCGTTCTCCGCCGCGACCGGCGGCGGACGCGAGGCCGAACTCAACGCGGCCCGCTCCCTGGTCGACCTGTTCCGGCTGGTGGACACGCAGAACGCGCCGTCGGAGGGCCATGAGATCGGCGATCTCGACCAGGAGCTCGGGCTCGGCATCCGCTACCCCGGCACCCTCCCGATCCGGCTGCGCACCGGCATCCTGCCCACCGCGTTCCTGTTCAGCCCCACCGCCGGCATCCGCGCCGACGACCTGCGCCGCTCCATCGTCTCCCTGGTGATGTCGCTGATCGGCACCGAACTGGGTGACGGCCGCGCCCGGGGCCGCACGATGGCCGCCGACGACGACTTCACGACCTTCGCGGCCAGCTTCATCAACCGGGGCGTGCAACGCAGCGCCGTGTCCCCGACCGGCATCGGCCGGCAGGGCGTGTCCACCAGCCTGGTCGCCTCCATGACCGCGCCCATGGACCAGCTGGCCGACCTGGTGGCCGGGCGGCTGCTGCGGCTGGCGGTCACCGACCTCGTGGAGCTGCCCCGCGCGGGGCAGCGGGACGAGGCGGTGCCGATGATCCGGCAGCTGTTCGCCGACTCCCATCTCGAAGAGCTGTGGGAACGCAGGCAGTTGCCGGTGCCCGAGCCCGATCCGCTGCCGCGCGGCGGCCGCAGCATCGAGCAGGCGCTCGGCGAACGCGTCGCGGACATGCAGCGGCTGCTGTCCGACCTGCGGTCCGAGGCGGAGCGCGCGGCCGTCGTGATGGCCGACCGGTTCGCGCCGCGCCCCGCCATCGACAAGCTGCTCCAGACCGTGGACCCCTTCCTCGCCGAACGCGTCGTCAGGGGTGTCCCGGACAGCGAGGAAACCATCGTCCGGCTCGGCTTCCTCGGCATGCTGGACCAACGCGCCCGCACCCCGCAGCGCCCGCCCGGGGTGACCGAGCAGCCGCCCAAGATTCCCCGGATCAAGGGCCAGTTGGGCGGCCTGGCGCCGGCCCGCTGGGGCGACGACGACGTACAGGCCGCCATCGAGGAGCAGAACCTCTGGTACCAGTGGTGCTGCCGGCTGGTCTGGCACGAGGCCTGGCGTGAACAGCAGACGCACTGGCAGTCCCAGGCCGACGCGGCCGGCGCCGACCTCGGCCGGCTGGTGAACGCCTTCCGCCGGCACAGCGACCAGGAGCGCAAGACCGCCCAGCAGAAGGGCCTCGAACTGTACGAGGACCGCACCGGCATCTCGTACCTGCTGCCGCCGCAGCGCACCCTCAACCACTTCTACGAGGACGTCGTCACCCGGCTGATCCGCCGCGAGGGACTGCGCGAGACCGACGACGAGGCGGCGCTGCTGCTCAAGCTGGTCGACGGCGACACCTGGCGGCAGGTCCACGGGCTCAGCCGGCGCGACCCGGAGGGCTCGGTGGCCCGCGTCAAGGGGCAGCTGGAGGCCCGCATCACCCGCCTCTTCGCGGAGAGCGGGGCGCATCTGGAGGAGCGGCCGCTGCTGCCGTCCATGGGCACGCTGCTGGCCGCCGCGGCGGGTGACACGGACGCCAAGGACCAGGTCAGCAAGGACGCGCTCGACCTGTTCGGGCGCAAGCTCACCGGGCTGCTGCCGGTCGGGTTCACCCCGGAGGGCACCGGGCTGCTGCGGGTCCTGGTGACCCATCCGCGGGTGCAGGCCGTGGAGGAGGTGCAGGAGTTCCTCGGCAAGACGCTGCGACTGCCCTCGGACGCGAAGAACTCCGTGGAGTACCGGGGCGTGGAGAGCGACTCGATCACCGTCGTCCTCTTCCGCAGCGAGATGAGCCTCACCCAGGTGCCCGAAGCCCGCAAGGTGCTGCGCCAGTGGGCCCGCGCGAAGGACTCCGAGCAGGCCCAGGACGTGCTGCGGTGGCGGCAGCGGCTCGGCTGGAGGGACAGCTGGATGGTCAGCGGCGAGGAGGACCGGCGCGTCATCCTGCACCGTCTGCTGTGCTGCATGTGGAACGGCCAGGTGGACGTCGTCGACGGCGACCCCGCCTCGCCGGACCGGATCCGGCTGCGGCTGCACCCCGAGAAGGGCACGCACGTCCCCGGCGTACGGCTGCGGCTCGGGGACTTCCCCGGCGGGGTGTCCAGCTGGGCCGAGCTGCTGCGGTCGTACGAGCGCTGGACGGTCCTGGACGACGAGCGGATCGTCGAGGACTACTGCCGTGAGCTGATGGGCGCCCAGCCGCTGGGCCTGGCGCGGGCCGGCAGCGAGCCGCATCCGCTCTTCGTCGACCTGGTCGAGAAGGTCGCCCCGCGCCAGCTGGAACTGCTGGCGGAACGCCGGGAGCGGGACGGCGAACGGGTCGAGGGCTGGATGCGCCCGCTGTGGGAGTTCTGGGCGGAGACCCTGCCCGCCGCCCTGGACACCGAGTTCGGCGACCAGCGCGCCGTCCAGCCGACCCTGCGCACGCTGCTGGAACACGTCCGCGGCGGCATCCCGGCCGCCCCCCGCACCACCCGCGGCGACCACTCACCACCCCGCCGCCCGGCCCCCGACGAGGACGACTGGGGCACGACCCCGGTCCCGCCGAGCGGGCGGGGGCGCGGCGACGACCACGACAGGCCGTACGGCGACGAGCGCGGCGAAGGGGAACGGGAGGGGCGCGACGGCTGGGGCGCCCGGCGTGACGGGGCGAGCGGGTCCCGCTCGGGTGGCCGGCGCGACGACTACGACGACCGCGGCGGGGACGGCCGCCGTGGCGACGGTGACGGTTACGGCGGGCCGGGAGGCGGTCGTCGGCGCGACGACCGTGACGACTACGGCGGGCCGGGAGGCGAAGGCCGGCCGTACGGCTCCGACCGGTCCTACGACGACGATCACGACGGCTACGGCAGGCCGGGCGGTGACCGTCGGCGTGACGACCACGTCGATCCCGACGCGGAGGGTCACAACGGGCGGCGGCGGGCGCCGTGGGACGACGACGAGCCCGGGGACGCCGGCCGACGGGGTGGTCTCCGGGACGACGACGCGGACGGGAGCGGTGACTACGGACGGAGCACCCCCTGGGACGGTGACGCGCAGTGAGCATGTCCCAGGTTGCCTTCCGTACCGTCATCCATCTCGATCTGCGTACCGGGGCGGCGGCGTTGCACAGTCCGTCGGCCCTGCGGGCCAGGGTCGCCCAGGAGCTGGGGCGGGCGGGGCTGCCGGAGCCGGACGACCCGCTGTTCCTGGTGGTCGACACCCCGGCCGGGCTCAACGACCACCAGACGCAGTACGAACTCCTCACCGGCTACCGGGCGGTGGGCGAGGGCAGACTGCTCGTGCTGCTGGTGGGCAGCGCACCCGGCGCGTTCGCCGGTGAGGAGGGCGGCTTCCAGCCCGACCGCCGGCTGCTGCGCCCCTCGGTGCTGCGGGCTTCGGGCTGCGGACTGCTGTGGGCCGGTGATCTGCGCTCCGCCCGCACCGCGCTGGAGCAGCCCGAGCCCGACGACCCGGACGCGCTGGCGGTCCTGGTGGACGTGCTGTCGGTCCCGGACGTCTACCTCAGCGTGCTGGACAGCGTTCAGAAGCTCCCGGACGCCATCGCCGCGCCCGGCGTACGGCTGCTGGAGCAGGACCTGCCGCCGGAGGTGCGCGACCGGGCCTGGCGCGACGCGCTCACCCGGTTCGCCGGAACCGACGACGACCTCGCGCCGGACGTGCTGCTGACCGCCTCCTCCGGCGCCGACCTGCCGGAGCCGCTGCGCGGGCTGGTGGCCGGCCGGGGCGGCCGGGGCCTGGGGCACCGGGAACCCGGCGGCGTCGCGGACGAGGCCTACCGCGCCTGCGCGGACGTCCTCGACCACGCCGACGACGCGCTGGCCGGGCTGCGCACCCTGCCCGGTCTGCTGCGGGCCTCCCGCCGGGAGACGTTCGAGGCGGAGGCCGACCGGGCACGCACGGCGCTCGACGACTACCGGGAGCTCGTCGCCACGGCCCTGCGCGGCGGCGGCACGGCACCGTCCGCCGCCGAGTCGGCGGCCCGACTCGCGGCGCTCGGGCTGCGGGTGCCGTCGGCCGAGGGCATGGGCGAGCGGATCGGCGAGGGGCTGCGGGAGTTCGCCCTGAAACTGCTCGGCCAGGGGCTCGCCCTGCGCTCTGTGGCGCAGCGCTTCACCGGACTGGCCGGCCGGGTGGAGCCGCTGCCGGGCTCGGCACTGCTGCGCAAGCTCGCTCCCCATTCCGCCGAGGCCGTGGCCCGGCGGACGGAGGGCGCGGCGGGCACCGCGGTACCCGGACCGCCGGTGGCCGGACCGCTGGCGGCGGCCGGGGCGGGCCTGCTCGGCGCGCTGTGGTCGGGGCCGTTCCTCGCCCTCGCGGTCCTCGTGCCGCTGCTGTTCGTCGGCATGGCGGTCCTCGGGTCGGCCCGGTTGCGGGGCGCGGGACGCCCGGGCCGCTGGGCCGTGGCGCCGAGGGTCGCGGCGTTCTGCGGTGCCGCGGCCGGAGCCGGAGCGGGGTACGCGACCGACCCGCCGGTCTGGATGGGCACGATCGGCCTGCTGGTCGGCCTCGGGATCGCGGTGGAGACCGTGCGCCGGCTCTGGCGGGCGGCGGCCGGGGCCTGGGCGCCGGGCCACACGACCGCCGTGGTGCGCCAGGCACTCGAGGATCTGGACGCCCTCCTGGCGGAGGCGGTCCGCGAGCACTGGGCCGTGGAGGAACGCCTGTACTGCGCCGACGCCGCCCGCTCGGTCGCCGGGATGCTGCGGGCGACGGCGGCGGCGGCGGAGGCGGAGGCGATGCCCGAGTCGGCGCGGCCCGCGGCCCCCGGTGCGTCCGGCGGTGACCCGTACGCCGAGGACGACTGGCTCTCCAGCGACCCGGACCTGGAACCCGACGACGACTACGCCGGGTCCGGCGACGAGGAGAGCGACTGGGCGAGCGTGTACGCCTGGGAGGACGAGCCCGTCGAGGGGGAGGGGCGGGAACCCGCTCGGGAGAGGAGCGCCGACGGGCCGAGGGAGCACCGCGCCGGCGGAGCCGTGCCGCGCTGGCTGGAACGGGAGAACGGCGAGGGCGGGCCGGAGCTGGTCGCCACCCTGTCCGCCGATCTGACGGACGCCGCCCTGGAGGCCATGAAGCACTACTGGGGCGCCATCGAGCGTGGCCAGGCCGGCGCGCGTGCCGTCCGCCGTACCGAGGAGCGGGTCCGCGAGCTGCTGTCCACGGCCCGCCATCACCTCCAGCACAACGGGGTCCTGGCCCCGCCGCCGTTCGCCGCCCCGCGCCGCGTGCGCGCCACCTCGGCGAACCTGCTCGGCACCGACCCGTCCGGACTGGCCGAACTGGTCGGCGCCGACGCCGACCGGCAGGCCGTGGTGCAGCTGTCCACGCCCGAGCAGGGCACGCTGCTCAGCCGCGACCCGGCGGAGGCGGCCTGGCTCAGGTTCGCACCGGGGGCCGTACGCGACGAGGTCGAGAAGTCCTGGCGGGCGAGCGGCTCGACACACCCGGAGGAGGTCCTGTGGACGTCCTCGGGCCGCTACGCCGGCCTGGTACGGCTCACCCCCCTGCGGATCGGCGTGGTCCGGACCGTCCGGCCCCGGCACGGCTCCGAGTCCGGGTTCGACGGGACGGACACGGCCGGCGGGAGGGCGGAGTCGTACGGGACGACGGATCCGTACGGGACGACGGATCCGTACGGGCAGTCGGACTCGTACGACCGGACGGACCCGTACGGCCAGGGCGGGGCGACGAACCCCTACGACCGCACGGCCTCCTACGACCGCACGGCCTCCGACGACCGCACGAACCCCTACGACCGAGGAGACGGCGGTCGCTGGTGATCGGCACTCCGTCTCCCGGCCCGCCGCACATGTACGAACGAAAGGACCGCCGGTGACCAGCACCACGCATTCCCGTCCGCCGGGGCCGGGCGGGCCGCCGCCGGACAAGCTCGCGTTCACCGTGCCGTCGGGGCGCCGGCGCGTCACCCCGGTGCGGGTCGGCCGGGAGGTCCGCCGCGACCGGCTGCTGCCCCAACTGCTGCGCAAGGCCGTGCTCGACGACGAGGGCCAGCAGTGCGTGCAGGTACGGCTGAGCGCCAAGGACGCGGCGAACCCGGCGGCGCGCGACCTGCTGGACACCGAGGCAGGCACCGTCGTACACCTGAACCAGGTGCTCGGCGACACCGAGTACGCCGCGCTCTTCCCGCGGCTCATCGGCCACGAGCTGGACACGGCCGAGCCGTTCCTGCTGTACGACCCGCCGCGCGGCAGCGCCGTCTCGCGGATCCACGTGATGGGCGCGGCCGACCAGGAGGTCTTCACCCGGGACCTGATGGTGGCCCTGTGCCTGCTGGAGAGCCAGGGCCTGGTGCTGCGCGGCATCTCGCCCGCCACCGTGCTCTGGGACGGCGCGAAGGCCCAGCTGTGGGGACTCGAGTCGGTGACCCGGATCGGCCGGCCCAGGCGTCCTTGGGGCCGCTCGCCCTTCTGCCCGCCCGAACAGCGCGGCGGCGAGGGGCTCGCCGACCCCCGGGACGCGGTGTGGAGTGCGGCCCAGGTGCTGTACCGGCTGGCGACCGGGCGGCCGGGCCCCGCGGACCGGCCGCCCGACGACCTCGGCGATCACCGCAAGCTCGACCGGACGCTGCGGGACGCCTTCGCCCCGAGGGCGGCCGACCGGCCCACGCCCGCCGAGGTGCTGGACCTGGTGGCGCTGGGGGCCGCCCGCCGCGTACGGCTCGCGGTGCCGCCCGACGAGACGCGCCCGCACCACGAGGCGTTCGAGGAGGCCCTGCGGCTCAAGCGGTCCGCACCCGCCGTCCGGCCCCGGGGAGGTTCGGGGGCCGAGCGGTCCGGCGCCGGGGTGCTCTGCCCGTACTGCCTGGAGTCCATCCGGCTCGACCTCACCAAGCTGTTCGTCACCGACAGCCGGATGCAGTACAAGCCGCTGGACCTCAAGGGCATCAACAACCCCGTGCGGCGGACCGACGTCATGCGCGGCGCCGTCCAGAAGTGCACGGCGGACCCGGAGTTCCCCACGCACTACATCCCGGTGCCCTATCTGATGTACGGCCGCCCGTTGACCGTCGCGATGGTCGGCCAGTCCTCCACCGGCAAGAGCCATCTGCTGACCCAGATGATCGCGGCGATCACCGACGGCGGCCTGGAGCCGTTCGGCCTGAAGTGGCAGTCCGTCAATCCCGAGCAGCACGCCCGCTTCGTACGGGACCGGGTGCAGCCGCTGCGGGGCGGCAAGGTCCTGGACCACACCGCGGCCCTCGGCATGAACGACTTCGCGCGCTTCGTGGAGTCCCTGCTGATCACCGACGCACGGGGGCAGGTGCGCCCGGTCGCTTTCTTCGACCTCGGCGGCGAGGACCTCGTCCGTACCGACGCGGCGCTGCGGTTCCTGCTCGGTGTGGACGCCCTGGTCTTCGTCGTCGACCCGGCGCTGGCCCTGCCGCTGCCGCAGCTGGACCACGTCAGGGAACGCCGGGGCATGGAGGTGAACCGGGACGGCGACCTCGCCTTCGGCACGGTCCTGGACCGGCTGCCGAAGAACGGCGGCTACCTGGACGTGCCGGCCGCGATGGTGCTCGGCAAGGCCGACCTGCTCCGGTTCCAGCCGCCCGTCGACCGGTGGCTGACCCGGCCGCCGGCCACCTCGCTGGACCCGGCGCTGCTGCGCGAGGAGAGCCGGGACCTCTACGGGCTGCTGCGCCGGCACGCGGGCCAGGCGTGGCTGCGCCCCTTCGACGCGATCCGCCGCTGCACCCTGCACATCGCGTCGGCCACCGGCGGCCAGGAGGACCAGGGCCGCTATCCGGCGGGGGCGGGGCCCCGGCGGGTGCTGGAGCCGCTGCTGGCCCTGTTCGCCATGCACGGGCTGATCCAGGTGCCGGGCGGTGCCGACGCGTTGGCGGTGGGAGAGGCGCCCGCGCTGGAGGCGGTGCCGCGGGAAGAGGACGACGCATTCGGGAGGCGGGAAGGGCCCGAGGAGCCCGAGCGATCCGAGGGAGGGGAACTCCAGTGAACGACTTCCAGGACCGGGACCGGGGCCCGGTACAGCAGGTCGTCTACCGTTGGGACGGCAACCACGGCCGCCAGGGCACCGGCATGAACGCCGTCGCCCACTCCTGCGACGCCGAGCGCGCCGAGGAACTCGGCCGGGAACTGGGTCCGTTGCTGTGGGTGTCCGGCGCGGCGGCGGCCCGGCCGAGCGTCGTGCGCACCCTGTCCCGCGACGGAGACGTCCTGCTCGTCCAGCGCTGGCCCACCATCGACCGGGGTGGCCGCCCCAGCACGGTCAGCCATGTCCTGGTCGGCGACCGCGGCACCCTGAAGGTACGTCAGTGCCTCGGGCTCGCGTACGGCGGCTGGAGCACCCGGGAGAAGGCCGAGACGGCCTCCGGGAAGCAGGACGTGGTCGAGTGCGCGAAACTCGACGCGCTGGCGCTCAAGCGGCTGCCGGGCATGCTGGACCGGCTGCCCTCGGTCAACCACGCGCTGACCCTGACCGCGGCGGAGTGGCTGTGCGACCCGCGGCAGCGGCTCTCGCTGCTGATGGAGGAGAGGAGGCACCCCGGCTGGCCGGACCAGGACGCGGTGCCGCTGGTCTACCTCGGGCTGTTCCTGCTCTTCGGAACCTGGCTGGACCAGCAGTGGACCTTCGCCACCTACGACACGGCGGACAGCCATCCGCTGCGGCTCATGTCCGTCCCGCGCTGGGACCCGGACACCGGCAACTCCGGCCCGCTGGCCCGGGTCAGGGGAGGCAAGCCGGCCAACCGCAGGTTCGAACTGTGGGCGGCGGCCGAGCTCGTACGGCACCTCCTCGCGCACCCGGACGCGGACGCGGGTGTGCCGCAGTTGGTCGACGGACTCCCGGGCGGCGCGGCACTGGACTGGGAACGCCGCCGCGCCCGCCTCAAGGAAATCCTCGGCACCGACCGCACACCCCCGGCCGGCACGAGGATCCCGACGGCCGCGCTGCGGTCGGGGGAGCGGGGGCCGGTGGCTCCCGGACGGGACGAGGAGCGGGGGACCGATCCGGCGCGGGACCGGGACGGCGGACGGAACCAGGACCGGGACCCGGCCGGGGAGACGGCCCGTGCCGCGCTCACCCCGGAGCCGTATCCGGAGTCGTATCCCGAGCCGTATGCGGACTCGTACGCGGAGCCGCGCGTGGACCACGGTCCGGGGTCGTACGCGGACTCGTACGCGGAGCCGCGCGTGGACCACGGTCCGGGGTCGTACGCGGACTCGTATGCGGAGCCGCGCGTGGACCACGGTCCGGGGTCGTACGCGGACTCGTATGCGGAGCCGCGCGTGGACCACGGCTCGGGGTCGTACGCGGACCCGAGCACGGACCCGGACCCGGGGTCCTACGTGGATCCCGCGCCCGTGCCGCCTCCCCTCGCCACTCCTCCCCAGCCTTCCCAGGAGGCCGCCCTCGATCCGAACACCCACGACACACACGCCGTGCACCGGCACCTCCGCGGTTACCGGCGCGGCGACGGGACGGACCGGAGCGTTCTGCTGGCGGAGTTGCGCAGGCAGCCCGACGAGGTGTTGTTGCACGAGCTGCAGTCTGGTGAACTCCCGCGGGAATCAATGGAGTTGCTCCTGGATGTGCTCGGCGAGCCGTATCGCGTCCAGGGGCGTCCACTGGAGATGCGGCACGCCCTGTGCGCGGAAGTGCTGCACAACGACCTGTACCTCACACCGCACGGACCGGGCGTGGACGGCAGATCGGGAGCCGACCGGGCCTCGCGCGCGGCGCACCTCTTCACCTGGGCCGTCGCACCGCTGGCCAGGGACGAGCGCCATCAGCGCCCACTCCAGGAATTCCTGTACCGGATGAGCCGCGACCCCCGCCCCACCACGGGCAACTGGCTCCGGCAGAGCATCATCGAGCCGCCGAACGGTCAGGTCCCCGACCTGCCGCCGGTGGTGTGGAGCCAGCTGCTGGCGAACGCGCTGCTGCGGATCGACAAGCTGCCGCACTCCGCGCCACCGGCACCCCAGGCACTGCCGGCGCCCCACACCACCCCGGCACCCATGACGCCGCCCCCGCGGCCGCCGACCTTCGCGCCGCAGCCGTTCATGGCCAGGTTCACCGGCCGGCACGGCTCCGCGGGCTGCCTGCTCGCGGGCGGCCTCGGCTTCTGCGCCATCGCCATGATCATCGTGATCGCCTGGTTCGTCAGCTGAGCCGTTGCTTCCCGCGTCGGGCCGTACGGGCCGTCACCCGTGCTGCCCCGGCGTGTAGTGGCCCGGGGTCATCCGGCAGGTCACACCGAACCGGTTCCACGCGTTGATCACGGTGATCGCGGCGATGAGCTGCGCCAGCTCAGCCTCCTCGAACCGCTTGGCGGCCCGCTCGTACACCTCGTCCGGCACGAAGCCGTCCGTCAGCACGGTGACCGCCTCGGTCAGCTCGATCGCGGCGAGCTCCTTCTCCGTGTAGAAGTGCCGCGACTCCTCCCACGCGCCGAGCTGGATGATCCGCTCGACGCTCTCGCCCGCCGCGAGCGCGTCCTTGGTGTGCATGTCCAGGCAGAAGGCGCAGTGGTTGAGCTGGGAGGCGCGGATCTTCACCAGCTCGTACAGCTTGGCGTCGAGCCCCTTCTTGGCGGCGGAGTCCAGCCGGACCATCGCCTTGTAGACCTCGGGGGCGTGCCGGGCCCACTCCAGCCGGACGGGCGGCTCGGCGGCGTACTCGGTGTTCGTCTCAGTAGTGGTCATGCCTCGACCCTAGGAGCGAGGCAGCCCAGGAGTATGGTCCACTTCCATGGCAGAACGCTGGGCCACTTTCGGCATCGACCTCCACCTCGAACCGACCGGTCCCGGCCTGCGCCGCGGCCTGACCGACGCCCTCCGCGAGGCCGTCCGCACCGGCCGGCTCGCCCCCGGCACCCGGCTGCCCTCCTCCCGCTCCCTCGCCGCCGACCTGGGCATCGCCCGCAACACCGTCGCCGACGCCTACGCCGACCTGATCGCCGAGGGCTGGCTCACCGCCCGGCAGGGCTCCGGCACCCGGGTCGCCGACCGTGCCGTACCCAGCCCGCCGATCCGTCCGCCCTCCCCTCGCCGAACCCCCGGCCGGCTTCCGTACGACCTCGTCCCGGGCACCCCCGACCTCGCCTCCTTCCCCCGCGCCGAATGGCTCAAGGCCGCCCGCCGCGCCCTCGCCGCCGCCCCGCACGACGCCCTCGGCTACGGCGACCCGCGCGGCCGCCCCGAACTGTGCACGGCCCTCGCCGACTACCTCGCCCGGGTACGTGGCGTACGCGCCGACCCCGAACGGACCGTCGTCTGCTCCGGTTTCGCCGGCGGCCTCCGCCTCCTCTGCGAGGTCCTGCGCGCCCGCGGCGCCCGCACCCTCGCCGTGGAGTCCTACGGACTGGACGCCCACTGGGACCTGGCCGCCCGCGCCGGCCTGACCACCACCCCGCTCCCCTTCGACACGCTCGGCACCCGCGCCCAGGACCCGGGCACCGCCGACGCGGTCCTGCTCAGCCCCGCCCACCAGTTCCCTCTCGGCGGCGCCCTGCCGCCCGAGCGCCGCGCCGCCGTCGTCGACTGGGCGCGCCGCACCGGCGGACTGATCCTGGAGGACGACTACGACGGCGAGTTCCGCTACGACCGCCAGGCCGTCGGCGCGCTCCAGAACCTCGACCCCGACCACGTGGTCTACCTCGGCACCGCCAGCAAGTCCCTCGCCCCCGGCCTCCGCCTCGGCTGGATGGTCCTGCCCCCGTCCCTGCTCCCGGACGTCGTCGCCCACGGCGGCGGCCTCTCCGTCAGCGTCCTCGAACAGCTCACCCTCGCCGAGTTCCTCACCTCCGGCGCCTACGACCGCCACGTCCGCGCCGCCCGCCTGCGCTACCGCCGCCGCCGCGACTCCCTGGTCGAGTCCCTCGCCGTCCGGGCCCCCGACGTCCGGATCACCGGCATCGCGGCCGGCCTGCACGCCGTCCTCCGGCTCCCGCCCGGCACCGAACGGTCCGTGGTCCAGGCCGCCACCTGGCAGAACCTCGCCGTCCACGGCCTCTCCCGCTTCCGCCACCCCGCCACCGCCACCACGGCGGGCGACGCCCTGGTCGTCGGCTACGCCACCCCGCCGGACCACGCCTGGACCGGCACCCTGGACGCCCTGTGCCGGGCACTGCCCTGACGCACCAAGCCGGCATAACGCGCCAAGAGCAACAAATGGGCGGCGGGGGAGCGTTGCCGGCGGGGGGCTCCTGTGCATGCCGTCCGGGCGGTCTCTAGGCTGTCCGCCGCGAGCCGGGAGAGGCGACCCGGGGGTATGCGAGGGGGAGTGAAGGACATGGCGGAGACACGGCGGCGGCTGCGGTCCAGCACGGTGGTGCTCGGAGGGATGGGCGTGCTCGCGGCGGCGCTGTCGGCGTGCGGGTCGGACCCGGACCGGCGGTGCGTGGACCGGGACAGCTACGACTACATCAACGGCTACAAGGTCGTCGCCGACAAGAACTGCAAGACCTCCGGGAGCACCTCCACTTCGATCGGCAAGTCCCGCACCAACGCCGACTGGTACTACGACGCCGACGTCAGCAACGGCTACGCCGACTACGGCACCTTCAGCCGCAGCGAGGCCGTCGACCGGGGCGGCTTCGGCTGCTCGGGCTCCGGCAGCAGCGGCGGCTGAGCGGGCGATGGAACGGCGTACGACCGAGCCCCGCCCCGGCTGGCAGGAGACCGTCGAGGAGCAGGGGCTCATCTATCCGCTCACCCGCTACCCGGACGGCTCCCTGCGCCCCTACTGGGACGAGAGCGCCTACTACGTCTTCGGCCTGGAGGAGATCGAGGCGCTGGAGGAGGTCGTCGAGGAACTGCACGGCATGTGCCTCGCCGCCGCCGAGCACATCGTCACCGCCGACCGCTTCGCCGACCTCGGCATCACCGACCCGCGCGTCGCCCGCGTGGTCGCCGAGGCCTGGCACCGGCGCGCCGAACTCCCCTCCGTCTACGGCCGCTTCGACCTCCGCTACGACGGCACCGGCCCGGCCAAGCTCCTGGAGTACAACGCCGACACCCCCACCTCCCTGGTGGAGGCCGCCTCCCCCCAGTGGTTCTGGATGGAGGAACGCTTCCCCGGCGCCGACCAGTGGAACTCCCTCCACGAACGCCTCATCGACGCCTGGCGGAAACAGGCCCCCCTCCTCCCGCCGGGCAGCCCCCTGTACTTCGCCCACTCCTCCGCCGACGAACTCGGCGAGGACCTCATGACCGTCGCCTACCTCAAGGAGACCGCCGAACAGGCCGGCCTCGACACCGACTGGCTCTCCATGGAGGAGATCGGTTGGGACCGCCTCTCCGGCCGCTTCGTCGACAACGGGCTCCGGTTCATCCGCAGCATCTTCAAGCTGTACCCCTGGGAGTGGCTCACCACCGACCGCTTCGCCGACCACGTCCTCGACACCCTCGACAACGGCGGCGGCACCGGCACCACCCTGTGGATCGAACCCGCCTGGAAGATGCTCCTCAGCAACAAGGCGCTCCTGGCGATCCTCTGGGAGCTCTACCCCGACCACCCCAACCTCCTCCCCGCCTACCTCGACGGCCCGCGCGACCTGGCGGACACCACCGGCTGGGTCGCCAAACCCCTCCTCGGCCGCGAGGGAGCCGGAGTGACCGTCCACGAGCCCGGCTCCGATCCGGTCCCCCGCGAGGAACCCTGCTGCTACCAGCAGCTCGCCCCCCTCCCCACCTTCGACGGCAACCACGTCGTCCTCGGCACCTGGGTGGTCGAGGACGAGTCGGCGGGCCTGGGCATCCGCGAGTCGTCGGGCCTGGTGACGGACGAGTACGCCCGCTTCCTGCCACACGTGATCCTCTAGCGCGTCGCCCGCGCCGCCCGCGTCGACGAGGCGGAGGCCGACGCCCGTATGGTGGACGCCTCCCCGTGGCACTTCGTGCCACCCGGTAATGTGACCGTGGGCCGTGACTGGCGCGCTGGGATGGGAACAACCATCGGGAAGCGGCCCCGGACCCTTCGGGTCCGGAAACATGTGCCGTGCGCCTGGGCCGACCCGAACGCCGACTACAACGTCCGGAGGTCCCCATGTCAGCCGAGCCCACCCCCGCCTCCAAGGCCTACCGAGCCGCGCTCGACGTCATCCGCACCGTCGAGCCGCGCGTCGCCGACGCCATCGGCCAGGAGGTCGCCGACCAGCGCGAGATGCTCAAGCTGATCGCCTCCGAGAACTACGCCTCCCCGGCCACCCTCCTCGCGATGGGCAACTGGTTCAGCGACAAGTACGCCGAGGGCACCATCGGCCGCCGCTTCTACGCCGGCTGCCGCAACGTCGACACCGTCGAGTCGCTCGCCGCCGAGCACGCCAAGGAGCTCTTCGGCGCCCGCCACGCCTACGTCCAGCCGCACTCCGGCATCGACGCCAACCTGGTCGCCTTCTGGTCCGTACTCGCCGACCGCGTCGAGGCCCCCTTCCTGGAGAAGACCGGCGCCCGCCAGGTCAACGACCTCTCCGAGGCCGACTGGGCCGAGCTCCGCCAGGCCTTCGGCAACCAGCGCATGCTCGGCATGTCCCTGGACGCCGGCGGCCACCTCACCCACGGCTTCCGCCCGAACATCTCCGGCAAGATGTTCGACCAGCGCTCCTACGGCACCGACCCGGCCACCGGCCTCATCGACTACGAGGCCCTGCGCACCTCCGCCCGCGAGTTCAAGCCGCTGATCATCGTCGCCGGCTACTCCGCCTACCCCCGTCTGGTGAACTTCCGGATCATGCGCGAGATCGCCGACGAGGTCGGCGCCACGCTCATGGTGGACATGGCGCACTTCGCCGGTCTCGTCGCCGGCAAGGTCCTCACCGGCGACTTCGACCCGGTCCCGCACGCCCAGATCGTCACCACCACCACCCACAAGTCGCTGCGCGGCCCGCGCGGCGGCATGGTGCTGTGCGACGACTCCCTCAAGGACCAGGTCGACCGTGGCTGCCCGATGGTCCTCGGCGGCCCGCTCCCGCATGTCATGGCCGCCAAGGCCGTCGCCCTCGCCGAGGCCCGGCAGCCCGCCTTCCAGGACTACGCCCAGCGCATCGTCGACAACTCCCGCGCCCTCGCCGAGGGCCTGATGCGGCGCGGCGCCACCCTGGTCACCGGCGGCACCGACAACCACCTCAACCTGATCGACGTCGCCACCTCCTACGGCCTCACCGGCCGTCAGGCCGAGGCCGCCCTGCTCGACTCGGGCATCGTCACCAACCGCAACGCCATCCCCGCCGACCCCAACGGCGCCTGGTACACCTCCGGCATCCGCATCGGCACCCCCGCGCTGACCACGCGCGGCCTGGGTACGGCGGAGATGGACGAGGTCGCGGGCCTGATCGACCGGGTCCTGACGACGACCGAGCCCGGCACCACCAAGTCCGGCGCCCCCTCCAAGGCCGCCCACGTCCTCGACGCGAAGGTCGCCGACGAGATCTCCCGCCGCGCCACCGACCTCGTCGCCGGCTTCCCGCTCTACCCGGAGATCGACCTCGGCTGAGGCGGCCCGGCCCCGCTCGACGCGCCCCGCGGCGGTCCGGTCACGTACCGGGCCGCCGTGCGCCCGTCATCAGGCGTCCAGCAGCTCCTGCCGCGGCCCCGGATCCTCCTTCCGCCGGCGGACCGGCGGCCACCGCGTCACGTACGGGCGCAGCACCAGGGCCAGCACCGCTCCGGCCACCACCCCCGGTATCGCCCACCACCAGTCGGCGCCGTCGTCCGCTCCTGACGCGGCCCGTGTCCGCGAGTCCGCCGCCGCGCCCTGCTCCGCACCGGAGTCCGGTGTGCCGGATCCCGCGGCGGTGCCGGCGGTCTCGGTCTCCCAGGGCGCCGGGTAGATGCCGGGGGCCGGGTTGGTCCCTGTCGTGTGGCCCATCACGCCCAGCCCGTACAGCAGTTTGTGCAGGTCGGACGGGTCCTCGGCGCGGTGCCAGACGCCGTTCGGCGTCTCCGGGAGTTTCGCCGCCGTGTGTATCCACACGTCCTCCTCGATGCTCCCGAGGAAGACCCGGTCCACCCGCCAGGGCGTCACGTCGTGCAGCATCCACGACACGTTGACCAACCGGACCGAGGCCAGGTCGGCCTCCGCCGGTTTGTCCCGGGTGCCCCTGTCGGACGGGCCGAGCAGCCGCTCCAACCGACCGTAATCCGCGTCGGAGTAGTACAGCGAGGCGGTCTCCTCGCTCCCCGGCGAGACCACCAGTACGCTCGTCGGTCCCCCGGCGGAGGCCGACGACGCTCCCCACACCACCAGGGCCAGCGCCGCTGTGAACGCGCCCATGCCCGCCGTCAGTTGTCGAATCCTGCCCTTCCACCCGCGCATCCGGACCCCCACTCGGCCGGTCGATCCCCCTGCGACCCGCCCACGAGCCGCCTGTCACTTCTGGTACACCGGCCGCCCCGCCGGGGTTCCCAGTCGGCGCACCACGAATTTCACGACGCGGGGGCACCGGGCTACCGGCCCGCCTCCTCGACCGCCTCCGCGATCTCCAGCGCCCGCGCCTTCGACGCCACCCCTTCCAGCCGCAGCGTCACCCCCTCACCGGCCCCGCCGCCGTGCGGCCACAGCAGCGTCGGCCCCGCCGTGCGCTCCTCCCGGGTGAACCGGTGACCGTCCGTGTCCACCAGCCAGAAGCTCAGCACGTGCGGCCGGGGGAACCACAGGACCGGCTCCGGCACCCCGTCCTCCTCGCCCAGCGACAGCCACTCCGGCTGCTCGCGCACGCTCTTGACGAAGGTGACGTCCAGGCGGGCCGGGAACTCGTCGAGACGGATCGTCCGCCCCTGCTCCCGCCAGCACAGACTCACCAGGAACCGCCCCCGCGGCAGCCCGCTCACCGTCACCGCGTCCGGAGCGCCCAGGGCCTTGGGCACCAGCGGCGCGAACCCGGCCCGCCGCTCCGCCTCGCCGAGCGACAGCGACCGCCCGCAGCCCGGCACCTCCGCGCCCGGCGAGGGCACCGCCGACGGGTCGTACCGCACCTCGACCCCGCCGAAGCCGAACCAGTCGATCACCGCCGCCCGCACCGGAGGCGTCAGCGTCAGCACCGTCAGCAGCCCGCACAGGGCCGCGACCAGCGACCGCCACCGCGCCCGCGTCCAGCGCCGGGCCGCCCGCAGCCGCGCGCCGGGGCCCGTCGGCCCGGCGGCCGGCACCGGCAGCTCCTCGGCGAGTATCCGCCCCAGCACCCGCTCGACCATCGACTCGGACTGCTCGGGCCCGCCCGGCCCGTCCAGGGACCGGCCGAAGGCCCGCAGCTCCTCCCGCAGCCGCTCGGCCTCGTCGTCGTACCGCTCACCCACGCCTCTCACCCCCTTCCCGGGGCCGGAAGTCCGGCAGCAGGCGCTCCAGCTTGCGCAGGGCGCGGTTCAGCCGCGACTTCACCGTGCCCCGGGGCCAGCCCAGGGCCTGGGCGGTCTCCCGCTCGTCCATCTCGAGCAGATAGCGGTAGGTGACGACCAGACGGTGCTCCTCGCTCAGCTTCTCCAGGGCGGACACCAGCGCCCCGCGGCGCTCCGTCTCCAGCGTCGCGACCGCCGGGTCCGTCGACTCCGGTATCACCGGTTCCGCCTCCATGAACGCCGCCTCCCGGTCGGCGAGGCCGTTCCGGCGCACGGCGGCGCGCACTGTGTTCCTCGTCTCATTGGCCACGATCGACAGCAGCCACGGCCGGAACGCCATGCCGTCCCGGAACCGGCCCAGCGCGCAGTACGCCTTGACGAAGGCCTGCTGCACCACGTCCTCCGCGTCCGCCCCCGCCCCGAGCGCGGCGGCCGCCCTGAGCGCGATGCCCGTATGGGCCCGCACCAGCTCCGCGTACGCCTCCGGCTCCCCGGCGCGTACGCGTGCGATCACCGCGGCCTCATCGACGATGCGGCCCCCCTCCCGCGTCCTCACGTCTTTGTTACACCGCCGGGGACGGATCGGTTCCCACCTGTTTCCGGTCGGTTCCGGACCGCCCCGCGGGACCTGAGAGAATAAGGAGCATGGCGACTGACCGACCCCGCGTGCTCTCCGGAATCCAGCCCACCGCAGGCTCGTTCCACCTCGGCAACTACCTCGGCGCCGTCCGTCAGTGGGTGGCCCTGCAGGAGACCCACGACGCGTTCTACATGGTCGTCGACCTGCACGCGATCACGGTCCCGCAGGACCCGAAGGAGCTGCGCGCCAACACCCGGCTGGCCACCGCCCAGCTGCTGGCCGCCGGCCTCGACCCGGACCGCTGCACGCTCTTCGTGCAGAGCCACGTGCCCGAGCACGCCCAGCTCGCCTGGGTCATGAACTGCCTCACCGGCTTCGGCGAGGCCTCCCGCATGACCCAGTTCAAGGACAAGTCCGCCAAGCAGGGCGCCGACCGCGCCTCCGTCGGCCTGTTCACGTACCCGGTCCTGCAGGTCGCGGACATCCTGCTCTACCAGGCCGACGAAGTGCCGGTGGGCGAGGACCAGCGCCAGCACATCGAGCTCACCCGCGACCTCGCCGATCGTTTCAACGGCCGGTTCGGCGAGACGTTCACGATGCCGAAGCCGTACATCCTCAAGGAGACGGCGAAGATCTACGACCTCCAGGACCCGGCGGTCAAGATGAGCAAGTCGGCGTCCACGCCGAAGGGCCTCATCAACCTCCTGGACGAGCCGAAGGCCACCGCCAAGAAGGTGAAGAGCGCGGTCACCGACACCGACACGGTCATCCGCTACGACGTCGTGGAGAAGCCCGGTGTGAGCAATCTCCTCACGATCTACTCGACCCTCACCGGAGCGGACATCCCCGAACTGGAGGAGAAGTACGCCGGCAAGGGCTACGGTGCGCTCAAGACGGACCTCGCCGAGGTCATGGTCGAATTCGTGACCCCCTTCAAGGAGCGCACCCAGCAGTACCTGGACGACCCCGAGACGCTGGACTCGATCCTGGCCAAGGGCGCGGAGAAGGCGCGTGCCGTCGCCGCGGAGACCCTCTCCCAGGCGTACGACCGGGTCGGCTTCCTGCCCGCCAAGCACTGACCCGCCGAGCACCGACCCGCCGAGTACCGGCCGCCGAGCACTGAACCGGCGCTGAACCGGCCCGCGGCGGCGATCCGCACCACCGCACAGCGCTGCACATCACTCCGGTTGCGCCTGCCCGCATCCGGGTCGTGGTCGTACAGTCGATAACCGGGTGACCGTTTCCGCGGTCACCCGGTGCTCACCGCAGCTTCACCGTCACGCTTCACCACAACGACAGGAGACGACGTGGGGACCGTAACGATCGGCGTGTCGATCGCGGTCCCGGAGCCTCACGGCAGCCGGCTTCAGCAGCTGCGCGCGGGTTTCGGCGACGCCGCGGCTCACGGTATCCCCACGCACGTCACCCTGCTGCCGCCGACCGGGATAGACGACGCCGACCTGCCGGCCGTCGAGGCGCATCTCGGCGAGGTCGCCGCGGCCGGCCGCCCGTTCCCGATGCGGCTGTCCGGCACCGGCACCTTCCGGCCGCTGTCGCCGGTGGTGTACGTGCGGGTCGTCGACGGCGGCGAGGCCTGCACCTGGCTGCAGAAGCAGGTCCGTGACGCCTCCGGCCCGGTCGCCCGCGAGCTGCAGTTCCCGTACCACCCGCACGTCACCGTGGCGCACGGCATCGGGGAGGCGGCCATGGACCGCGCCTTCGAGGAGCTCGCCGACTACGAGGCGGAGTGGCCCTGCACCGGCTTCGCGCTCTACGAGCAGGGCGCCGACGGGGTGTGGCGCAAGCTGCGCGAGTTCCCCTTCGGCACCGCGGTGGTGCCCCCGCAGTCCGGGAGCGTGGACCGGGGATCCGTCTCCGCCCGCTGAACACCTCCCGGCCGGAGCTCAGACCGGCAGCCGGCGGAACACTCCGCGCGGCAGGTGCCGTAGCGCCGACATCACCATCCGCAGCGTGCCCGGCACCCACACGGTCTCCGCGCGGCGCCGCAGCCCCAGCTCGACGGCCGCCGCGACCGCCTCCGGGGTGGTGGCCAGCGGCGCCTCGGGGAGCCCGGCGGTCATCCGCGTACGGACGAATCCGGGGCGTACGACCATGACGTGCACGCCCGTGCCGTACAGCGCGTCGCCGAGGCCCTGGGCGAAGGCGTCCAGGCCGGCCTTGCTGGAGCCGTAGATGAAGTTCGCGCGGCGGGCCCGCTCGCCCGCGACGGAGGACAGCACCACCAGGGAGCCGTGGCCCTGCGCCTGGAGGGCGCTCGCGCACACCAGGCCCGCCGAGACCGCACCGGTGTAGTTGGTCTGCGCGACCCGCACCGCGGCCCGGGGGTCCCGTTCGTCGTGGGCCTGGTCGCCCAGGGTGCCGAAGGCGAGCAGCACCATGTCGACGTCGCCCTCGGCGAAGACCTTGCCGAGCGTGTCCTCGTGGGCGGCCGGGTCGAGCGCGTCGAAGGCGACGGTGCGCACCTCGGCGCCGAGGCCGCGCAGCTTCTCGGCGGCCTCGTCCAGGCCGGGGGAGGGACGGCCGGCCAGCCACACCGTGCGGGTGCGGCGGGCGATCAGCCGCCGCGCGGTGGCCAGCGCGATTTCGGACGTGCCGCCGAGGACGAGCAGGGACTGGGGGAGGCCGAAGGCGTCCTTCATGACAGCTCCTAGCTAGAGGGTGCCTGGAGATGCAGGCGGCGGGCCAGGTCGGAGACGAACACCCCGCGCGGGTCCAGTTCGGCGCGCAGCGCGCGGAAGTCGTCCAGGCGGGGGTACATGGCCGCGAGCAGCTCCGGGCGCAGCCGGGAGTCCTTGGCGAGGTAGACGCGCCCGCCGGCGCCGGCGACCTCCTCGTCGAGTTCGTCGAGGAAGCCGCCGAGGCCGGGCAGCGAGGCCGGGATGTCCAGGGCCAGGGTCCAGCCCGGCACCGGGAAGGAGAGCCAGCCCGGGTCGGCCTCCCCGAACCGCTTGAGGACGGCGAGGAAGGACGGGCAGCGGCGCTCGGAGATCCGGCGCACGATCCGGCGCAGGGTGTCCTCCCGGCCGTGCCCGACGACGAACTGGTACTGCACGAAGCCGCCCCGGCCGTAGACGCGGTTCCAGTGCGGTACGCCGTCCAGGGGGTGGAAGAACGCGGGGATCCGCTGGAGGCGCCCCATCCGCGCGCGGGGCGCCTTGCGGTACCAGAGCTCGTTGAACAGCCCCACGGTGGTGCGGCTGAGCAGGCCCTCGGGGACGAAGGAGGGGGCGGCCGGGAGCCGGGAGGTGCGGAAGGAAAGGGGCTCCCCGCGCGCGCGGGCGCCCCGGGGCAGCGCGTCCAGGGGGGCGTGGTCGCCGCGCGTGAGCACCGCGCGGCCGGTGGCGGCGCCGCGGGCCAGCAGATCGATCCAGGCGACCGAGTAGCGGTAGCGGTGGTCGGTGTCGGCGAGGCGGGCCATCAGGTCGTCGAGGTCGCTCGCGCGCTCGGTGTCGACGGACATCAGCGAGGTCTCGACCGGCTGGAGCCGGATCGTCGCGGTGAGGATCACCCCGGTCAGGCCCATGCCGCCCGCGGTCGCCTCGAACAGCGGCGTGCCCGGCACGACCGTACGGACCCGGCCGTCGGCGGTGAGCAGCTCCAGGGAGAGCACATGGCGGGAGAAGGAGCCGGAGACGTGGTGGTTCTTGCCGTGGATGTCGGCGCCGACCGCCCCGCCGACGGTCACGTAGCGCGTGCCGGGAGTGACCGGCACGAACCAGCCGAGCGGCAGCAGCACCTCCATCAGCCGGTGCAGGGAGACGCCCGCGTCGCACAGCACGGTGCCGCCGTCGGCGTCGATCGCGTGCACGCGGTCCAGGCCCGTCATGTCGAGCACGGCACCGCCCGCGTTCTGGGCCGCGTCGCCGTACGCCCGTCCCAGCCCCCGCGCGATGCCTCCGCGGGCCCCGCACTCCCGCACGGCCCGGGCGGCCTCCTCGTACGTCCGTGGGCGGATCAGCCGGGCGGCGGTGGGAGCGGTACGGCCCCACCCCGTGACGGGAACGGTCTCGGCAGACATGACGGTGACCGTATCGCCCTTATGTGACTGGTTGGTTTTGAAACGTCACCCCCGTCCCTGAAACGGGTGATTAATGGGATGTCGCTCCCCGGTGACGGGAATTCGGGCCCGCCGGGCGTGAACAGTGAGTCCCCATGGACGAGCTCCACGACTCCCACGAGCCCCACGACTTCCCCCGCCCCCGCGGTCTCCACGGCATGGACCACCGGATCGTCTCGGCCCTCAGAGCGTGCGGCACGGACCCGCGCGTGGCCGGTGCCGCGCGGGCGCTGTCCCTGGCGGGGGAGCACGGGGCGGTGTGGCTCGTGGCGGGGCTGGCCGGAGCCGTCGTGGACCGTCCCCGGCGCGGCGCCTGGCTGCGTGGCACCGCGCTCACCGCGGGCGCCCACGCCGCCGGTTCGGTCGTGAAACGGGTCGTGCGCCGTCCGCGCCCCACGCACGTCGAACCCCTGGTCGACACGGTCGGCCGGCACTCCTTCCCCAGCTCGCACGCCACGTCCTCGGCGGCCGCCGCCGTCGCCTTCGGCGCGCTGGGCGCCCGCGCGGTGCCCCCGCTCGCCGCCGCCGTCTGCGTGTCCCGCCTGGTGGCCGGCGTCCACTACCCGTCGGACGTGGCGGCCGGAGCCGTCCTCGGCGCGCTCACGGCCCGCCTGGGCGCCCGCTGGATGACGGGAGGCCCCGCGTGACCCTCCTGCGCGAGCACGCCGACCGACGGCAGACCGCACCACCCGACAGGGGCGGCCTCCTCAAGGGCCTGCTGCTGACCGCGCGGCCCAAGCAGTGGGTCAAGAACGTCCTGGTGATCGCCGCCCCGGCAGCCGCCGGCGAGCTGTTCTCCGTCCACGCCCTGACCCGGCTCGCCCTGGTCTTCGTCCTGTTCACCGCCTGCGCCGCCGCCGTCTACCTCGTCAACGACGCGCGCGACGCCGACGCCGACCGCGCCCACCCCGTCAAGTGCCGCCGCCCGGTCGCCGCCGGGCAGGTCCCCGTGCCGGTCGCCTACGCCGCGGGGATCGCCCTCGGCGTCCTCGCGCCCGCCGTGGCGGTCCGGCTGTGCCCCCCGGAGGCCGCCGCGCTGCTGATCGCCTACCTCGCCGTGCAACTGGCGTACTGCGTCAGCCTCAAGCACGTCCTCGTCGTCGACCTCGTCGTCGTCACCACCGGCTTCGTGATGCGCGCGGTGATCGGCGGCCTCGCCCTCGGCATCCCCCTGTCCCGCTGGTTCCTCATCACCACCGGATTCGGCGCGCTGTTCATGGTCGCCGCCAAGCGTTACTCCGAAGCCGTGCAGATGACCGGGAAGGCGGGTGCCACGCGCGCGTTGCTCACCGAGTACACCACCGGCTACCTCCGCTTCGTCTGGCAGCTCGCCGCCGGCGTCGCCGTCCTCGGCTACTGCCTGTGGGCCCTGGAGGAAGGCGGCGTGCCGCACACCAGCGTGCTGCCCTGGCGGCAGCTTTCCGTGGTGGCCTTCGTCCTCGCCGTCCTCCGCTACGCCGTCTTCGCCGACCGCGGGACCGCCGGCGAACCCGAGGACGTGGTGCTGGGCGACCGCGCGCTCGCCGTCATCGGCCTGGTCTGGGCGGCGATGTACGCCCTGGCGGTGGCCGACTGGTGAGGAACCGTCCGGTGGGAGACGGGCCGGTGCGGAACCATCCGCTCCGCGCACCGGTCGCGGAGGTCCGGTTGCGGGGTACCGGGACATGGGTCTTCCGCGATGGGGGCAGGGTCGGATCATGGACTGGCTGAAAAGGCTTCCGGTCGTCGGGCCGTGGACGGCCCGGCTGATGCTCACGCACGCGTGGCGGTCGTACGAGCGTCTGGACCGGGTGCACTGGGCGCGACTGGCCGCCGCGATGACCTTCAGGAGTTTCGTCGCGCTCTTCCCGCTGCTCACCGTGGCCGCCGCGATCGGCGCCGCCACGCTCAGCCAGGACCAGCAGGACACCCTCCAGGACAAGATCACCGACCAGGTGCCCGGCATCTCCGACCAGCTGGACATCGGGGGCCTGGTGGAGAACGCCGGCACCGTCGGACTCATCGCCGGTGCCGTGCTGCTGTTCACCGGCATCAGCTGGGCCGGTTCCATGCGCGAATGCCTCCGCGCGGTGTGGGAACTGCCCGACGAGGAGGAGAACCCCCTCCTGCGCAAGGGCAAGGACCTGGGCGTCCTCGTCGGCCTGGGCGGCGCGGTCCTGATCACCCTGGGCGCCTCCGCCGTCGCCTCCGCGATGGTCGGCCGGATCAGCGACGCCATCGGGCTGGAGAAGGGCGGCTGGGGCGGGATCGTGCTGCAGACCGCGGCGTTCGCCGTCGCCGTCGGCGCCGACTTCCTGCTCCTGCTGTACGTCCTCACCCTGCTGCCCGGCGTCGAACCCGCCCGGCGCCGTCTGATCGTCGCCGCCCTCACCGGCGCGGTCGGCTTCGAACTGCTGAAGCTGCTGCTCAGCGGCTATATGCAGGGTGTGGCCACGAAGAGCATGTACGGCGCGTTCGGCGTCCCGGTGGCCCTGCTGCTGTGGATCAACTTCACCTCGAAACTGGTCCTGTTCTGCGCCGCCTGGACGGCGACGCGGAGCAGGCGGGACGAGGTCCCCGAGGTCACGGACGCGGGCGGCGACGCACCAGGTCCGGCAGCGGCCAGCGCCGGTTGACCAGGAAGGCGCCGCCCGCGAGCAGCACGACCACTCCGCCGGCGATGCCCAGCGCGACCCCGATGCCGTCGGTGCCGCCGCCCGACGCGGCACTCGCCACCGGCTTCGAACCGGCCGCGACGGCACCGTCCCCGGCGCCCCCGGCCTCCCCCGGGGAGGCGGACGGGCCCGGCCGGGGACTGGCCTGCGTCGCGCTCCTCGGCCCCACCAGCTCACCCACCGGCTCGACCTTTCCGGCCGCCTTGAAACCCCAGTCGAAGAGCTTCGCGGTCTCCTTGTAGACCTCGTTGCTCACGTTCTTCTGCGGGTTCATCACGGTGACCAGCAGCACCTTGCCGTCCCGCTCGGCGACACCGGTGAAGGTGGCGCCCGCGTTGGTGGTGTTGCCGTTCTTCACGCCGGCTATGCCCTGGTAGACCGGCACGTCGGTGTCGCCGGCCAGCAGCCGGTTGGTGTTCTGGATCTCGAAGGACCCGCGGACCTTCTTGCCCTTCTTGTTCTTCTTCGTCTCGCCGGGGAACTGCGCCCTGACCGTCGAGGCGTACTCCCGGAAGTCCTTCTTCTGCAGCCCGGAACGGGCGATCAGCGTCAGGTCGTACGCGGACGACACCTGCTTCGGGGCGTCGTAGCCGTCGGGGCTGACCACGTGGGTGTCGAGCGCCTGGAGCTCCTCGGCGTGCGCGTTCATCTCCTCGACGGTGTTCTCGACGCCGCCGTTCATCGCCGACAGCACGTGCACCGCGTCGTTGCCGGAGCGGAGGAAGACACCCAGCCACAGGTCGTGGACGGTGTACGTCTCGTCCTCCTTGACGCCGACCATGCTGGAACCGGAGCCGATGCCGGCCAGGTCCGACGGCTCGACCTTGTGCTCCGTGGTCCTCGGCCACTTCGGCAGCAGCGTGTCGGCGAACAGCATCTTCAGCGTGCTCGCCGGGGCCAGCCGCCAGTGCGCGTTGTGCGCGGCGAGCACCTCGCCCGACTCGGCGTCGGCGACGATCCAGGAGCGGGCCGACAGGTCCTTCGGCAGCACCGGCACCCCGCTCGCGAGGTTGACCTGCGTCCCCGCCTGGCCGAGCCGGGCGCCGCCCACCTTGGACATGTTCGCCGGGGGCGTGGCCGACGGACTCGTCGACGGCTTGGGGGCCGCGAGCGCGACGGGCGCGGTCAGCGCGGTGGACAGCAGGACGGCGGAGGCGACCAGCAGCGATCGCCGGACGGTGTTCTTGGGTGCGGGCACGACCGGAAACGTACATGCCATACCTGACGAAGTCCCGGGCAGGTCCCCACCCCGGGCAAGGAACCGGACACCGCCCGGTGATACTGGAGCAATGAAGCTCAGCCGCCCCGTTTCCTGGTTCCTGCTCGCCTTCGGGGTGTGGAGCTGGGTCATCTGGGTCACTTTCGTCAAGAACCTGGTCAAGGACAGCAGCGGACTCGCGTTCGAGGACGGGCACCCGACGGCGTACTTCTTCGTTCACCTGACGCTCGCCGTCGTCTCCTTCGTACTGGGGACGGTCATCGGGGGCATCGGGTTGCGCGGACTGCGCGCACTGAGCCGGACGTCACGGACGTCCTGACCGGGAACAGGGGAACTCCGCCTCGTGGCCATCGTTTTCGTACTCATCGCGCTGCTGGTCGTGGCCGTCCTGGTGACGGGCAACTGGTATGTGTGGCGGCGCCTGTTCCGGGACACCACGGAGGGTCCGGGCGCGGTGCGCCGCGCGGGCGCCGTGGTGATCGCCGGCGGCTGGGCGCTGACCGTCGGCGCCCTCGTCGCCGAGCGTGCCGGCGCCCCCTTCTGGCTCCAGCAGGTCCTGGCCTGGCCCGGCTTCCTGTGGCTGGCCCTGGCCCTGTACCTGCTGCTGGCGGTGCTCGCGGGCGAGCTGGTACGGCCGGTGCTGCGGCGGATCCTGGAGCGGCGGGCGCGGGTGTCGGAGGCGGCGGAGGCGGCGGCACCCATATCCGCACGGCCGGAGCCGATAGCGGCCGGGCAGGGCGCGGGACGCGGTCCCGGCGGTGGGACCGGTGGGACGGACGGCGAGACGGACGGGGGCGACCCGGCGGCCGACGGCGCCGTCGTCGGCCCGCGGGAGACGCCCGCCGCCCCCTCCCGGCGTCTGTTCGTCTCCCGCGTCGTCGGCGGGGCCGCCGCCGCGGCGGCCGTGGGGACCGTCGGCTACGGGACGTACGGCGTGCTGCGCGGGCCGCGCGTGAAGCGGGTCACCGTGCCGCTCGCCAAGCTTCCCCGCGCGGCGCACGGTTACCGCATCGCGGTGGTCAGCGACATCCACCTCGGGCCGGTGCTCGGGCGGGGCTTCGCGCAGAAGGTCGTCGACACGATCAACTCGACCCAGCCGGATCTGATCGCGGTCGTCGGTGACCTGGTGGACGGGAGCGTGAAGGACCTCGGCCCGGCCGCGGCTCCCCTGGCGCAGTTGAAGGCACGTCACGGGTCGTTCTTCGTCACCGGGAACCACGAGTACTTCTCCGGTGCCGAGCAGTGGGTCGAGGAGGTGCGGCGGCTCGGGCTGAACCCGCTGGAGAACGCCCGTACGGAGCTGCCGCACTTCGATCTGGCGGGGGTCAACGACGTGGCCGGTGAGGACGAGGGGCAGGGACCGGACTACGCGAAGGCGCTCGGGGACCGGGACCGGGGGCGGGCGTGTGTGTTGCTCGCACATCAGCCGGTGCAGATCCATGATGCCGTCGACCATGGTGTCGATCTTCAGCTGTCCGGGCACACCCACGGTGGGCAGCTGTTCCCCGGCAACCTCGTGGCCGGTCTGGCCAATCCCACGCTGGCGGGGCTCGACCGGTACGGGGACACCCAGCTGTACGTCAGCCGGGGGGCCGGTGCGTGGGGGCCGCCCACGCGGGTGGGGGCGCCGTCGGACATTACGGTGATCGAGTTGGCCTCCAAGCAGGCCTGACGGTGTGTCGGGGTGGGCCGGGGGTGGGTCTGCTCACCCGCGCCTGCGGGGTGCCGCTGCGCCCACCCGTGCCGCCCCAGCGGCACGACTGCCCGCAGTGGGGGAGGGGGAGCTGATGAGTCACGTTCGTGCAGCGCTTGTGCTGGTCGATCTGCAGCGGTGGATCGTCGACATGGCGTGGGAGCCGGTCGGCGGGGACGTCGTCGAGGCGTGCGGGCGGCTGCGTGACCACTTTTCGACGGTCGTCCTGGTTCGGTACGCGCGTGCCGACGGGGCGGACGGTGGGCCGGACGCCGTACCCGACCGGTTCGTGCCCGGCTGTGCGCCCCGCCCCGGCGACCACCTCGTGACCAAGCACGGCCTCGACGCCTTCGAGGGCACCGGGCTGGGCGGCGTACTGCGCCGCGAAGGGGTCGCCGAGATCGTGGTCGCCGGGCTGTCCACCGCGCACGGCGTCGCCGCGACGGCCGCGACCGCGCTGCGGCTGGGCTACGGCGTCGTCGTGGCCGAGGACGCCACCGCGAGCCCCGACGAGGCGCGGCACCGTGAGGCCCTCGACCGGCTGACCGCGCTCGGCGCACGCACCGTCCGGGTCGCGGACCTCACGGCCCCGCCGTCCGTCACTGACAGCTGACCGCCGTCGGCTTGACCACGTACACGATCCGGTGCTCGGCGTCCGCCGGCGGGCCGTCCAGCTTCATGCCGTACCGCTCGGCGAGCCGTGCGAAGAACTCGGCCGAGGAGTCGTCGTCGATCCGCACCACCTCGCCGCGGACCTCCAGGTAGCGGTAGGGCTGTTCGGGGTCGTGGACGGACACCGCGACCATCGGGTCGGCCGTGATGTTCTTGTACTTGTGGCGGACCGTGGTGTTGGTGAAGCGGATGTACTCGCCGTCCCAGGAGAACCACATGGGGTTCACCTGCGGGCCGCCGGCCGGGCGGATCGTGGCGAGGTGGCCGAAGAGCGGCCGTTCCAGCAGATCCCGGTGGCTTTCCGGAATGAGACTCATGCCGTGGGTGCCTGCGCTTTCTTCTCCGGTCGGTCGTGCCCGTACGTGCGTGGGCGTCCCTGTCGGTGCGCCACGGTACGCACGCCGGGCACGTGTCCGGGAGGCTTTCAGCCGGACGGGGAAACCGGCCGCCCGGCTTGGTCCTCCGACGGCCGCCCCCGACCGGACGGCACCCGCACGGGCGCCTCGTCGGGTTCCGGGCACGTTCCCGGCCGGGCCGGCAGTGTCACGGTCACCGCCAGCCCCTCGCCCGGCGCCGTCCGTACCGCCACCTCACCCCCGTGCGCCCGCACCACGCCCTGCACGATCGCCATGCCGAGACCGCTCCCCGCGCCCCCGCCCGCGCGGAAGAAGCGGTCGAAGACGCGCGCCGCGTCCTCCGCCGCGAGGCCCGGCCCGTCGTCCGCCACGGACAGCCGCACCACCCCGTCCGCGCGGACCACCCCGAGCCGTACCGCGACGTCCGCCGGAGTGTGCGTCCGTACATTGCCCAGCAGGTTCCCCAGGACCTGCCGCAGCCCCGACTCGTCCGCGCGCACCAGCACCGCACCGTCCGCGTCCACGGACACCGCCCGCTCCGGCTGCTGCACCCGCAGGTCCTCCGCCGCGTCCCGCACCAGCCGGCACACGTCCACGTTCCGCAGCCGCAGTTCGGGACGCTGGTCGAGGCGGGCCAGCACCAGCAGCTCGTCGACGAGCCGCCCCATGCGGTCGGACTCGGCCAGCATCCTGTCCCAGGCCCGCCTGCGCTCCGTCGGCTCCCGCAGCATCCCCCGGTCGTAGAGCTGGAGGTAGCCGCGTATCGCGGCCAGCGGCGTCCGCAGTTCGTGCGAGGCGTCGGCGACGAACCGCCGGAGCTGGGCCGCGCTGCGCTCGCGCGTGCGGTACGCCGACTCCACCTGCTGGAGCATCGAGTTGAGGGCGAGCCGCAACTGCTCCACCTCCAGGATCGGGTCCCGGCTGGAGGGCACCCGCCGGGTCAGATCGCCCTCCGCGATCGCCGACGAGGTCTCCACCATGTCCTCCAGCGGCCGCATCCGCCGCCGCACACTGAACATGGTCAGACAGGCCAGCAGCAGCAACAGCAGCGTCCCTATGGCCAGGTCGAACTTGACGGCCTTGGTGACACCGTCGTGCACCGCCTCGGTGGAGCCGGCGATCAGGATGTACGTGCCGTCCGCGAGCCGGGTGGCGGTGACGCGGTAGGCGGCGCCGCGCACGGTGACGTCGTGCGGCTCCGGGTCCTGGAGCAGGGTGCGCGCGTCGCCCACGGCGTCCGCCAGGTCGCGCTGGGTCTTCGTCGGTTCGAAGCCGAGGATGCCGACGGGCTCGCCCCGGCCGTCCACGGCGGCGAAGATCGAGTCCGGGTCGTCCTCCCGGTTCCAGTCCGGATCCACCCGGTCGCGGAAGAAGCTCAGCACGCTCAGCGAGTCGATCTGCCGCAGCGTCAGCTCCGAGCCGCCCAGCGACTCACGGGTCCGGGTCAGCTCCGTGTCGATCTGGTCCAGCAGGTAGTAGCGCATGCCCATCACGCTCACCGCGGTGGCCGCCACGATGCCGAGGGCCAGCAGCACCACGTTGGCCAGGGTCAGCTGCCCGCGCAGCGAGTGAACGCCCCGCCCGGGGCGCGGTTTCCGGATCGGGAGCCTCACGTCAGGCCGTACCCGACCCCGCGCCGGGTGGTGATCACCGGCGGGCCCAGGGCGTCGAGTTTGCGCCGCAGATAGCTGATGTAGGTCTCGACGACGGTCGACTCGGCCGGTGTGTGCTCGTACTGCCAGACGTGGCGCAGCAGTTGTTCCTTCGGCACGATCCGGCCGCCGTTGCGCACCAGGAAGCGCAGCAGCGCGTACTCGGTGGGGGTGAGCTCCACCGAGCGGCCCGCGCGGCGCACCGAGTACGTCGTCTCGTCCAGCTCCAGGTCGCCGTGGCGCAGCGGCGCCCGCTGCGGGAGCACGTCGGCGGGGCGGGTGCGGCGCAGTACGGCGGTGACCCGGGCGACGACCTCGTCGATGTTGAACGGCTTGGTGATGTAGTCGTCGCCGAAGCCGAGCGCGCCGACGACCTCGGCGGGCGCGTCCCGCGCGGTGAGGAACACCAGCGCCAGCTCCGGCCGCCGGGAGCGCAGTTCACGGCCGAGGGCGCGGCCGTCGCCGTCCGGCAGCATCACGTCGAGCAGGGCGCAGTCGATGGGGGTCCCCCCGCGCGAGCGTGTTCGAGCGTGGGGGAGGGTGTGCTCGGCCAGCGCGAGCGCCTCGCGGACCGTGCCCGCGGTCATGACCTCGAAACGGTGGTAGCGCAGGGCGATGGCGAGGACGTCCGCGATGCTCTCCTCGTCCTCCACGACCAGCACGGTGCCGGGAGCTGTCGTCATGCCCCCAGTATCGGTAGAACCCCCGTCGGTCGTACCGGTGTTCGCTTTGGAGTTCCTTGAGAGTCCCGCCCGAGTCGTATCCCCGCGCGGGTGCCGCCGTCGATTCTGCTGCCCAGGACCTGGGGGACCGACCGAGTGACGAAGGAGCGGACAAGTGGCGGTATTGGCACGCTGGTGCTATCGGCATCGGCTGGTGGTCCTGCTGGTGTGGGTGGGGGCGCTGCTCGGACTGGGGGTTTCGGCGAGCGGCGCGGGCACGAACTACGCGGAGGTCTTCTCGCTGCCGGACACCGACTCCAAGCGGGCGTACGACCTGATGGAGCGGGCGTTCCCGGAACGCGCCGGCGACACCGACACCGTGGTGTGGAAGGTCGACGAGGGCTCCGTGCGCGACGACTCCGTACGGTCCCGGATCGAGCCGGCGCTGACGGAGATCGGGCGCATGGAGGGCGTCGGCGCCGTCACCGACCCCTACGGCGAACAGGGCGCGGCGCAGATCAGCGAGGACGGGCGGATCGCCTACGCGCAGGTCACGTTCGCCGAGCAGGCGGACGCCGTGCCGAAGGAGCTGGTCCAGGACGTCGTCGACACCGCGCAGGGCGCCGCGCGCGACGGGCTCCAGGTGGAACTGGGCGGCCAGGCCATCACGCGCGTCCAGGAACCGCCGACGGGCACCGCCGAACTGGTCGGCATCCTGGCCGCCGCGATCGTGCTGTTCGTGGCCTTCGGGTCGCTCTTCGCGATGCTGCTGCCGATCGTGGTCGCCGTCTTCGGCGTCGGCACCGGCATGTTCGGCACCCAGCTCCTCAGCCACGTCACCAACGTCCCCGAACTCGCCACGCTGCTCTCCACACTGATCGGTCTCGGCGTCGGCATCGACTACGCCCTGTTCATCGTCACCCGGCACCGGCGCGGCATCCTGCGCGGTGCCGACCCGGAGGAGGCGGCGGTCACCGCCCTCAACACCTCCGGCCGCGCGGTGCTGTTCGCGGGCGGCACGGTGTGCATCGCGCTCGCCGGGATGCTGGTGACGAACCTGCGGTTCCTGGACGGCGTGGTCATCGGCACCACCCTCACCGTCGTGCTGAGCGTGCTCGCCGCCGTCACCCTGCTGCCCGCGCTGCTCGGCCTGCTCGGCCACCGGGTGCTCAGCCGCCGCCAGCGCCGCAGGCTCGCGGCCGAGGGCCCGGAGACCGAGAAGGTGAGCGGTCTCGCCGCGCGCTGGTCCGCGGGCGTCCAGCGCCGCCCGCGGTCCGTGGCCGTCCTGGCCGTGGTCCTGATGGCGGCGCTCGCGGTCCCGCTGCTGTCGCTGCGCCTGGGCACCGTGGACCAGGGCAACGACGACGCCTCCATGACCACCAGGAAGGCCTACGACCTGCTCGCCGAGGGCTTCGGGCCCGGCTTCAACGGGCCGCTGCAGGTGGTCGTGGACGGCGAGGCGTCCGACGGCCTGGTGACGGTCCTGGAGAAGACCGAGGGCGTCGCCCAGGTCGCCGCCGTACCGCCCGCGAACGGTGTCAGCGTCATCCAGGTCGTCCCCACCACGTCCCCGCAGGACGCGGAGACGGACCGGCTCATCGACACCCTGCGCGAGGACGTCATCCCGGGCGCGGGCGTGGAGGCCCACGTCGGCGGGGTGACCGCGGTGTCCAAGGACTTCGCGACGGTGACCGGCGAACGGCTGCCGCTGTTCATCGGCACGATCATCGGCCTGGGCTTCCTGCTCCTGCTGCTCGCGTTCCGTTCCCTGGTGGTGCCGCTGACGGCCGCCGTGATGAACCTGCTCGCGGCGGCGGCCTCCTTCGGCGTCCTGGTGATGATCTTCCAGTGGGGGTACGGCCTGGACCTGCTGGGCCTCGGCAAGGAGGGCCCCATCGCGTCCTTCCTGCCGATCATCATGCTGTCGCTGCTGTTCGGGCTCTCCATGGACTACCAGGTGTTCCTGGTGAGCCGGATGCACGAGGAGTGGGTGCACACCCGGGACAACGCCCGCGCGGTGCGCGTCGGCCTCGCGGAGACCAGCCGCGTCATCAACTCCGCGGCCCTGATCATGGTCTGCGTCTTCCTCGCCTTCGTGCTCAGCGGCGACTACGGCGCCGCCATGGCGGGCGTGGGGCTGGCCGCGGCGGTCGCCCTGGACGCGTTCATCCTGCGTACGGCACTGGTGCCGGCCGTGATGCACCTGCTCGGGAAGTCCAACTGGTGGCTGCCGGCCGGTCTGGAGAAGCGGCTGCCGCACCTGGCGGTGGAGCCGAAGGAGGAGGAGGACGCCGCGGCGCCCACGCCCTCCGGCGTTCCGGGCGGCCCCGCCTCGGTCGTCCACGGCTTCGTCCGCGCCGCCGACGGCGAACCCGTCGAGGGCGCGGCCGTCACCCTGCTGACCGCCGGCGGCCGCCAACTGGACCGTGTGCTCTCCCTCGCCGACGGCGCGTACATCGTCTCCGTGCCGGCCCCGGGCACCTATCTGCTCGCGGTCACGGCGGCCCCGTATGGCTCCCGTGCGGCACACGTGACCGTGGCGGACGGCCCGCTGGTGTACGACGTGGAACTCACCCCCGGTGAGGTGGACGCCGTCAACTGACGGTGCCGGGGCGTCCGCCGTCGGCGGGCGCCCCCTTCTCCCTCCTCGCCGGGTCCGGAAGCGCCTTCGTCATGCCGGGCAGGAACTCCGTGAACAGCTCGTGCACCTCGCGCACCAGGGGCCGCAGCACCCGGAAACGGGCCAGGGCGATGCCCCGCGCGGTGATCCGGGCGCCGCGCTCGGCCAGCCGGTAGCTGCGCTCCCGGCCCTCGGTGCGGTCGAAGATCCAGTACAGGACGAGCCCCATCTGGGACAGCCACATCAGCTCGGGCAGGATGTCCCGCAGCTCTTCGGGCACCTTGCTCTTCGTCCCGGCGAGCACCGCGCGGTGGACGCTGATCGCCTCCACGCGCGCGTGCTCCGACTCGGGGGAGAAGGGGCTGAGCGGACTGTCCGGGTCGGCGGCGTTCTTGAAGAACTGCACCGCGAACTCGTGGTACGGCGTGGCGATGTCCAGCCACGCCTTCAGCACGCCCGCGAGCCGGGCCTCCAGGTCGGTCTCCCGGCGCAGGACCTCACGGACGGCCACCTGGTGCTCGGCGGCGATCCGGTCGTAGAAGCCCTGGATCAGGTGTTCCTTGCCCTCGAAGTAGTAGTACGCGTTGCCGACGGAGACCCCCGCCTCCTTGGCGATGGCCCGCATGGTCGTCTTGTCGTACCCGCGCTCCTGGAACAGCCGCATGGCGGTCTCGAGGATCAGGGCGCGGGTCTGCTCGGACTTGCTGAGGGTGGCGCCGTCGTCGGGGCCGTCGTTCTTCGCGGGCACGGAAGGAGCCTAACGCCAGGGAGGGACCGCCCTACGGGGCGGTGCAGGTGCCCGCCCCGCAGCTCGGGGCGGTGTAGCTCCAGCCGTCGCGCGGATCGTACGTCCACCCGTCGCCCCGGCGGTACACGCCGCCGCCCCACCCGGACGCCATTCCGCGCCACCTGGCGGCGGCCAGCACCGCGCCCTTGGCGAGCCGGGCGCCGGCCGGGGTGCTCAGCCGGTGGGCCAGCCGCCGGTGCTCCCGCAGCGCCCACAGGGTGACGACCCAGGCGGCGGCGCCCCGGTACACCTGCCCGGCGTCACCCACCACGGTGATCTCCTCCAGGGTGGACCCGTGGTCGAGGCTGGGGAACCGGGCCCGTGCCGCCTCCGAGGCCGCCGGGACCAGCTCCAGGGGCACCAGTTGGGGCTGGCGCACCAGCCAGTCCCGTACGAAGGCGCACAGGGAGCACTCGGCGTCGTACAGCACGGTGAGCCGGCGGACCGGGACGCGCGCGGCGCCCCGGCCCTCGTGCGTGGCCGTCACGCCGCTCACGCCCCGGCCTGAGGGGCGGCCCAGCCCTGCGGCGGCACCGGCGGGACCTGCTCCCGCTCCATCACCCCGCGGCGCCGGATCCTGTTGAGCACGTACACGTTGCCCAGGTGCATCACGCCCAGCACCAGCAGCACCACGCCGAGCTTGGTCGACAGGGCCTCGAAGATGCCGCGCGTGTCGGCGATCGTCTCGTCGCCGCTCAGGTACAGCGCGACGAACCCGAGGTTGACGAGGTAGAAGCCGACCACCAGGAGGTGGTTGACGGCGTCGGCGAGCTTCTCGTTGCCGTGCAGCACGTCGGCGAGGAAGACCCGCCCGTTGCTGCTGAGCGTGCGAGCGACCCAGACGGTCAGCCCGATGCTGACGACGAGGTAGATGACGTAGGCGATGACCGTACGGTCCATGTCCCCCAGCCCTTCTTGAACGCGTTCAAAACGCTGACGGGGAAGACTCTAGACCCTTCTTTTGAACATGTTCAACTCGGCTGTGGGTGGGCCTCGTCACGGCCGTCGCCCCGGCCCGGGACGGTGGCTGTCAGTGGTGGCCCGTACCGTCGTCGCCATGGGAATCGTGACGTTCGTCGACGAGACGACGACGGGAGAGCGGCGCGCGGCCTGGGGCCTGGAGATCGCCGAGGAGCGGCTGACCGTGCGCGAGCTGATCAGGCGCCGGGTGTTCCAGGAGGTCGCCGAGTACAACGCCCGTACGCCGGAGGTGTTCCAGGGGCTCGTACGGCCGACGGACGCGGAGCGCTTCGTCAACGGCTACGCGCTCAGGGAGCCCCGCCGCATCGACCCGGAGGAACAGGCCGGGCTGGCGCTGCGGGCCTTCGCGGGCAACGGCTTCCTGGTCCTGGTGGGGGACCGTCAGGTCACCGACCCGGACCAGGAGGTCGACCTGCCGCTGGGCACCGAGGTCACGTTCCTGAAGCTCGTGCCGCTGGTGGGTGGCTGATGCGCACCCCGACGTCGCACCTGGCGCGGCTGCGCGACCGGATCGACGACGGTGACCCGGTCCGGGCCGCCGCCGAGGTGATGAAGGCGCTCGGCTCGCGCAGCGGCGGCTGGAGCGGGCAGTGGGACTCCGTCCTCGACGTGCTGCGGGACCTCCCGGCGGAGCACCGCCGCGAGCTGGTGCACGCCGTGGCCGACCACTTCGGCTCGGTCGGCGACGACCTGGAGGAACGCGGCCGCGTCCTCGCCCTGTGCCACCGCCTCCTCGACGGCGCGGCCGGCGACCCCCTCGTCGCCGAGCGCCGTGAGGCCCTGGACGAGGTGGGCCGGTGGCACTCGTTCTGGTACACCTCCCGCTTCGACGTGCTGGCCGAGGCGGAGCTGTCCGCGGGCCGCCCTCTCACCCCGGCCGTCGTGGCCGTCGTCCGTCGTTCGGCGTTGAACGCCGCCACCTGCAAGGAGCTGGCCCTGTTGGGGAAGAGCCTCACCGACCCGGTCCTCAACGTCGGCGAGCAGTGGTCCGAGCAGGCCCTGCGCGACGCCACAGGACCCGACTGGGAGGCCCTGCTCGCCCACGCCGCCACCGCCGACTCCTCCAAGCCCACCGCGGCGTGGGACGACCGGGCCCGCGCCCTCGTCGGCGCCCTCGGCACCGACCGGGTCCGCGAGACCGTCCTGTCCTGGCTCGCGCTGGTGGGCCGCCCCCGCACCCTGCCGCTGGTCCGCCCCGCGTACGGGCCGGACCCCAACGACACCTTCGACCCCTGCAACGCCACCGCCCTGCGCGGACTGGCCTGGCTGCTCTCCCTGCTGCCGCCGCACCCCGACACCGTCCGGGCGCTGGGCGCGCTGGTCGAGACGTCCCTCAGGAAGGTGGCGGGCCTCGGCCCCCGCAGCCCCAAGGTCGCGGGCGCCGCCGTCCTCGGGCTCGCCCGGACCGACGGCGAGGCCGCCCTCGCCGAACTCGCCCGGCTCGCCACCCGCGTGACGTTCAAGACCACCGCCAAGCTCCTCGACGCGGCCCTCCAGGAGCGGGCCGCCGCCCTCGGGCTCGGCCGCGAGGAGATCGAGGAGCTGGCCGTCCCGGCGTACGGGCTGACCGGGGTCGGCCGCGCGGAGCACCGGTTCGGCGACGCCACCGCCGTGCTGGAGGTGCACGGCACCCGCGCCCGGCTGACCTGGCGCAACGCGGCCGGCAAGACGGTGCGGAGCGTGCCCGCCGCGGTGAAGCGGGACCACGCCGAGGAGCTGAAGGAGCTCAAGGCCGCGGTCAAGGACGCCGACAGGATGCTCTCGGCGCAGAGCGAGCGCCTGGACCGCCTGTTCCTGGCCCGCCGCACCTGGTCCTACGCCGCCTGGCGCGAGCGCTACCTCGACCACCCCCTGGTCGGCACCCTGGCCCGCCGCCTGCTGTGGACGGTCGACGGCACGCCGGCCGGTTACGCGGACGGCGCCCTGCGCACCCTCGCCGACGATCCCGTGACCGGGGGCACCGAGGTCGCCCTGTGGCACCCGGTCGGCCGGGAACCCGCCGAGATCGTCGCCTGGCGGGACTGGCTGGAGCGGCACGGCGTCACCCAGCCGTTCAAGCAGGCCCACCGCGAGGTGTACCTGCTCACCGACGCCGAGCGCGCCACGCGCACGTACTCCAACCGCTTCGCGGCCCACGTCCTGCGCCAGCACCAGTTCCACTCCCTGGCGGCCGTCCGGGGCTGGCGCAACCAACTGCGGCTGTGCGTCGACGGTTCGGCACCGCCGGCCACCCGCGCCCTGCCCGCCTGGGGCCTGCGCGCCGAGTACTGGATCGAGGGCGACGGCCAGGAGCACGGCGTCGACACCACCGATTCCGGCACCTACCTGCGCCTGCGCACCGACCAGGTCCGCTTCTACCCGATCGACGCGCCCGGGAACTCGGCGCACTGCTACGGCGGCGAGTACTCGATGTGGCCGCGCGACGGACAGGAGCCCGTCGACCCGATTCCGCTGGAGGACATCCCGCCCCTGGTCCTCTCCGAAGTGCTGCGCGACGTCGACCTGTTCGTCGGAGTGGCCAGCGTCGGCAACGACCCCACCTGGCAGGACGGCGGTCCCGGCGGCCGCTTCGGGGCGTACTGGACGTCGTACGGCTTCGGCGAGCTGAACCAGAGCGCCCAGACCCGGCGCGCCCTGCTGGAGCGGCTGGTCCCCAGGCTGGCGATGGCCGACCGGTGCACCGTCGAGGGCCGCTTCCTGCACGTGAAGGGCGAACGCCACACCTACAAGATCCACCTGGGCTCGGGCAACATCCTCATGACCCCGAACGACCAGTACCTGTGCATCGTCCAGAAGTCCGACCCGGCCGCCCCGCAGGCGGGTTACCTCCCCTTCGAGGGGGACCGGATGCTGGCGGTGATCCTCAGCAAGGCGATGCTGCTGGCCGACGACACGGCCATCACGGACCCGACGATCCTGAGCCAGCTCTAGCCCTGATCGGGGGTCCGCTTCGCACGGCCGGCCTCCAGGATCTCGGTCACGTCCAGGGTGACCTTGGCTCCGATGGAGTCGGGGAGGGTGACCTGCTGGCCGGGGGAGTGGAAGCGGTGGGTGGCGTACTCGCTCTCGACCGGGTCGGTCAGGACGTGGATGCGCTGATGCTTGCGGTCGACGACGACGTAGACGGGGACCTTGGCCTCGGCGTAGGCGGCGACCTTGGTCTTGAGGTCGGTCTTCCAGTTGCTGGAAGTGACCTCCAGGACGAGGCGGAAGCAGACCGGGTCGTAGGAGTTGTTCTCGATGAGGTGGTCGTGGAAGTCCGCGTCCACCACCGCGAAGTCAGGGATTGCGTAGTCTTCGGTGTCGGTCGGCAGCCAGAGACCGATGCCCTGGACCACCTTGGAGTCCGCGCCGTGCAGGCCGGCGGTTGCGAACGGCAGAATGAGGTCGGTCAGGACTACGGCGTGCGGGCCGTCCGGTGGGGGGGACACGAGGATCTGGCCTCCGAGGATCTCGACGCGGTAGCCCGGAAGTCGGTCCATGAGACGGTTCGCCTCCGCGATCAGCGGGCGCTCGTCGTGGGGCCGCTCGACGGATGCTGCGGACATCGCGTGCCTCCTAGGGGCTGGTGTCGAGACCATCATCGTAGGGCGGAGGGCGCCCTCACGTCCGTCTCAGGCCCGTTCACCCGAACGTGTGGCATATGCCAGAGGGCCCCGTCTCCAGCGGAGACGGGGCCCTCACGGACCTGAGCGGACGACGTGCCTCAGTAGCGGCGCGTGATCAGCGCGCGCTTCACTTCGGCGATCGCCTTCGTGACCTCGATGCCGCGCGGGCAGGCGTCCGTGCAGTTGAAGGTCGTGCGGCAGCGCCAGACGCCGTCGCGGTCGTTGAGGATCTCCAGGCGCTGCTCGCCGGCCTCGTCACGCGAGTCGAAGATGAAGCGGTGCGCGTTGACGATGGCCGCCGGGCCGAAGTACTGCCCGTCGTTCCAGAACACCGGGCACGAGGACGTGCACGCGGCGCACAGGATGCACTTGGTCGTGTCGTCGAAGCGCTCGCGGTCCTCGGCGGACTGCAGCCGCTCGCGCGTCGGCTCGTTGGTCTCCTTCGTGATCAGGAAGGGCATCACGTCCCGGTACGCCTGGAAGAACGGCTCCATGTCCACGACCAGGTCCTTGAGGACCGTCAGGCCCTTGATGGCCTCGACCGTGATCGGCTTCTCGGGGTTGATGTCCTTGATCAGCGTCTTGCACGCCAGGCGGTTCTTGCCGTTGATCCGCATGGCGTCGGAGCCGCAGATGCCGTGGGCGCAGGAACGGCGGAAGGTCAGCGTGCCGTCCAGATCCCACTTGATCTTGTGCAGCGCGTCGAGGACGCGCTCCTTCGGGTCGATCTCCAGCTGGAAGTCTTCCCAGACCGCCTCGGCCGCGACCTCCGGGTTGAACCGGCGGATCCGCATCGTGACGGTGATGTACGGGGAGTCGGCGAAACCGGGCTCGGGGGAACCGGCCGCGTCCGCCTTGTCCAGAACAGGGGTAGCCATCAGTACTTACGCTCCATCGGCTGGTAGCGGGTCTGGACGACCGGCTTGTAGTCCAGACGGACGGTCTCGGTGCCGTCGGCGCCGACCTCGCGGTACGCCATCGTGTGGCGCATGAAGTTGACGTCGTCGCGGTTCGGGTAGTCCTCGCGGTAGTGACCGCCGCGGGACTCCTTGCGGGCGAGGGCGGACACCGCCATGACCTCGGCGAGGTCCAGCAGGTTGCCCAGCTCGATCGCTTCCAGCAGGTCCGTGTTGAACCGCTTGCCCTTGTCCTGGATGGCGACGTTCTTGTAGCGCTCGCGCAGCTCGGCGATCTTCTCGACCGCCGTCTTGATCGTCTGCTCGGTGCGGAACACCATGACGTTGGCGTCCATGGTCTCCTGCAGCTCACGGCGGATGGTGGCCACCCGCTCGTTGCCGGTGGAGGACCGCAGCCGCTCGATCTGCTCGACGACGAAGGACTCCGGGTTCTCCGGCAGCTCGACGAAGTCGGCCTTCTGGGAGTAGTCCGCCGCCGCGATACCGGCCCGCTTGCCGAACACGTTGATGTCCAGCAGCGAGTTGGTGCCCAGCCGGTTGGCGCCGTGCACGGACACGCAGGCGACCTCGCCGGCCGCGTACAGGCCCGGCACGACGGTGGTGTTGTCCGCCAGGACCTCACCCTCGACGTTGGTCGGGATGCCGCCCATCGCGTAGTGCGCGGTGGGCTGGATCGGGATCGGGTCCGTGTACGGCTCGATGCCGAGGTACGTCCGCGCGAACTCCGTGATGTCGGGCAGCTTGGCGTCGAGCTGCTCCGGCGGGAGGTGCGTGAGGTCCAGGTAGACGTGGTCGCCCTCGGGACCGCAGCCGCGGCCCTCGCGGATCTCCGTGTAGATGGAGCGCGAGACGACGTCACGCGAGGCGAGGTCCTTCATGACCGGCGCGTACTTCTCCATGAAGCGCTCGCCGTCCTTGTTGCGGAGGATGCCGCCCTCACCGCGGGCGCCCTCCGTCAGCAGGATGCCCATGCGCCAGATGCCGGTCGGGTGGAACTGGAAGAACTCCATGTCCTCCAGCGGCAGCCCGCGCCGGTACACGGCCGCCTGGCCGTCACCGGTGAGCGTGTGCGCGTTCGACGTCACCTTGAAGAACTTGCCGGTGCCGCCGGAGGCGTAGATCACGGACTTCGCCTGGAAGACGTGGATCTCACCGGTCGCCAGCTCGTACGCGACCACACCGGCCGACTTCTTGACGCCGTCGACCTCGGTGATGAGCTGGTCCAGGACGTAGAACTCGTTGAAGAACTCCACGCCCTCCTTGACGCAGTTCTGGTACAGCGTCTGGAGGATCATGTGACCGGTGCGGTCGGCCGCGTAGCAGGAGCGGCGGACCGGGGCCTCGCCGTGGTTGCGGCTGTGACCGCCGAAGCGGCGCTGGTCGATGGTGCCGTTCGGGGTCCGGTTGAACGGCAGGCCCATCTTCTCCAGGTCGAGGACGGAGTCGATGGCCTCCTTCGCCAGGATCTCGGCGGCGTCCTGGTCGACCAGGTAGTCACCGCCCTTGACCGTGTCGAAGGTGTGCCACTCCCAGTTGTCCTCCTCCACGTTGGCCAGCGCGGCGGCCATGCCGCCCTGCGCGGCGCCCGTGTGGGAGCGGGTGGGGTAGAGCTTCGTCAGGACGGCCGTGCGGCTGCGCTTCGTCGACTCGATGGCCGCGCGCATGCCCGCGCCGCCGGCGCCGACGATGACGGTGTCGTACTTGTGTACCTTCATGAGTTTCGCAGCCCCGTGCCTAGCGGATGTTCGGGTCGAAGGTGAAGATCACCAGCGTGCCCAGCAGGATGGTGAACACCGTGGCGGTGTAGAGCAGGCCCTTGAGCCACAGCCGGGTGTTCGGCCGCTCCGCGTAGTCGTTGATGACCGTGCGCAGACCGTTGGCGCCGTGCAGCATCGCCAGCCACAGCATCAGCAGGTCCCAGACCTGCCAGAACGGCGAGGCCCAGCGGCCGGCCACGAAGGCGAAGCCGATCTTGGAGACGCCGCCGTCCAGCACGAGCTGGATCAGCAGGTGGCCGATGACGAGGACGACCAGGACGACGCCGGACAGGCGCATGAACAGCCAGGCGGCCAGCTCGAAGTTGCCCCGGGTGGACTTCGGGGTCTTCTTCGTCCGCTTGCGCGGGGGCTCGATGACCGGCGCCGGGTTGTCGACGGAGTAGAGCGAGGCGCCCTCGACGGGGCCGATGCCCGAGGCGGAGGTTTCAGTCGTGGACATGGGCGTCAGCTCCCGAACAGTTCACGAGCGGCGTGGCCGAGGACGGGGTAGATCGCCCCGAGCATCAGCACGACCCAGATGGCGACGACGGTCCAGAGCATCTGCTTCTGGTAGCGGGCGCCCTTGGCCCAGAAGTCGACGGCGATGACACGCAGGCCGTTGAGCGCGTGGAACAGGATGGCGGCGACGAGGCCGTACTCCAGCAGCGCGACGATCGGCGTCTTGTACGTGGCCACGACGGTGTCGTAGGCCTCGGGGGACACCCGCACGAGAGCGGTGTCCAGCACGTGAACGAACAGGAAGAAGAAGATGAGGACGCCGGTGACTCGGTGAGCCACCCAGGACCACATTCCTTCCCGGCCGCGGTACAGCGTTCCAGCCGGCACGGAAGTTTCCTCCGGGAGCGGGGTTCGGGGCCGCGCCGGCTTTCCTTGTCGGTCGGGCCCGGCCGGGTACGGTCCACCGGCCCCCAGCATGTTAGCGACGGATGCCTGTGGTGTTTGCAGGGGGCCTGCCGGTGTGATCAAACTGGCACGCTTACGGGCTACCGGGGTGGCATCTGGGGTGGAGTATCCGGTTGTGTGCCGGGTGCGGCGCCGTCGCGGCCGGTCGCGCCCACGCGGCGGAGCCGCAGATCGTCACGGTCCCGCGCCCCTGAGGGCGTTCACCTGAGCGTGTTCACCAGTCTGCCCCGTGCCAGTCGGCGGAGTTCTTCCGCCGCCACCGCTCGTTCCTCGTCCGGATCGTTCGCCAAACGTGACCGGATGTCCGTCAGGACCCGGTCCAGGGCCTCTTCCTCGGGGACCCCGTCCAGGCAGATGACGAAGGCGTGGCCGAACTTGGTCTCGTACGCCGTGTGGGCCGCGGTCAGGGCCGTGTGGGCGGCGGAGTAGGTGTCGTCGGGGAGGGCGGGGCGGGGTTCGGCGGCCAGGGCCTCCGCCAGTTCCTTGGAGGAGAGGTCGTACGTCGCCTCGTCGGAGGCCGCCAGGAGGGACGGCAGGTCGGGGTAGGGGCGGTGGCCGGAGAGGCGCAGGGCCCAGCGCAGGCTGCGCAGGCAGGTCAGGAGGGCGCGCTCGGCGTCCTCGGCGGGAGCGGTGTTGAACCGCTCCAGCGCGGGCGTGGTGCCGGGCGCGCCGCGGGACTGTCCGGGTATGGCGACTCGGCCGGGGAGGTCTGGGAGACGGTGCGCAGGCAGCGTGGGTCCTCGTGGGCGTCGCGTGTGTGTCGGTGGAAGATGCTGTGAGAGTTGTGACGTCACGTTATCGAGTGAGTCCGAGACGTGTCCGATCGGTACCCCGAATTCACCCGGACGGCAGAGTTTGAGAACGGCTCGTCGACACCCTTCACTCGTTCGGGTCGTACGTTGGCTGGGTGAGTCAGCACAGGCAGCACGGGCAGCACCGGCAACCCAGGCAGCACCGGCGACGGGTGCTGGTCACGGCCGTCGCCGCGGGCGCGCTGGTGGCCGCGTCCGGCGTGGGTCTCGGACTCTGGGCGGCCTCGGACGACGACGGCTCGCCCGCGGGCTCGACGGCGGCGTCCTCCGCCGGGACCCCCGCCGCCGGTTCCGACGAGGCCGCCGGGACGACACCGGGCGGGAGCCCGAGCCCCGGCCGCACGTACCCCTTGTCCGAGGCGCCGCGCACCATACCCGCCGTACGCGACCACACCGCGGAGCGCGGTCCGGGCTGGCGTCCCGCGAAGGACCACCGGGTGGTCGTGGACGACCCCGCGCTGGCCGACGAGGGGCGCCTGATAGCCGGCGAGCTGGGACTGGCGTACGCGGGGGAGAAGGACGACCGGCGGGCCGGGGACCTGCGGCTGGAGCTGAACCGGGACGGGGGCGCGAACCCGGAGTCGTACACGATGACCGTGCGGGGCGGGAGCGTGACCGTGAGCGCCCCCGGTGAGCCGGGCGTGTTCTACGGCACCCGCACGCTCAAGCAGGAGATCGAGGGGGCCAAGACCGCCCCCGAGGGCGTGGTGCGCGACGAGCCCGCCAAGCAGCGGCGCGGGCTGATGCTGGACATCGCGCGCAAGCACTACGACGCCGGCTGGATCGAGGACCGGATCCGCGAGCTGGGCGATCTGAAGTTCAACGAGATCGGCCTGCACTTCTCCGACGACCAGGGCTTCCGCATCGAGTCCGACTCGCACCCGGAGATCGTCTCGGCGGACCACCTCACCAAGGCACAGGTCGAGAGGATCGTCGACCTCGCGGAGAGCCGGCACATCACCGTCGTCCCCGAGATCGACTCGCCCGGACACCTCGGCGCGGTCCTCGCCGCCCACCCGGACCTGCAACTGCGCGACGCGAACGGCCGCGCGGTGCGCGGCGCGATCGACATCTCCGAGGCCGGGGCCGCCGAGATCGTCGACGACCTGCTGAACGAGTACGCCGGGCTCTTCCCGGGCGGGCAGTGGCACCTGGGCGGCGACGAGTACCAGGCGCTGGTGGTGTCCGACCCCGAGGCGTCGTTCCCGGGCCTCGCCGCCGCCGCGCGGGAGAAGTACGGCTCCGGCGCGACCGTGGAGGACCTGACCACCGGCTGGCTCAACGACCGGGCGGCCACGGTCCGCGCCCACGACCGCACGCCCCGCGCGTGGAACGACGGCTTCTTCCGGGGCGGCTCCGTGCGGGCGGCCGAGGACATCCGGGTCGCCTACTGGACCGGCAAGGAGATCGGCGCCCGGCAGCCCGCGGAGTACCTGAGCGAGGGCCGCGAGGTCGTCAACTACAACGACGAGTTCCTCTACTACGTGCTCGGGGAGCCCCTGACCTTCGTCTACCCGACGGGGGAGCGGATCTACGAGCAGTGGACGCCGCTGGTGCTGCGCGGCACCACCGCCGTCCCCGAGCGGTACGACGACCAGATCCTCGGCGGGTCCTTCGCCGTCTGGGGCGACATCCCCGGGGCCCAGACCCAGGACCAGGTCGCGGACGGGATCCGGCTGCCGCTGGCGGCGACCGTCCAGAAGCTGTGGGACCCGGACGAGCCGGAGCTGTCGTGGGCGGAGTTCCGGGACCTGGCGGGCGAGCTGGACTGACGGCTCCCCGTCACGGGGGCGGATTGCCGCATACGGCTGCGAACCCCCGTACGACTGTGGTGGTGTTCTGGACAGGACGGAGAACCGACACAGCGGGGGAACACCGGCACATGGGCTACTGGGGGTATTTCGTCGTGGGCCGCGGGGAGCGGCCGCTCGCCGAGCTGGACACGCTGGCCGGTGCGGCCGGGGGCATGACCCTGCACACCTCGGCGCCCGACGGCTGGCAGGTGTGGGAGTACCCGGGCGGCCAGGGCGACATCGGGAACATGAACGACCTGGCCCGGGAGACCGGGGCGCCCGCGCTGTTCGGATACGTCATGGACAGCGACTGCGTGGTGGTGGAGGCGGCGTCACCGGAGAGCGGGGCGTGGACGACCTGTCTGGCGCGGGCCCACATGGCCGGTTACCTGGAGGGCCAGCGGGAGGGGCTCACGCTGGAGGACTACTTCCTGGATCCCTCCGACGCCGCCGAACGGGCCGTCTTCTGGGCCGAGGAGGCGGGGCGCACCGCCTCCGCCGAGGACCTGGCCGAGGTGCTGACCGCCGACCCCGACCCGATGGCCGAAAACCTCTTCTTCCGTCTGCTCGACCGGCTCGGTGTGGTGCCCCTGTGACACTCCGGGCCCGTCGCACGCAGTAAGGGGAAATGCGGGCTCCGTGAGGGATGGGGCACGTGAGGGCCTCGCCGGGGCCCGCGAGCATTCCTTGAGGAGGCGTGGATGAGCCTGGTGGAACTGATCGCACGGGCCGACGAGCGCGGGCTGGCCGTGAGCGGGTTGGCTTGTTTGGATCGGTGCGTGCCGCTGCTGGGCGGCGGTGACGAGGTGCTGCGGCCGCTGTGGGCGAGCCTCGCTCAGGCCGCGCCCGCCGGTGACTGGGCGCAGCGGCTGGAGCAGGCCCGCGGCACGCTGGACGCGGCGGCCGACGGCGCGGACGAGGCCGTCGCGCTCGCGCACCGGATGCTCGCCGGCGCCCCCGCGGAGCGGTCCGCCGCCGGGCTGCGGGAGTGGGCCGACGACTGCTCCGTCGCCGCGCTGCGGATCCACCGGCTGCTGGACGGCGCCGCCGAAGACGACTCCGGCCTCGCCGACGCCCGCCGTGACGGCCGCCCCGACGGCCTGTCACCGCTGCTCGCCGCCGAACTGCGCCGCCAGCTCACGGTCCTGGAGCTCCTCGCCGCCCACGGCCCGGGGGGCCTGCGCGGAGCCCTCGAGGTCTCGACGGAGGGGCGCCGGGTATTGCGCGCCGCGGTCTCCCGCCGCAGCCGCAGGGACACCTAGGGCCGCACGCCGGTGACGAAACGGTTCGCTGAAGCGCTTACCAGGATGTGACGACTGCGACGACTGTGACCACACAGCAGGAGACCAGGCCCTCGGCCGCGACCAAGCCGGTCCGCTGGGCGGCGGACGCGGTGGCGGCGATGCGCGAAGGGGCACGGCTGCGCCTCGACTACTCGGCGCGCAGTCTGTGGAGCGTCGACCGGGTGATCGAGGACATACGCCAGGAGGAGGCCCCGTTCGCCGCCGTGGAACTGGTGCTGCGCGGATTCGGCGCCTACGCCGGCGAGGTGATAGCCCGTCAGACCGGCGGCGAGTGGTGGTCCTCCGGCGGCGACCACTGGGTCCGCACCCCCGACGGTCACCTCTGGGACCCCATCGACGAGGCCCGCCGCTGCTACACGGGCGACGGCTCCCTCCGCCTGCTGTGCCGCGACGCGTCGGACGGGACGGCACGGACCTGACGGCCGTGCCGTCCGGTACGACGACGGCCGGGGCCCCGCATGGCGCGCGGGACCCCGGCCGTCGTCGTACCGGTGATGCGGCGTTACGGCGTCAGCGTCTGCCCGATCCGCACGTCCGCCGCCAGGCCGAGGGTGCCCTTGCCGAAGAGGTACGAGTCGCCGTAGCCGAGGCCCGAGCTGTTGCTCGGCAGGTACAGGATCGTGCCGTCCGACGTGTCCTCGCCCGCGCCGCCGATCGTCAGGTCCGCGCGGCCGTAGCCGGACAGGTCCGTCAGGGACACCGCGGAACCGAACAGGTCACCGGACTCCGCGGCGCCCCCGATGCCGGGGGTGTCCTGGGAGACGCCGATCGCGCCCGAGCCGGTCAGGCCGGAGGAGCTGCCGCGGAACAGGATCGACTGGCCCGCGTCCTTGCGGTTGGTGCCGCCACTGGTGAGGTCCTCGCGGGGGGCGCCGACCAGGGCGTCCGCGTAGCCGTCGCGGTTGAAGTCGCCGGCCGACACCGAGGTGCCCAGCTCGTCACCGGACTCGTTGGCGCCGGGGACGCCGGAGGTGTCCTGGTGGATGGTCCTCATGCCGGTGGTGGTGAACCCGGCCGACGTGCCCAGCACCATGACGATCCGCCCGCCCGGCGTCGTACCGCTGGACTCGGCGGCCACCGGCTGGCCGATGACGATGTCGTCGTAGCCGTTGTTGTCGAAGTCGCCCGCGGCGACGGAGCGTCCGCCCTTGACGGAGATGACGCCGGCCTTGGTCAGGCCGGACGCGGAGCCCGCGAAGCGGAGGATGCGGCCGATGCCGCCGGTGTCGCGGTAGTTGAGGGCGATGTCCGCGTAGCCGTCCCGGTTGAAGTCGCCGCTCGCGGCGTCCAGGTAGGAGACGGCGCCCGTGGCGCTGGTGAGCGTGCCGTACTCGGTGGTGCCGTCGGTGTGACGGGCGTTCCAGTTGCCGCCCCCTCCGGTGCCGGCCGCGAACACGTCCGCCTTGCCGTCACCGTTGAAGTCGCCGACGGCGACCGTGGTGCCGAACCTGGCGCCGGTCTCCGTGACACCCGTCGTGCCGTACGAGAAGCCGGTGTCCAGCTCCGGTCCGTACATCACCGCGACGCCGCCGCGGTCGGCGTCGCCGGTGGTGTCGTCCTCGCCGGGGATGCCGATCACGAGGTCGGCGTACCCGTCGCCGTTGACGTCGCCCCAGGCGGTGGAGGTGCCGAAGCCGTCACCGGACTCGTTGGAGCCGGGGACGCCGGCGCTGCTCTGGGTGATCGTCTTCTTCGCGGAGGTGACCGGGCCGTTCTTACCGCCCGGGACCACCGTCACGCTGCCGCCGCCCGAGGCCTTCGGAGTGCCGGCGACCAGGTCGGCGAGGCCGTCCCGGTTGTGGTCCGAGGTGGCCAGGGCGTGCGAGATGCCCGGGGTCTTGGCGAGCGAGGCGATCCGGGACAGCTTCGGGTACAGGTTCTCGCCGGGGCAGGCCGTGTAGTTGGTGTCCCGGTGGCCGAAGACCCGCGGCAGGGTGACCGACTCACCCTTGTCGATCTTGTTGCCGCTGTCGCCGGCCTCCGAACCGGAGGTCAGCGTGACCTTGCCGGTCGGGTCGATGCCGTACATGCCGAACTTCCAGGCGACGACCCGCGCGATCGAGTCCAGCGCGGCCCGGCTCGGGTGGGCGCTCTCGAAGTTGCCTATGTACGAGATGCCGAGCGTGTCGGTGTTGAAGCCGATGTCGTGCGCGCCGACCACCGGCAGGTCCATGCCGCCGCTGCGGCCCTCGAAGATCTGACCGCAGCGGTCGACGACGAAGTTGTAGCCGATGTCGTAGTAGCCGCGGGCGAAGTGCTCCTGCTGGATGGAGCGCATCCGGGCCCGCGAGTCGGCGCAGGAGACGCTGTTGTCGCTGTCGACGCCGGTGTGGTGGATGACGGCGGCCTTGATGTCGGTGCCGTAGCTCGGCGTGCCGTCGTAGTCCGTGGACGCGCCCCACTCGGCCTGCGTGATGACCGGCGGCTTCACGACCGTCGACGGGCGGGGCTCGGGGACGGTGGGCGTCGGCTCGGGGGACGTGGTGTCCGTGGCCGCCGTCTCCGGCGGGGTGCCGGTCGGTTCCGCGGACGTCGTGTCCGCGGGGGTGGCCGTCTCCGGGGCGGCCGGCTCCGTCGGCGTCCCGGTGGTCTGTGTCTCCGTCGGCGCCGGCTCCGTGGTCACCGGCGCCGTGGTCTCCGCCAGGAACGCGGCCGGCTCCATGTCCGCGACCGTCGGCGCGCCCTCGGGGTCCGTGCCCGGGTCGAGGAGCTTGACGTCCATGCCGGCAGGCTGACCGCCCACCTGGGTGCCGTCGGCGTTCACCACGCGCACCTCGACGCCGTCGGCGTCGTCGGTCCACAGCGACGCCGTGCCGCCGCGGGTCGCCGCCCGCTCGCCCTCCGCGCCGTCGGCCTGGTTCGGCTCGTCCTCCAGCTCCTGCCAGCCGGACCACTTGCCGGTCTCCAGGTCCCGGGTGCGCACCTCGGGCGTGCCCTTGGCGTCCGCCTCCGGGTTGTCCCAGGTCACCAGCACCGCGCTGAAGCGCTCCGTCTCCTGCCGGTCGAGACCCCGGCGGCCCCCGCCCCGGTTCTCCAGCTCCAGCGTGTGGACGCTCGGCTCGCGGGCCTCCTCACGCGGGTCGGCCGGCGCGGACGACGGATCGGCCACCGCGTACGTGACGACACCCGCGCCACTGAGCACGACTGCGCCGACGGTCAGCCAGGCCCGCCGTTTCAGGCCGAGCGGCTTGTACGCATGGGTCCTGCGTGGACTCAACTACCCCACCCCTAGAAAAAGCACATGGACACCACCTGTCCCACAGGTGGCACTCATCCAGCGCCGAGCGCGGGTCAAACGTCACACGTGGCGTCACCGGGCCCGTGCGTCCCCCCAGGAGCCTCGCGGACGTACGAGAAGCCGAAAGGTTGTATGCGCCCTGTGAGTTGACCGTGTGGTGATCGCCACGTCCGCGACACGTGATGATCACGGCCCGGCTTCCGCTTGGTTTCAAGGAGAATTCGAACGACTGCCCCAGTGGGGCGAGTTGAGGGGCGGTGTCGTATGGAGGCGGCAGACGAGTGGATACCGGATGCGGGGCGGATGCGGTCGTACGCGGCGGCCTTCGTCGCCCGTGCGACCGCCCGCGGCCGGCTTCCGCTGGACTACTCCGTGGCCAGCCTGCGCCTGGTCGACGCCCTGGTCGACGGGCTCCGCAAGGGCGGGGCGGACCGCGAGCGGGCGCACGACACGCTGTTCGACCTCGGCGCCTACGTCGGAGAGGTGCTCGTGCGCCGTGCGGGCGGGGCGTGGGTGGACCTCGACGAGCGGCAGCGCGCGTACTTCGGGCAGCCGGTCGGGGTCCGGATGCCCGACGGCCGGATCTGGAACCCGGTCGGCAAGGTGCACAACCGGTTCGAGGCGGGCGGCCCGCAGGAGTCGCTGGGGACCTTCTACCTGGTGTTGCACGGGCGGGCCAGGGGGACCGCCGCCTGACCATCGACACGGAAAGACATGGGGGATTCCCATCGTGGGGAAGCGCGACGGACGCGAGGAACGACATGGACGGGGGGAACGGTCCGGACGGGGGGAACGCCACGGACGCGGGGAGCGGCCCGTACGCGGGGAACGGTTTGAACGGGGGGAGCGGCACGGACACGGGGAGCGGGGGGAGCGGCACGGGCGCGGGGAGCGGTCCGGACGGGCGAGCGGTGGACCGGGGCGCCGGTCCGGCCGGGGCCGGTCCCGTGCCGGCGGGCCGCGCTGGACCCGGACCGCGCCGGCCGGGCTGGCCTTCGCCGTCGTGATGGTCGCCTCGGGCGCCGCCGTGGCCTACTACCAGGACCGGCACGCATCCGTGGCGGACGAGGCGCCCGTGGACGCGGGGGACATGCTGGAGGGCGGCACCGCGCAGCCCCGCGCGGAGCGGACTCCCCGCGCCTCCGAAAGCCCCGACCCCTCCACCTCCCCGTCCGCCGGCGCGTCCGCGTCCGCCTCCGCCTCCCCCTCGTCCACCGTCATCGACATCCCGGCCACCGGCCCCGGCACCTTCACCACCGCGCAGGCGGACGGCAGCGTCGTCGGTACGGGCGGCCGGATGCGGCGCTACAAGGTGCTGGTCGAGGACGGCATCGACGTGTCGGCGAGCGCGGCCGCGGCCGAGGTCTCCGACGTCCTCGCCGACCGCAGGGGCTGGACCCGCGACGGGGTGAACTCCTTCCAGCTCGTCAGCTCGGGCTCGTACGACTTCGTCGTGAAGATCGCCACGCCCGGCACCACGGACAAGATCTGTGGTGCCGCGGGCCTGCTGACGCGCGGTGAGGTCAACTGCAGCGTGGGCACGGACGTGGTGGTCAACCTCAAGCGGTGGGTGCTGGGCTCGCCCCAGTTCGACGGACCGATCGGCGAGTACCGCGCGCTGATCGTCAACCACGAGGTCGGCCACCGCATCGGACACGGCCACGAGACCTGCCCGGGGCCCGGACGCCCGGCCCCCGCGATGATGCAGCAGATCAAGGGACTGAAGGGCTGTGTCGCCAACGCCTGGCCGTACGACCGGGACGGCACCTATCTGGGCGGCCCCGCCGTTCCCTGACGTCGGGGCCGGGGCGGACCGGCGCGCCCGCGTGTGTGCCGCACGAGGCGTGTGACGAGCTGTGACACTTTCGTGGCGCCGGACGCTGATGACCGTGGGGGTGTGGGCGCTGCCGGACGTGCTCACATCAAGCGATAGCGGTGCGCTACGCGCTCGGTACGGACGAGGACAGTTCTTGGGCCACGGAGGGGAACCCCGCCGCGCACAGGCGTACGACGGGGAACTGGGCGCGGCCGTCGCGCGGGCCCAGAAGGGCGACGAGGCCGCCTTCGCCGTGGCCTACCGGCTCGTACAGCCCGGCCTGCTCGCCTATGTGCGCGGGCTCGTCGGGGACGACGCCGAGGACGTGATGTCGGACGCCTGGCTGGAGATAGCCCGCGACCTGGGGAGGTTCAAGGGCGACGGGGCCGGGTTCCGGGGCTGGACGGCGACCATCGCCCGGCACCGGGCGCTGGACCACCTGCGCCGGCAGCGGGTACGGCCCCGGCCCTCCACGCTGGAACAGGACGTCCTGGACCTGCCCGGACCACACAGCACCTACGACCAGGCCATGGAGGCCATGTCCACCGAGTACGCCCTCGAACTGGTCGGCGGGCTGCCGCGCGACCAGGCCGAGGCCGTGCTGCTGCGGGTGGTCGTCGGCCTCGACGGCCCCGCCGCCGCCCGCGTCCTCGGCAAGCGGCCGGGCGCGGTACGGACGGCCGCGTACCGGGGGCTGAAACGTTTGGCGAAGCAGCTCGGCGTCGAGAGTGTGACGGATGAGGCCTCGCGGACGCTGGGTGAGTCGACATGAACGTCGGCCGGGACGGCGGACACGGCGGGCGGCGCGACGGCGGCCGGCCCGGGCCGGCCGCACCCGGCGGCCCACGACGGCCCCCGAGGGCCGCAGGCTGAACAGGCCGGACATGCGGAACGTATCCGTCGGTCCGGGCGGTACCGCTTGTGCGGCCGGTCCACACGGGCGTGGCGGGCCGAGCGTGGGTATCAAGTGGAACGAGCAGGAACGGGAACGGACATGGGTGAACGGCAGAACGACGGCGGGCCGGCCGGCCGTCGGCGTGTGCACCCTGAGAGGGGCGCGCCGCCCGGGGCCGGCGGCTCGGACTCCGTCACGGGCGGGCGCCGGGTCGTCGACGACGCCGACCTGGAGGCGCTGCTCGCCGGCGCGCTGATCCGCCGCGGCGTGGACGCCGAGGCCGAGCAGCGGGCCGTCACCGCGTTCCTGGCCGCCCGGGAGTCGGGGGCGCACGGCGCGCGCACCCGGCGCCGGGACGACTGGCGGACCCGCCGGAGCCGGTTCGGCCGCCACTCGCTGAAGGCCACGCTCTCCGTGCTGGTCGCCGGTCTCACCCTGAGCGGGGTCGCGGTCGCCGGCATCGGCGTGACGGACTCCTCCACGGACGGCCCGGCGGAGGACGGCAAGGGCACCCACACCCCGTCGTCCGGCGCCACCGGCCCGTCCACCGACGGCTCGGCCGACCCGGACGCCGGACGTGACCGGCCGGACCCGGACCGTCCGGGGACCGCCCGGGACACCGAGGCCCACTGCCGCGCCTACGAGCAGGTGCGGGGGCGCGGCAAGGCGCTGGACTCGGCGACCTGGAAACGGCTGACACAGGCGGCGGGCGGCGCGGCGAACGTCGACGCCTACTGCGCCGGGCAGTCGGCGGGGACCGGGGCCGGGGCGCCGTCCGTCAACACCGGGGCGCCCGAGAAGAAGGACAACAATTCGGCCGACCGGTCCGGAAACGGCTCCTCGGGCAACGGGAGCGACAACGCCACGCGCGGAGCGGACAACGGCTCGGGGAGCGGTTCCGGAACTGCGGGCAACGGCTCGGGCGGCAGCACGGGGAAGCCTGGGGACCCTGGCGCCAAGCGTCCGTAATGCACTCCATGCAACCCTGTGACCAGGGGAGACGAAGAATCCGCGCACCTCGGCGCGCTCGCGCCGCTGCCGCCGAGGCAACGGCCGGAGCCGCCACCCCCCACAGGAGAGGCCCCGGCCGTCGCGCGGCACGGGCCGCGCGGCGACCCGTACTTCCTACAGCGCCATGGGTGCGTTTTCTGTCACACCCCCTGTGTCACGGGTTAATTGCATCTTGGGCGGACATGGACGGGCAGAGGATTCAGGCCGTAACGTGCCTTTCGCGCCAGGCCGCGACGGACACATGACCACGAACCGCCCGCGGCTCTGAGGCCGCAACCACTGATTGATCAACCACGACGGCGAGAACCCGGTCCGCGAGAGCGGCGCCGGTTTAGGCGCAGAAGGGCGCGCGCGTTTGCTGGGGGACGACGCGGAGCTGACCGCCGCGGTGCGTGCGGCACAGGACGGGGACGAGACCGCGTTCCGGACTGTGTACCGCGTCGTGCACCCGCGGCTGCTGGGATACGTACGGACGTTGGTCGGCGAGCCCGACGCCGAGGACGTGACGTCCGAGGCGTGGCTGCAGATCGCCCGTGACCTGGAACGCTTCACCGGCGACGCGGACCGGTTCCGCGGCTGGGCCGCCCGTATCGCCCGCAACCGCGCGCTGGACCACATACGCATGCGCGGACGCCGCCCCGCGATCGGCGGCGACGAGACCGAGCTCACCGGGCGGGCCGCCGAGTCCGACACCGCGGGCGAGGCCATCGAGGCGCTGGCCACCGACGGTGCGTTCTCCCTCATATCCAGGCTGCCGCAGGACCAGGCCGAGGCCGTCGTGCTGCGCGTGGTCGTGGGCCTCGACGCCAAGTCCGCCGCCGAGACACTGGGCAAACGACCGGGTGCCGTACGGACGGCCGCGCACCGGGGTCTGAGGCGTCTGGCCGAGCTGATCGGCGGCGATCCGGAAGCCCAACCGGAATCCGCCGGGGTGCTCGACGCCCTTCCTCCCCAGAGAGAACCACGCCGTCGTACGGTGACGTCCGCGAGTGTGACGCAGATGCGAACGCGGACACAGAAGGACATGTGATGGCCGATGAGCAGCACAGGTGGCTGGACCGCGGGACCGCGGAGCGCTTACTGAGCGGAGAGCCCCTGGAAACTGCCGATCCCGTCGCCCGTGACCAGGCCGGACGGCTCGCCGGAACACTGCGCGCACTCTCCGTGCCACCCCCTTCGGACGGCGGGGAACTCCCCGGAGAGGCGGCCGCCCTGGCCGCCTTCCGCAAGGCGCGCGAGGAGCGGGAGGGGCGGACCGAGGCGGCCCATGGTGGGGACCGGCCCGCCGGAACGCGCCCCTCCGACATCGGGGCGGTCCGTATCGGCGTCCCGCACGGTGATCGTTCCGGAACCGCGGACGAACCCCGACGGGGGCGTCCCCTGAGCCTCGGGCTGGCCGCCGCGCTGGTCGCCGGCATGGCCGGGGGCGTCGCGGTCCTGGCCGGAACCGGAGTCCTCTCCCCGCCCGACGGCTCCCGCTCCGACCCGGCCGCCTCCGTCACGGCCACCGCCACGCACCCCGAACGCCCCCTGGTGTCCCCTCCGCCCGAGGGCGCCGCACCGGGCGGAGCCACGCCCGAGGGCCGGCATCCCGGGAGTGCCGCCGGTACGGCCGAGGACGGCGGGGACGCCGACGGGTCCCGTGCGCCGGGGAAGCCCGATGCGGACACCGGTGACGGCGCGGTCCGTTCCGGCCGCGGGGGCAAGCAGATCGCCGCGGCCTGTCGCGCGTGGCGCGACGGCAAGGCGCTGAACGGCGAGCGCGAGCACCTCCTCGAGGAGGCGGCGGGCGGCTCCTCCCGCGTCGGCACGTACTGCGAGGACGTGCTGTCCACGTCGGACACCTCCGGCGCGTCCGGTACGACCGGCGCCGACGGGGGAGCCCGCAGCGGCAACGGGAACGGCAACGGGAACGGGAAGACCAACGGTCGGAGCGATGGCCAGGGCCAGGGCCAGGGCCAGGGCCAGGGACACGGGCAGGGGCAGGGACACGGGCAGGGCAACGGTGCCGACAACGGCAACGGCGGCAACAACGCCAAGAAGGACGACAACGGAAACGGTGGCGACAACGGCGACAACGGAAACGGCGGCGAGAAGAACCCGTGACACCGCCCCTGACCTGCCCGTTTATTGAGCGCTGAACTTTCCTCCCCGGCAGGTGTGACACTTTCGACCCTCGTGGCGCAGTAATGAGTGAGCCGACTGGTCATCGGCTGTCGCACGGAGCCGGGGTTCCCCCCGTACCCACGGCTCGTGCACCTCGGCGCGGGCGGGACACGTTCCCCCGGTCCCGCCCGCGCCCCGTCTCACCAGTGCACGACGACCTTGTCGCCGTCGCGCACCTGGTCGTACAGCCGCGCGATCGCCGCCTCGTCCCGTACGTTGACGCAGCCGTGCGAGGCTCCGGCGTATCCCCGCGCGGCGAAGTCGGCCGAGAAGTGCACGGCCTGGCCGCCGCTGAAGAACATGGCGTACGGCATGGGCGAGTCGTAGAGCGTGGACACATGGTGCCGGGACTTCCAGTAGACCTGGAAGACACCCTCACGGGTCGGCGTGTACTCGGAGCCGAAGCGCACCGGCATCGTCGACACCGTCCGCCCGTCGATCATCCAGCGCAGGGTGCGACTGGTCTTGCTGATGCACAGCACCCGCCCGGTCCGGCAGCGCGCGTCGGGGGCGTCGGCCGGCTGGCCGCCCATCAGATACAGCTCCCACTTGCCCGGCTCGCGCGTCATGCCGAGCAGCCGCTGCCAGGTGACGGAGTCGGTCACCCCGGTCCTCGGCAGTCCGCGCTTGCCCTGGAAGCCCCGGACCGCCTCCGCCGTCAGGTCGTCGTACGTCCCCGTCGGCCCGTGGAAGATCCAGGCGACCTGCCGCAGCCGGGCCTGGAGTTCGCGTACGTCGCGCCCGGAGTCACCGGGGGACCACAGCACGCGCGGTGCCGGGGCGCCGGGAGAAGGAGAGGACTTCCCGCCGTCGCCGTCCGGAGTCCGCGACGGGGATGGCGGCGCGGACGGCGACGCGGACGGCGTCCGGCCCGGCACCTCTATCCGCACCGGCGACCTGTGCTCCCCGCCCGCCCCGGCGGGCTGCACCGTACAGCCGGCCGTACCGCCCGCCGACGCGGCCAGGGCCGTCAGCGCCGCGACGGCCGTGATTCCCTTCCTCCCCATGCCCGTACTACGCACATCAGCCCCCCGTCGTCTCACCGGCCGCGCCCGGCCGTCACCGGAGATGTTCCCCGGACGTGACCCCCGACGAACAAAGGGGCATGGTGGTGATTGACCGGAAGGCGACCGCCGAGGTGGTGCTGTGAGCGGGGTCCCACCGCGGCTGTGAGGAAGGTCCCAGCGTGTGCCCCTCCACCGGGCCGCACGCGCACCGCTACAGTCCGTTGAAGGATCGGCCTGTACTGGCTAGTAACTTATGGGTACCGGGCGAGCGAATCGAGCAACGCTGCTCAGCGGGAGGCATCACACCATGGCGCGCGAGTCGGAGTCCGGTCTGCCCATCGAGCCGGTCTACGGGCCGGAGGCTCTCGAGGGCTGGGATCCGGCGGAGAGGCTGGGCGAGCCGGGGGCGTACCCCTTCACCCGGGGCGTGTACCCGACGATGTACACGGGCCGGCCCTGGACGATGCGCCAGTACGCCGGTTTCGGCACGGCGACGGAGTCCAACGCCCGCTACCAGCAGCTGATCGCCAACGGCACGATGGGCCTGTCGGTCGCCTTCGACCTGCCCACCCAGATGGGCCACGACTCCGACGCCCCCATCGCGCACGGCGAGGTCGGCAAGGTGGGGGTGGCCATCGACTCGGTGGACGACATGCGGGTGCTGTTCGGCGGCATCCCGCTGGACAAGGTCTCCACGTCGATGACGATCAACGCCCCCGCCGCCCTGCTCCTGCTCCTCTACCAACTGGTCGCCGAGGAGCAGGGCGTCCCGGCCGACAAGCTCACCGGCACGATCCAGAACGACGTGCTGAAGGAGTACATCGCGCGGGGCACCTACATCTTCCCGCCCAAGCCGTCGCTGCGGCTGATCGCCGACATCTTCAAGTACTGCCGGGCCGAGATCCCGAAGTGGAACACGATCTCGATCTCCGGCTACCACATGGCCGAGGCGGGCGCCTCACCCGCGCAGGAGATCGCCTTCACCCTCGCGGACGGCATCGAGTACGTCCGCACGGCGGTCGCGGCCGGCATGGACGTGGACGACTTCGCCCCGCGCCTGTCGTTCTTCTTCGTGGCCCGCACCACGATCCTGGAGGAGGTCGCCAAGTTCCGCGCGGCGCGCAGGATCTGGGCGCGGGTGATGAAGGAGGAGTTCGGCGCGAAGAACCCCAAGTCGCTGATGCTGCGCTTCCACACCCAGACGGCCGGGGTGCAGCTGACCGCCCAGCAGCCGGAGGTGAACCTGGTGCGCGTCGCCGTGCAGGGCCTGGGCGCGGTGCTCGGCGGCACCCAGTCGCTGCACACCAACTCCTTCGACGAGGCCATCGCGCTGCCCACCGACAAGTCCGCCCGGCTGGCGCTGCGCACCCAGCAGGTCCTCGCCTACGAGACGGACGTGACCGCGACCGTCGACCCGTTCGCCGGCTCCTACGTCGTCGAGAGGATGACCGACGACGTCGAGGCGGCGGCGCTGGAACTGATGGGCAAGGTCGAGGACCTCGGCGGCGCCGTCAACGCCATCGAACACGGCTTCCAGAAGAACGAGATCGAACGCTCCGCCTACCGCATCGCCCAGGAGACCGACTCCGGCGAGCGCGTCGTCGTCGGCGTCAACCGCTTCCAGCTCGACGCGGAGGAACCCTACGAGCCGCTGCGCGTCGACCCGGCCATCGAGGCCCAGCAGGCCGAACGCCTGGCGAAACTCCGCGCGGAACGCGACCAGCAGGCGGTCGACGCCGCCCTGACCGCCCTGAAGAAGGCGGCCGAAGGCGAGGACAACGTCCTCTACCCGATGAAGGACGCCCTCAAGGCCCGCGCCACCATCGGCGAAGTCTGCAACGCCCTGCGCGAGGTCTGGGGCACCTACGTGCCGAGCGACGCCTTCTGAACACCCGTTCTCGCCGGCTGAGACCCCTTGGAGGGAGTGTCGTACCCCCGTGCGACACTCCCTCCATGTTCGGCGTCATCGACCTCCCCACCTACCTGGCAGGACTGGTCCTCATCGTCCTGCTGCCCGGTCCCAACTCCCTGTACGTCCTCTCCGTCGCCGCCCGCAAGGGTGTCCGCACCGGCTATGCGGCGGCGGCCGGTGTCTTCACCGGGGACGCCGTCCTGATGACGCTGGCGGCGCTCGGCGCGGCCTCGGTGCTCACCACGACGCCGCTGCTGTTCCTGGTGGTGAAGTACGCCGGTGCCGCGTACCTGGCGTGGATGGCGTACGGCATGCTGCGCTCGGCGTGGAGCATGTGGAAGGCGCGGGGCGAGTCGACGGACCCGGCCGAGGCGCCCGCCGCCCCGTCCGCCGACGAGCGCCCCTACCGCCGCGCGCTGGTCGTGTCGCTGCTCAACCCGAAGGCGATCCTCTTCCTGATCTCCTTCTTCGTACAGTTCGTCGACCCCGGTTACGCCTACCCCGCGCTCTCCTTCGTCGTCCTCGGCGCCCTGCTCCAGACGGCCAGCTTCCTCTACCTGTCGCTGCTGATATTCGGCGGCACCCGCCTGGCCGACGCGTTCCGGCGCAGGCGGCGGCTGGCGGCCGGTGCCACCTCGGCGGCCGGCGCCCTGTTCCTGGGCTTCGCGGCGAAGCTGTCCCTGGCGAGCGCGTAGCGGTCAGCGCCCGCCGAACCGGGCCAGGTACTCCGGGAGCCCGGCCGGCGTGTCCCCCGCCCAGCCCACATAGCCGTCCGGACGGACGAGGAACAGCCCGGCCCCGTAGGTCTCGTGCGCCGGGCCGTGCACCAGTCGTACGGCGGCGGGCGGCGCGGGGGCGTCCGTGCCCAGCGCCAGCAGGGTCCAGTGGGGCCCCCGGAACGCGTCGAAGAGGCGCACGCCGTTCACCGTGGCGTCCGGGGCCCGGTCGCCCGCGCGCACCGGTCCGGGCGCCATCCGCGTCTCCTCGGTGAGCGTCGACGCGGGGTAGCCGAGGTCCAGTTGCCGGGTGGCCCCGCCCCGCCGTGTCTCACCCCGGTGGACGCTGGTGGACAGGTCCAGCATCTGCGCGGCGATCGGGCGCCGCTCCTCCTCGTACGTGTCCAGCAGCGCCGCCTCCGCCCCGCCGCCCAGGACCGCGCCCAGCTTCCAGCCCAGGTTGTAGGCGTCCTGGACGCTGGTGTTGAGGCCCTGGCCGCCGGCCGGGGAGTGCACGTGCGCCGCGTCGCCCGCGAGGAAGACCCGGCCCACCCGGAACCGGTCGGCGAGCGCGGTCCGCGGACGGAAGTCCGAGGCCCAGCGGACCTCCGTGACGTCCTCGGCGGCGAGGTGCGAACGGGCGGCGACGACCTGCCGTACGCCCTCCAGGGAGAGGTCCACCTCCGTGCCCTCCGCGAACCGGGCCATCAGCTGGAAGTCCTCCGTCCCGGCCAGCGGGCAGATCGCCAGGAGGTCCTCGGGTCCCTCGCCCTGGGGGAAGAAGTGCCAGTTGTCCCGGTCCAGGCCGGTGATCCGCACGTCCGCCACCAGCGTGGGGAACGGATCCACCTCCTCCCCGGTCATGCCGACGCCCACCGCCCGGCGCACCACCGAACGGCCCCCGTCCGCCGCGACGAGACACCGGGCGCGCACCGGCCCACCGGAGGCGAAGTGCGCGGTCACGCCCTCCGGGTCCTGGACCACGCCGGTGACCTCCCGGCCGAAGGCGACCTTGCCGCCGAGCTCCTCCAGGCGCTCCAGCAGGATCCGCTGGGTGCGCCACTGCGGGACCATCCACGGCTCGTTGTACGGCGAGTCCTCGCTCGGCTCGGCCGGTTCGGACATGTGGTGCTCGCCGAGCCGCTCGCCGTTCCGCCAGATCATGCCGACCGGGTAGCCGCCGCCCACCGCGTGGATCGCGTCCAGCACGCCCAGGTCGTCGAAGACCTCCATGGTGCGCGGCTGGAACCCCTTGCCGCGCGAGCCGGGGAACAGCCCGTCCGCCCGCTCCACCACCAGCGCGGGGATCCCGCGCCGGGCCAGGTCGATGCCGAGGGTGAGGCCGGTCGGTCCGGCGCCCACGATCAGCACATGGGTGTCGCTCATGATCAAGTCTCCTTAACGGTGTTAAGTGGCCTGCCCTGTGAGCGTGTCCCTAACGGTGTTAAGTTGTCAAGCGTGAGTTCGGAACGACGTGCCCCCCTGGACCGCCGACGGGTCGCCGACACGGCGCTGAGACTGCTGAACGAGGTCGGCCTGGACGGCCTGACGCTGCGCGCGATCGCCAGGGAACTGGACGTCAAGGCGCCCGCCCTCTACTGGCACTTCAAGGACAAGCAGGCGCTGCTCGACGAGATGGCGACGGAGATGTACCGCCGGATGGTCGCCCAGGGTTCACCCGCCCCGGACGACACCTGGCAGGAGCGGCTGCTCAAGGCCAACCGGAGCCTGCGCGCGGCGCTGCTCGCCTACCGCGACGGCGCGAAGGTGTTCAGCGGCTCACGCTTCACGGGGACCGAGCACGCCGAGCAGATGGAGGACATGCTGCGCCTGCTCACATCCGCCGGTTTCACCCTCGCCCGGGCCACCCGCGCGTTCAACACGACATATCTCTACACCCTCGGCTTCGTCACCGAGGAACAGGGCGTCCAGCCGCTGCCCGGCGAACGCCGGGAGGGCTTCGACCTGGCGGAACGCGCCCGCCTGATGGCCGACCACCCTCTCGCGGCCCAGGCGGGCAGGGAACTCTTCGAGAACTACGACCAGCGCTTCGAAGAGGGCCTCGCCCTGCTGATCGCGGGGATCGAGGCCCGGTACGGGACGCCTTGAGGTCAGGACGCCTTGAGGTCGGGACGCCCGCAGGAACGCCGAGCGCGCCGCCTCGCCGAGGCGGGCGAAGCGGGTGCCGCCCGTGAGGTGCTTGTCCAGCGCCTCCTCGATGCCCGGCCGTCCGGGGTCGCCGAAGTCGTTCGGGACGACGATTCCGCCCGGGGCGGTGATCTCCTCGGAGAAGTCCCGCCGGATCCGGGCGGCCACGCCCGCCGGACCGGCGAGGGCGAGGCCGGTGCGCACGGCGTGCTCGTCGGCCAAGGGCCCGGAGAGGCCGGCGCGCTGCGGGTCGCCGGGCTGGAACCGCACACCGGCGATCGGGTCGGCGGTCGTCATGCGCGGGCTGCGGCCGTCCCGCTCCGTCATCCGGGTCGGTCCGGTGGAGAACGGCAGCGTCATGACCGTGACCGGCAGGCCTGCCGGCGACCGTGGCGCCCCGCCCGGAGGCCGGCCGTCTCTCCCCGCGACCGGGCTCGACCGGACCGGTGACCACGAGGGAATGCCGCACGCCCGCAGCGGAACCGCCACCGGTGGACGGGTGCGCGGCACGCCGGAGCACGTCGGCGACTCCGCGGGCTTCTCGGCGGTCAGCGCTGCTTCGACAGTTGGGTCCGCAGGACCGGTGTCAGGGTTCTCTCCACGTACCGGTGCAGCAGCCACGCCAGCAGCAGCATCGCGGCCAGCGTCAGCGCGAAGGTGGGTGCCGACGGCACGTGCAGCGAGCGGTGCAGGGCATGGATCACCACCCAGCCCAGGTGCTCGTGAACCAGGTAGAAGGGATACGTCAGCGCCCCGGCCACAGTGAGCCAGCGCCAGTCCGCCCGGCTCAGCCACCCCAGTGCGATCGCCGCCACCGCCGCGAAGCCGAGGGCGACGACCAGGACGATGCCGAACGTGGTGCGGTGGGCGAAGGCGTCCGGGTCCGAGGCGTTCCACAGCTCGCCCACCGCGTAGTGCTGCCCGATCAGGAAGCTCACGACCGTGACGGCCCACGCGTGGGTGTCCCGCCGGTCGCGGTGGACGAGGTACAGGCCGATCCCGCCGATGAAGAACGGGGCGTACTCCGGCATCAGCACCAGGTCGAGGAGCGGCTCGTGCGCGGCCCGGGCGAGCACCGACGCCAGCAGCCAGCCGCCGCAGAACAGCAGGACCCGCCGACGGTTCGCGCCGGGCATGACGACGAACAGCGCGAAGAGCGCGTAGAAGCGGAGCTCCACCCACAGCGTCCAGCACACGCCCAGCACCCGGTCCGCGCCCAGCGGCTGCTGGAGCATCGTCAGGTTGACGAGGGCGTCGCTCGGCGACACGGCGTCATAGGTGACCACCGGCAGCGCGAACACAGCCGTGACCAGGACGACCGCCACCCAGTAGGCGGGCATCAGCCGGGACACGCGGGAGGCGAGGAACGACGTCAGGGTCCGTCCCCAGCCGCTCATGCAGATCACGAACCCGCTGATCACGAAGAAGACCTGGACCCCGAGGCAGCCGTACGAGAACAGCGTGTGCAGGGTCGGGAACTGGTGCTTGGGGGAGCTGCCCCAGGCGTCGGTGACGTAGCCGCCGCGTCCGCCGTAGTGGTACGCCGCCACCATCAGCGCGGCCACCAGCCGCAGCCCGTCCAGGGCGCGCAGCCGCCCCGGGGCGGCCTTCCCCGCCGTGGGGACCGGCGGGGGAGCGGCCGTGTCCGGCCGCGCTGTCGACATGCTCACGACCGTCTCGGTCATGCTCGTACCACTCCTCGGATCGCAGGGCGGCCGGTGCCGGTGCTCAGGACGCCCGCAGATACGCCGAGTGGGCGGCCTTGCCCAGGTAGGTGAAGCGGGTCTCGCCCTTCAGGTGGTCGTCCAGGGCCTCCTTGATGCCCGGCCAGTGGGGGTCGCCGTAGTCGTCCAGGACGACGACCCCGCCCGGCGCGGCGATCTCCTCGGCCCACTGCAGGTCCTGCGCGACGCCCTGGGCCGAGTGGTCGCCGTCCACGACGATCACGCCGTAGCGGCGGTCCGACACGGCCGCCCGGGTCTCGGGGTCCTCGGAGAACCCCCGCTGGATGCGGGCCGCCGCGCCCGCCGGACCGGCGAGGCCGAGGTTGGTGCGTACGGCCTGCTCGTCGACCGGGGCGCCGGTGGGGTCCGGGCGCTGGTCGGTGCCGGGCTGGAGCTGTACGCCGGCGAAGGGGTCGACGATGGTCAGGCTCGGGCTGCGGCCGTCGCGTTCCATCATGCGGACCAGCCCGGCGGAGAACATGCCGTACAGCGTGCCGATCTCGAGGATCTCGTCGTTCGGCGGGTCGAGCAGCGGGATCGTGCCGAGCTTGCCGCAGATGTTCATGGTGCCGCCCGCGATGCGGCCCACGCCCAGCGACTCCAGCGCGACGAGCAGACGGAAGGCGGCGGTGACGTTGCGCACGGCCGCGTCACGGTCCCCGGCCAGGTCCGCGACCTGGGCGTACAGGCGCTCCAGCGGGGCGTCGGCCACCATGCGGGAGATGCCGCGCCCGCGGGGGCCGAGGAGCAGCTCGAAGGTGAGCTGGCGGCGCCTGAGCTGCTCGACGTCCCGCACCAGCCGCTCGATGTCCGGTGCGGCGGCCGGTGCCCCCTGGCCGTCCGGGCGGCGGGCCGCCGAGCGGACCTGCCGCTCGATGCGCTGGTCGATGAGGTCGGCGACCGGGCGCAGCAGACGCCGGGAGACCGAACTGCGGAGCATGGAGCGGCTGTTCATGGACCAACGACCTCAATTCGTCGCGGAGTTCAGAGGCGTGTGATGTGTGCGGAAGACGCACGGGCGAATGCCGGTGCACAGGCTAGGCACTGGCCCGGCCGGCGGGCGCATGGCCGAGCGGGCCGTCAGGAGAACATCTGCGGAACGCGAGGTGTCGGGTCGACGGCACCTGTGCGTGCCCCGCCGTTCAGTCCGTCTTGCGCAGCCGCGCCGAGTGGTGGGACACCTGTGCCCTGATCGACTCCTTGCGGGCGATCTGGCGGATGGCACGTCCGCGTGCGCCGAGCAGGGCCGACACCCGGGCGATCTCCGCCCACACCCGGCCGCGGTCGCCGCCGGCGATCGCCGCCGCGGCCAGCAGCCGGCACGCCTCCTTGGTCTCGTTCCGGGCGGCGCGCAGTTCGGCCATGCCGATCAGCACGTCCACCGGCTGCCGGCGGCGCAGGATCTCGGTGCCCACCCGCAGCGCGTCCTCGACGTTGCCGGCGGTGGCGTGGCGCTTGAAGTCGTCGATGATGTGCCGGAGTTGCTGGGGGATCACCGCCCGCGGATCGCCGTACGCGTCGTCGTCCGCCGTGCCGGTGCTCTCCGCGTCCCCGGCGGCCCGCGGGCGCGGCACGTCTCCCGGTCCGGGAAGTCCCAGCGCGGCCGTCATCCGCGCGGTGAACGCGGGGATGTCGAACAGCTCCTCGACCTCCCGGTAGTCGTCCTCCGAGACCCGCTCGCCGAGCACCGCCCGCAGGGCCTCGAACGCCGCCTGAGGGGTGTAGTCGGCGAAGGACCGGTAGCCCGGCACCGAATCGAGCACCTCGTGCGAGCCCACCCGCCGGTAGGTGACCACCCGCAGCCGCTGCTGGACGGCCTCGACCACCGACAGCGGCATCGGGTCGTCGACGGAGGAGAGCAGGAAGACGTCGGAGGCGGCGAGTTCCTCCCGGACCCGGGCCCGTGACAGCGCGCCCGCCCAGGTCACCCGGTCGGAGATCAGGGTCGAGGAGGCGATCCGCGGGGTGCGGTGGCCGATCCACGCGAACCGCCACGGCAGCCCCTCGGTGTGGGCGAGTTCCGCGACCCGGGAGAAGAGGTCCAGGCCCTTGCGGTCCTGCATGGAGCCGACCATCACGATCCGGGGCTGCTCGTCCGGTACGGTCCGGGCCCGCGTCCGGTGGGCGTCCTGCGGAACGGTGTTGTAGACGACGACGGGGTCGGTCACTCCGAGCCCGCGGAACATGTCGGCCTGGGCGGTGGAGACGCACAACACCTGGACCTGTGGCAGGAGCCGGAGCATCTCCTTGTGGCGCAGGGTGTGGTGCTCCGCCTCGTAGGCCATGACGTGCTCGGTCTCATGGGCGTAGAGGAAGACTCTTCGGCCGTCGGACACCAGTTCGTCGACCAGTTCGTTGCCGATGGCGGAACGCCACAGCGGGGCCAGGCTGTTGATGAGGACGACATCGATGTCCCGCAGTGCTTCGAGGACGTCCTCGGTACGGCAGTAGGCGCTGAGGTCGATGTAGCGGACGTCCACGGGGGAGCGGGCGAGCAGTGCCTGGGTGTACGTCAGCACGGGGATCGCCACCCCGGTGACATAGCCGAAACCGAGGCCGAGCACGGCCAGCGAACGCGGCGGTGCCTGCCGGTCCCGTACGGCGCGCAGCGCCCGCTCGGCGCGGGTGCCGACCGGAGTGAGGGGGGCCGGGTCCGGAGCGGAGCCGGAACGCGGCCCGCGCACCTTCGCCTCCTTGACCACGGTGATGATCCGCTCGGCGACGTCGTCACGGAAGGTGAGGTAGTGGGTCAGCGGCTCGCCGGTGTTGTTGCCGGCGAACTTGCCGGTGGTGTGCAACTGCCCCACCACGTCCACCAGTTCGCCGACGCTGCCGACGTTGCGCAGCAGTGCGTGGTTGACGGCCGGGAAGACGATGTTCAGCGGTGGCGGGCTGAACAGCACCAGCGGGACACCGGCCCGCAAGGTTTGCAGATAGGTCGTGGAGAAGAAGGTGACGGCCAGGTCGAAGGCTTCCAGGCCGGTCGCGTCCACGAGCGTCGATTCGTCCAGGACGGTGACCCCGGGGAGCGTGCCCAGCCACTCCAGGTGCCCGGAGAGGGTCGAGGGGTGCGGTTTGATCGCGACCTCGCCGAACTCGGTGAGCGCCTCGCAGGCCGACTTCAGGTACTCGCGGTGCCGGCCGGCCGGCAGTTTGCGCTGATCGCCCAGCGGCTGGTCGAGGACGATGATCCGCAGCGGCTCCCGGGCGGGGCGCGCGGGTCGGGGCGCGGGATTGTGCGCGGCCCGCACCAGGTCGGGATCGTCGCTGTGGCCGAGCGCGCCGGTGATGTGGACGACCGGGTCCGCGTCCGCCGTGCGGTACAGCAGGTGGTGGGCGGTCGCCGGGCCCCACACGCACACGGCGGCCGGGTCGGTGGAGCCGTAGTACCAGTTCTGGTCCCGGAGGCCGGGGCCGAGCTTCTTGTAGTGGAAGTCGAGGTGGCCGTCCTGTACGAGGACCACCGGCAGGGTCCCGTTGAGGGCGTCGGCGACCCTGCTGCCGCGCTGCGACCGGTCGTTGAAGAGGATCAGCCGGTCGATGGACTCGGTCCGCACGAACTCGGAGACCCGGGGGCCTATGTCCTCCAGGAACTGCGCGTGCCCGAGGCTCTCCTCCTCCCGGAACAGATTGCGGACCCGTGTGCCGTCGAGCCGGGCCGAGGCCTCCTCGTCGATCCACCGCCCCACGTCTCCGTCGAGGTCGGCGGTGACCAGCAGGAAGGAGCAGTCCTCCGAGCCCGGGGCGCTCAGCAGCCGTGAGGTCAGACCGACTCCGTTGCGGTTCTCGATGAAGACGGCGATACGCATAGACAACCAGCCCAGTCCGCAGGGTCTGTGGTGCACAGAAAGTGCACAAAGATGTGTGATTTTCCGATGGAATTCCTGAGGAGATCATGGCACGAGGCGCGGCGACCAAAGGGTGAAGGGAGAATGAACGAAAGGCGGTTCCGGGGGCGGTTAACCGTCCGTTCATGTACTCCATGCCGGGCATTGGTTCACCGTTTGATCGAGCGCCGGATGGCCCGGGCCCGCCGCACCACTTTACGGGCCGTGGAACTGCGCGGCAGGAACGCCAGCCGCTCCGGAATTCCACCGGGCAGTCCCAGCGACGTCAGCCGCCGCTTCCTGAAATACCGCCAGGTGCGGGCGTTCAGCCGGTCACGCAGATACTCCTCGGCCGCAGGCCGCAGCTCCGCCAGGATTTTCGGCTGCATCACGAAACCGACCGTCCGCACCAGCGCGGCGAGCGCGTCGGTGTCCAAGCCCGGCCGCCCCTCGGCGGCGTCGGCCGGCTCCGGCAGCAGCGCGTCGACGATCGTGACGGGGACACGGTTGCTGTTCTCGTACGGCGCCAGCCGGTCCAGCAGCGTCTCCGTGCCCACCCGGGCCACCGGCAGACCGTACAGCCGGGACGCGGTGAGCAGGGCCGTGGAGAAGCAGCCGACGACCAGCGCCGGGCGCATCCGCTGGTACAACACCTCCGCCAGGACCGGCGTGTCGAGGACGGTGAGGCCGACGCCGAGCTTCTCCGCCTCCTGCTCCAGGGTGCGGGCGAACCGGGCCGGGGCCGTGGGATGCGGCTTGAAGACCACCCGGTCGTGACCGAGGCCGACGACACTCCTCAGCATCCGCACATGCAGGTCCTCCTCCTCTTCCGCGGAGAGGATGCCCAGCGCCGACAGGTACTGGCCCAGCAGCAGTGCGGGACTCTCCACCTCGGGCAGCCCGGCACCGGTCTTGACGAGTTCGGCCAGCACCCGCGTGAACGCCTCCGTCGGCACCAGCTCCGGCTCCACCCCGAACTCGGTCAGGAGCAGTGGCCTCAGGCCCGGCACCAGATCGAGGTGGAGCAGCCGCTCCACGCGCGTGCCCACCAGTGGATCGATCTTGTTGCGGGTGGGGCCGTAGCTCATCAGCCCGTCCGCGTAGACGGTGACGGGCGCGTCGGTGAAGATCTGTGCCACGCCGAGCGCCGGGTTGACCTGGATCGACTCCACGGCGAGCGTCACATCGTCGTCGCCCAGACTCCAGGCCAGCCGCAGATACCGCTCCCACATCGGGACGTCGTCCGGGCGTGGCGCCCAGGCTCCCGGGTGATACGGGAAGATCGCCTCGTTCCACGAGACCACGTCGTCGAACCGGGCGCGCAGCCGCTCGAACCCCGGCATTCCGTCCACCGCCGGTGTCGTCTCCGGCGTCGCCGCGTTGTTGGACACCAGCAGGACGCGCCGCTCGGCCGGCGCGAAGCACCCCGCGTCCAGGGCGGCGGCCAGCGTGGCGGTGCCGTACAACGTCGACACCATGAAGATCTGCGTGGTCACGCGGCCACCTCCGGGGCCGGCGCGGGACGGCGGCGCAGCCGGCGCAGCCGGGTCGCCCGCGCGGTGTCCATCGACGCCAGCGCGTCGTCGAGCACGTCCTGAGGCATCCGCCGCAGCGCGGCCGTGCTCATCGCCTTCAGTTTCCGGGCCACGGGTGCCTCGAACCTTTCGATGGAACCGAGATGGTGGGAGATGATCGCGCAGTACGTGCGCACCGCCTTCGGCAGCAGGCGCGCCGCCTCGGGGTCGGCGGCGGTCTCCTCCACCACCTGGTCGAAGGCGCGGATGAAGTCGAGCTGCCGGGCGTCCCCGATCTGCGTCAGCGACGAGGAGACCCCGCGCCGGTAGAAGACGCCGAGCAGGCCGGTCACCGCGAAGGACTCTGCCTCCCGGTGCAGCCTCCAGATCCACGGACGGTCCTCGGCGGTGCGCAGTCCGTCGGTGAAGTGCAGCAGGCCGCGATCGGCCAGCCGACGGTGGTAGACGCCGGCCCAGGCGTACGCGTAGTCGACGGAGGTGGTGCGGTGGGCGGGCAGGATGGCCTCGCGCGGGGACAGCACCACGTTCCGGCGGCCGTGCGGCACCCGGTGCACGGAACGCTCCCGCGCCGTGCACTGCACATGATCCGTGCGCACGAAGTCGCAGCCCAGCCGTTCGATCACGCCGACCAGCCGGTCGTAGTGGCCGGGCGCCAGCCAGTCGTCGCCGTCCAGGAACGTCAGGTACTCCCCGCGGGCGGCGTCGATGCCGGTGTTGCGGGCGGTCGCCAGCCCGCCGTTCCGTTCGTGTCTCACCAGCACGGCCCCCGGCAGTTCGGGCTCCGCGCGCGCGAGGAGATCGGCGGTCCCGTCGGTGGAGCAGTCGTCGACGAGAATGAATTCGAAGTCGTCGCGCGCGTTCGCACGCAGACTCCGCAGGGCATCGGGGACGTATCGCCGGACGTTGTAGAACGGCACGATGACGGAGAGCTTGGGCACGCGACGGACGTTAGGCGACGGCCCGGCATGCGGATTTACCCGCATCTTGATCCCGGGTGAACGACGCGTGACGAAGCCGTGAAGCGCATTCTTTTCCGGGCGCCGGGCGGCCCGATTCGTCATTCGGCGGTGTGCTGTTAACCGTTTGTTGCATTCGGGTTGGGCGGTTCCTAGGAATCGATTCCTAGCGTCTTCGACGTGCCAGCAAGTGCAACGAAGCCTCTCAGGGTCGCGGTCCTCGCGGATTCCGACACCCGGTGGAAATGGGGCGCGCTCACCGCGGACCGCGTCGCGCCGCGGGACGTCCGCCTCGACGGATTCCTGCTGCGGGGCCGCGCCACCCCCACCGCCCGCCAGCTCGGCGAGGTCGGCGTCACCGCGGACTCGCTCCGCGAGGTCACCGCCGTCGAGTTCCTGCGCGCGATGCGCGAGGAGTCGTACGACCTCCTCGTGCTCGCCCTGGTCGGCGGCGGTGTGCAGGCGATGCTGCACGGACTCAAGCGCGCCTGGGAGGACCGGCCGAGGCGGCCCGTCGTCGTCACCGGATACGTCGGCGTCGTCTACGAGAAGCTCGCCGACGGCCTGCTGCTGCGCCACGGCGCCGACCTGGTGCTCGCCAACTCCCGCCAGGACGCGGACCGTTTCCGCGCCGTGTACGAAGGGGTGGGCGCCGACGCCTCGTCGGTGACCGAGGTCGCGCTGCCGTTCCTCGGCGGAGCCGCGTACGAGGGCGAACACGACCCCTCCGCGAAGCAAGGGCGCAGGCCCTACACGGTCGTGTTCGCCGCCCAGCCCTCCGTCCCGGACAGCCGCAGGGACCGTACGTACCTGCTGGACCGGCTGGTGCGGCACGCCCGCCGGCACCCCGAGCGCGAGGTGCTGCTGAAGCTGCGCTCCAAGCCCGGCGAACACACCACGCACATCGAGGAACTGCCCTACCAGAAGCTCGCCCAGCGGCAGGACCTGCCGCCCAACTTCCGCCTGGTCTACGGGCACATGGGCGAGGTCCTCGACCGGACCGACCTCCTCGTCACGGTCAGCTCCACGGCCGCCCTGGAGTCGCTGCACCGCCGCGTCCCCACCGTGGTCCTCACCGACCTCGGCATCCGGGAAGCCCTCGGCAACCACCACTTCGTCGGCTCCGGCTGCCTCGCCTCCTGGGACCAGCTCGACGCGGGACACCGCCCGGAGCCGGACCCGGAGTGGGTGGCCCGGCAGGGGGTCGCGGTGGGCGGCTCGTACGAGACGGCCTTCGACGCGGCCCGCGAACGCATCGCCGAACTGCTCGGCCGGCCCGGCGGACTGCCGCCCCTCACCCCGTACTACACGCCCGTCACCGCGCCCGGCTATCTGCCCGGCATCCTCGCCCGTCACCACCTCGGCCCGGACGGCACCCCGCTGCCCGGCGCGCCCGCCGCCGACCGGGAGCCCGGACCGGTCCGGCAGATCGTGCGCCGGGCGGCGCGCGGCGCCTACCGGCACGGAGTGCAGCGCGTGGCCCCGGTGATCCGACGGATGGGCGAACTGTGACCGGACCGACCCCCGCTCGAGGAGCTGATCCCATGCCCACCTCCCCTGCCGTACGCCGGGTACTCGCCGTGATCCCCGCGCGCGGCGGCTCCAAGGGCGTACCCGCGAAGAACCTCGCCCCCGTCGGGGGCGTCCCCCTGGTGGCACGCGCCGTGCGCGAGTGCCTCGCCTCCCGGTACGTCACGGACGTCGTCGTCTCCACCGACGACCAGGCCATCGCGGCCGCCGCCCGGCAGGCCGGCGCCGAGGTCGTGCTGCGGCCCGCCGCCATCGCCGGCGACACCGCCACCTCCGAGGCCGCCGTCCTGCACGCCATGGACACCCACGAGACCCTGCACGGCGCCCCCGTGGACGTCGTCCTGCTCGTACAGTGCACCAGCCCCTTCCTGCTCCGCGAGGACATCGACGGGGTGGCCGCCGCGATCACCGACCAGGGCGCCGACACAGCGGTGACGGTCGCCCCGTTCCACGGCTTCGTCTGGCGCGACGGGGCGGACGGGGCGGCCCCGTCCACCCCGGCCGGCGAGGCGACCGCTCACGGCACCGACCGGGCCCCCTCCGCCGACGCGGCCGCCGCCGGGGGCCACGGCGTCAACCACGACAAGTCCTTCCGCCCCCGCCGCCAGGACCGCCCCCAGGACCTCCTGGAGACCGGTGCCGCCTACGCCATGGACGCGGCCGGTTTCCGCGCGCACAAGCACCGCTTCTTCGGCCGCACCGAACTCGTCCGCACCGACCCGGCCCGCGTGCTGGAGATCGACGACCCGCACGATCTCGCACGGGCCCGCGCCCTCGCCCCGCTCTTCGACGCGGAGCGGCCCGGCGCCCTCCCGACCGCCGACGACATCGACGCGGTCGTCCTCGACTTCGACGGCACCCAGACCGACGACCGGGTGCTGATCGACTCCGACGGACGGGAGTTCGTCTCCGTGCACCGCGGGGACGGACTCGGCATCGCGGCCCTGCGCCGCAGCGGCCTCAAGCTGCTCATCCTGTCCACGGAACAGAACCCGGTCGTCGCCGCCCGCGCACGCAAGCTCAAGATCCCCGTGCTGCACGGCATCGACCGCAAGGACCTCGCACTCAAGCAGTGGTGCGAGGAACAGGGCACCGCGCCCGAGCGCGTGCTCTACGTCGGCAACGACGTCAACGACCTCCCGTGCTTCGCCCTCGTCGGCTGGCCCGTGGCGGTCGCGAGCGCCCACGACGTCGTACGCGGCGCCGCACGCGCGGTCACCACCCTCCCCGGCGGTGACGGCGCGATCCGGGAGATCGCCGGCTGGATCCTCGGTCCCTCTCTCGATTCCCTCCCCAAGTAAGGAAACGCCAGGTCATGAGCACCAACTCCCGCATCCGCACCTTCGGTACCCGCGAGGCCGGCCCCGGCCGCCCCGTCTACGTCACCGGCGAGATCGGCATCAACCACAACGGTGACATCGAGAACGCCTTCAAGCTGATCGACGCCGCCGCCGAGGCCGGCTGCGACGCGGTCAAGTTCCAGAAGCGCACCCCCGAGATCTGCACCCCGCGCGACCAGTGGGACATCGAGCGCGACACCCCCTGGGGCCGGATGACGTACATCGACTACCGCCACCGCGTGGAGTTCGGCGAGGACGAGTACCGCCAGATCGACGAGTACTGCAAGGAGAAGGGGATCGACTGGTTCGCCTCCCCGTGGGACACCGAGGCCGTCGCCTTCCTGGAGAAGTTCGACGTCCCCGCCCACAAGGTGGCCTCCGCCTCCCTCACCGACGACGAGCTGCTGCGCGCCCTGCGCGCCACCGGCCGTACGGTCATCCTCTCCACCGGCATGTCCACCCCGAAGCAGATCCGCCACGCGGTCGAGGTCCTGGGCAGCGACAACATCCTCATGTGCCACGCCACGTCGACGTACCCGGCGCAGGCCGAGGAGCTCAACCTCCGCGTCATCAACACCCTCCAGCAGGAGTACCCGAACGTCCCGATCGGCTACTCCGGCCACGAGACCGGCCTGCAGACCACCCTCGCCGCCGTCGCCCTCGGCGCCGTCTTCGTCGAGCGGCACATCACCCTCGACCGCGCCATGTGGGGCTCCGACCAGGCCGCCTCCGTCGAGCCGCAGGGCCTGACCCGACTGGTGCGCGACATCCGCACCATCGAGGCCTCCCTCGGCGACGGCGTCAAGAAGGTCTACGACTCCGAGCTGGGCCCGATGAAGAAGCTGCGCCGCGTCACCGGCGTGGTCGCCGAGGCGGAGATCGCCGCCGCCGCCGGCGAACCCGTGACCGTCTGACCCCGCATCCCCTCCACCCCACCCTTACGACGACGGGAACGGTCGTACGTCGATGAGCCCCCGCGCCGGCCGGCCCGGCCCCCACACTCTCGCCTTCGTCGAGAGCCCGGTACAACTGCTCAACGTGCTGGAGTGGGCGCACGCGCATGCGCCCGGCGTGGGGCTCACCCTCGTGGTGCTGTCCCCGGTCGACCCCATGACCCGCGGCCAGTTGCGCCGCATGGCGGAGCTGGCCCGCGAGGAGGGCCACGAGGTCCGCTGGGAGGAGGCGCGCGGGGGAGCGGGCGCCCCGCTGCAGACGGTCGGCGGCCTCACCGGGCCGCTCCGCCGGGCCGCCCGCGTCGTCCTCGGCGACCCCTTCTCCCGCTACGTCCAGCTGCTGCTGACGATCACCCGCGCCCGTGAGGTCGTCGTCGTCGACGACGGCACCGCGACCATGGAGTTCGTCGGCCAGCTGGCCCGGGGCGAACGCCTGGTGCGCTGGCACCGCAAGGGCGGCCGCCCCGGCCCCCGCGAACTCGTCCTCGCCCCCGTGTCCGCCGCCGCCCGGCGCCGGCTCACCCCCGGTGAGAAGCGCACGGTGGAGGTCTTCACCTCCATGCCCATGGAGGACACCCCGCCCGGCGTCACCGTCAGCTCCCACACCTTCGCCTGGACCAGGGACCGCTTCGGCCCGCCCCGCGTCACCCGGGGCGCCGACATGGTCGGCACGTCCCTGGTGGAGACCGGGGTGGTGGACGCCGACGCCTACCTGGAGGCCGTACGCGCCCTGGTCGCCACGCACGGCGCCAAGCGCTACTTCGCCCACCGCCGCGAGAGCACGGAGAAACTCCACCGGCTCGCCGTCGAGACGGGACTGGAGATCGTCCGCCCGGAGTTCCCGCTGGAGCTCATCGCCCGGCGCGGTCCCATCGGCGCCACCGTCCTCAGCTTCCCCTCCACGGTCGTCCACACCCTCCCGCTGGCCCTCGCCGGCACCGGCGTCCGCGTCGTGGTGTGCGACATAGACCCCGCCTGGCTGACCAAGCACGCCTCCCCCAGGGCCCAGGGCTTCCTGGCCAACGTCACCGACACGGCCAGGTCCGCCCACCACCTGCGGACGGCTCCGGCGGTCTGAGTCCCGGCGCCGGAAGGGAGCGGGTGTTCGGGCGCTCGCTCATGTCGGCGAAACCCGATGTCACCAGGTGAGAGCGCCCGTATGCTGGCCGTGGAGCCGGTTCTCGTCCTGCTGGAGGTCCCGATGAGCACGCCCGCACCCGAAGGCCTCGGCTACCCACAACCGAGGCCACGCGTGTCGGTCGAGGAGCTGCTGGCGGCGAAGAACACCCAGCCGATCCGTTCCCTGGACGACCTCGCCGCCGACACCTTCGAGTCGGACGAGGAGCTGGAAGAGTTCCTCGCCTTCACCTACGCCGAGCGTCGGCGCGACGCCGCCTGAGCCCGCCACATGCAACCCGTCGTCCTCGACACCGACGTCGCCTCCCTGCTGCACAAACGCAAGCTGACCGGGCCACTGGCGACCCGCCTGATCGGCCGCAAACCGCTGATCACCTTCGTGACCTACGGTGAACTCACGAAGTGGATGGAGATCCGTCACTGGGGCACCCGAAGCCGCCAGGAACTCGCCGACTGGCTCGCCGACGTCCCGGTCCTCCCGGGCGACGAAGCCGTCGCCACCACCTGGGGGCGACTGTCCGCCGCAGGGATACAGCGTGGCCGGCCCCGCCCCACCAACGACATGTGGATCGCCGCCAGCGCCCTCACCTACGACCTGCCGCTGGCCACCCTCAACCTCAAGGACTACGAGGACTTCCGCCTTCACCACGGCCTTCGCGTGCTCGGCGCCGAATAGCAGCCGTCGCCTGCCGGCATCCGCCGAATGAACCCGCCCGCGTGCCTTCGGCCGATCGTGGTAACCGTGAGGGGTGGACGGGTGCCGGAACCATGGCACGGAGTGTGATCGACCTCATGGACCGGCAGGCCATCGGCCTATACCCTCGCAAAAAGGCGGTGAGTGTACCCACCTCCACACACGGCTATGCGTAGGGCAGCCAGATTTTCTCCCCCCAACGGGCTGATTTTTCTTGATCGGGGGTCAGTGGACGGCTCCGGCGCCCTACTCTTCAAAGGGTGAAACCACTGATGTCACTGGAGTCCGAGATCGATCTCCCCGGGGGAGCGGTGCTCCCCGGCGCGTTGCCCGAGACCCTGCGCGCCGAACTCGTGGCCTTCCGACGCGACCTGCACATGCACCCGGAACTCGGCCACCAGGAGTTCCGCACCACCGCGGCGATCAAGGAACGCCTCGAGCAGGCCGGTCTGAAGCCGCGCGTCCTCTCCGGCGGCACCGGCGTGATCTGTGACATCGGAACCGACGACGAGGCCGGCACGGACTCGGCGATGCTCGCCCTGCGCGCCGACATCGACGGCCTGCCCATCCCCGACATGAAGGCCGACTGCCCCTACCGCTCCACCGTGCCCGACCGGGCCCACGCCTGCGGCCACGACGTGCACACCACCGTCGTGCTCGGCACCGGCCTGGTCCTCGCCGAACTGCACCGCCAGGGCCTGCTGCCCCGCCCCGTGCGGCTGATCTTCCAGCCCGCCGAGGAGGTGCTGCCCGGCGGGGCCGCCGAGGTCGTCGAGGACGGCGGACTCGACGGCGTCGGCCGGATCCTCGCCGTGCACTGCGACCCCCGCGTCGACGCCGGGAAGATCGGGCTGCGCGAGGGCGCCATCACCTCCGCCTGCGACCGGCTGGAGATCGCCCTCGACGGCCCCGGCGGCCACACCGCCCGCCCGCACCTGACCACCGACCTGGTCACCGCCGCCGCGCGGGTCGTCACCGACGTGCCCGCGCTGGTCGGCCGACGGGTCGACAGCCGCAGCGGGCTCGCCGTGACCTGGGGCCGGGTCGAGTCGGGCCACGCGCCCAACGTCATCCCGCAGCACGCCGAGCTGTCCGGCACCGTGCGCTGCCTGGACCTGGAGACCTGGCGGCAGGCCCCCGACATCGTGGTCGCCGCCATCGACGAGGTGGCCAACCTGCACCGCGCCAAGTCGGAGATCACCTACGTGCGCGGCGTCCCGCCGGTCGTCAACGAGGCCGGCGCCACCGAGCTGCTGCGCGACGCCATGATCGCCCGGCGCGGAGCCGACTCCGTCGAGAGCACCGAACAGAGCCTCGGCGGCGAGGACTTCTCCTGGTACCTGGAGCGCGTCCCCGGCGCCATGGCCCGCCTCGGCGTCCGCCCCCCGGGCGAGCGCACCGTGCGCGACCTGCACCAGGGCGACTTCGACGTGGACGAACACGCCATCACCGTAGGAGTGGAACTCTTCACCGGCGCGGCCCTCCTGGACGCCCTGCGCTAGGCAGTTCAGCCCCTCTGGGGGTGCCCCCTTCGGGGGAGTTCGAGGAGCGGGGTCCGGGGCGGAGCCCCGGGTTCGGGACGGGAAGGGGCGGCGGGGGCGAAAACCCTTGTCCGGCCCCACCGCGTCACCTCTCCCACCCGCTCCGCTTGCGCGCCCCGCGCACCAGAGGCAGCGTGGGCCGCGTGCACCCACGCCCCCCGCACCGACCGCCCGCTTCGGCCCCGTACGGCCCCCTGGTTCACAAGGACGTAACCGGCCATCGGCACGAATGGATAACGGCCCCGCTCGACCCCGTTCCCAGGAGTGTCTACGCGCGTTAATGTGCGCCGAACCGAGCGCCCGCTGCGGGGCTTTGGAGAATGGGGAACTTCAGATGCGTCGGATATCCAAACTGACCCGCGTCGCGGTGGGGGTCGCCTCGCTCGCACTCGCCGCCACCGCCTGCGGCGGCACCAGCGGTGACAACGGCGACAGCGGAGGTTCCAAGGAAGACCTCGGCCTCGCCATCGCCTACGACATCGGCGGCAAGGGCGACCAGTCCTTCAACGACGCGGCCTTCGCCGGCCTCACCAAGGCCAAGGACGAGTTCGGCTACAAGACCGCCGACGTCGAGCCCACCGAGGGCGAGACCGACGCGGACAAGGAGCAGCGCCTGGCCTCGCTGGCCCGCCAGGGCTACAACCCGGTCATCGGCGTCGGCTTCGCCTACGGCCCCGCGATGAAGGCCGTCGCCGCGAAGTACCCGAAGACCACCTTCGGCATCGTCGACTCCGTGGTCGAGGGCGACAACGTCGCCTCCCTCGTCTTCGCCGAGGAGCAGGCCTCCTACCTCGCCGGCGTCGCCGCCGCCAAGGCCACCAAGACGAAGACGGTCGGCTTCGTGGGCGGTGTGGACATCCCGCTGATCCACAAGTTCCAGGCCGGCTACGAGCAGGGCGTCAAGGCGACCGACCCCGACGTCAAGGTGATCCCGCAGTACCTGACGCAGACCGCGGAGGAGGGCGGCTTCTCCAGCCCCGACAAGGGCAAGGCCGCCGCCGAGGGCCAGATCGAGAAGAAGGCCGACGTCATCTACCAGGCGGCCGGTCTCTCCGGCCAGGGCGTCATCGAGGCCGCCGCCAAGGCGAAGGTCTGGGCGATCGGTGTCGACTCCGACCAGTACCAGCAGGAAGCCCTCGCCGCGTACAAGGACTACATCCTCACCTCCGCCCTGAAGGACGTCGGCGGCGCGGTGTACGCCCTGGCCAAGTCCGTCGAGGACGGCAAGCCGCTGACCGGCACCCAGGTCTTCGACCTGAAGATGGACGGCGTCGGCCTGTCCGAGAGCAACCCGAAGATGGCCGAGATCCCCGGCCTGACGGACGCCGTGAACAAGGCCAAGGAAGGCATCATCGACGGCTCCATCCAGGTCAAGACGGAGTAGCCGGACCCGGTGCACACGCACGGAGAGGGCCGGCACACCGGGTGCCGGCCCTCTCCGTCGTTCCCGCGCCCGCTCACCCACCGCCACCCTCCGTTCGCGCCCGGCGACGCCCTGGCCACCGCTCGGCGTTGCGTTGGCCACGGCCGCATAACAAGGTGGACAGAAGGGGTTTTCAGGCAGGTCTACGCGCGTTAATCTGCGGCAAAGCCAGCGCCGCAGCTGAACACGTCCCGGCGCTTGTACGACTAGGAGCACCACACATGCGCCGGATTTCCCGGATCACGGTCGCAGGCGCAGCGACCGCCTCCCTGGCCCTCGCCCTCTCCGCCTGCGGCGGCACCTCCACCTCTTCGAGCTCGTCCGAGTCGAAGGGCGACAAGGGCCTCGCCATCGCGTACGACGTCGGCGGCAAGGGCGACCAGTCCTTCAACGACGCCGCGTACGCGGGTCTGGAGAAGGCGAAGAAGGAGTTCGGCTACGAGACGGCCGACGTCGAGCCCACCGACGGCGAGACCGACGCCGACAAGGAGCAGCGCCTGGTCTCGCTGGCGAAGCAGGGCTACAACCCGGTCATCGGCGTCGGCTACGCGTACGCCTCCGCCGTCAAGGGCGCCGCGGAGAAGTTCCCGGACACCACCTTCGGCATCGTCGACGACGCCACGATCGAGGCGAAGAACGTCGCCGACCTGGTCTTCTCCGAGGAGCAGGCCTCCTACCTCGCCGGTGTCGCCGCCGCCAAGACCACCAAGACCGACGTCGTCGGCTTCGTGGGCGGTGTGAACATCCCGCTGATCCACAAGTTCCGCGCGGGCTTCGAGCAGGGCGTGAAGGACACCGACCCCAAGGTCAAGGTCATCTCGCAGTTCCTGACGCAGACCGCGGAGGAGGGCGGCTTCTCCAGCCCCGACAAGGGCAAGAGCGCCGCCGAGGGCCAGATCGAGAAGAAGGCCGACGTCGTCTACGCGGCCGCCGGCCTGTCCGGCCAGGGCGTCATCGAGGCCGCCGCCGCCAACAAGGTGTGGGCGATCGGCGTCGACTCCGACCAGTACAAGCAGGAAGCCCTCGCCAAGTACAAGGACTCGATCCTGACCTCGGCGATGAAGGACGTCGCCAAGGCGGTGTACAACCTGGCGAAGTCGGTCGAGGACGGCACGCCCACGACCGGTATCGTCAAGGGCGATCTGAAGACGGGTGAGGTGAGCCTGTCGAACTCCAACCCGAAGTTCGCGGACGACGCCGAGCTCCAGGAAGCCATCGAGACGGCCAAGGAGAAGATCATCAGCGGCGAGATCAAGGTCAAGTCGAGCTGAGCTGAGACACCCCTGTACCACCGCGGGGTCGCGACCGCTCGACGGGGTACGAGGAGCCCGGCTCCTCGTACCCCGTCGGTCAGGTGCGCCACCCCTTTGTATGCCGTAGGGGCGCTACGCGCGTAGACGGCCCCCGTCCCCAGGAGAGTGCGTCATCAACGCGTCCAGCAGCCCTCCGGCCGGAGCGGCGGTCAACGATTCGGTGACCGCCGTCGAACTCGCCGGCATCACCAAGCGCTTCCCCGGTGTCGTCGCCAACCACGACATCCACCTCACGGTCCGCAAGGGCACCGTCCACGCCCTCGTCGGGGAGAACGGCGCCGGCAAGTCGACCCTGATGAAGATCCTCTACGGCATGCAGAAGCCGGACGAGGGCACCATCACGATCCACGGCGAACAGGTGAGCTTCTCCTCGCCCGCCGACGCCATCGTCCGGGGCATCGGCATGGTGCACCAGCACTTCATGCTCGCCGACAACCTCACCGTCCTCGAGAACGTCGTCCTCGGCAGCGAGAAGCTCCACGGCATCGGCGCCAAGGCCCGCCGCAAGATCAAGGAGCTCTCCGACCGCTACGGCCTCGGCGTCCGCCCCGACGTCCTGGTCGAGGAGCTCGGCGTCGCCGCCCGCCAGCGCGTGGAGATCCTCAAGGTCCTCTACCGCGGCGCCACCACCCTGATCCTCGACGAGCCCACCGCCGTCCTCGTGCCGCAGGAGGTCGACGCCCTCTTCGACAACCTGCGCGAGCTGAAGGCCGAGGGCCTGTCGGTCATCTTCATCTCCCACAAGCTGGGCGAGGTGCTCTCCGTCGCCGACGAGATCACCGTCATCCGCCGCGGCACCACGGTCGGCACGGCGGTCCCCGCCGAGACGACCCCGCGCCAGCTCGCCGAGCTGATGGTCGGCAGCGAGCTGCCCACCCCCGAGACGGCCGAGTCCACGGTCACCGACCGCCCCGTCATCACCGTCGACAAGCTGCGCCTGGCGGCCCCCGGCGGCAAGGCCCTGCTCGACGACATCAGCTTCACCATCCACGCGGGCGAGGTCCTCGGCATCGCCGGTGTGGAGGGCAACGGCCAGACCGAGCTGGTCGACGCGCTCATCGGCCTGAAGCACGCCGACTCCGGCGTCATCCGGCTGGCCGACGAGGAGATCACCTCCTGGGCCACCCGCAAGCGCCGCGAGCAGGGCATCGGCTACATCCCCGAGGACCGCCACCGTCACGGCCTGCTCCTGGAGGCCCCCCTCTGGGAGAACCGCATCCTCGGTCACGTCACCGAGAAGCCCAACGCCAAGGGCGTCTGGCTCGACCCGAAGGCCGCCCAGGAGGACACCCGCCGGATCGTCACCGAGTACGACGTCCGCACCCCCGGCATCGACGTCACCGCCGCCTCCCTGTCCGGCGGCAACCAGCAGAAGCTGATCGTCGGCCGCGAGATGAGCCACAAGCCGCGCTTCCTGATCGCCGCCCACCCCACCCGCGGTGTGGACGTCGGCGCGCAGGCCGCCATCTGGGACCACATCCGCGAGGCCCGCCGCGAGGGCCTGGCCGTCCTGCTGATCTCCGCCGACCTGGACGAGCTCATCGGCCTGTCCGACACCCTCCGGGTGATCTACGACGGCAAGCTGGTCGCGGACGCCGACCCGGCCACCATCACCCCGGAGGAGCTCGGCACCGCCATGACCGGCGCCGCCGAGGGCCACCTGGAGCACGAAGAGACCCCGGCCGACGGCGGCCAGGGTGCGGAAGACGAGGCCCGCTGATGAAGAAGTTCGACAAGGAGCGCGTACTCCTCGCGGTGGCCGGGCCGGTCATCGCGCTCGCCGTGGCCTTCGTGCTCAGCGCGATCGTCCTGATCGCCTCGGGCAAGAACCCGGTCGAACCGTTCGCCCTGATGTTCGAGCAGGCCGGTTTCTCCGACATCCAGGTCCTGATCATCAACCAGGCCTCGATGTACTACATCGCCGCCCTCGCGGTCGCCATCGGCTTCCGCATGAACCTGTTCAACATCGGCGTCGACGGCCAGTACCAGCTCGGCGCCATGATGGCCGCCGTCGTCGGCGCCCACGCCGCCCTCCCGGCGTTCCTCCAGGTCCCGCTGCTGCTGCTGACCGCCCTGCTCACCGGCGCCTTCTGGGCCGGCATCGCCGGTGTCCTCAAGGTCACCCGCGGCGTCAGCGAGGTCGTCGCCACGATCATGCTCAACGCGATCGCCACCTCGCTCATCGTCTACATGTGGAAGCCGGACGTCTTCGGCGTCAAGATCGGCAACAACAGCACCACCGGCGAGATGCACGAGTCCGGCTGGATCCCCGGCATCGACATGGGCGCGGCCGGCGAGATCTACGGCCTGGTGATCCTCGCCGTCCTGCTCGGCATCGGCTACTGGGTCACCCTCAACCGCACCCGCTTCGGCTTCGACCTGCGCGCCTCCGGCGCCTCCGAGTCCGCCGCCTCCGCCAGCGGCGTCGACCCCAAGCGCATGGTCCTCACCGCCATGCTGCTCTCCGGCGCCATCGCCGGCCTCGCGGGCCTGCCGATCCTCCTCGGCGACTCCCACACCTACAACCTCAACTTCCCCACCGGCATCGGCTTCCTCGGCATCGGCATCGCCCTGCTCGGCCGCAACAGCCCGGTCGGCATCGCCTTCGCCGCCCTGCTGTGGGCCTGGCTCGACAAGGCCTCGCCCGAGCTGGACTTCCACGGCTACGACAAGGAGATCGCGGTCATCATGCAGGGCCTGATCGTCCTCTCGGTCGTCGTCTCCTACGAGGCCGTCCGCGAGTGGGGCCTGCGCCGCCAGCAGCGCCGGGTCGGCGCGGAACTCGCCGCAGGGCACGTCCTGGGCGCCGACAACAACACCACGAAGGAGGTGGCCGGCCGATGACCGCTCCGACCACAGCGACCGACGTCAACCAGCCGTCGCTGGAGCACGCACCGAAGGCCGGCCGCCGCATGTCGTGGCCCGTCCTGCTCCTGGTCATCGCCGGAGCCCTGGCACTGGTCTCGATCGTCCGCCTCGTCACCGGCGCGAACGGCATCACCAACGTCAGCCAGATGTCCACCGCCCTCCAGCTCGCCGTCCCGATCGGCCTCGCCGGTCTCGGCGGCCTGTGGGCCGAGCGCGCGGGCGTCGTCAACATCGGCCTCGAAGGCATGATGATCCTGGGCACCTGGTTCGGCGCCTGGGCCGGATTCCAGTGGGGCCCGTGGACCGGCGTCCTCGTCGGCATCATCGGCGGCTGCCTCGGCGGCCTGCTGCACGCCATCGTCACGGTCACCTTCAACGTCAACCACATCGTCTCCGGCGTGGCCATCAACATCCTCGCCCTCGGCGCCACCCGCTACCTCGCCCCGCTCGCCTTCGAGGGCCACCAGGGCGGCTCCGCCAAGCAGTCCCCGGCGGTCGACTCCCTCGGCCACTTCACCGTGCCGGGACTGTCCGACGGGCTGAGCGACCTCAACGACAAGGGCTGGTTCTTCGTCTCGGACATCGCCGGCCTGCTCGGCGGACTGGTCACCGACGTCTCCTGGCTGACCCTGATCGCCGTCGCGCTCATCCCCGCCACCTGGTGGATCCTGTGGCGCACGGCCTTCGGCCTGCGCCTGCGCTCCTGCGGCGAGAACCCGATCGCCGCCGAGTCCCTCGGCGTCAACGTCTACAAGTACAAGTACCTCGCCGTGATCATCTCCGGCGGCCTGGCCGGCCTCGGCGGCGTCTTCCTCTCCATCGTGGCCAACCCCTTCTACCTGGAGGGCCAGACCTCGGGCCGCGGCTACATCGGCCTCGCCGCGATGATCTTCGGCAACTGGATGCCCGGCGGCCTCGCCATCGGCGCCGGCCTCTTCGGCTACACCGACAGCCTCAACCTGCGCGGCGGCTCCGCCAACGTGCACGCCCTGCTGCTGCTCGGCGCGCTGCTGCTGGTCATCGGCGCGATCTGGCTGGCCGTCCGCAAGAAGTACGTCCACGCGGTGATCACCCTGATCATCGGCGCCCTCGTCTGGGCCTGGTACGCCACCACCAACGAGGTCCCCAACCAGGTCGTCTCCGCCACGCCGTACGTCATCACCCTCGTCGTCCTCGCGCTCTCCGCCCAGCGGCTGCGCATGCCGAAGGCGGACGGAATGCCGTACCGGAAGGGGCAGGGCAAGTGACCTCCGCCGGGTCCACCGCGGCCGACACCGACTGGGAGGCGCTGCGCGCCGTGGCACGGGACGCCATGTCCCACGCCTACGCCCCCTACTCGGGCTACCCGGTCGGCGTAGCGGCCCTGGTCGACGACGGACGTACGGTGTCCGGCTGCAACGTCGAGAACGCCTCGTACGGACTCGGCCTGTGCGCCGAGTGCGGACTGGTCTCCGAGCTCCAGCGCACCGGGGGCGGCCGGCTCACCCACTTCACCTGCGTGGACGGCGACGGCGAGATCCTCGTCCCGTGCGGCCGCTGCCGCCAGCTGCTGTACGAGTTCGGCGGCCCCGGCCTGCTCCTGGAGACCCCCGCGGGGATCCTGCCGCTGTCGGAGATGCTGCCGCAGGCCTTCGGCCCGCAGCACCTCACCAAGTAATCCCCGTACGGCCCCTCCGAGCGACCGTCGACACCCGTCGATACCGTCGACCGGAGGGGCCGCACCCTTCGCACCTTCGGAAGGAACGCCAGCCATGGCCATGGACGCCATCTCCGTCATCCGCACCAAGCGGGACCGCGGCGAACTCAGCGACGAGCAGATCGACTGGGTGATCGACGCGTACACCCGCGGGGAGGTGGCCGACGAGCAGATGTCGGCCCTCGCCATGGCGATCCTCCTCAACGGCATGAACCGGGGCGAGATCGCCCGCTGGACGGCCGCGATGATCGCCTCCGGCGAGCGCATGGACTTCTCCTCCCTGTCCCGCCCCACCGCCGACAAGCACTCCACCGGCGGCGTCGGCGACAAGATCACCCTCCCGCTGGCCCCCCTCGTCGCCGCCTGCGGCGCGGCCGTCCCCCAGCTCTCCGGCCGCGGCCTCGGCCACACCGGCGGCACGCTCGACAAGCTGGAGTCGATCCCCGGCTGGCGCGCGCTGCTCTCCAACGAGGAGATGCTGTCGGTGCTGGACGGCACCGGCGCGGTGATCTGCGCGGCGGGCGACGGACTGGCCCCGGCGGACAAGAAGCTGTACGCCCTCCGGGACGTCACGGGCACGGTCGAGGCGATCCCGCTCATCGCCTCCTCGATCATGTCGAAGAAGATCGCGGAGGGCACCGGCTCCCTGGTCCTGGACGTGAAGGTCGGCACCGGCGCCTTCATGAAGACGATCGACGACGCCCGCGAACTGGCCCGCACCATGGTCGGCCTGGGCACCGACTCCGGCGTGAGGACGGTCGCCCTCCTCACCGACATGTCCACCCCGCTCGGCCTGACCGCCGGCAACGCCCTCGAGGTCCGCGAGTCGGTCGAGGTCCTGGCGGGCGGCGGCCCGGCGGACGTCGTCGAGCTGACCCTCGCCCTGGCCCGCGAGATGCTGGACGCGGCGGGCCTGCGCGACGCCGACCCGGCGAAGGCCCTTGCCGACGGCTCCGCGATGGACGTCTGGCGCCGCATGATCGCGGCCCAGGGCGGCGACCCGGACGCGGAACTGCCGGTCGCCCGGGAACAGCACGTCGTCAAGGCCCCGTCCTCCGGCGTCCTGACCCGCCTCGACGCCTACGACATCGGCGTCGCCGCCTGGCGCCTCGGCGCGGGCCGTGCCCGCAAGGAGGACCCGGTCCAGGCGGGCGCGGGCGTCGAACTCCACGCCAGGCCCGGCGACCGGATCACCGAGGGCCAGCCCCTCCTGACCCTCCACACGGACACCCCGGACCGCTTCGACTACGCGCTCCAGGCTGTGGAGGGCTCGTACGACATCGCGGCCTCCGGCACGGACTTCGAGGCCACGCCGGTGGTGCTGGAACGTATCGCCTGACCAGCGGTTTCCCCGATCGGATGAACGGGACCGGTGGACCCCCACCGGTCCCGTTCGGCATGCTGTACTCGGTGACGCACCGAAGGAGACCGCCATGAGCGCACTCACCGTGAGCCAGGAGCCCGACCAGAACTGGGACGACCTCGTCCGGTTCTGGGAGGAGATGGAATGGCCCGAGGGCAGCAAGGTGGAGATCATCGAGGGGATCGTCACCGTGTCACCCGCTCCCGCATACCGTCACAACGTGATCGCGGCCCGCATCCAGCGTCGCCTCTACTCCGTGATCCCCGAGGACTGGGAGATCTTCCAGACCCTGGCCATCGCTGTGCCGTCACGTCTGGGCATGCTCGTCCCGGACCTCGTGGTCGCCCCGGTACGGGACCACACGGAATCGGACACCCACATTCCCGCCGCCCTCGCCGAGCTGGTCGTCGAGGTCACCTCGAAGTCCAACGCCCGCGACGACCGCGTCAGCAAGCCCGCCGCCTATGCCACCGCGGGCATCCCGCTGTACCTCCTCGTCGACCGCTGGGCCCCCGACGGTCCGACCGCGACGCTCTACGGCGAGCCGAAGGGGGACGTCTACCGCCCCTTGAGCACCGCGAAGTTCGGCGAGCCGATCAAGCTCCCCGCCCCCTTCGACCTCGTCATCGACACCAGCGAGTTCCCCGAGACCTGACTCACCCCGGCAACGCCGCGACCACCGGCACCGGCACGGACGGCACCGTCGACACCAGGATCGCCTCACGGGCCGGCTTCTCGCCCACACGGTAGCCGCGGGCGTAGGTGAAGAGGTTCCGGGCGGCCGGCAGGGCCGAGGTCACCACCACGTCCAGCAGATGCGCGCCGGGACATGACCGGTGCCGATCACCAGGGAACCGCCCAGCACCCCCTGCACGGCAGCTCCCCGCGGACGCGAAGGGCACCGGACACCGTGGACGGGGATGATCTGTGGCACATACAGCCGACCCTCCGGGCAGGGCCGCGCCCAGGTCGATGTGATCCTCACGGCGCCGGCCGCCCGCGATGAGTTACGCGCCGCCGCCCGGTCTACCGGTCGTGGATGCCATGACACCGCCCGTACTCGTGCTCAACGGCCCTCTCGTCCCGGACGAGGTGAGCGGACCCTGCGACGCGCTGCGGGAGCTGATGGACAGCGGCGGCGGTGGCTCGGGCCGGGTGGTCGTGTGCGACGTCGCCGGGCTGGGGCCGGCCGGTCTCGCCGCCGTGAACCTGCTGGCGCGGCTCCAGCTCACCGCCCGCCGGGCCGGGGGCCGGATACGGCTGCGCGACCCCTCCCCGGCGCTATGCGCCCTGCTCGACCTGGTCGGCCTCCGCTTCGAGACGGAGGGGCAGGTCGAACAGCGGGAACCACCGCTTGGTGTCGAGGAAGCAGTGGAACCCGGTGATCCGGCCGTCTGAGATCTCCAGCACCTGGACCGCCCACGGTGTGAAGCCGCCGGCCTCCGGGTCGGGCTTGTACTGCGCGAACCCCGGCAGCCCGTTGACCTCCACCGGTATCAGCCGCGAACCCGCGCAGGCGGCGCCCAGCGTCGTCATGAAGCCCGTGATGTCCTCGGTGCCGGTCAGCCACAGGTCGAACGGCGGCATCGTCATGACGGCGTCCTCGTGCAGCAGCGCGGTCAGCGCCGACATGTCGTACCCCTCGAACGCCGCGACATAGCGCTCGAGCAGCTTCTGCTGCTCCTCGTCCAGCGGGTCGGAGACCGACGCGTCGGAGCCCGGCTGCTGCCGCTCCGCGAGCGTGGCCCGGGCCCGCTGGAGCGCGCTGTTGACCGACGCGACCGACGTGCCCAGCAGCTCGGCGACCTCGCTCGCCTTCCAGGCCAGCACCTCGCGCAGGATCAGCACCGCCCGCTGCTTGGCCGGCAGCTGCTGCAGCGCGGCCATGAAGGCGAGCCGCACCGACTCCTTGGCGACCGCCGCCTCCGCCGGGTCGGCGGGGGCGGGCAGCACCCGGGAGTCGGGCATCGGCTCCAGCCACGTGCTGTCCGGGCGGGGGGACAGCGCCGCCTGCGCCAGCGGGGTGGACTCGGTCAGGTCCATCGGCCTCGCCCGCTTGTTGCCCGCCGTCAGCATGTCCAGACAGACGTTGGTCGCGATGCGGTACAGCCACGAGCGCAGGCTGGAGCGGCCCTCGAACGTGGCGAAGCTGCGCCAGGCGCGGATCATCGTGTCCTGCACCGCGTCCTCCGCCTCGAAGGAGGAGCCCAGCATCCGGTAGCAGTACCCGGTCAGTTCGACCCGGTACTGCTCCAGCCTGGCGTCCAGGCCGGTCGTCGTCGCGGTGCCGTTCGTCATTGTCCACTCACCCCATGCGGCCTCTCGTGGCGCACCATCGCACCCACCACTCCGGAAGCTACAACAGCCCACTGACAACGGCCCGCCGCGTGAACGAACGCGCAGGTCAAGGGTATTCCGCCCCCGCCGCCCCTTCCCGTCCCATCCCGGGGGCGCTGCCCCCGGACCCCCGCTCCTCAAACGCCGGAGGGGCTAAATGTCAGCCCCTCCGGCGTTTGAGGAGCGGGGTCTGGGGCGGAGCCCCAGGTTCGGGGCGGCGGGGGTGGGAAAAGTCAGGCCGGGCGGGCCACGGCCGCCCGCGCCGCCGCCCGCGTCCCGGCCAGGGTGATCGCCGCGACCCCGGCCACCGCGACCAGCCCGACCCCCACCGTCCCGCCCCAGCCCCCCGCGTGGAACGCGAGCGCCCCCACCGTGCTCCCCACGCTGGACCCGACGTAGTACGCGGACTGATACAGGGCCGACGCCTGCGCCCGCCCCACCGTCGCCGTCTTCCCGACCGCCGACGACGCCACCGCGTGCCCCGCGAAGAACCCCGCCGTGATCAGCACCAGCCCCAGCAGCACCACCGGCAACGACCCCGCCAGCGACAGCAGCAGCCCCGCCGCGGTCGTCCCGCCGCCCGCGTACAGCGCGCCCCGGCGGCCCAGCCGCCCCACCAGCCGCCCCGCCGCCGACGCCGAGACCGTGCCGACCAGGTACACCAGGAAGATCGAACCCACGATGCCCTGCGGCAGCGAGAACGGCGCCTCGGTCAGCCGGTAGCCGATCACCGTGTAGACACCGCCGAACACCGTCATGAACAGCGCACCGATCGCGTACAGCCGCCGCAGCAGCGGATCGGCGAGATGCCCCCGGACCGTGCGCACCAGCACACCCGGCCGCAGCGAGCCCGCCCGGAAGTGCCTCGGCGCCGGCAGCAGCAGCCGGAACGCCACCGCGCACGCCACCGCGACCACGCCGATCACCCCGACGGCGACCCGCCAGCCCCACTCCTGCGCCACCCAGCCGGTGATCACCCGGCCGCTCATCCCGCCGACACTGTTACCGGCGACGAACAGCCCGATCGCGGTCACCAGCGCCTTCGGCGTGACCTCCTCCGCGAGATACGCCGTCGCCGACGCCGGCAGCCCGGCCAGCGCCGCACCCTGCAGCGCCCGCAGCGCCACCAGCGCGCCCAGCGACGGCGCGAACGGCACCAGCAGCCCGAGGGTCACCGCGACGGCCAGGGACGCCGTCATGACCGTACGCCGTCCATAGCGCTCCGACAGCGCGCTCATCGGCAGCACGAACAGCGCCAGCCCACCGGTGGCCGCCGCCACCGTCCAGCTCGCGTCCCCCGCGCTCACCGCGAAGTCGCCGGAGATCAGCGGCAGCAGGGCCTGGGTGGAGTACAGCAGCGCGAAGGTCGCGACGCCCGCGAGGAACAGGGCGAGACTCATCCGGCGGTAACCGGGTCCGCCCGGAGACATCCGGGACTCGGAGACGGGCGGCTGGGCGGAGGGAACGGATGCGACGGCGCCCACACTGGTGGACGCCCCGGTACTGGCGGGAGTCATGCCTCGAAGCTACGTACGCCCCCGCTCATCCGTCCAATGCACGGAATCGCCATAATCGTTCCCATGGTGCATCAGCAGAGGTCACAGAGGAGACTGTCACAGACCAGTGACACACAAGACACGGACGACATGTCGAGGCTGCTCGCACCCCGCCTCGCCTACTTCGCCGGCGTCGCCCGCACCGAGCACGTCACCCGCGCCGCCCAGGAGATGCAGGTCCCGCAGTCCACCCTCTCCCGCGCGATGGTCCGCCTCGAACAGGACCTGGGCGTCGAACTGTTCGCCCGCCACGGCCGCACCGTCTCCCTCACCCCGGCCGGCCGCACCTTCCTCACCTCCGTCGAACGCGCCCTCGCCGAGATCGAGCGCGCCGCCGACGAGGTGCGCGCCGACGCCGACCCCGCCACCGGCAAGGTCGCCTTCGGTTTCCTGCACACCATGGGCGCCGAGACCGTGCCCGGCCTGCTGCACGCCTTCCGCGCCGACCATCCGCGCATCCGCTTCAGCCTGGTCCAGAACTACGGCGAGGCCATGCTGGAACGCCTCCGCGCGGGCGAACTCGACCTGTGCCTGACCTCCCCGGTGCCCGACGCCCCCGACCTGGTCGCCCGCCGCCTCGACGAGCAGAAGCTGCGCCTGGTCGTCCCCGCCGACCACCGCCTCGCCGGCCGCCGCCGCATCCGCCTGGCGGAGGCCGCCGACGAGACCTTCGTGACCCTGGAACCCGGCTACGGCCTCCGCCGCATCACCGACGACCTCTGCACTCAGGCCGGCTTCAAACCCCGCATCGCCTTCGAGGGCGAGGAAGCCGAAACCCTGCGCGGCCTGGTGGCGGCGGGTCTGGGCGTGGCCCTCCTGCCCCCACCGGCCTTCCCCCGCCCCGGAGTGGTCGAACTGACGGTCACGGCCCCCAGGGCGGCGAGGGAAATCGGCGTGGCCTGGCTCGCCGGCCACCCGGACACACCCCCCGTGGCAGCCTTCAAGAAGTTCCTGCTCTCCAAGAGGGGTACTTTGCTCCCCACGTGAAGAGGGGTGACTGACCGCCGACGCAAGGGCAACGTACTCAGGGGCGCGGGGCCGTATCGATATGCGGCTCCGCCGCGTGGGCGAGACCAGCCGCAGACAACCCGCACAGGCCGGACGACAGTCACCCCATCCGCGCTACCGCCGCAAAGACTTCCCGAACCCGACGGCAAGCGGCATCCGCAACCCCAACGGCGGAGGCGCGGCCAAAGCATCCTGCACGGGCCGCGAGAACGCCCGTCCGAACAACACCCCCATCACGAAGTCCTCGGACAGCGCCAGCACTTCGTCCCGGTACTGACTCAACCCGTGCCCGTCCGAATGGACTTCGAACCGGCACACCTCCCGGTTCGCCTTCTTCGCCCGCGCCGCCAGCCGGAACGACAGCTCGGGATCGCTGCGCGCGTCGTTCGTGCCGTGCACGATCAGCACCCGCCGGCCGGCGAGCTGTTTCACCGGTTCGGGTGGCGCCGCCACGTCCTCCTCGGGCAGCCAGGGTGCCAGCGCCAGCACGGAGTTGACGGCCTCGTGGCCCCCCGCGCGGAGCGCGGCCCTGCCGCCCATGCCGAGTCCGGCGAGGCAGACGGGGACGTCCCCGTAGCGCCGTACGGCCTCGTCGGCGGCCCACGCGGCGTCGCGCGCGAGATGCGCCTCGCTGCCGTTCCAGCCCCGGTAGCGGTAGTGGACGACATGGGCGGCGAGGCCCTCGTCGCGGCCCGCGCGGGTGAGACGGCGCCCCAGAGCGCGTACGGAGGCGGCCGCCAGCACTGCGGACGGTCTGCGGCCGGACACCTCCTCGCCGCCGGGGAGCAGCAGCACCACTCCGCCCACCGCCGTCGGCTCCGGGCCGAGCGCCCTCCCCAGCCGGGCCGTGCGAACCGGCATCGCTTCCTGTGCCATGACAGAACATTCTCAGAAGTGCGGGTGTACTCCACCCGGCCGTGCGATCACTGTTACGTATCGGCGTTTTCACCCACCCGGTGATCTACGCGCGTAGGAGTTAGAGTGCGGAAATGACGAGCCAGACCATCGCGAACACCCCGACCACGGAGCAGATCCGCCGGGCGCCCAAGGTTCTGCTGCACGACCACCTCGACGGCGGGCTGCGCCCCGGCACCGTCGTGGACCTGGCCCGCGAGAGCGGGTACCACCGGCTTCCCGAGACCGATCCCGACAAGCTCGGCCTGTGGTTCAGGGAGGCCGCCGACTCCGGCTCCCTGGAGCGGTACCTGGAGACGTTCTCGCACACCGTCGGCGTCATGCAGACCCGTGACGCCCTCGTCCGGGTCGCCGCCGAGTGCGCCGAGGACCTCGCCGAGGACGGTGTCGTCTACGCCGAGGTGCGCTACGCGCCCGAGCAGCACCTCGAAGGCGGACTGACCCTCGAAGAGGTCGTCGAGGCCGTCAACGAGGGCTTCCGGGAGGGCGAGCGGCGTGCGCGGGAGAGCGGCCGGCGCATCCGGGTCGGCGCCCTGCTCACCGCGATGCGGCACGCCGCCCGCGCCCTGGAGATCGCCGAACTCGCCAACCGCTACCGGGACCTGGGCGTCGTCGGCTTCGACATCGCGGGCGCCGAGGCCGGCTACCCGCCCACCCGGCACCTCGACGCCTTCGAGTACCTGAAGCGGGAGAACAACCACTTCACCATCCACGCCGGCGAGGCGTTCGGGCTGCCGTCCATCTGGCAGGCCCTCCAGTGGTGCGGCGCCGACCGGCTCGGGCACGGGGTGCGCATCATCGACGACATCCAGATCCGCGGCGACGGCACGGTCGAACTCGGCCGGCTGGCCTCCTACGTCCGCGACAAGCGCATCCCGCTGGAGCTGTGCCCCAGCTCCAACCTCCAGACCGGGGCCGCCGCCTCGTACGCCGAGCACCCCATCGGCCTGCTGCGCCGGCTGCACTTCCGGGCCACGGTGAACACCGACAACCGTCTGATGTCCCACACCACCATGAGCCGGGAATTCGAGCACCTGGTCGAGGCATTCGGTTACACGCTCGACGACATGCAGTGGTTCTCCGTCAATGCGATGAAGTCGGCTTTCATTCCTTTCGATGAACGACTGGCCATGATCAATGACGTCGTCAAGCCCGGATACGCCGAGCTGAAGTCCGAATGGCTGTTCCGTCAGACGGCCTCCACCAGCGGTTCTCCGGAAAAGGAAAACTGAGGGCGGCGTCCGCGGGAAACGTGAACGCCGTCGACGTTCACCATTCGTCCGCATTTCGATGTTTGCGGCGGGAGGGGCCCCGTGTTTACGGTCTCAGCACCGCTCACTCCCCGTATCCCATTTCGAGGACGCATTTACATGAAGCAGTCTGCTGCCAAGACCCTCGGTGTCGCCGTGCTGGGTGCCGCCTTCGCCGCCGCCGGTGCCGGCGCCGCCAACGCGGCCCCGGCCGTCCCGGACGCCGCCCCGGCGCTGGACACCGTCAACCGGGCCGTACCGGCGGAGAAGCTGTCCACCGCGCTGCCCGGCTCGGACCGGGCGCTGGCGACCGGCCAGGAGCTGGCCGGCACCGGCACGGCGACCGCGCAGCCGGTCGCCCAGCGGGTGGGCCCCGAGACCGCGGTCTCCGGCCTCCTCGGCGGCATGCCGCTGCGGAACCTGCCCACCAACGGCGTCACCCTCAACGGGATGCCGATCGGCGCCTGACCCCGCCAGGCGGAAACGCACCGATGGGGCGCGACCCGGAACCGGGTCGCGCCCCATCGGCGTACTCGCGGGAGACGGTGCCGCGGAGCTACCAGGCCGCCCGGGCCTTGTCCTCCGACGGCAACAGGATCCACAGCGCCACGTACAGCAGGAACTGCGGGCCCGGAAGCAGGCACGACAACAGGAAGATCACCCGCATCGTGGTCGCGGAGGTGCCGAAGCGCCGGGCCAGCGCGGCGCACACTCCGCCGATCATGCGGTCGTTGGTGGGGCGGGCGAGGCGGCTCATCGCGGCTCCTTCGTGAGTGGTGCGAGGCCTCCCGACCGGCTGCCTCCGTGCACTCCACGTTACGGAGACGAAGGGGGCAAAGCGTCACTCCATGGGGCGATCCCGACCCTGGGAATCGTCGGGGTCCTACCCTGAGCCGGCTCCTCCGGGAGGAGGGCCGTGACGGAGCGCCGTAGCGTCCGGCGGCGCAGCCAGGCGCGGCCCGCCGGCACCACCGCCGCATGCGCGAGTGCCGCGCCCGCCGTGTTCAGCAGCAGCGAGTCGACGTCCACGACCTGGCCCGGCACCGCCGTCTGCAGCATCTCGATGGCCAGCGACACCAGCGCGGTCGCCGCCATGGCGCGGATCAGCGAACCCAGCCGCGAGACGGCCAGCCGGCCCCCGGCCATCGGCAGCAGCACACCCAGCGGCGCGAGCAGCGCCAGCCCCTCGCAGATCCGGCGGACCCCCGTCGCCCAGCCCAGTGCGAAGTCGCCCCGGATGCCGTCCAGCGGCCGCAGATTGGCGGGCATCACCCAGGGGACGTCCAGGGGGCGCAGCGTGTACCAGGCGACGAACGCGAGATACGCGCCCAGGAGGAGACCCCCTGTCACACGGATACGGGTCGCGGCGGAGCCGCCGATGAGGCCTTGACGCTGCACGACCCCCTAGACGCGGCCTTCGGCACGATCGGTTCCGGGATGTCACCCGTTCACCGGATGAGGCGTGCGCCACAGCCGCGCGCTCACCCGCCGGTGGCCTCCGAGGACGGCGGTTCCTCCTCGTCCGGACGGGACCGGACCTCGTCCGTGCACTCGTAGCGGCGCGGCCGGGCGTCGTCGGGGCCGCCCAGGATCACCGAGCCGTCGCCCTCGGCCGCCGCCGAGTCGGAGAAGGTGCACACGATCTGCGCGAGCCCGGCGGAGGTGAGGTCCGCGGGCGCGGTGCTCAGCCGCAGCGTGTCCTCGGGATCGCCGGAGCGCGGACCGCTCACGGTCATCCCGCGCCGTACCCGCGTGCTGTACCCGGCCCGCTGCTCGGCGGCCGACGGCTCCCGCGACAACTCGTCCAGCAGCCCCTGCGCCACCAGCACGCGCCGCGAGTCCGCCGCCCCGTCCGGCACCCGCACCGTCCGGTCGACGGCCACCAGCGACGACCCGCACAGCAGGAACACCTGTACCGGCAGCCCCCGCTCCGCCCGCGTCGACGCCTCCGGCTCGGCCGGCGAGCAGCGCACCCGCGACGGCGCGGGACCGAAGTCGGTCGGCACCTCCGTGGCCCGTATCCCGCACCCGGCGAGCAGCACCGCGAGCGCCCCCGCCGCGAGCAGTCCCCGCGTACGCCGCGGGGCGGTCCGTACGTTCATCAGGCGTCCCCCTCGGCGACCTCGTCCTCGACGTCGCCGTCCTTCTCCGCGGGGCTCTGCGCGGACACGTCCCGCGGCAGCCGCAGGGTGAACACGGCACCCCCCTCGGGAGAGTTGGCCGCGGTGATCTCGCCACCGTGGATGTGGGCGTTCTCCAGCGCGATGGACAGACCCAGGCCGCTTCCCTCGGAACGCGGCCGCGAGGCGCTCGCCTTGTAGAAGCGGTCGAAGACGTGCGGCAGGACCTCCTCCGGGATGCCGGGACCGTGGTCCCGCACCTCGATGACCACCGCGCCCCCGTCCCCGGCGCCCTCCGCGCCGTCCTCCCGTACCGAGACCCGCACCGGCGACCCGCCGTGCTTGAGCGCGTTCCCGATCAGGTTCGCCAGGATCACGTCCAGCCGGCGCGGGTCGATCCGGGCGTGGATGCCGCGCTCGGCGTCCAGGTCGACCGCGTCCAGCCAGGCACGCGCGTCGATGCAGGCGGTGATCTGGTCGGACATGTCGACGTCGTCGAGGACCAGCCGGGCGGTGCCCGCGTCGAAGCGGGTCACCTCCATCAGGTTCTCCACCAGGTCGTTCAGCCGCCGGGTCTCGCTCACCACCAGCCGTACCGCGGGCTCGATCATCGGGTCGATGCCGCCGCCCTCGGAGTCCAGCTCCTCCTCCAGGACCTCCGTCACCGCCGTGATCGCGGTCAGCGGCGTACGCAGCTCATGGCTCATGTCCGCCACGAACCGCCGGGACGCCTCGTCGCGCCCCGCCATGTCCGCCACCCGCTTCTCCAGCGCCTCGGCCGCCTTGTTGAACGTCCGGGAGAGATCCGCCAGTTCATCGGTGCCCGACACCCTGAGCCGGGTGTCCAGCTTCCCCTCGCCGAGCCGTCGCGCGGCGACGCCGAGCCGCTGCACCGGCTTCAGCACCGTCGTGGCCGCCGCGTGCGCGAGCAGCGCGGAACCTATCAGCGCCAGCCCCGTGGCGATCCCCAGCGACCAGGCCAGCGAGTTGAGGTCCTTCGCCTCCGGCTCCAGCGACTTCAGCATGTAGCCGGTCGGCCCACCGCCGATCACCCGCGTCCCCGCCACCAGGTACGGGGTGTCGCCGTCGACGATCCGCTGCCAGTACAGGTGGTGCGGGTACTTGTTGTTCGACGTGACCTCCTGCCGCTCGGTCACCGCCTCGCGCAGCGAGACCGGCACGTCCTGCAGCGAGAAGCCGTTCAGCCCGCCCGAACTGCCGTACACGGTCCGCCCGTCGGGGTTCTCGGCGACCAGCAGCACGGTGAAGCGCTGGCTGCTGTTCGCCATCTGCCCGGCGGTGTGCTGCAGTTCGTCCTGCGTCGGACGCTCGGGCAGCGAGCCCGCCCGGTTGCGCATCTCCTGCTCGAAGTCGCGCAGCACCGCGTCCTGGGTACGGGTCAGCACCGACTCGCGGTTCAGCCAGTACGCGATGCCGGACGCGGACACCGCGGCGGTGAGCGCGACCAGCCCGAACACCACGACCAGCCGCAGCCGCAGGCTGGTGAACCGCAGCCGTGACCAGACTCCCTTGCGCGCCGCGGACCAGCCGCGGGTCTCTCCGTCGTGCTCCTGTGTCACTGAGGCGGATCCAGCCGGTAGCCGACACCGCGCACGGTACGGATCAGGGTCGGGGACGACGGCACGTCCTCGACCTTGGCGCGCAGCCGCTGGACGCAGGCGTCCACCAGACGCGAGTCGCCCAGGTAGTCGTGCTCCCACACCAGCCGCAGCAACTGCTGCCGGGACAGCGCCTGTCCCGGCCGCCGGCTCAGCTCGAGGAGCAGCCGCAGCTCGGTCGGCGTGAGCTGGAGGTCCTCGCCGTTCTTCGTCACCGTCATCGCCGAACGGTCGATGACCAGACTGCCGAAGGTCGCCGAGTCGGTGGACTCCCGCTCCCCGCGCCGCAGCACCGCCCGGATCCGGGCGTCCAGCACCCGGCCCTGGACCGGTTTGACGACGTAGTCGTCGGCGCCGGACTCCAGCCCGACCACCACGTCGATGTCGTCGTTGCGCGCGGTCAGCAGGATGATCGGCAACTGGTCCGTGCGCCGGATGCGCCGGCACACCTCGAACCCGTCGATGCCGGGCAGCATCACATCCAGCACGATCAGATCCGGCCGCTGCTCACGCAGCAGCTTCAGACCGTCCTCACCGCTGGCAGCGGTCGCCACCCGGTGACCCTGGCGCGTCAGTGAGAGCTCCAGGGCCGTACGGATGGCGTCGTCGTCCTCGATCAGCAACAGGGAAGGCACGGGCTCATTCTGGCCCATGGAGGGCCCCCTGTTCGACCCGTGGACGGCAGATGCCCATTGAGCCCGCATACGTGCCGCTACGTGCACGGACACCTGTGAAGGATCTGTGGGCCCACCGTGACCGACCTCTGTGACACGCCTGTGACAGTCGGCTGACACGGCCATGAAGGTCCCCGGGCAAGCTTTTCGGCACAAGCACAACAGCAGGACAGAACACCGGAAGTCCACGACGGGGGGCGCGAGATGAACACGCTGCACGGCACCAGCACCAGCGCAGTGATCACGCGTCTGCACGACGTGCACCGGGGTTCCGAGAAGTCCGGTGCGGCGGGCATGCGGGGGTGCGCCCGCGGCACCGGGCGTCAGCACACCACGATCATGACGGTGGTTGACGCGTCCACGGGGGACACGAACGGGGGGAACGCGTACAGGGAGGGCTCGGGGGAGCGCCGCTCGCTGTCGGAGGCGGAGTTCACCGCCTACGTCCGGGAGCGCCGCGCCTCCCTGTACGCCACCGCCTACCACCTGACCGGCGACCGCTTCGAGGCCGAGGACCTGCTGCAGAGCGCGCTGTTCTCGACCTACCGGGCGTGGGACCGGATCAGCGACAAGGCGGCGGTCGGCGGATACCTCCGCCGCACCATGACCAACCTGCACATCAGCGCGTGGCGCCGCCGCAAGCTGAACGAGTACCCGACCGAGGAACTGCCGGAGACGGCCGGTGACACGGACGCGATGCGCGGCACCGAGCTGCGCGCCGTGCTGTGGCAGGCGCTGGCCCGGCTGCCCGAGCTCCAGCGCACCATGCTGGTCCTGCGCTACTACGAGGGCCGCACGGACCCGGAGATCGCGGACATCCTCGGCATCAGTGTCGGCACGGTGAAGTCCAGCATCTGGCGGTCGCTCCGCCGGCTGCGAGAGGACGAGGTCCTCAGCTTCGGCCGTGACGAGGAGGACGCCTTCGGGGAGCTTGTCGCCTGAGGGTCACGGGGGGAGCGCGGGGACGCCGGGGGGCGTCGCCGTGACAAATGGGGGAGCGCGGGGGCGTCGGGGGACGTCGCCGTGACGAGCGGGGGACCGGAGGGGGAAGCACGAGGGGGGTCACGGGGGACCTCCGCGGATCCGGGGGGATCACGGGGGAACAAGAGGGATCCGGGGGGATCACGGGGGAGTGCGAAACAGCGGGACTGGAGGGCCGGGGGGCCCGCCCAGTCCCGCCTTTCGTATGTGCCCGTGTGCCCGTGTGCCCCGTGGCGCGGGCGCCCCGCTAGGCCGGCGTGCTCGTCCCCGTCGCCGTACGCCCGGCGACCGCCGCCCTCGCGAGACGGCCCAGCGCCTCGTCCCGGTCGCAGGCGTACGCGCCCAGCGCCGTCTGACGGGCCACGATCGACCGCTCCAGCCGCATCAGCCGCCAGCCGCGGCGCAGCAGGAACGGCACCGACTTGCGGCCCTCCTTCAGATCCCGCAGGAACCGCCGCCGGAACGTCCGCACCGGGCCCCGGCTCAGACACAGCGCGTCGGCCAGCAGCCCGAGTTCGCGGCAGCGCTCGACGATCTCCGCGGCGAAGATGCCCTCGGCGATGAACAGCGGCGTCCCGCCGATGTCGACGGTCTCCTCACCGGTGCGGGCGCTCAGCGAGATGTCGTAGACGGGAACCGGCGTACGACGCGTGCGGCACAGCCGCTCGATCGCGGCGACGGCGGTGTCCGCGTCCCAGGAGCCCGGGTGGTCCCAGTCGATGTCCGTGCTGCCCGCCACGAGGGGGAGGGTCGGGTCGCCGGCCTCCTTGTAGAAGTCGTCGAGGCGCAGCACGGGAAGGCCGGAACGGGCCGCGATGAGGGACTTGCCGGAACCGGAGGGGCCGCAGAGCAGCACGACTCGCGCGGACACGGGCGACTGGGAGGAGCTCACGGGACACCAGTTTGAGGCATCGCCCGGGCGGTGTACGCCCCGCGGTACGGCTTTGAAGCGCGCGTCACACCTCCACTACGCTGCGCGGCGACCCGATCACCCAGTGAAGGCGGCAGGTGGCAGAGCGATGGCCCGACACAAGGCACCCAGGACGCCGACCGTCCGACGCACCCTGGCCGTTCTCGCGACCGCCTCGGTGGCGCTCGGGACCGGCGCGGCGACGGCGGCGGCCGCGGACTCCGACTCGCTCCTCGACGACACCGGCCAGGCCGTGGGCACGGTCGCGGACCTCAAGCCCAACCCGCTCGCCGGCACGGGCGTCGACCCGCTCGACAACGGCGTCGGCACCCAGGTCGCCGACTTCCGGGCGGTGGACTCGCGGGAGGTGACGGGGCCGGTCGCCCAGGCGCGGTCGGTGGGCGGCATCCCGGTGGCGGGGCAGGCGACGGACGCGCTGAGGGGCTGAGTACCGGCCGGGGCGGGGCGCGTTCTCCACGAGGTGGAGGGCAGCCCTTGTCCCGGAACGGGGCTCGGCACGTCACCAGGGCCCGTTCTGCGTAACCACCCTCCAGGGAACCGCCCTTGACGCAGCCGACGAAGGGCTGCCGGGCCGCCCCGTCCAGCACCGTCACGGGGCCGGTCGGGTTCTCGCCGTCGCGGACAGGGACCATGCCGGGGAGGTCGTCGCGGACTTCGGCGCGGACGCCGTCGCCACGCCCCGGCCTCCGTCTCTCCCGCGACGCCGTTCCAGGCCATCCCCCGAAGAGTTCTTCCGCGGTACCCCTTCCGTTGACCGTGCCCGGCTACCTTTTCCCCGCCCCGTCCGGCCGCAGGAGAGGTACGTCCATGAGCACCCCGGCCCGCCGCACCTCGACACGTCAGTCCGCGGCCGTCCTGACGTCGGCCCGGCAGCGGCAGGAAGGGAGCCGGGCCGGGAGTCCGTCCCGGAACCCGGTGGGGCAGGCCCTCCTCCAGATGCAGTCCAGCGCCGGCAACCGGGCCACGGCCGCGGCGGTGCAGCGTGCCAGGAGCGCGGACAAGGGGAGGGCGCAGGAGAACGGTGACGCGTCCGCCGGAGCGAAGAAGAGCTATCGCGACCGGATCGCCGGGCTCCTGGACAGGTTCAAGAAGAATCTCGAGCCCATCGACACCTTCATCAAGGGAGTCCAGACCCCCGTCAACGCGGGCTTCACCCAGCAGGCCGCCGCCGCGGCCAACGAGGGCCTCAAGCACTCCGCCGCCGCCTCGGGGACCTCCGCCGCCTCGGGGAACCTCCTCACGGAGGCCGCCGGCACCGTGGTCAGCGGCATGGACGCGTACAAGAACATGAAGGACGCCAAGACGCACGAGACCGGGGCCAAGCACCACACGGCGCAGAAGAAGGCCAGGACCAAGGGGACCGACGCGGTCATCGGCGCCGCCGGTTCGGGAAGCTACAGCGCCGCCATCGCCAAGGAGGTGACCAAGATCCAGAAGGCGGCGGACGCCGCGGTGGCGTCCGAGGCGAGCGGTATCGCCAGCGCTTCCGTCGGCGCGATCAAGGGCGTGCGGGCGGCCTTCCGCGTCGGGGGAGCGGCCCGCAAGTACAAGAGGGTGAAGGAGCTCGGAGACCCCCACCTCGTTCGGCCGGCCGCGCTGACCCGGCTGAACGAGTCGTACGAGCAGGCCGAATGGGCCGCGGCGGAGGCGTACGTCGCGCTGGACGCCTACTGGGACCACGAGGGCGAGGAACGGCTGGAGCTCGTTTCCGAGGCCATCGACGCCGCCTGGGAGGCGATGAGGGAGGTCCGTGACACCGCCGAGGCCATCCAGCGCACGGAGAGGAAGTGGGAGGGGGAGGCGGACCGGCTGGCCAGGGCGCAGGAGTACGCGAAGAAGAAGCAGCTCACCAAGATCGGCAAAGAGGCGATCGGCGGCGCGGTGGGCGAATCCACCAAGGCCGCGGCCGGCGTCGTGACGGCGGTCGCGGCGGGAACGGCCGGGCTGGCGAGCAACCCGGTCGGATGGGGTCTCGCCGGGGCCGGCGCCAGCCTCGTCCTCGGCGTCACCCTGTACAAGGCGCTCCGCGCCGCCACGAAGCGCTACGAGGAGAAACGCCACCCCGAACGCTGGGCACCGGAGGGCGAGACCCCGGAGAATGCCGCGTCCCGCGGTGACTCGCTGAAGCACGCCCTGACGTTCTGGAAGAAGGTGTCGAAGGGCGAACGCCAGGCCATGGCGCGCGAGATCTACGCCCTGGCGGCGGGCCCCGGCATCCCCGGCAGCGGCGACACGACGCCCGAGATGAGGGAGTCCGCGAGGGCCCTCCTCATCGCTCTCAAGGCGGGCCCCACCGACCACGAGCTGGATCCTGAACCGTGGGCGCAGACCCTCGACGACCCGACGAAGACCGCGGGCTGGATCAGTGAGATAGCGGAACAGCTGGCCTCGGGGTGACGGGGGAGGCGGGGAGCGGGACGGTTCACCGCGCGGGCGGCTGTCGTGTGCCTTCCGGTGGACGGGTACGCCGTCCGTGCGGGGCCGGGTCCAGGTCCCGACGGCCTGTGTCAGGTGGTGCGAGGGGAGCCCGCACCGCTTCTCCGGCCCGGACCTCGGGGCTGCAGCGCGCCCGGCGTCGAAGGCGGCTCCGAAACCCGAGCTGACCACGGACGCCGTGCCGCACCCGGTCGGCGGTGCTCGAAGACGGCCGCGGCTCATCCGGACGGAGATGAGCCGCGGCCGTCTTCGAGGAGGCCGGAGGGCCGGCAGCGCAGGTGGTCGGTCAGTAGGCGGAGCCCGACGCGCCCAGCGAACCCGTCGGGTGCCAGACCGTCTTGGTCTCCAGGAACGCCGTCATGCGGTCCGTGCCGGGCATCGCCGACCAGTCGTCCACAGGCTGTGGACGCAGGACGCGCTTGAGGTTGTCCGCGGCCGCGATCTCCAGCTCCTTCGCCAGCACCTCGTCGGCGCCCGCGAGGTCGATCGCGTTGACGTCCTGGTGCGCGGCGAGCGGGGCGGCGATCTCCGCCGTACGGCCGGAGAGGACGTTGACCACACCGCCGGGGAGGTCGGAGGTGGCCAGGACCTCGCCGAGGGAGAGGGCGGGGAGCGGGGACTTCTCCGACGCCACCACGACCGCCGTGTTGCCGGTGGCGACGACCGGGGCGACCACCGAGACCAGGCCCAGGAAGGACGACTCCTGCGGGGCCAGTACGGCGACCACGCCCGTCGGTTCGGGGGAGGACAGGTTGAAGAACGGGCCCGCGACCGGGTTGCCGCCGCCGACCACCTGGGCGATCTTGTCGGTCCAGCCCGCGTACCAGACCCAGCGGTCGATCGCCGCGTCGACCTGCGCCGCCGCCTTCGACTTCGACAGGCCCTCCGCGTCGGCGACCTCCGCGACGTACTGGTCGCGGCGGCCCTCCAGCATCTCCGCGATCCGGTACAGGATCTGGCCGCGGTTGTACGCCGTCGCACCGGACCAGCCGCCGAACGCCTTGCGCGCGGCGACCACCGCGTCACGGGCGTCCTTGCGGGAGGAGAGCGGGGCGTTCGCCAGCCACTTGCCCTTTGCGTCGCTCACCTCGTACACCCGGCCGCTCTCGGAACGCGGGAACTTCCCGCCGACGTACAGCTTGTAGGTCTTGAAGACACTCAGTCGCTGCTCGGACTTCTCAGACATCGAGGTACGCCTCCAGGCCGTGGCGGCCGCCCTCGCGGCCGAAGCCCGACTCCTTGTAGCCGCCGAACGGCGAGGTCGGGTCGAACTTGTTGAACGTGTTGGACCAGATGACGCCCGCGCGGAGCTTGTTCGCGACCGCCAGGATGCGCGAACCCTTCTCCGTCCAGATGCCCGCCGACAGGCCGTACGGCGTGTTGTTGGCCTTGGCGACGGCCTCGTCGGGCGTGCGGAAGGTGAGGACGGACAGCACCGGGCCGAAGATCTCGTCGCGGGCGACCGTGTGTGCCTGGGTGACGTTCGTGAAGAGCGTCGGGGCGAACCAGTAGCCGGACGAGGGGAGTTCGCAGGCCGGGGACCAGCGCTCGGCGCCCTCCGCCTCGCCCTGGTCCGCGAGTGCGGTGATACGGGCCAGCTGCTCGGCCGAGTTGATCGCGCCGATGTCGGTGTTCTTGTCCAGCGGGTCGCCGAGGCGGAGCGTGGACAGGCGGCGCTTGAGGGAGTCAAGCAGCTCGTCGTGGATCGACTCCTGGACCAGCAGGCGGGAGCCCGCGCAGCAGACCTGGCCCTGGTTGAAGAAGATGCCGTTGACGATGCCCTCGACGGCCTGGTCGATCGGCGCGTCGTCGAAGACGATGTTGGCGCCCTTGCCGCCCAGTTCGAGGGTGACCTTCTTGCGGGTGCCCGCGACCGTGCGCGCGATCTCCTTGCCGACGGCGGTCGAGCCCGTGAAGGCGACCTTGTTCACGTCGGGGTGGGCGATCAGCGCGGCGCCGGTGCGGCCGTCGCCGGTGATGATGTTGACGACGCCCTTGGGCAGGCCCGCCTGGCGGCAGATGTCCGCGAAGAAGAGCGCGGAGAGGGGCGTCGTCTCGGCGGGCTTCAGGACCACCGTGTTGCCGGTCGCCAGCGCCGGGGCGATCTTCCACGCCAGCATCAGCAGCGGGAAGTTCCAGGGGATGACCTGGCCCGCGACGCCGAGGGGACGCGGGTTCGCGCCGTAGCCGGCGTGGTCGAGCTTGTCGGCCCAGCCCGCGTAGTAGAAGAAGTGCGCGGCGACCAGGGGGAGGTCCGCGTCGCGGGTCTCCTTGATCGGCTTGCCGTTGTCGAGGGTTTCGAGGACGGCGAGCTCGCGGCTGCGTTCCTGGATGATGCGGGCGATGCGGAAGAGGTACTTCGCGCGCTCGGAGCCGGGGAGCGCCGACCACTTCTCGAAGGCCTTGCGGGCGGCCCTCACCGCGCGGTCGACGTCTTCCTCGGTGGCCTCGGCGACCTCGGAGAGGACCTCCTCCGTGGAGGGGGAGACGGTCTTGAAGACCTTGCCGCCGGCCGCCTCGGTGAACTCGCCGTCGATGAACAGGCCGTACGACGGGGCGAGGTCGACGACCGAGCGGGACTCGGGCGCCGGTGCGTAGTCGAAAACAGGTGCCATGGTGATCAGTCCACCGTCACGTAGTCGGGGCCGGAGTAGCGGCCGGTGGCCAGCTTCTGACGCTGCATCAGCAGGTCGTTCAGCAGCGAGGAGGCGCCGAAGCGGAACCAGTGGTTGTCCAGCCAGTCCTCGCCCGCGGTCTCGTTGACCAGGACCAGGAACTTGACGGCGTCCTTCGACGTGCGGATGCCGCCGGCCGGCTTCACGCCGACCTGGACGCCCGTCTGGGCGCGGAAGTCGCGGACCGCCTCCAGCATCAGGAGGGTGTTCGCGGGGGTCGCGTTGACGGCGACCTTGCCGGTCGAGGTCTTGATGAAGTCCGCGCCGGCCAGCATGCCGAGCCAGCTCGCCCGGCGGATGTTGTCGTACGTCGACAGCTCGCCGGTCTCGAAGATGACCTTGAGGCGGGCGTTCGTCCCGCAGGCCTCCTTCACGGCGGTGATCTCGTCGTACACCTTCATGTAGTTCCCCGCGAGGAACGCCCCGCGGTCGATGACCATGTCGATCTCGTCCGCACCGGCGGCGACGGCCTCGCGGACGTCCGCCAGCTTCACGGCGATCGGGGCGCGGCCGGCCGGGAAGGCGGTGGCGACGGAGGCGACCTTGACGCCGGATCCGGCGACGGCCTCCTTCGCCGTGGCCACCATGTCGGGGTAGACGCAGACCGCGGCCGTGGCGGGCGTGGTGCGGTCGGTCGGGTCGGGGCGGACCGCCTTCGCGCCGAGCGCCCGGACCTTGCCCGGGGTGTCCGCGCCTTCCAGCGTCGTCAGGTCGACCATCGAGATGGCGAGGTCGATGGCGTACGCCTTCGCGGTCGTCTTGATCGAACGGGTGCCGAGGGAGGCGGCGCGCGCCTCCAGGCCGACCGCGTCGACGCCGGGCAGCCCGTGGAGGAAACGGCGCAGCGTGCTGTCGGACGCGGTGACGTCGCTGAGAGCGTTTGGTGCAGTGGTGGGCATGGTCACCAGACGAGCATATCTACGCGCGTAGCGGCTGTACAGCCCCGTGGGGGATCGCGTACGGCTTCCACCGCGTACGGCTCACTCCGGGGCGTCGTGCAGAATCGGGAGCATGACGTCCCCCGAGCACCAGTCGCCCGACCCGGAGCCCACGAAGCCGACCGGGTCTGCGGCACCCCAGTACAAGGACCGCATCTACCGCTCGCTCGCGGGCATCGTCGGCGGTGTGCTGCTGCTCGCCGTCATCGGCTGGCTCGGCGTCGACGCGGTGTTCGCCGGCGAGGGCCGCACCCCCTGGCTGGCCCTCGCCGCGATGCTCTTCCTCGTACCGCTGATCGTCGCCTACACCCTGCGCCCCGCCGTGTACGTGAACGACGACCGGCTGCGCGTCCGCAACCCGTTCCGCGTGATCGTGCTGCCCTGGGGACAGGTCGCCTCGCTGCGGTCCGGTTTCACCAACGAGGTCTTCGCCGAGTCCGGTGCGAAGTACCAGCTGTGGGCCCTTCCGGTGTCGCTGCGGGCCCGCAGCAAGGCGAACCGGCAGGAGGCGCGGGCCGCGGCGCAGGCCGCGCGCAAGGGCGGCGGCGGTGCGGGGGGTGCCGTCGAGGGGCCTCGGCGGCATGAGAGCGACCTGGCCATGGCCGAGATGCGCGAGCTGCACGAGCGGCGGCGGGGTGACGAGGCCGCGCAGGGTGAGGTGACCGTGCGGTGGGCCTACGAGATCGCGGCGCCGGCCGTCGCGGGGGCCGTGCTGCTGGCGGTGCTGCTGGCCGTGGGGTGAGGGGGTGACGTGGGGCGAGCGGGCTCGCCCCACGTGGGGTTCCCTCAGATGCCGGCGGCCTCGGACAGGTCCTGCTTGATCCTCGCGAGGAGTGCCGTCGCCTTCGTACGGGCCTCGGGGAGGCCGGTCCTCGTGGCGACCGGGACCACCACCTCCAGGTAGCACTTCAGCTTCGGTTCCGTGCCGCTGGGGCGGACGACGACCCGCGCGCCGTCCAGGGTGTAGCGGAGGCCGTCGGTGGGCGGGAGGGTCTCCGTGCCCCGGGTCAGGTCCTCGGCCCCGGTGATGCGCAGGCCGGCCAGCTCCGTGGGCGGCCGGTCGCGCAGGCGGCGCATCGCGGAGGCGATCAGGCCGAGGTCCTGGACGCGGACCGAGAGCTGGTCGGTGGCGTGCAGGCCGTGCTCGACGGCGAGGTCGTCGAGGAGGTCGAGGAGGGTGCGGCCCTCGGCCTTCAGCTCGGACGCCAGTTCCGTGAGGAGGAGGGCCGCCGTGATGCCGTCCTTGTCGCGTACGCCGTCCGGGTCCACGCAGTAGCCGAGGGCCTCCTCGTAGCCGTAGCGCAGGCCCTCCACCCTGGCGATCCACTTGAAGCCGGTCAGGGTCTCCTCGTACGGGAGGCCCGCCTTCTCGGCGATCCGGCCGAGGAGGGACGACGACACGATCGACTCGGCGAACGTGCCGGTCGCCCCGCGGCGGACCAGGTGGGCGGCGAGCAGCGCGCCGACCTCGTCGCCGCGCAGCATGCGCCAGTCCGCGCCGTCCTTGACCGCGGCGGCGCAGCGGTCGGCGTCCGGGTCGTTGGCGATGACCAGGTCGGGGCCGGTCTCCCGGGCCTTCGCGAAGGCCAGGTCCATCGCGCCGGGCTCCTCCGGGTTGGGGAACGCGACGGTCGGGAACTCCGGGTCGGGGTCGGCCTGCTCGGCGACGAGGACGGGCTGCGGGAAGCCGGCCCGTGCGAAGGCGGCGAGGAGGACGTCCTTGCCGACGCCGTGCATCGCCGTGTAGACCGTCCGGGCGGTGCGGGGGGAGTCCTTGGCCAGGACCGCGTCCGTGCGGGCGAGGTAGGCGTCCAGGACGGTGTCGTCGAGGGTCTCCCAGCCTTCGGTGGGGCGGGGGACCGTGGTGAGCGAGGCCACGGCCTCGATCTCGGCGGCGATCTCCGCGTCGGCCGGGGGGACGATCTGGGAACCGTCGCCCAGGTACACCTTGTAGCCGTTGTCGCGGGGCGGGTTGTGGCTGGCGGTGACCTCCACTCCGGCGACGGCGCCGAGGTGCCTTATGGCGAAGGCGAGGACGGGGGTGGGGAGGGGGCGGTCCAGGACGGCCGCGCGCAGTCCGGCGCCGGTCATGACGGCGGCGGTGTCCTCGGCGAAGTCGCGGGACTTGTGGCGGGCGTCGTAGCCGATGACGACCAGGCCGTCGGTGTGGCCGTGCTTCTTGAGGTACGCGGCGAGGCCGGCGGCCGCGCGGATGACGACGGAGCGGTTCATGCGCATCGGGCCCGCGCCCAGTTCGCCCCGGAGGCCGGCGGTGCCGAACTGGAGGGTGCCGCTGAAGCGGGCGGCGATCTCGGTGTGGTCGCCGGTGTCGATGAGGCGGGCGAGTTCCTCGCGGGTGTCCGGGTCGGGGTCCTCGGCGAGCCACGCCTGGGCCTGTGCGATGAGGGCGTCGTCTTGCACGCTGGGTCGACCTCTCTCGTTGGTCGTCGGTCAGGTTTTCATGCTTGCGGAGGGTACGGGGGCGCGCTGACGCCTGTGGCGCCGTTGTTCGCCCCCGGTGGGGGTGCGGGTCTTGTGCCTGCGGCGCCGCTTTCGGTCCGGTGGGGGCGTGTGTAGCGCCCACGGCCGGTGGGTGGGGCGGGGCCGCGTCGGGGGTGTCCGTCCTCGGACTGGCGCGACTGCGTTCCTTGGACGGGGTGCAGGGCGCGGACGCGCCAGCCGCTGCGGGCGGCCACCCCCGCCCCGTCCCCTTCCCGCCGTAGGCGTCCGGTTCTCCGCCCACCCCGATCCACCACGCGTCGCGCCGTACGCGCCTCCCCCCCCCGCGATCAGCCGCACGCCGCTCTCCGCGGGCAGTCATGCCGCTGGGGCGGCACGGGTGGGCGCGACGGCACCCCGCAAACGCCGGGCCGCGCGAACACCCCTGACCCACACCCACGCGAGGCACCCCACCAGGCACCGGAACTGCACGAGCCGGGACGCGACAGCGCGCCGCGCCCCGAGGAAGTGGGACTCCGTGCCTACAGGCGGCCGAGGACCTGACCCAGCAGGGAGCCCATCCGCGTCGCGGAGTCCCGGCCCGCCTGGAGGACCTCCTCGTGGTTCAGCGGCTCGCCCGTCATCCCCGCGGCCAGGTTGGTGACCAGGGAGATGCCCAGAACCTCCGCCCCCGCCTCACGCGCGGCGATGGCCTCGAGGACCGTCGACATGCCGACCAGGTCCGCCCCGATCACCCGGGCCATCCGGATCTCCGCCGGAGTCTCGTAGTGCGGGCCGGGGAACTGCGCGTAGACCCCCTCCTCCAGCGTGGGGTCGATCTCCTTGCACAGCGCCCGCAGGCGGGGCGAGTAGAGATCGGTGAGGTCGACGAAGTTCGCGCCGACGATCGGGGAGGTCGCCGTCAGGTTGATGTGGTCGCTGATCAGCACCGGCTGACCGGGGCGCATGCCCGCGCGCAGCCCTCCGCAGCCGTTCGTCAGGACGATCGTCTTCGCGCCCGCGGCCACGGCCGTACGGACACCGTGGGCCACCGAGGCGACCCCGCGTCCCTCGTAGTAGTGCGTACGGCCCAGGAACACCAGGGCCCGCTTCGCACCGATGGCGTACGAGCGGATCTTGCCGCCGTGGCCCTCCACCGCCGGCGGCGGGAAGCCGGGCAGTTCGGTGACCTGGAACTCGGCCTCGGGCGTGCCGAGGGCGTCCACGGCCGGGGCCCAGCCGGAGCCCATCACGAGGGCGACGTCGTGGGTCTCGGCGCCGGTGAGTTCGCGCAGGCGCGCGGCTGCGGCGTCGGCTGCGGCGTACGGGTCGCCCTGGATGTCGTCCGGAAGAAGAGAAGCGTTCACGCGATGAGGGTAGCCGGTATTCGCCTACGCGCGTAGATGTCGGAGTGAACGGGTTGGCGATCGTTGTCTTGTCGTTTCCCGCGCGGTGGCGCGCGAAGGGGTTGTGAGCAGGTGGCGATCGATTGAGCTTGAGGGTGTTCTGGCGCGTATGCGTGAGTCTGCGGGCAACGGTTGGTGCGCTCACTGGAGGTGAACGGAAGTTCATGTCTCGAATATGTGACCTTCGCCGGTGGTGGTCGTTGGGTGTGGTGACGGATTGCTGCGACAACGGACCGAGGGGTGACGGCGTGAGCGAACTGCGGGAGGTGGCGGCGCCGTTCGTGGTACCAGGCCCCTCGGGAGTTGCCATCCGTACGCGACTCAAGGAGCTGACCGCCGACGACGAGAAGGTTTTGTGCCTGGTCGGGGAACATCTCGGTTCGCTCGCTGCCCGTGATCTGAAGGCGCGGTGCGCGGCCGGGCTGGAGCACGACAGTGAGCAGTGGGCGCAGCGTAAGCGTTTCCTGACCGAGGCGTCCTCCTCCCGCTGGGCGGGCAGCATCACCAAGGCCACCCACGATCAGTGGGCGCTCGCCCGGAGGGCTCAGCTCGCGCACATCCAGAACCTCGAAGCCGGGATCGAGACGGTCGAGCACCGGCTGTCCCAGCCGGTCGGCCAGAAGGGCAGCAAGAAGGCTCCGGGCGGCTACCGCAGCAGGCGGGAGTGGCATGCGAAGTCGCGCCGCCTGCGCGTGCTGGGCGACCGGCTTGAGGCGGTGCGGGCCGACCGCGAGGCCGGAGTCGTGCGTGTGGTGCGCGGCGGCAAGCGGTTGCTGAACACCCGCCACCATCTGGAGCAGGCGCGGCTCACCGAGGAGCAGTGGCGCAGGCGGTGGCAGGCCGGGCGCCGGTTCCTGGCCGCCGACGGCGAGTCCGGCAAAAAGTTCGGTAACGAGACCCTCCGCGTCACCCCCGACGGCGAGGTCTCGATCAAACTCCCCGCGCCGCTGGCGCACCTGGCGAACGCGCCGCACAGCCGGTACGTGCTCACCGCCCGCGTGCGCTTCGCGCACCGGGGTGAGCAGTGGGCCAACCGCGTGGCAGCGAATCGGGCCATCGCCTACCGCATCCACGAGGACACCGTCCGGGGGCGCTGGTATCTGACGGCGTCCTGGGCAATCCCGCCGGTCCAGACGGTGCCATTGGCCACGGCCCGCGCGAACGGCGTGATCGGGGTGGACACCAACGCCGACCACCTGGCCGCCTGGCGCCTCGACGCACACGGCAACCCCACCGGTGAGCCGCGCCGCTTCGACTACGACCTGTCCGGCACCGCAGACCACCGCGACGCCCAGGTCCGGCACGCCCTGATCCGCCTGATGCACTGGGCCAGGCGCCACGGCCTGTCCATCGCGATCGAAGACCTCGACTTCACCACCGAGACCACCCGGGAGAAGCACGGCCGCCGCAAGCGCTTCCGCAACCTGATCTCCGGCATGCCCGTCAGCAGGCTGCGGGCCCGGCTCGTGTCGATGGCGGCCGAACTCGGCATCACCCTCGTCGCGGTCGACCCGGCCTACACCTCGCGCTGGGGCGCCGAGCACTGGCAGAAGCCCCTCGCCGGCAAGACCCGCAAGACTTCTCGCCACGACGCTGCCGCCGTGGCGATCGGCAGGCGCGCCCTGGGGCACCCGATCCGGCGTCGGACGGCACCGCCCCGCACCCACCAGAGCGATGGGTGCGGGCATCGGACCGTCCAGGCCCGACCGGGCACCCCAAGGCGTGAGGGAAACCGCCCCCGCATCCCCGGACCACGGACACGATCCGCTGGCGCCGGACGCGGCGAGAACGCGGCCGACCAGAACGCCCAACACCGTTCGGGGCGTTCGGCTGAGCATGGGTCCTGGCAACAGGACTCGCTCCCGCTCAGCCTCTAGGAACGGTCAGCAAGGGCGCTTGCGGAGTTCCATCACGTAGTCGTGGGGCGCGCCCGCGGACTCCGCCGCGTCGGCGATCTCGCCCAGGTAGCGGGCCGCGGGGAGGCCGCCCTCGTAACTGTTGAGGACGTACGTCCAGGCCGGCTCCTCGCCGTCCAGGGTGTGCACGCGCACCCGGGTGCGGCGGTAGAGGTCCAGGCCGCCCGCGCCCTCCCAGCGGTCCAGGGACTCCTCGTCCATCGGGGCGATGTCGTAGAGGGCGACGAAGACCGCGGAGATCGGGTCCTCGACCAGCGTGGCCAGCGCGCCCTCCCAGCCCATGTGCTCGCCCCCGAACGTCAGTCTCCACCCGTTCAGCCAGCCGGTGGCGCGCAGCGGCGAGTGCGGGGCGCGGCGGGACATCAGCCGCGCGTCGAGATTGCCGGCGTACGCGGCGTAGAGCGACATGGGGGAAGGGTACGGCAGCGGGAACGGGCGCCACTTCCGGTAACGGGGGAGCCACGGTCGAGGCCCCCGGGCGGTCGCACGGTGAAGTGTGCGGGACAATGGAGTACGTGACTCGGATCGTGATCATCGGTGGCGGACCCGGCGGATACGAAGCGGCGCTGGTCGCCGCACAGCTCGGCGCGGAGGTGACCGTCGTCGACTGCGACGGCCTGGGCGGGGCGTCGGTGCTCACCGACTGCGTGCCGTCCAAGACCTTGATCGCCACGGCTGAGGTGATGACCACCTTCGACTCCTCGTACGAGGAGCTGGGCATCATCGTCGCCGACGACACCCCGCCCATGGAGCAGGCCGCCCGGGTGGTGGGCGTGGACCTCGGCAAGGTCAACCGGCGTGTGAAGCGGCTCGCACTGGCCCAGTCCCACGACATCACCGCGTCGGTGACCCGGGCCGGCGCGCGGGTGCTGCGCGGGCGCGGGCGGCTGGAGGGCATGCAGGCGCTCGACGGATCGCGGAAGGTCGTCGTCCGGGCCGCGGACGGGACCGAGGAGACGCTCACCGCCGACGCCGTACTGATCGCGACCGGCGGGCACCCGCGCGAACTGCCGGACGCCCGCCCCGACGGCGAGCGCATCCTGAACTGGACCCAGGTGTACGACCTGAACGAGCTCCCCGAGGAGCTCATCGTGGTCGGATCCGGTGTCACGGGCGCCGAGTTCGCCGGTGCCTACCAGGCGCTCGGGTCGAAGGTGACGCTCGTGTCCTCGCGCGACCGGGTGCTGCCGGGCGAGGACCCGGACGCCGCCGCCGTGCTGGAGGACGTCTTCCGCCGCCGCGGGATGAACGTCATGGCGCGCTCGCGGGCCCAGTCCGCGAAGCGGGTCGGGGACCGGGTGGAGGTGACGCTCGCCGACGGCCGCGTCATCACCGGCTCGCACTGTCTGATGGCCGTGGGCGCCATTCCGAACTCCGAGGGCATGGGCCTGGAGGAGGCCGGGGTCCGGCTGCGCGAGTCCGGCCACATCTGGACCGACAAGGTCTCCCGGACCACCGCCCCCGGCGTCTACGCCGCCGGTGACGTCACCGGCGTCTTCGCGCTCGCCTCCGTGGCGGCGATGCAGGGCCGTATCGCCATGTACCACTTCCTGGGCGACGCGGTGGCCCCGCTGAACCTGAAGACGGTCTCGTCGAACGTCTTCACCGACCCCGAGATCGCCACCGTCGGCTACTCCCAGGCCGACGTCGACGCCGGCAAGATCGACGCCCGCGTGGTGAAGCTGCCGCTGCTGCGCAACCCGCGCGCGAAGATGCAGGGCATCCGCGACGGCTTCGTCAAGATCTTCTGCCGTCCGGGCACCGGCATCGTGGTGGGCGGCGTGGTCGTCGCGCCGCGCGCCTCGGAACTCATCCACCCCATCTCGATCGCGGTCGACAACAATCTGACGGTGGAACAGATCGCGAACGCCTTCACGGTCTACCCCTCGCTGTCGGGCTCGATCGCCGAGGTGGCACGGCAGTTGCACACCCGGAAGGCGGGCGCGGAGGCCTGACGACCGGAAAGGGCGGCCCTATACCACTTGGTGTGGGGCCGTGCGAACAACTTCTGCTATTCAGCGCAAACTGCTGAAAGCAGACGGTCGCTGGCGTTACTGTCAGTTTCGTGTTCGCTGCAGAACGTCGTCAATTGATCCTCGAAATGGTGCGAGCGAACGGGGCCGTGTCGCTCCGTGAGCTCGCCCGCGTCGTCCAGACCTCCGAAGTGACCGTACGGCGGGACGTGCGCGCACTGGAGGCAGAAGGACTCCTCGACCGCCGGCACGGCGGTGCGGTACTGCCGGGCGGTTTCACGCGAGAGTCCGGTTTTCCGCAGAAGTCACATCTCGCGACCGCCGAGAAGACCGCCATCGCCGACCTCGCCGCGAATTTCGTGGAAGAGGGCGAGGCGATCGTGGTCGGCGCGGGTACCACCACACAGGAGCTGGCCCGCCGGCTGGCCCGGGTGCCGGGCCTCACCGTCGTCACCAACTCCCTGCTGGTCGCCCAGGCGTTGGCCCACGCCAACCGGGTGGAGGTGGTGATGACCGGCGGTACGCTCCGCGGCTCGAACTACGCCCTGGTGGGCAGTGGTGCCGAGCAGTCCCTGCAGGGGTTGCGGGTGTCCCGGGCGTTCCTCTCCGGGAGCGGCCTCACCGCCGAGCGCGGGCTGTCCACGTCCAACATGCTGTCGGCGTCGGTCGACCGGGCATTGGTGCAGGCCGCGGCGGAGGTGGTGGTCCTCGCGGACCACACCAAGCTCGGTACGGACACGATGTTCCAGACGGTGCCCACGGATCTGATCACGCGGCTGGTGACCGATGAGCCGGCCGGGCATGACGACCGGGCGGCAACGGAGTTGCAGGCGCTGGCCGATCAGGGTGTGCAGATCGCTGTCGCGGGGGCGGGGGGTGAGGGAGGCTCGGCGGGGCGCCAGCGCCGGGACGTTCCTCTTCCCGGGCCGCGGCGGCAGGGGGCCGGCGGGCTGCGTACGGCTGTGGCGCTGGGGGCGGCGGAGTCGGCGCAGGGGGCTGAGCGGGCGCGGGTGGCGGATCTGCGGAGGCGCTGACGCGGTCTGCTCGGGGGGTGCTTTTGTGAGCGCCCTGCGCTGTCGCGTCCCGGCTCGTGCGGTTCCGGTGCCTGGTGGGGTGCCTCGTGTCCGGCAGGGGCCGGGGGTTGCGCGGCCCGGCACCTTGCGGGTGCCCCGCGTGGGTGTGGGCCGGGTAGCTTCGCGGCCCGGCGTGCTGTGCGGGGTGCCCCCGTGTGGGTGTGGGCCGGGGGGTGTTCGCGCGGCCCGGCGCTTGCGGGGTGCCTCCCCCACTCTCGGCTTCGCTCGAGCGGGAGGTACCCCCACCGCCCACCCGTGCCGCCCCAGCGGCACGACTGCCCGCGGTTACGCCGCCTACGGCGGGGAGGGGACGGGGCGGGGGTGGCCGCCCGCAGTGGCTGGCGCGTCCGCACCCCGTACCCCGTCCAAGGAACGCAGTCGCGCCAGTCCGAGGACGGACACCCCCGACGCGGCCCCGACCCACCCACCGGCCGTGGGCGCTACACACGCCCCCACCGGACCGAAAGCGGCGCCGCAGGCGCAAGACCCGCACCCCCACCGGGGGCGAACAACGGCGCCGCAGGCGCAAGACCCGAGCCCCCACCGGGGGCGAACAGCGGCGCCGCAGGCGTCAGAGGTGTCAGTCCTTGATCTCGCAGATCGCCGCACCGGAGGTGATCGAGGCGCCGACCTCCGCACTCAGGCCCTTGATCGTGCCGGACCGGTGGGCGTTGATGGGCTGCTCCATCTTCATGGCCTCCAGGACGACGACCAGGTCGCCCTCCTTGACCTCCTGCCCCTCCTCCACGGCGAGCTTGACGATCGTGCCCTGCATCGGAGAGGCGAGGGTGTCGCCCGAGGCCACCGGGCCCGACTTCTTCGCCGCCCGCCGCTTCGGCTTCGCGCCCGCCGCCAGCCCCGTACGGGCCAGGGACATGCCCAGCGAGGCCGGGAGGGAGACCTCCAGACGCTTGCCGCCGACCTCGACGACGACCGTCTCGCGGTCGACCTCTTCCTCCGCCCCCGCGTCGACCGCGGCGGCGAACGGCTTGATCTCGTTGACGAACTCCGTCTCGATCCACCGCGTGTGCACCGTGAACGGTTCGGCCGAACCGGTGAGCTCGGGCGCGAACGCCGGGTCCCTCACCACCGTGCGGTGGAACGGGATGGCCGTGGCCATGCCCTCGACCTGGAACTCCTCCAGCGCACGAGAGGCCCGCTCCAGCGCCTCCTTGCGGGTGCGCCCGGTGACGATCAGCTTCGCCAGCAGCGAGTCCCACGCCGGTCCGATGACCGACCCGGACTCCACGCCCGCGTCCAGTCGCACACCCGGCCCCGACGGCGCGTCGAAACGGGTGACGGTACCGGGCGCCGGGAGGAAGTTGCGCCCCGGGTCCTCACCGTTGATGCGGAACTCGAAGGAGTGCCCCCGCAGCACCGGGTCGCCGTACCCCAGCTCCTCACCGTCGGCGATGCGGAACATCTCCCGCACGAGGTCGATCCCCGCGACCTCCTCGGTCACCGGGTGCTCCACCTGCAGACGCGTGTTGACCTCCAGGAAGGAGATCGTGCCGTCCAGGCCGACGAGGAACTCCACGGTGCCCGCGCCGACGTAGCCGGCCTCCTTCAGGATCGCCTTGGAGGCGGAGTACAACTCCTCCATCTGGGCGTCCGACAGGAACGGCGCGGGGGCCTCCTCGACCAGCTTCTGGTGCCGCCGCTGCAGCGAGCAGTCACGGGTGGAGACCACGACCACGTTGCCGTGCTGGTCCGCCAGGCACTGCGTCTCCACGTGGCGGGGCTTGTCCAGGTAGCGCTCGACGAAGCACTCACCGCGACCGAAGGCGGCGACCGCCTCGCGCACCGCGGAGTCGTACAGCTCCGGCACCTCCTCCAGCGTCCGCGCGACCTTCAGACCGCGTCCGCCACCACCGAAGGCGGCCTTGATCGCGATCGGCAGCCCGTGCTCCTCCGCGAAGGCGACGACCTCGTCGGCACCGCTCACCGGATCGGGCGTACCCGCCACCAGCGGAGCGCCCGCGCGCTGCGCGATGTGCCGGGCGGCGACCTTGTCGCCGAGGTCGCGGATGGCCTGCGGCGGCGGGCCGATCCAGATCAGGTCCGCGTCCAGCACCGCCTGGGCGAACTCCGCGTTCTCGGAGAGGAAGCCGTAGCCGGGGTGGATGGCGTCCGCGCCCGACTCACGCGCGGCCTTCAGCACCTTGTCGATGTCGAGGTAACTGGTGGCCGGAGTGTCACCGCCCAGGGCGAACGCCTCATCCGCGGCGCGGACATGCAGAGCGTCCCGGTCCGGGTCGGCATAGACGGCAACGCTCGCGATTCCGGCATCCCGGCAGGCCCGGGCAACGCGGACAGCGATTTCGCCACGGTTGGCGATGAGCACCTTGCGCACGATTGAGGCTCCCTCCTTGAAACAAGCCGAGTTTAGGGACTGCCGACACGGCACTTCGACCCGTCCCCACTGGTGAGCTTGCCCACACGGAGCGTGATACGAGGCTCGCTCGACCCGCGAAAGCCCTTGTCGCACCTCGGTACGCAGGACTCCTCCCGGAAACCCTAGCCGTCCTGTGTGGTCAAGGTCTCTGTGAGAGCGTGCTGCGGCCCACTCCGTTTCTTTGTGGAGTCCCTACGAATGGCCCAATGATTCTTTGCCCTCCGCAGAACCCTTGTACCGAGGTTTACCCGTTAGTAGCCTTCGCGTCGGCCCGAACATACTCGGGGTAACCGCAAGCGTGCTCGAAAGTGGGTGGGGGTCGGTGGTGCGCAGACCGGTGGCGTGGGTCGTGGCGCTCGTACTGTTCGCCGAGGCGCTCGGCACAGCGGCGCTGAACTGGTTCCTGGGCGTCGTCGTCGACCGGCAGGACATGTCGCTGGCCGGTCTCGACCCGGACGTGATGTCGACGTCCTCGAAGATCGGCGGAGTCGTCTTCGGGCTCTACTTCGCGCTGTGCGGCCTGGTGGCCCTGCTGGTCGCCCTGCGCGACCGGGCGCCCGCCGGGCCCGGCCGGGTGCTGCTGATCAGCGCGGCGGTGGTGCACGCGCTGCTGGGTGCGGCCACATGGGGCCTGGTCGGCCCGACCGCGTTCCTCTACATGGTGGTCGTGCTCGCGCTCATCGTGCTGCTGCTGATGACGTACGACGGCGGTCCGGAGCAGCCGGCCGACGCCGGGTCCGGCGCCGCTCCCGGGAGCGGCGCCGGCGGTGACGGCTCGCCGGTCACGCCCCCGGCTGCGCCCACAGCTCCGTGATGCCGACGCCGAGGTCGGCGAGGAGACGCCGGACCAGGGGCAGGCTGATGCCGATGACGTTGCCGTGGTCGCCGTCGATGCCGTCGATGAACGGGGCCGAGCGGCCGTCCAGGGTGAACGCCCCGGCGACGTGGAGCGGTTCGCCGGAGGCCACGTAGGCGGCGATCTCCTCGTCGGTGGGATCGCCGAAGCGGACCACGGTGGAGGCGGTGGCGGAGACGTAACGGCCGCTGACGGTGTCGTACACGCAGTGGCCGGTCTGCAGCGTCCCCGCACGGCCCCGCATGGACTTCCAGCGCGCGGTGGCCTCCTCGGCGTCCGCGGGCTTGCCGAGGGCCTGGCCGTCCAGCTCCAGGACCGAGTCGCAGCCGATCACCAGCGCGCCCTTGACCTCGGGCTTCGCGGCGACGACGGACGCCTTGGCCTCGGCCAGGGCGAGCGCGAGGTCGGCGGGGGTGGGGGCGGTGACGGCGTCCTCGTCGACCCCGCTGACGATCACCTCGGGGTCCAGCCCGGCCTGGCGGAGCAGCCCGAGCCGGGCGGGGGACTGGGAGGCGAGCACGAGTCGCCTGCGGCGCTGAGCAGTCATGTCCTCAGGTTAGCCATCTGGGCCGGGCCGCATCACCGCACGCCGATCACGACCATCGCCAGCACCATGGCCATGGCCAGGAGAACGCTCAGCCTCCGCAGCATGTCCTGCGTGTCCCGCAGTTCCTCGGGCGGCTCGTTCTCGGGGTCGGACCACAGCATGTCACCAGCGTGGGGCCTGGCAGGTCGTGGTGCCTGAGTACGCGTACTCAAGTAGGGGCGCGGGGTTGCAGTACCGTGCGCCCGCGCGGCGGAGCCGCACATGGGTACGGCCTCGCGCCCCTGAGGTCGGCCGCGGCTCAGCTCGGCCAGTAAGTGCGCGTCCACGATGCCGGGCCCGGGCGCGGGACGCTGTGGCCCGCGATCCGGGACGGGTCGGACCAGGAGTCGCGGGGGGTGGGCGCGCCGGGCGGTACGGCTGACGCCGCCGCGGCGCGCGCCCGGACCACCGCCAGTGCGGCGGCCAGCTCCTCCGGGGTGGGGTTGCCCCGTACGACCTTGATCACGTCGACTCCTTACAGGGGGATGTTGCCGTGCTTCTTCGGAGGCAGGGATTCCCGCTTCGTACGCAGCTGACGCAGGCCCCGGACGATGTGCCGGCGGGTGTCCGACGGCAGGATCACCGCGTCGACGTAGCCGCGCTCGGCCGCGACGTAGGGGTTGAGGAGGGCGTCCTCGTACTCCCGCATCAGGCGGGCGCGGGTCTCCTCCGCGTCCTCCGACTCGGCGATGGTGCGACGGTGCAGGATGTTGACCGCTCCCTGCGCGCCCATCACGGCGATCTGGGCGGTGGGCCAGGCGAGGTTGAGGTCGGCGCCCAGGTGCTTGGAGCCCATGACGTCGTACGCGCCGCCGAACGCCTTGCGGGTGATGACCGTGATGAGGGGGACGGTGGCCTCCGCGTAGGCGAAGATCAGCTTGGCGCCGCGTCGGATGATGCCGTCGTGCTCCTGGTCCACGCCGGGCAGGAAGCCGGGGACGTCGACGAAGGTGATCACTGGGATGTTGAAGGCGTCGCAGGTGCGCACGAAACGGGCCGCCTTCTCGGAGGCGGTGATGTCCAGGCAGCCGGCGAACTGCATCGGCTGGTTGGCGACGATGCCGACGGGGCGGCCCTCGACGCGGCCGTAGCCGGTGAGGATGTTCGGCGCGAACAGCGGCTGGGTCTCGAAGAACTCGGCGTCGTCGAGGACGTGCTCGATGACGGTGTGCATGTCGTAGGGCTGGTTCGCCGAGTCCGGGACGAGCGTGTCGAGTTCGCGGTCCTCGTCGGTGACCGTCAGGTCCGCCTCCTCCGGGAACGCCGGGGGGTCGGAGAGGTTGTTGGAGGGGAGGTAGGACAGGAGCTGCTTGACGTACTCGATCGCGTCCTTCTCGTCGCCGGCCATGTGGTGGGCCACGCCGGACGCGGTGTTGTGGGTGCGGGCGCCGCCGAGCTCCTCGAAGCCGACGTCCTCGCCGGTGACCGTCTTGATGACGTCCGGTCCGGTGATGAACATGTGGGACGTCTGGTCGACCATGATCGTGAAGTCGGTGATCGCGGGCGAGTAGACCGCGCCGCCCGCGCACGGGCCGACGACCAGGCTGATCTGCGGGATCACGCCGGAGGCGTGGGTGTTGCGGCGGAAGATCTCGCCGTAGGCGCCGAGGGAGGCCACGCCCTCCTGGATGCGGGCGCCGCCGGAGTCGTTGATGCCGATGACCGGGCAGCCGGTCTTCAGCGCGAAGTCCATCACCTTGACGATCTTCTGGCCGTAGACCTCGCCGAGGGCGCCGCCGAAGACGGTGAAGTCCTGGGAGAAGACGGCGACCGGGCGGCCGTCGACGGTGCCGTAGCCCGTGACGACGCCGTCGCCGTAGGGGCGGTTGGCGTCGAGGCCGAAGTTGGTGGAGCGGTGCCGGGCGAACTCGTCGAGTTCGACGAAGGACCCCTCGTCGAGCAGGAGGTCGATCCGCTCACGGGCCGTCAGCTTGCCCTTGGCGTGCTGCTTTTCGACGGCGCGTGCGGAGCCGGCGTGCGTCGCCTCTTCGATGCGACGCCTCAGATCCGCGAGCTTGCCCGCGGTCGTGTGAATGTCAGGCTGCTGCTCTTCCGGCTCGGACATCGGGATGCGGCTCCCTGCCTGCTCAAAAGGGGGGACGGTTACTCATCCGTAGCGTAGTAGGGGGTCCTCCGATCGGCAGTGCGGTGTTTCCCACACCGCTTTCCCCTTCACAGACGAGGCAAGGAGATCCTCGAAGGGGCGACCGTGAGCCTCGGCCCCCGGGGCCGGGATCCGTCCCCTGTGCGGGGCGGAGGGTGCCGAACCTAGTGTGGGTCGCATGACACCCCATGCTGAAGGTACGCCCGACGGGCGCAGTGAGCCGGGTCCGGGACGCTGGTCCGACCTCGGCCGTCCGCCGTTGAACGCCGCTGGTCTGCGCCGGGGGCTGGTGCGTGCGGGCGGATTGTGGACGCAGGTGGACGTGGTGCAGCGCACCGGTTCCACCAACTCCGACCTCGTGGCCCGTGCCGACGCGGGCGGGCTGGAGGAAGGCGCCGTCCTGGTCGCCGAGGAGCAGACCGCCGCGCGGGGCCGCCTGGACCGGCGGTGGACCGCGCCGGCCCGGTCGGGGTTGTTCTTCTCCGTGCTGTTGCGGCCCGTCGAGGTGCCGGTGGCTCGGTGGGGGTGGCTGCCGCTGCTCACGGGGGTGGCGGTGGCGACCGGGCTGTCGCGGGCCGCGGGTGTCGATACGGCGTTGAAGTGGCCCAACGACCTGCTGGTCACGGTGGGGGGAGAGGAGCGCAAGGCCGGGGGGATCCTGGCGGAGCGGGCCGGTGACGACGGGGTGGTGATCGGCGTCGGGATCAATGTGAGCCTTCGGGACGATGAGCTGCCGGTGCCGACCGCGGGGTCGCTGGCGTCGGCGGGGGCGGTGAGTACGGACCGGGATCCGTTGCTGCGGGGGGTGCTGCGGTCGCTGGAGGACTGGTACGGGCGATGGCGTGCGGTGGGGGGTGACCCGGGGGCGAGCGGCCTGCAGGAGACGTATGCGGCGGGGTGCGCGACGCTGGGGCGGGTGGTGCGGGCGGAGCTGCCGGGGGACCGGGAGCTCGTGGGGGAGGCGGTCGCGGTGGACGGCGACGGGCGGCTGGTGCTGGCCACGGGGGAGGGCGTGCAGGAACCGGTGGGCGCGGGCGACATCGTGCACTTGCGCGCACGCTGATGCCTGCGGCGCGGCGTTCGGTCCGGTGGGGCTGGGGCAGCGCCTACGGAGGGTGGGCGCTACGGCACCCCGTGAGCGTCGGGCCGCGCGACCCCGCCCCCGGCCCACGCCGACGGGGGGGGGGGGGGGGGGGGCACCCCGTAAGCGCGCCGGGCTGCGGGGACGTCCGCGCCGGTGACCATGGAAACGCCGGTCACCGCAACCCCCGGCCCAACCTGACGGAGTGAGCTGGCGCACACCTGCCGTAGAGTTGAGCCCGGTCGATACCTGGCCATGTCAGATCGGAAGGGCACGCGTGACCGTCGACGACTCGGGTTCCACGGACGCGCAGGGCGCCGGCGAGGATCCGCTTGCCCTGCGCCTCGAACAGCTCATCCTGGGCGCCGAGCGCCGTTACACACCGTTTCAGGCGGCCCGCAGCGCCGGCGTCACCATGGAGCTGGCCACCCGCTTCTGGCGGGCGATGGGTTTCGCCGACGTGGGCCAGGCCAAGGCCCTCACCGAGGCGGACGTACTCGCCCTGCGCCGGCTCGCCGGTCTGGTGGAGGCGGGCCTGCTGAGCGAGGCCATGGCGGTACAGGTGGCGCGGTCCACCGGGCAGACCACCGCCCGGCTGGCCGAGTGGCAGATCGACTCGTTCCTGGAGGGGCTGACCGAGCCGCCCGAGCCGGGCATGACCCGTACCGAGGTGACGTATCCGATCGTCGAGCTGCTCCTGCCCGAGCTGGAGGAGTTCCTCGTCTACGTCTGGCGGCGGCAGCTCGCCGCATCGGCCGGGCGGGTCGTGCAGGGCGCCGACGACGAGGAGATGGTCGACCGACGGCTCGCCGTCGCCTTCGCGGACCTCGTGGGGTTCACGCGGCTGACCCGGCGGATGGAGGAGGAGGAGCTCGGCGAGCTCGTCGAGGCCTTCGAGACCACCGCCGCCGATCTGGTCGCCGCGCGGGGCGGGCGGCTCATCAAGACGCTGGGCGACGAGGTGCTCTACGCCGCCGACGACGCCGGTACGGCCGCGGACATCGCGATGCGGCTGATCGAGACGATGGCGAACGACGAGACCATGCCGGAGCTGCGGGTCGGCATGGCGTTCGGCACGGTGACCACCCGGATGGGCGATGTGTTCGGTACGACCGTGAACCTGGCCTCCCGGCTCACGTCCATAGCACCGCGCGATGCCGTGCTCGTCGACAGCGCCTTCGCCGAGGAGCTGATCCGTACCGGTGACGCGCCCGCCTCCGAGGCGGCGGCGGCCGAGGCGGTGGCCGCGGCGGAGAAGGAGGGCGAGGAGCCGCCGGCTTATCGGTTCGCGCTCCAGCCGATGTGGCAGCGGCCCGTGCGTGGTCTGGGTGTGGTGGAGCCCTGGCTGCTCACGCGCCGGAACGGGGCTTCCGTCCCGTCCTAGATCCCCTTACGAGCCGGTCCTGCTGTCGTACGCCCGTCGGTGGTTCTGGATTTCCTCGCCGTGCTCGACGGTCCAGCGGTAAAGGTGACCGAAAGGCTCCCGCAGGGACTCGCCCAGCGCCGTGAGCGAGTATTCGACGCCGACCGGTGAGGTCGGCAGTACTTTCCGCTGGATCATGCCGTTCCGCTCGAGACGGCGCAGTGTCTGGGTGAGGACGCGCTGCGTCACACCTTCCAGGCGGCGCTTCAGCTCATTGAACCGCATGGGCCGCTCCAGAAGCGCCATGACCATCATCGACCACTTGTCCGCTATCTGGTCGAGGATCGGCCGACTGGGGCAGTCCGCCCGGAAAACGACCTGCGTTCCCGCGTCGATGCCGTACGGGTCGGTGTCCCTCATGATCCTTGGTTCTCCCGAAGTGCGTTATTGACGGTCCCGGAGGCATCGCCGACGGTAGGTATGCATCGCAAACCTACATGCCTGTCGGTAACTTATGGAGAGTCCCTTGAACGCCAACGCCTGCTCGACTCTGCACGTGAGCATCGAAGACGGAGTCGCCCGGATCGTCCTCGACAACCCGCCGGTGAACCTGCTCGACGTGACGATGATGCGTGAGCTCCGCACGGTGCTGGACGCCTTGAGGGAGGATTCGTCGGTCCGGGTGATCGTCTTCTCCAGCGCCGACCCGGAGTTCTTCCTCGCTCATGTGGACATGCGGATCGGGGAGAGGACGGACGATCTGGAGCGGCTCGCCGCGTCGGCGCCGGCGGACGTCAACGTGTTCCAGGCCGTAGGCGAGCTCCTCCGCCATCAGCCCCAGGTGACCATCGTGAAGCTCGCCGGGAAGGCCCGCGGGGGCGGGGCGGAATTCGTGGCCGCGGCGGACATGGCGTTCGCCGCTGCCGAGACCGCCGGCATCGGCCAGATCGAAGCGCTCATGGGCATCGTCCCCGGTGGGGGTGGAACGCAGTACCTCCGTGACCGGGTGGGCCGCAATCGCGCGCTGGAGGTGGTGCTCACCGCGGAGCTGTTCGATGCCGGGACCGCGGCGTCCTACGGCTGGATCAACCGGGCTCTGCCGGCCGACCGGCTCGATGAGTACGTCGACCGTGTCGCCCGCGATATCGCCGCCCTGCCCGATGGCGTCATCGAAGCGGCCAAGCGCGCGTTGCCCGCCGAACGCATCACGGACGGACTCCTCCGCGAGAACGAGGCGTGGTCCGCTCGGATCGCTTCGCCCGCTGTGCGGCGGTTGATGGGCCGAGGACTGCGCGACGGGGCGCAGACACCCGCGGGTGAACGCGACCTCGAGGGACTGATGCGCGGTGCCGCGCGCCGGTGAGCCGGGAGCGGTGGTCGGCGCCGGGGCGGCCGAGCGGGCCGGTGGCGCGATCCCGCAGGTCGTCTAACCCTGACCGTCGAGATCCAGGTCACCGCCCACGCAGACGCCGATGATCGGTACGCACAGGCCGGGACGAGGGTTCGGGGCGGAGCCGTCCGGCTGTGGTGGCGTCGGGGTGTGGGGAGCCGGTGGGGGCGGACCCGGAGTGTCGCGTGGGGGCTGCCGGGGTGTGGGTGGGTGCGGTCGGCGGGTCGCCGGGGGGCCGGTGGTGGGTGGGGTGAGGGGGGTGGGGGTGGTCGCTGTGTCCGGGACGGTGGTCCGGGCCGGGGACGATCGCTCGGGCGTTGCGAGCGGGGCCGGGTTCTTGCCGCCCAGGGCCGTGGGGGAGGACGGGCTCGCCTCGGGGGTGGGGGCGACGGTCTCGGGTGCGGTCGGGGAACCGGTGGGTGCGGCGGCGTTCGTGTGAGGGGCGGGGCGGGGGGCCGCCTCCGTGCCGATGTCCGTGCCGCCGCCCTGGGTGGTGGCCAGGCGGGCCAGGGTCACGGCGCTCGCGGCCACGGCCAGGCTTCCCGCGGCCAGCAGAACCTTGCGGGGGCGGGGCTTGCGGTGGCGGCCCCGGAGGCGGGGAGCGCGTGCTGGTGGTTCGTCGGTGGGTGCTGTCGGTGTCATTGCGGTTCCCTCCCCCGCGTGCGCGCCCCCGGCGTGCCGCGGTGTGCGCACGCTATGCACTCCTGCGCGGGGGGCGGGCCGGAGTCGGGGCGATGTCACTCGAACGGGTGGGCGGGGGGTGACAGGGGAACCGGGCGTGCGCCCTTTTCCCCGGTGGGCTCGGGCTGCCATGATCGGGTGAGCGAAAGTTAACCCGCGTTAACCGGAGGATGTCGATGAGTGAGGAACGGTTCGGGGAGTTCGTGCTGGTGCGCCGGCACGAACGGGGGCATGTCGCGGAGCTCGTCCTCGACCGGCCGGGGGCCATGAACGCCGTGTCGACCGGGATGGCCCGCTCCATCGCCGGTGCCTGTGCGGCGCTGGGGGAGGACCGGAGCGTACGGGTGGTGGTGCTGAGCTCCTCGCACGAGCGGGCGTTCTGCGTGGGGGCCGATCTGAAGGAGCGCAATTCCTTCAGCGACGCCGATCTGGTGCGTCAGCGGCCCGTGGCGCGCGGGGCGTACACCGGGGTGCTCGAGCTGCCCGTGCCGACGGTGGCGGCGGTGCACGGGTTCGCGCTCGGCGGCGGGTTCGAGCTGGCCCTGTCGTGCGACGTGATCGTCGCCGACCGTACGGCGGTCGTGGGGCTGCCCGAGGTGTCGGTCGGGGTGATTCCGGGCGGGGGCGGTACGCAGTTGCTGCCCCGGCGGGTGGGGGCGGCCAGAGCCGCCGAGCTGATCTTCACGGCGCGGCGGGTGGAGGCCGCCGAGGCCCGGGAGCTGGGGCTGGTCGACGAGCTGGTGGAGGAGGGGCGGGACCGGGAGGAGGCGCTCGCCATGGCGTCCCGGATCGCCGGGAACTCGCCGGTGGGGCTGCGGGCGGCCAAGCGGGCGCTGCGGCTCGGGCACGGGCTGGATCTGTCCGCCGGGCTGGAGGTCGAGGACGCCGCCTGGCGGTCGGTGGCGTTCTCGGGGGACCGGGCGGAGGGGGTCGCCGCCTTCAACGAGAAGCGCAGGCCGGAGTGGCCCGGGGAGTAGGGATCCGGTGGGCCCCGTTCGCTTCTTTAATGTCCCGGTCGGTCCTGAATCTTCCTAATCTGGAGAGATGGGTGAGGAGAGCCGGCTGGCGGCCGTGGTGGCGCTGGCCCAGGGCATGGCCGCCGCGCACGGTTCGCGGGACGCCTGGCGGGCCGCGGCCGGCGGGGCCTGCCGGGCGCTGGGCGGGAGCTTCGCCGCCCTGTCGGTGTGGGAGCGGGAGCTCGGGCGGCTGCGGGTCCTGGTGAACGTCGGCGAGCTGGCCGAGGGCGAGGAGGAGTTCCCGGAGAACGAGTCCTATCCGGTGCATCAGTTCGCCGAGATCACCGAGTTCCTGCACGAGCGGTGGGCGGGGGGCGGTGAGCCCGACGCCTGGGTGGAGACCGCCGAGGGGCCCTCGGCGGGGCGCGCCGGGTACTGCCATCAGCGGGTGGCCGCGCTCAGGCGGCGGGGCCGCGGGTGCTGTGTGGTCGCGCCGATCGTGCTGCACGGGCGGGCCTGGGGCGAGCTGTATGTGGCCCGGCCGGCCGGTGTGCCCGTCTTCGGGCGGGGCGACGCCGACTTCGCGACGGTCCTGGCCGCCGTCGTGGCCGCCGGGATCGCGCAGACCGAGCGGCTGGAGGAGGCCCGGCGGCTGGCGTACACGGACTCGCTGACCGGGCTGGCCAACCGGCGTGCCGTGGACGCGCGGCTCGACGAGGCCGTGGAGCGGCACCGGCGCGACGGGGCCGTCGTCAGCCTCGTGGTGTGCGATCTGAACGGGCTGAAGCGGGTCAACGACACGCTGGGGCATGCCGTGGGGGACCGGCTGCTGGAGCGGTTCGGGACCGTGCTGTCGCTGTGCGGGGCCATGCTGCCGGGGGCCCTGGCGGCGCGGCTCGGCGGGGACGAGTTCTGTCTGCTGGTGGTGGGGCCGCCGGCCGACGAGGTCGTCAAGGCGGCCGACGAGGTGTGCCGGCGGGCCGTGGAGCTGGGGATCGGGGACGGTGTCGCCTGCGGGGTGGCGTCCACCGAGGATCCCGTCGGGCCGGTGCGCTCCGCCCGGCGGCTGTTCCGGCTGGCCGACGCGGCGCAGTACCGGGCCAAGGCCGAGCGTGCCGCGCATCCCGTCGTGGCCGGACGGGAGGGGCCGGACGATCCCGTCGTGCGGCTCGCGGACGAGCCGTCGCGGGCGGCGGACGGGGAGCGGCGCCGGTTCCGGGGGCGGCATTCGCCGTAGCGCGCGGCCCGGCGGTGTGGGCTGTCGCGCGGGGCCTGTCGCGCGTGACCTGTCGGTAAGGGGTGCGGCGGGAATCCGGTGGTGACATCATTGAATTCAGTGCGTACGCTCCTGAATATGGATATGCACACTGTGGTGGTGGGGACATCAGGCGTGACCGCGTCCGACGTGCTCGCCGTGGCGCGCGGCGGTGCCCGCGTCGAACTGTCCGCGGAGGCGGTGGCCGCCCTCACCGCGTCCCGCGAGATCGTGGACGCCCTGGCCGCCAAGCCGGACCCCGTGTACGGGGTGAGCACCGGCTTCGGCGCCCTGGCGACCCGGCACATCAGCCCCGAGCTCCGTGCCCAGTTGCAGCGCAACATCGTCCGCTCGCACGCCGCCGGAATGGGGCCGCGCGTGGAGCGGGAGGTCGTCCGGGCGCTGATGTTCCTGCGGCTGAAGACCGTCTGCTCCGGACGCACCGGCGTCCGGCCCGAGGTCGCGCGGACGATGGCCGACGTGCTGAACGCCGGGATCACCCCGGTCGTGCACGAGTACGGCTCCCTCGGCTGCTCCGGCGACCTCGCCCCGCTGTCCCACTGCGCCCTCGCGCTGATGGGCGAGGGGGAGGCGGAGGGTCCCGACGGCAGCGTGCGGCCGGCCGGTGAACTGCTCGCCGAGCACGGCATCCAGCCCGTCGAACTGCGCGAGAAGGAGGGGCTCGCCCTCCTCAACGGCACCGACGGCATGCTCGGCATGCTGGTCATGGCCCTCGCCGACCTGGACCTCCTGTACAAGTCCGCCGACGTCACGGCCGCCCTGAGCCTGGAGGCGCTGCTCGGCACCGACAAGGTGCTCGCCCCCGAGCTGCACGCCATCCGCCCGCACCCCGGTCAGGCCGCCAGCGCCGCCAACATGCTGGCCGTACTGAAGGGTTCGGGGCTGACGGGGCACCACCAGGACGACGCGCCCCGCGTCCAGGACGCCTACTCGGTGCGCTGCGCCCCGCAGGTCGCCGGCGCCGGACGGGACACCCTGGCCCACGCCCGGCTGGTCGCCGAGCGCGAACTCGCAGCGGCCGTCGACAATCCGGTGGTGCTGCCCGACGGACGGGTGGAGTCCAACGGCAACTTCCACGGGGCCCCGGTCGCGTATGTGCTGGACTTCCTCGCCATCGCCGTCGCCGACCTCGCCTCCATCGCCGAGCGCCGCACCGACCGGCTGCTGGACAAGAACCGCAGCCACGGGCTGCCGCCCTTCCTCGCCGACGACGCCGGCGTGGACTCCGGGCTGATGATCGCCCAGTACACGCAGGCCGCCCTGGTCAGCGAGTTGAAGCGGCTCGCCGTACCGGCGTCGGCGGACTCCATCCCGTCCTCCGCGATGCAGGAGGACCACGTCTCCATGGGCTGGTCGGCGGCGCGGAAACTGCGCACGGCCGTCGACAACCTCACCCGGGTCGTCGCCGTCGAGCTGTACGCCGCCACCCGGGCCGTGGAACTGCGCGAGGGGCTGACCCCGGCGCCGGCCACGCGGGCGGTCGTCACGGCCGTACGGGAGGCGGGCGTGGGCGGGCCCGGCGCGGACCGCTATCTCGCTCCCGACCTCGCGGCGGCGGACGCGTTCGTGCGGGACGGACGGCTGGTCGCGGCCGTGGAGACGGTCACCGGACCGCTGAGCTGAACCGTCCGGGGCCCGGCGGCCGTTCCGCCGGGCCCTCCGTACATACGTCGCCGGGCTTCCCCGCGCATACGTCAGAGGCCCAGCCGCTCCCGGCGCACCGAGTAGACGACGAAACCGGCGCCGAGGGCGAGGCAGGCCGTGCCGCCGGCGATGTACGGGGTGCTGTCGAAGCTGCCGGTGTCCGCGAGGCGGACGTCCTCGCCCCCACCGCCGACGGACGTCGACACGACTCTCGCCTGCTGTGTGACCTGCGGAGACGGACTCGCCGAGACCGTGTCCGCCACCGGTGTGTTCGAGGTCGCGTTGGCGGACGGGACGAACCACAGGGCGCACAGCAGGGTGCCCGCGGCGGTGGCGGTCAGCAACGGACGGAGCGCGGAAGACACGGAATATCGATCCCCTTGTGGCGCTGGCGAATTGGCCGTGTGGGCAGATGTTAGTGAAAGTCGCGGGTCACAGGAAAGTCACGGGCACCCGAGGCCGTACGCTCCGGGCATGAGCACCCCAGAGACATCACGGTTTGTACGGCTTCGCGTGGAACTCGTCCTCGAGATCGACGACGAGGAGGCGGTGACCGGGGCCGCGCTGAGCAGGATCGCGGAGGACGGCGACATGCCGGACGAGGAACGGGTACACGCCGAGAGCGCCGTGACGGAGGACACCGCGGAGGCCCTCGCCCAGCTCGTCGACCCGTTCGCCCTGCTCGGCGAGGTGCCGGGTGTGGAGCTGCTCCAGGCCTCCTGGAGCGGCGAGGAGATCGACTACGACCCCGACTCGCCGGAGTGGGACCTCGACGAGGACGAGGACGACGAGCCCTACGACGACGAGGGTGACGAGGACGGGGCGGACCGAACCGGCTGAGGCGTTTTGGGGAAATCGTGACCCCGGGCGGCAACCGCCACCGGGGTCCTGTCGTCTCAAGCGACGGAGGCCGACCGGAAACCCTCGCCGTCCGTCCGGCGGACGTGGCGAGCCCCACACTCGCGGGCCGTGGGGAACGGGAGGGCACGGTCGTAGCGTTGAAGGTTGTGGACGAGGTCCCTCGTCTTCGCGGCGGGCCTCGTGGGGTTGGGATTCGGCAACGATGGAGAAGCGTGTGATGACGGTCGGTAAGCGGCGCAGGGGTCTGGCGGCCGCGTCCGCTCTGCTCGGCGGAGTGCTGGTGCTCTCGGCGTGTTCCGGTGGTGACGACAGCGCCTCGGGCGACAGCGACAAGGGCGGTTCACAGGCCCAGGTCGACGAGGCGGCGGCGAAGAAGTCCTCCGAGGCGCAGATCAAGATCACGCCGAAGGACGGTTCCAACAACGCCTCCATCAACAACTCCGCCGCCGTGACCGTGGCCAAGGGCACGCTCACCGAGGTGAAGATGACCACCGCCGACGGCACCGCCGTCGCCGGTGAGATATCCGCCGACAAGAAGAGCTGGAAGCCCAGCGCCCAGCTCGAGCGCGCCACCACCTACAAGCTGTCGGCCACCGCCGAGGACTCCGAGGGCCGCGCCGCCCACGAGAACGCCTCGTTCACCACGGTCGCCCCGGACAACAGCTTCATCGGCACCTTCACCCCGGACGACGGCACCACCGTCGGCGTCGGCATGCCGGTGTCGATCAACTTCGACAAGGCCATCACCAACAAGGCCGAGGTGCAGAAGGGCGTCACCGTCACCAGCAGCAGCGGCCAGGAGGTCGTCTGCCACTGGTTCAACGCCAACCGCATGGACTGCCGGCCCGACGAGTACTGGCAGGAGGAGTCCACCGTCACGCTGAAGCTGGCGCTCGACGGGGTCGAGGGCGCCGAGGGCGTCTACGGTGTGCAGCAGAAGACGGTCACCTTCAAGATCGGCCGCAACCAGGTGACGTACGTCGACGCCAAGACCAAGCAGATGAAGGTCACGCAGGACGGCAAGACCGTCCGCACCATCCCGATCTCCGCCGGGGCGCCCGAGAACAAGACGTACGAGGGCCAGATGGTGATCTCCGAGAAGTTCAAGGAGACCCGGATGAACGGCGCGACGGTCGGCTTCACCGACGACGACGGCAAGGGCGAGTACGACATCAAGGACGTGCCGCACGCCATGCGGCTGAGCACCTCCGGCACCTTCATCCACGGCAACTACTGGGGCGCCAAGTCCATCTTCGGCAGCGTCAACACCAGCCACGGCTGCGTGGGCCTGTCCGACACCAAGGGCGCGAACGACCCGAGCACGCCGGGCGCCTGGTTCTACGACAACTCGATCATCGGCGACGTGGTCGTCGTCCAGAACACCGGCGACAAGACCATCGCCCCGGACAACGGCCTCAACGGCTGGAACATGGACTGGGAGCAGTGGAAGGCGGGCTCGGCGGTCTGACGCCGGCCGCGCACGCGGCGCCCCACCCCACCACCTGACCGATGCCGCCGTCCGCCCCTTCCGGGGAGCGGGCGGCGGCATCGGTCTTCTTCTCATGGGGCTCTTATGGAGCGCTTATCGCTTCATCACCCGGTGTCCCTAGCTTGCCGCCATGTTCTTCACCTACCTGAGGCGCGAGCTGCGCCGCCGCAGAAAGGCGGCCCTCGTCGTCGCCTCCGGGCTCGCGCTCGGCATCGCGCTGGTCATCGTGGTCAACTCCGTGTCCTCCGGCATGGGCAAGGCGCAGGAGAAGGTCCTGGAGTCCCTGTACGGGCTCGGCACGGACATGACGGTCACCAAGGCCGCGGAGGCCCAGTCCGGGACCGCCGGCGAACGCCCCCGGTTCCGGTTCGACGCCCAGGACGACGGCTCCGGCGAGGAGCAGAGCAGCGACCGCGTCATGGTGCAGGGCTTCCAGACCCTGGCGAGCTCCACCGTGACCGAGGTCGGCGAACAGGACGGCGTCGCCGACGCGGTGGGCGGACTGAGCCTCCAAGTCATGAAGGTGAGCGGCGAGTTCACCCGGGGTCAGTTCCAGCAGGACGGCCAGGGCGGTACGGGCGGCCAGGGCGGTCCCGGTGGCGGCCAGTCCTCCCCGCAGGGCCAGGTCGAGGGCGGCGGCGCCGACTTCGACGTCAACAGCTACTCCGTCTACGGCACCGACGTCACCGAGCCCGCCCTCGGCCCGCTGACCTCCTCCGAGATCACCGACGGACGCACCTTCAAGACGACCGAGACCAATGCGAAGGTCGCCGTCGCCGACTCCGCCTACGCCAAGGAGAAGGAGCTCGAGACCGGTGACACCGTCACCGTCAAGGGCACCGAGTACGAGGTCATCGGCATCGCCACCGCCACCAGCGGGGACGCCGCGGCCAACCTCTACCTGCCGCTGAAGCAGGCGCAGACCCTCGCCGACGCCAAGGACAAGGTCACCACGATCTACGTCCAGGCGACCGACTCCCAGCAGATCGACAGCGTCAAGTCCGGGATCCAGAAGAACATTTCCGGTACGACCGTCACGACCTCCGCCGACCTCGCGGACACCGTCTCCGGCTCCCTGTCCACCGCCTCCTCGCTCGCCGCCGGTGTCGGCAAGTGGCTGTCGGCCGTGGTGCTCGTGGCCGCGTTCCTCGTCGCCGGTCTGCTCACCTCCTCCGCCGTCTCCCGCCGGGTGCGCGAGTTCGGCACCCTCAAGGCGCTGGGCTGGAAGTCCGGCCGGGTGACCCGGCAGGTGGTCGGCGAGTCCATGGTCCAGGGCCTGATCGGCGGCGCCCTCGGCATCGCGCTCGGCCTGGCGGGCGCGTACGCCGTCACCGCCGTCAGCCCCACCCTGCAGGCCCAGCTCGGCGGCGGCAGCGGTGGCGCCGGCGGCATGGGCGGACCCGGTGGAGGCGGCATGGGAGGTCCCGGCCGGCAGACCGCCGCCAAGACCCTCGACGTCGCGCTCACCGCGCCGGTCAGCCTCACCACCCTCGCCCTCGCGGTCGGCCTCGCCGTGGCCGGCGGTCTCGTCGCCGGCGCCTTCGGCGGCTGGCGCGCCTCCCGGCTGCGGCCGGCCGACGCGCTCCGCCGCGTCGAGTAGCACCCGCCCGGCACCGGCAACCGGGGCCCGCCCGCGGCGGACGGGCCCCACCCCCGCACGCGATCCAGGAGCAGACCCATGTACGAACTCAGAGGCGTCACCCGGCGCTACACGCGCGGCAAGGAGACCGTCGACGCCCTCGACGGAATCGACCTGACCATCCCCGACGGCGACCGGCTCGTCATCCAGGGCCCCACCGGCGGCGGCAAGTCCACGCTGCTGCAGATGCTCGGCGGCCTCGACCGGCCCACCTCCGGCGAGATCGTCCTCGACGGCACCGACCTGGCCAGGCTGCCCGAGGCCCGGCTCACCCGGGTCCGCAGCGAGAACATCGGCTTCGTCTTCCAGTCGTTCAACCTGATCCCCACGCTCACCGCGCAGGAGAACGTCGAGACCGCGCTCGTCCCGCTCGGCGTGAAGGCCAAGGAGCGCCGGGAGAAGGCCGCCGAGGCGCTGGCGTCGGTCGGCCTGGGCGAGCGGCTGGGCCATCTGCCCGGCGAGATGTCCGGCGGTCAGCAGCAGCGCGTGGCCATCGCGCGGGCGCTGGTGAAGGAGCCGAAGGTGCTGCTCGCCGACGAACCCACCGGAAACCTCGACGAGTCGACGCGCGACGAGATCATGGACGTGCTCATCCGCATGTGGAAGGAGCTGGGGCTGACCTTCGTCATGGTCACCCACGACTCGGCCATCGCGAAGGCGGCCCCGCGCCTGGCGACGATCCGCAAGGGGCGGATCACCGTGAAGGAGAACACGAAAGCCTGACCGGGAAAGCGCCGACCACACGGTTGTGTAACGGAGTTCCGGCGGTGGCATCACAGTCACCCGGCGACTTCCGCACCCTTCCCGGCGTCCCTTGAGGCGCTTGATCACCCCTCGGCATACTGCGGGATCCGGGGGGTGCGCGCATGCGTACGAGACCACCCCCGACCGGGTGACACCGAGTTCACCCGGCGATCTCGCTAGGGGGAACCTTGCGCAGACAAGTGAAGAGGGCGCGCGCGGCCACGGTCGCCACGGCGACCGCCGTGGCGCTCGCGGCGGGCATGGCCGGCCCGGCGTCGGCCGACGGGGAGCGCACGACCGCCGCCGCCTCGACGGGGGCGTCCGCGGCGCAGGCCGAGCACCGGATCACGCTGATCACGGGGGACCGGGTCGCCGTGGACGCCAAGGGCCGCGTGGTCGGCCTGGAGCGGGCCGAGGGCCGGGAGCACATACCCGTACAGGTCCGCCGCACCGGCGGCCACACCCTCGTGCTGCCGGCCGACGCCGCCCGGCTGATCGCGAGCGGCAGGCTGGACCAGCGGCTGTTCGACGTCACCGAGCTGAACAAGGCCGCGACCCGCGGCTCCCAGAAGCGGGGCCTGAAGGTCATCGTCGGCTACAAGGGCGGCGCACAGGCCGCCAAGGGCGACGTCCGTGACGCGGGCACGGTCCGCCGGACCCTGAAGTCCCTGAACGCGGACGCGGTGCAGACCCCGCACGAGGACACGCCCGAGCTGTGGGACGCCGTCACCGACGGCGACAGGACCGCCTCCGGCATCGCCCACGTCTGGCTCGACGGGGTCCGCAAGGCATCCCTCGACACGTCGGTGGCGCAGATCGGCACCCCGAAGGCCTGGGCGGCCGGCTACGACGGCAAGGGCGTGAAGATCGCCGTCCTCGACACGGGTGTCGACGCCACCCACCCGGACCTCAAGGGCCAGGTGACCGCGTCCAAGAACTTCACCTCCGCGGACAGCGCAGGCGACAAGGTCGGCCACGGCACCCACGTCGCCTCCATCGCGGCCGGTACGGGCGCCAAGTCCAAGGGCACGTACAAGGGCGTCGCGCCCGGCGCCAAGATCCTCAACGGCAAGGTCCTCGACGACACCGGCTCCGGTGACGACTCCGGCATCCTCGCCGGCATGGAGTGGGCGGCCGCGCAGGGCGCCGACGTGATCAACATGAGCCTGGGCGGCATGGACACGCCCGAGGTGGATCCGCTTGAGGCGGCGGTCGACAAGCTCTCCGCCGAGAAGGGCGTCCTGTTCGCCATCGCGGCCGGCAACGAGGGCCCGCAGTCGGTCGGTTCGCCCGGCAGCGCGGACGCCGCGCTCACCGTCGGCGCCGTCGACGACAAGGACGCGCTCGCCGACTTCTCCTCCACCGGCCCGCGCGCCGGCGACGGCGCCGTCAAGCCGGACGTCACCGCTCCCGGCGTGGACATCACGGCCGCCTCGGCGAAGGGCAACGCCATCGCCGAGGAGGTCGGCGAGAAGCCGGCCGGGTACATGACCATCTCCGGCACGTCGATGGCGACCCCGCACGTCGCGGGCGCGGCGGCGCTCCTCAAGCAGCAGCACCCCGAGTGGACCTCGGCGGAGCTGAAGGGCGCGCTCACCGGCTCCACCAAGGGCGGTAAGTACACGCCGTTCGAGCAGGGTTCGGGCCGCGTCCAGGTCGACAAGGCCATCAAGCAGACCGTGATCGCCGACCCGGTGTCGCTGAGCTTCGGCATCCAGCAGTGGCCGCACACCGACGACAAGCCCGTCACCAAGCAGCTCACCTACCGCAACCTCGGCACCCGGGACGTCACCCTCGAGCTGACGTCGACCGCCACGAACCCCAAGGGCAAGGCGGCCCCGGCCGGCTTCTTCGCCCTGGGCGCCACGACGGTCACGGTCCCCGCGGGCGGCAAGGCCTCCGTGGACGTCACCGTCGACACCAGGCTCGGCGGCACGACCGACGGCGCGTACTCGGCGTACGTGGTCGCCACCGGCGGCGGGCAGACCGTACGCACGGCCGCCGCGGTGCAGCGCGAGGTCGAGTCGTACGATGTGACGCTGAAGTTCCTCGACCGCGCGGGCAAGCCGGCCGCCGACTACGTCGCCAACCTCGCCGGTCTCTCCGGCCTGGGCGCCGACCGGTGGTACCAGCCCTACGACGCCGACGGCACCGTCACCGTCCGCGTGCCCAAGGGCGGTTACGTCCTGGACACCAGCATCCTCGTCGGCTCCGACCCGGAGACGTACGAGGGCGCCGACTGGCTCGCCCAGCCCAGGCTGGACGTCACCCGGAACACGACGATCACGCTGGACGCCCGCAAGGCCCGGCCGGTGAAGATCACCGTGCCGGACAAGGCGGCCAAGCCCGAGTTCGCCTCCGCCGACTACACTGTCGAGACGAACGACTCCTCCTACGGGTTCGGCTGGTGGCTGGATTCGTACGACAACTTCCGCTCCGCCCACCTCGGCCCGCAGATCACCGACGGCTCGCTGAGCCAGCAGTGGGACGCCCACTTCAGCAAGGGCGCCAAGGACCAGTACGACACCGTCATCGGCGGCAAGGTCAAGAAGCTGGCCACCGGCTACACCCGGCACTACAAGGCGGGCGACCTCGCCACGGTGAAGGTCGGCATGGGCGCGGCGGCGAGCGGCAAGAAGGGCACCGTCAACGCCCTGGGCCTGCTGCCCGGCGGCACCGGCGGCTCCTCGATCGGCATCCCGCAGAACCTGCCCGGCACCCGCACCCTGCACCTGTCCACCGTGGCCGGCGTGAAGTGGGACCTCGACTTCGAACAGCAGGGCGGTGTCGACGCGGACGGCTGGCCCGTCTCCGAGGCCGGGTACCTCATCGGCCGGGAGAAGGGCTACAAGGCCGGCAAGACGTACCAGGAGACCGTGAACACGGCCGTCTTCGGGCCGAGCCTCACCTCCGAGTACGGCCTCTTCCGCGACGGCAACAGCATCTCGGGGCTCGTCCCGCTGTTCGCCGACGGCAAGGGCCACGCCGGCTCCTCGGTGTTCACGTCGGTCACCACCAGCCTCTACCGCAACGGCAAGAAGGTCGGTTCGCACGACGACCCGCTGTTCGGGGAGAAGGAGTTCAAGGTCCCGTCCGGGGACGCCTCCTACAGGCTGACCACCTCGGTCAAGCGCAGCGCCGCGGTCGCCGCCGCCTCCACGCGGATCGACGCGAGCTGGACCTTCCGCTCCAAGAAGACCGCCGAGCTCAAGCAGCTTCCCGCCTCCACGGCCCGCTTCCAGGCGGCCACGGGGCTGGACAGCAAGGCGACGGCCGGCAAGAAGGTCACGATCCCGGTCACCGTCGAGGGCGCCGCCAAGGGCAAGAACCTCAAGTCCCTGACGGTGCACGTGTCGTACGACCACGGCAAGACCTGGAAGAAGACCACGGTCAAGAAGGGGAAGATCACCGTCAAGAACCCGGCGAAGGGGAAGGCCGTCTCCTTCCGCGCCGAGATCGCCGACAAGAAGGGCAACACGTCGACGATCTCGGTCTACAACGCGTACTACGGCAAGTAGTCCGTGAGCGGACGGCCCGCCGGAAGACTTCTCCTCCGGCGGGCCGTTCCGCGGCTGACGCGGGAGAAACCGGGCGTCGCGGGCTGAGGACCGCCGCCTGTCTCGGGGAGCCGTGACGGTCAGGGATCGGGGAGCCGTGACGGTCAGGGATCGGGGGAATCGTGGCGGTCCGGGCTCAGGGAGCCGTGGCGTCCGCCCCGGCCCGCATGGCGTCCGCGCCCCAGCTGCACAGCAGCTTCAGGGCCTCCGCCGACGGTGAACCCGGCTCCGCGAAGTACGTGACCAGCGACTGCCCGGTGTCGTCACCGGCCGGACGGAACGACTCCCACAGCAGCGTCAGCTCACCGACCAGCGGATGCCGGACGTGCTTGACGCCGTGGCTCTTCTCCTTGACGTCGTGCGCCGCCCACAGCCTGCGGAACTCCTCGCTCTTCACCGACAACTCGCCCACCAGCGAGGAAAGCTGCGGGTCGTCCGGGTGACAGCCCGCGTCCATGCGCAGATAGCCGACCATGTCGTGCGCCTTCTGCTCCCACTCCACGAACAGCTCGCGGTAGTCCGGGTTCAGGAACACCAGCCGCGCCCAGTTCCGCTCCTGCGCCGGAAGCCGCCCCCAGTCCCCGAAGACCGCCGCCGCCATCCGGTTCCAGGCGAGGATCTCCGAGCGCCGGCCCACGACGTACGCCGGGACCGCGTCCATCGACTCCAGCAGGTGCCGCAGCGCGGGGCGGGCCTGCTGGGTCCGGGCCACCGGCTTCCGCTTCTGCCGCTTCGGCTTCGCCAGGTGCGTGAGGTGGGACCGCTCGGCGTCGGTGAGGCGCAGGGCGCGCGCGATCGAGTCCAGCACCTCCGCCGACACGTTCTGCCCGTTGCCCTGTTCCAGGCGCGTGTAGTACGCCACGGACACCCCGGCGAGCTGGGCCAGCTCCTCGCGGCGCAGGCCCGGCACCCGGCGGTGCCGTCCGAAGTCCGGCAGGCCCACGTCCCCCGGCTTCAGCCGGGCCCGCCGGGTGCGCAGGAACTCGCTGAGTTCCGCTCGCGGGTCGAGGCCGCCGTTCGCCGGGCCGGCCGGGTGGGTGTGCTGCTCGTCCATGACTCCAGTATTCCCGGTCGTACGCACGGCATCCTGTCCCCGTCAGTGGTACGCACGGCCAACGTAGGCAGAACCGTGGTCTGGGTAAGTACGTGACGTCGTCGCAGGCTGGATGCCGTGCCCGGCCGGACGGAAAGACAGCCGGGCGTACGACCACACGAGGAGAACCCCCGGCATGACCACTGTTGCCGCATACGCCGTACCCGCCGCCAAGGCTCCGCTGGAGCGGACGACCGTCGAGCGGCGCGCGGTCGGCGAGCACGACGTCCTGATCGACATCAAGTTCGCGGGCATCTGCCACTCCGACATCCACCAGGCCCGTGAGGGCTGGGGCGAGGCGATCTTCCCGATGGTCCCCGGCCACGAGATCGCCGGTGTGGTGTCCGAGGTCGGCCCCGGCGTCACCCGGTACCGGGTGGGTGACCGCGTGGGCGTCGGCTGCATGGTCGACTCCTGCCGCACGTGCGAGAACTGCGAGGCCGGCCGGGAGCAGTACTGCACCGGCAGCGGCATGGTCGGCACGTACAACGCCCTCGACAAGAACGGCGAGCCCACCTACGGCGGCTACTCGGAGAAGATCGTCGTCGACGAGGAGTACGTCGTCCGCATCCCCGACGGGCTGGCCCTCGACGTCGCCGCGCCCCTGCTGTGCGCCGGCATCACCCTGTACTCCCCGCTGAAGCGCTGGGGCGCCGGCCCCGGCAAGAAGGTCGCGGTCCTCGGCATGGGCGGTCTCGGCCACATGGGCGTCAAGATCGCGCACGCGCTGGGCGCCGAGGTGACGGTGCTGTCGCAGTCCCTGCGGAAGAAGGACGACGGCCTCAAGCTGGGCGCCGACCACTACCACGCCACCAGCGACCCGAAGACCTTCGAGGAGCTGCGGGGCACCTTCGACCTGATCGTGTCGACGGTGTCGGCCCCGCTGGACTTCGGCGCCTACCTGTCCCTGCTGAAGACGGAGGGCACGCTGGCGAACGTGGGCGCTCCCGAGGAGCCGGTCGCCCTCAACCTCTTCTCGCTGCTCGGTGGCGGCAAGACCCTCGCCGGTTCGATGATCGGCGGCATCGCCGAGACCCAGGAGATGCTGGACTTCTGCGCCGCGCATGGCATCGGCGCGGAGATCGAACTGATCGGCGCGGCCGAGATCAACGAGGCGTACGAGCGCGTCCTGAACAGCGACGTCCGCTACCGCTTCGTGATCGACACGGCGACGATCTGACGCCCGGCGCCGTGTCTCCGGGCCGCCGGGGCCCGGAGACACGCGGGGGCCGCCGCCTTCGGCGGGACCCCCGGCGGGACGGCACGGGTCAGTGCGGGAGCGTCGCCGGGCTGCCGCCGTTCGCCTCGTAGCCGGCCACCGCCAGGGCGCGGTAGACGGCGAACTCGGCGGCCGGGTCGGGGGAGAGGGTCCAGGGGAGGGCGCCCACGTGGCCGTCGATGTGTATGAGCTGGCTCATGGCCTCCGCCCAGCGCTCGCCGCGGACCAGGAAGAAGACCAGCAGGTGCCGCACGTGCGCCGCCATCGGGTCGTCGGGGCGGGCCGAGTGCACCGCGTGCAGCGCGCCGTGCATCGCCTTGGTGACGGTCTCGCTCCGGTAGAAACCGGCGACCAGGTTCACCTCGGGCAGGTGCTCGAACACCGCGAAGAGCGGCATGGCGGCGAGGAGGGAGCCCTGGGGCGCCCGCGCCGCCGCGGCCTCCGCGAACTCGTACGCCTGCTGCCGCGAGCCGTGCCACTTCTCGCACCAGTAGTGCAGCGCGGCCAGGTGCGCCCCCATGTGGGCCGGGGCGCGGTCCAGGATCTTCAGCCAGACCTGCTCGAAGTCCTGCTGCGAGTAACCGAGTCCACGCGCCACCGACAGCTCCACGATGTACGGGACCGGGTCACCGGGAGCCAGCAGCGCGGCCTCGCCGCACGCCGCCTTCGCCTCCTCCATGATGATCCGGAACTCGTCCGTCCCGGGCGCCGCCGTACGCCACGCCTGCTGCACCAGGAACTCGGCGTGCACCGCGGCTCCCCCCGCGTCCTTGGGCATCTCGGTCCGCCACACCCGCAGCCACTGCCCGCCCGGCGCCTCGCCCACCCCGCCGGGCCGCTGCTTCAGCTCCAGCGAGGCCGCGCCCGCGAACGCCTGGACGCGCTGCCAGCGCAGCTCGCCCTCCGCGTCCGTGCCGGCCAGCAGCTGCTGCGCCGCGCGGTAGTCCTGGGTGCGCTGCACCAGGTCCAGGACGTCCAGCAGGTCCTGGTCGGGGCCGGGCATGCGGATGTCCAGCTCCTCCTCGCGGGCGAAGCCGTAGTTCGCCGGGTCCGCCGCGTCCGGGTGGCCGGCGGGGACCTGCGTGATCGTCCCGCGCCCGCGCCTCACGAACGGCAGCACCACGAAGCCGAGCATGACGAGCGCGATCAGGACCCAGAGAATCTCCATGTCACAAGCGAACCAGACCACGCCGACAATTGGCCAACCCGGTACCGGGCCCTGTGGAAAACCCCCGGCATCCGCCCCGCCGCCCGCCCCGACCGCTCCGCGTCCGTCATCCGCGCCGTACGCGCACTACCCTCGGTGCCCATGAGCGACAGGCACATCAGTCAGCACTTCGAGACGCTCGCGATCCACGCGGGCAACACCGCCGACCCCCTGACGGGCGCGGTCGTCCCGCCGATCTACCAGGTGTCCACCTACAAGCAGGACGGCGTCGGCGGCCTGCGCGGCGGCTACGAGTACAGCCGCAGCGCCAATCCGACCAGGACCGCGCTGGAGGAGAACCTCGCGGCCCTGGAGGGCGGCCGCCGCGGCCTCGCGTTCGCGTCCGGACTGGCGGCCGAGGACTGCCTGTTGCGTACGCTGCTCAGCCCCGGCGACCACGTGGTGATCCCGAACGACGCGTACGGCGGCACGTTCCGCCTCTTCGCCAAGGTCGTCGCCCGCTGGGGCGTGGAGTGGTCGGTGGCCGACACGAGCGACCCGGCCGCCGTGCGGGCCGCCCTCACCCCGAAGACCAAGGCCGTCTGGGTGGAGACCCCCTCCAACCCGCTGCTCGGCATCACCGACATCGCCGCCGTGGCCCAGGTCGCCCGGGACGCGGGCGCCCGGCTCGTCGTCGACAACACCTTCGCCACGCCGTACCTCCAGCAGCCGCTCGCGCTCGGCGCGGACGTCGTCGTGCACTCCCTGACCAAGTACATGGGCGGCCACTCCGACGTCGTCGGCGGCGCCCTGATCACCGGCGACGCGGAGCTGGGCGAGGAGCTCGCCTACCACCAGAACGCGATGGGCGCGGTCGCAGGCCCCTTCGACTCCTGGCTGGTGCTGCGCGGCACCAAGACCCTCTCGGTCCGCATGGACCGGCACAGCGAGAACGCGACGAAGGTCGCCGACATGCTCACCCGCCACGCGCGCGTGACGAGCGTCCTGTACCCGGGGCTGCCCGACCACCCCGGTCACGAGGTCGCCGCCAAGCAGATGCGGGCCTTCGGCGGCATGGTCTCCTTCCGCGTGGAGGGCGGCGAGGAGGCGGCCGTCGAGGTCTGCAACCGGGCCCAGGTGTTCACGCTCGGCGAGTCCCTGGGCGGCGTCGAGTCGCTGATCGAGCACCCCGGGCGGATGACGCACGCGTCCGCGGCCGGTTCCGCGCTCGAGGTCCCCGCCGACCTGGTGCGCCTCTCCGTGGGCATCGAGAACGTCGACGACCTGCTCGAAGACCTCCAGCAGGCGCTCGGCCGGTAGACCCCGGTCACCAGCCCGTGAGCGGTGGAGTCGTCTCCGACGGCGGCTCCACCCACGGGCGGACCGTCAGCGCCCACACCACGAACGCCACGGTCACCGCCAGCAACAGCAGCCACATCGCGCGGCGGGCGAGCGTCCTGCGGCGCAGGATGCGGGCCCCGCGGCGGACCGCGTCCGCGTGGAGCCCGTGCGGCACGCGCGGCGGCGACTGCTCCAGCATCCGCCGTACGGTCGCCTCGCGCCTCAGCCGGGTCACGACGGCACCGCCTCGACACCGCCCACCGCGGGGGCCGGTCTGGGGGGCGGGCGCAGCACGGTGGCCATCGCGCGGTGGAAGACGGTCCGCACGCGCTCCGCGGACAGGCCGAGCAGGGCCGCCGTCTGCTCCTCGGCGACTCCTTCCCGCAGCCGCAGGACCAGGATCAGGCGTTCCTGCGGGGAGAGCCGGGCCAGCGGGCCCGCCGGGCGGGCGCGGGGGCGGAGCAGTCCGCCGCGCCGGTGCCAGGCGCCGCTCGCGAAGCGGGTCGCCAGGTACCGGCGGGTGTGGACGTAGGGGTCCGCGCCGTGCAGCCGGTCCCAGCTCGCGTACGTGTGGGCCAGCGCGAGGGTCAGCAGGCGCCGGGCGTGCGGGTTGGCGTCCGGCGGTTCGGCGGTGAGCAGGGTCGCGGTGTGCAGCAGGCGGGGGCCGGCGCCCGCGACGTACGCCTCGAACTCGCGGGCGCGGAGGTCGTCCTGGGAGGTGTGCCGTGGGTGCAACCGTGCCTCCCCTCGCCCCTGAGAGCCCTCGGTTCTCATATCAGGGCAGGGTGCGTCCCGCGGTCAAGAGACGTGCACATGTGGGCGGATCCCGGTTTTCTCGCCCCCGCCGCCCCTTCCCGCCCCGACCTGGGGCTCCGCCCCGGACCCCGCTCCTCAAACGCCGGAGGGGCTGGAAGTCAGCCCGTCCGGCGTTTGAGGACGAGGCCCGTTCAGGGCCGAAGGGGGTCTGGGGGCGCAGCCCCCGGAGAGTCAGGAGTCCACCCGCTCAGAGGTGGACATCCGAGCCGACAGCGCTCCGTTGAAGCGCGTCAGGAGCGCGCAGAACGCCTCGCGCTCCTCCGGCTCCCAGTCCTGCGTCAGCTCGGCCATCAACTGGCGCCGCGAGGAGCGCACTTCCTCCAGGCGCGACTGTCCGCGCGGGGAGAGCTGGAGCACGACCGCGCGGCCGTCCTCGGGGTGCGAGGTCCGTTTGACCAGGCCGGTGTCCACGAGCGGGGCGACCTGCCGGGTGACCGTCGAGGAGTCGATGCCCATGCTCGCGGCGAGCGCCTTGACGCCCATGGGACCTTCCTTGTCGAGGCGGTTGAGCAGCAGGTACGCGGCGCGGTCCATCGAGTTGCGCACCTGGCCGACCCCGCCCAGACGCGTCTGTTCGGCACGGCGGGCGAACAACGCCACCTCATGCTGCAGCGTGTCGAGAAGACCGGTGTCGCCGACGGCCGTCAGGTCCGTCCTCATGTCCATCGACATATCAGGTGTTGTGGGCATGGCCGGGGGCTCACTTCGTGGAGGGCTGCTAATTGGGGGACAGGGTACGCGGCCGGACGTCGGCCCGTACCGGCGCTGCGCAAAGCCGAGTCCGCGGATTGGTCACTCCGGTCGCCGTCACCGGCGGACTGCGATGCTGGAGTCATGAGCTACAGCACGGCCGAATCCCTGCGGACCGTCACTCTCGACGATGTGCGCGGTGCCTGGAAGATGCTCTCGGGCGTGGCACGGACGACCGCGCTGGAGGGCAGCAGGCACCTGTCCCGGCGGGTGGGCGCGCCGGTGCACCTGAAGTGCGAGAACCTCCAGCGGACGGGGTCGTTCAAGCTGCGCGGCGCGTACGTCCGGATCGCCGGGCTGCTGCCCGAGGAGCGGGCCGCCGGTGTCGTCGCGGCGAGCGCCGGCAACCACGCTCAGGGTGTCGCGCTGGCGTCGTCGCTGCTCGGGGTGCGGTCCACGGTCTTCATGCCGAAGGGCGCCCCGCTGCCGAAGATCAGCGCGACCCGGGAGTACGGCGCCGAGGTGCGCCTGCAGGGCCAGGTGGTCGACGAGACGCTGGCCGCGGCGATGGAGTACGCGCACGAGACGGGCGCCGTGTTCATCCATCCCTTCGACCACCCGGACATCATCGCGGGCCAGGGCACGGTGGGCCTGGAGATCCTGGAGCAGTGCCCCGAGGTGCGCACGATCGTCGTCGGGGTCGGCGGGGGCGGGCTGGCCGCCGGGATCGCGGTCGCGGTGAAGGAGCTGCGGCCCGATGTGCGGATCGTCGGCGTGCAGGCGGCGGGCGCGGCGGCGTATCCGCCCTCGCTGGCGGCCGGGCGTCCGGTGTCGGTGCGCAACCCGGTGACGATGGCCGACGGGATCAAGGTGGGGCGGCCCGGTGACGTGCCGTTCGGGATCGTCGGCGAGCTGGTGGACGAGGTGTGCACGGTCACCGAGGACGAGCTGTCGGCCGCGCTGCTGCTCTGTCTGGAGCGGGCCAAGCTGGTCGTCGAGCCGGCCGGGGCGAGCCCGGTCGCGGCGCTGCTGAGCCGGCCCGGCGCCTTCGAGGGGCCGGTCGTCGCGGTGCTGTCCGGCGGCAACGTGGATCCGGTGCTGATGGAGCGGGTGCTGCGGCACGGCATGGCCGCGCAGGGCCGCTACCTGGCCGTACGGCTGCGGCTGACGGACCGGCCGGGTGCCCTCGCCTCGCTTCTGGGGGCGTTGTCAGTGGCGGACGCTAACGTCCTCGATGTGAGCCACGTACGGACCGATCCACGGCTCGGGCTCACGGAGGCGGAGGTCGAGCTGCACCTGGAGACCAAGGGCCCGGAGCACTGCGCGGAGGTCAACAGGGCTCTGCGCGAGGCGGGTTACACGGTCATGGACTGATACCCGACCGGGTGTCACTCCTTCGGGCAATTCCATTGTGAGACGCGATACATCGCGTTATGGTGTGTGTCTCGCCGCCGGGTTGGCCGCCGTCCGTTCCGCCACCCGCGCCCGACGAAAAACCTCAGCACACCAAAGCGCGCAAACCTAGGCTTTCCGAAGAATCACGACGACGTGGAGACTCATATGCCAGGCGCCATCTATGCCGAAGGTCTGGTGAAGACCTTCGGGAACGTAAGGGCACTGGACGGCGTCGACCTGGAGGTCCCCGAGGGCACCGTCCTGGGCCTGCTCGGGCCGAACGGCGCGGGAAAGACCACCACCGTCCGCTGCCTGACCACCCTGCTGCGGCCCGACAGCGGCAAGGCGGTCGTCGCAGGCATCGACGTGCTGAAACAGCCCGACGCCGTACGCCGCTCCATCGGCCTGTCCGGCCAGTTCGCCGCCGTCGACGAGTATCTGACCGGCCGCGAGAACCTGCAGATGGTCGGACAGCTCTACCAGATGAAGGCGAAGGCGGCGAAGGCCCGCGCGGACGAACTGCTGGAGCAGTTCAACCTCGCGGACGCCGCCGACCGCACCGCCAAGACCTACTCCGGGGGCATGCGCCGCCGCCTCGACCTCGCCGCCGCCCTGGTCGTCTCGCCGCCCGTGATGTTCATGGACGAGCCGACCACCGGCCTCGACCCGCGCAACCGCCAGCAACTGTGGGAGGTGATCAAACAGCTCGTCTCCGGCGGTACGACCCTGCTGCTCACCACCCAGTACCTGGAGGAGGCCGACCACCTCGCGCACGACATCGCGGTCGTCGACCACGGCAAGGTCATCGCCCAGGGCACCTCCGACCAGCTCAAGGCCCGCACCGGCGGCGAACGCGTCGAGGTCGTGGTGCACGAACGCGAGCACATCCAGTCGGCGTCCGCCCTCCTCGACAAGTACAGCCTGCGCGGCGCCGGCCAGGGCGACACCACGGTCGAGGACCACATGCGCAAGATCACCACACCGGTCTCCGGCGGCGCGAAACTCCTCGCCGAGATCATCCGCGACCTCGACACCAACGGCATCGAGATCGACGACATCGGTCTGCGCCGCCCCACCCTCGACGACGTCTTCCTCTCCCTCACCGGCCATGTCGCGGAGGCCAAGGACGACCAGGACACCAAGGAGACCGCGAAATGAGCGCCGTCACCGACACCGTCCGGGTCACGGCCCCCGGCAACCCCATCGGCCGGTCGATCCGGGACTCCCTGGTCGTCGCCAAACGCAATCTGATCCGCATGGCCCGGATCCCCGAAGTGGTGATCTTCGGGCTCATCCAGCCCATCATGTTCGTGGTGCTGTTCTCGTACGTGTTCGGCGGGTCCATGGACATCGGCGGCAGTACGAGTCCGCAGGTCTACCGAGAGTTCCTGATGGCCGGCATCTTCGCGCAGACCGTCACCTTCGCCACCGCCGGAGCCGGGGCGGGCATCGCCGAGGACATGCACAAGGGGCTCATCGACCGCTTCCGCTCCCTGCCCATGGCGCGCGGCGCGGTGCTCACCGGCCGCACCCTCGCCGACATGGTGCAGACGGCGCTCACCCTGCTGGTGCTCGCCGTCGTCGCCCTCCTGGTCGGCTGGCGCACCCACACCAGCGTCGGCGAGGTGCTCGGCGCGTTCGCCCTGCTCCTGCTGGCCGGGTACGCGTTCACCTGGATCGGCGCGCTCATCGGCCTGTCGGTCCGCACGCCGGAGGCGGCCACCTCCGGCGGACTGGTCTGGCTCTTCCCGGTGACCTTCGTGTCGAACGCGTTCGTGGACTCCAGCAACATGACGCCCTGGCTGCGCCACATCGCCGACTGGAACCCGTTCAGCGCCACCGTGCAGGCCTGCCGCGAGCTCTTCGGCAACCCCGGGGTCTCCACCTCGGACGCCTGGCCCATGCAGCACCCGGTGTGGGCGTCGCTGATCTACTCGGTCCTGATCATCGCGCTCTTCCGGACGCTCGCCGTGCGCAAGTACCGCTCGGCGGCGGCATGACGAAGCCCCCGGCACCGCAGGGGTGCCGGGGGCCCGTCGGGGACTCGCGGGGGCGGGTCAGCCGTTGTACGGCTTCGCCTCCAGGATCTTCACCGAGGCCTTCTTGCCGTTCGGCAGCTCGTACTCCGCGTCCTCGCCGACCTTGTGGCCGATGACGCCCGAGCCGAGCGGGGACTGCGGCGAGTAGGTCTCGATGTCGGCGCTCGCGTACTCGCGGGAGGCGAGCAGGAAGGACAGCGTGTCGTCCTCGTCACCGTCGAAGGCGATCGTCACGACCATGCCGGGCGCCACGGCGCCGTCGGCCGCCGGGGCCTCGCCGACCTTGGCGTTCTCGAGGAGCTGGGTGAGCTGGCGCACACGGAGCTCCTGCTTGCCCTGCTCCTCCTTGGCCGCGTGGTACCCGCCGTTCTCCCGCAGGTCGCCCTCCTCGCGCGCGGCGGCGATCTTCGCGGAGATCTCCGTGCGCGCGGGACCAGTAAGGTACGCAAGCTCTTCCTTGAGCTTGTTGTACGCCTCCTGGGTCAGCCAGGTGACGTTCTCGCTGGTCTGGGTCACAGGTGCTCCTCGTAGGTACTGGGAATACAAAGCATCGCCCTACCCAGAAGGATGTTCCTCCAGGGATGGGCGAAACCACGAGCCTAACAATTGAGTGCCCGTAGGGGGAGGACATAAGCCACCGGACTCATGTCAGCGCAGGTCAGCGGCCAGGTATTCCCCGCGGCGTCAGCCCGTGTGACAGCCGAGGAGCTCGGCAGAGGTGCCCCGGGAGGTGGTGCGGAGCGTGACGACCTCGTCGACGCGTGTGGCGTCCTCGTCGAAGCGGAAGTCGGCGCGGCCCACCTCGGCGCCGTCCTCGGACTGGGAGCGGACCGTGCAGTAGCCGGCGACGCCCGCGTCCTTGTGCACCTCCAGGTGCACCTTCACGGAGTCCTCGGAGATGTCGAAACCGATCACCTCGGCGCTGATCTCGTTCTGGGCGACGTAGTGGTAGCCGAACCAGCCGACCAGCCCGAGCATCAGCACCGACAGCACGGCGCCGACGACCTTGAGGGTGCGGTCGGCACGCTGGTCCGAGGAGCGGCCGTAACGGCCCTCGGGCAGCCGCGTGCTCGACGTACTCATGATCGTCTCCTCGGCAGGAGGGGGCCGGTGTCCCCAGGCGGGTCCCGGAGCGCGGACTCCGGAATTTTTCGTCCCCCGATTCGGTCACTATAGAAGCCTGCGACCGCGCCGCCGCACTGAGGGCGCCTACCGACTTGAGGATTGAGTCTTGACTGACCAGCTGCGACTGATGGCCGTGCACGCCCACCCCGACGACGAGTCGAGCAAGGGCGCGGCCACCATGGCGAAGTACGTGTCCGAGGGGGTGGACGTGCTGGTGGTGACCTGCACGGGCGGGGAGCGCGGCTCCATCCTCAATCCGAAGCTGCAGGGCGACGCGTACATCGAGGAGCACATCCACGAGGTGCGCAAGAAGGAGATGGACGAGGCCCGGGAGATCCTGGGGGTGAAGCAGGAGTGGCTCGGGTTCGTCGACTCCGGGCTGCCCGAGGGCGACCCGCTGCCGCCGCTGCCGGAGGGCTGCTTCGCCCTGGAGGACGTCGACAAGGCGGCCGGCGAGCTGGTGCGGAAGATCCGTTCCTTCCGTCCCCAGGTGATCACCACCTATGACGAGAACGGCGGCTACCCGCACCCCGACCACATCATGACCCACAAGATCACGATGGTGGCGTTCGAGGGCGCGGCGGACACCGAGAAGTACCCGGAGGACGAGTACGGCCCGGCGTACCAGCCGCTGAAGGTGTACTACAACCAGGGGTTCAACCGTCCCCGCACCGAGGCGCTGCACCAGGCGATGCTGGACCGCGGCCTGGAGTCGCCGTACGGGGACTGGCTGAAGCGCTGGAGCGAGTTCGAGCGCAAGGAGCGCACGCTCACCACGCACGTGCCGTGCGCCGACTTCTTCGAGATCCGTGACAAGGCGCTGATCGCGCACGCGACGCAGATCGACCCCGACGGGGGCTGGTTCCGGGTGCCGATGGACCTCCAGCGGGAGGTCTGGCCGACGGAGGAGTACGAGCTGGCGAAGTCCCTTGTCGATACCTCCCTCCCCGAGGACGACCTCTTCGCGGGCATCCGGGACAATGCCTGACATGAGCGCAAGCGCAAGCCTGGCAATGACCCACCTGGTGCCTCTGGCCAAGGAACTCGACGAGGACAAGGTGACCCCTGGTGTTCTCGGGTTCATCGTGTTCGCGGTGATGGCTCTGGCGGTGTGGGCCCTGATGAAGTCCATGAACCGTCATATGGGCCGCGTCGACTTCGTCGAGTCCGAGGACTCGGGGACGGCCGAGAAGGCCGAGGCGACGGCTGCGGAGAAGCGGGGCTGATCCCGTCCGCCGCTCCCGCGGGCAGTCGTGCCTCCCTCAGCGCCTCAAGGGCCTGGGAGGCATCCCGCGAACGCCGGGCTGAGACGCCTCCGGCCGGCATCGACGCCGGGGGCCGGCTGCGGGGTGGTTGTGCCCACCCTCCCCCACTCTCGGCTTCGCTCGAGCGGGGGAACCCCCACCGCCCCGCGGAACGACTGCCCACAACCACCGGTGGGTGGCCGGCGCGCCCTAAGCCTTCTTGGCCACCGCCACCCCCATCACCTCCCGGGCGTGGCGGCCGGGGACCATGCCCAGGTGCCAGGCCTGCCAGCCGGCCTCCAGGCTGACGCCCCGTTCCAGGAGGAGCTGGTACGCCTCCACGCAGTCGGACAGTTTCCCGTCGCGGGAGTCGTGGCCGGACCGGCCCAGCCGGGACAGCTCCTCCTGGGCCACCGCCGTACCGACCTCCGTGCCGCCCGGTGCCGCGTACGGCAGCAGCGTGCAGCGCAGGAAGCGTGCCCAGTCCTCGCCGCGCCGGTCGCCGTAGGACACGAACAGGGACACCGCCTCGTCGCACAGCGCCAGCGCCTGCTGGGTGCGCGCGTTGCCCGCGTCGACGACCGCCAGCTCCAGGCAGGTCCACGCCTCCCCGTGCGCGACCCCGATGCGCTGGAAGTCGGCGCGCGCGTCCACCAGGAGCTGCCGGGCGAACCCGGAGTTCCGCAGCGACCCCGTCCGGGCCGCCAGCTGGTCCCGGGTCACCCGCGCCGAGTGGTGCCGGGCGCAGGCCAGGCCGTACACGTCCCGCATCCGGGAGAACATCGTGCGGGCGCGTTCCAGCTCGCGCACCGCCCGGTCCAGGTCACCGGTCTCCTCCAGCGCCTGGCCCAGGTAGTACAGCGTCCACGCCTCGCCCCGCGCGTCCTCGTTGTCCCGGTGCCGGGCGGCGGCCCGGCGCAGGTCCTCCACCGCCGGTGAGGCGTCCCCGTCGACCAGCCGGGCCCGCGCCAGCTCGGTCAGCGCCCACGCCTCACCGCGGGCGTCGCGGGTACGGCCGTACAGCTCCAGGGCCGTGCGCAGCTCGGCCTCCGCACGCGGCACGTCGCCCATCCGCAGGTTCAGCTGGCCGAGCTGGAAGTGCGCCCAGGCCTGCCCGTGCACGGACTCGCCCGCGCGGTGCAGCACCAGCGACTCGGTGAGCAGGTCCAGCGCCTCGGACAGCCGGGCCCGGTCCCGCTCCACCGCGGCGAGCGCGTGCATCGTCCAGGCGCGGTCGGTGGCCAGCTCGGGCGCGGCCTGCAGCTCCAGCGCCTCCCGCAGCCTCGCCGACGCCTCCGTCAGATTGCCCTGGTGGTGCAGCGTGATGCCCAGCGAGGTCAGCGCCCGCGCCGCGCCCGCGCCGTGCTGCGCCTCCCGGTACAGGTCCACCACCGACGTCAGCGTGGTCCGCGCCTTGTCCAGCTCGCCGAGCTGCCGTGCCGCGATACCGGTGCGCCACTGCACGGAGCGCACCAGCAGCCCCTCGTCCACGGCCTGCGCCAGCTCGTTGATCTCACCCAGGCGGTACAGGTCGCCGCGCAGCAGGCAGTAGTCGCACAGCGCGCCGAGCAGGTTCAGCACCGCCCGCCGGTCCACGCCCTCCGCGTGCCGCAGCGCCGCCGTGATGAAGCTCGACTCGTCGTCCAGCCAGCGCAGCGCCTCGTCCAGCGAGGTGAAGCCGTACGGGCTGAAGCGGTCCGAGCGGGTCGACATGTTGCCGTCGACCAGCCGCAGCACCGAGTCGGCCAGCTCGGCGTAGTTCACGATCAGCCGTTCCTGCGCGGCCGTGCGCTCGGCCGGTTCCTCCTCGTCGAGGAGCCGGGCCAGGGCGAAGGCGCGGACGAGGTCGTGCAGCCGGTAGCGGCTGTGCCGTACGCGGTCGATCAGGCCGGCGCGGTGCAGCGCGACCAGGTGCCGGGTGCCCTCGGCCTCGTCGGTGGCGAGGAGGGCCGCCGCCGCGGCGGCGCCCAGGGAGGCCCGGCCGGCCAGGGCGAGCCGCCGCAGCAGCCGCCGCAGGATCTCCGGCTGGTCGGTGTAGCGCAGCCACAGCGCCCGCTCGACCGGTTCGACGGGCCCGTAGGCGCCCAGGTCGGTGGCGAGCGCGAGGGGCGAGCGGGGGCCGAGGGCCGCACCGGCGATCCGCAGCGCCAGCGGCAGGCCCCCGCACAGCTCCCGCACCCGCTCGGCGGAGTCGGCGTCGTAGGGACCCGAGGAGTCCTGCGCGGCGACCGCGAGCAGCTCCTCCGCACCGGCCGCGTCCAGCGCGTCCACCGGCAGCTGGTGGACCCGGGCCGGCAGATCGTCCGGCAGCCCGAGCGGCGCGCGGGAGGTGACCAGGACGAGACTGTCGGACCGTTCCGGTATCAGCGTGCGCACCTGCTGCGGATCGGAGGCGTCGTCCAGCACCACCGTCACCGGCATCCCGGTCAGATGCTGGTGGTACAGCTCGCTCAGCCGTTTGACCTGCTGGTCGGGGGAGGACCGCTCGCGGAACAGCAGCTGCTCGCGGGGCGCCCCGAGCCGGTTCAGCAGGTGCAGCAGCGCGTCCCGGGTGGACAGCGGGGGCTCGCCGGGGCTGTCGCCGCGCAGGTCGACGACGCAGGCGCCGCGGAAGTGGTCCTTCAGGTCGTGCGCGGCGCGCACCGCGAGCGTCGTACGGCCGCTGCCGGACGCCCCGTGCAGCACGACCACCGTCGGCTGGGTCTTCGTGGTCGCGCGGGCCGCCTGCACCCACTGCCGGATGCGCGCCATCTCCTGCCGCCGCCCCGCGAACGGTCCCAATGGCTCCGGGAGTTGTCCGAACGACTGCTCCAGCACGCTCCGCCCGCGGGCCGCCGCGCTCTTGTCCGTGCCGCGCAGCCGGGGCCCCGCCTTCTTCGGCCCGGTGGACGCGGCCAGCACCCGCTGCTGGTCCAGGAACGGCCGGATTCCCCGTACCTCCAGCGCCGTCAGCCACTGCAGCCGCAACTGCTGCGGCCCGCCCGGCTGGCTCACCGCGCCGGCCCGGTGGTGCGCGGCGGGCACATGCGCGCCGGCCACCTTCACCACCGTCGCCGCCGCGCCGACGACCCCGACGGTCACGCCCGCGCCCAGCGCCGTCCCGGTGCCCGTCCCGAGCGCCATGTCGGCGACCACGGCCGCGACCCCCGCCACCCCGGCCACCAGCAGCGGCGTCCCGGCGCCCTCGCGGGCGTAACGCTGCCGGAAGGTGAGCCGCCCGGCCTCCGCCTCGTCCAGGGCGCGCGTGTACGCCTCGTACTCCTCGGCCGCCGCCTGCGCCATCGTGTCCAGTGCCCCGCGCGCCCGCGCGAGCAGCACCTTGCCGTCGGTGCGCCCGCCCGACCTGCGCACCTCCTCCTCCACGGCCCGCGCCAACAGCCGCTCGGCGTCCGCCCGCTGACTGTCCCGCATGACATGTCCCCCTCCGGCGGCAACTCCTTCGCCCACGAGTGTCCTTCGTGCGGGCCGTCAGCGCGAGGGGGCGACGATCAACGGCTGCGCCGGCGCTGCCTCTTCATCCGGCCGCGGACCGTGCGGGCCGCGGGTTTGGGCAGGGCCGGTGGCGACGACGGCCAGGAGCGGCCACCCGAGGGTCCGTACCGCCCGCAGGCCGTATCCGGCCACGGCGCATGTGTCACGGCGGGCGGTGATCAGCCGGCCTGTACCGCCCGTTCCGCCGTGCTCACATGCCTGCCGCAAAGGCTTCACGGTCGTTCCGCCGAGGGGGAGCGGGGGCGGTTTTCGGCTATTGCGTGATCAAGTCTTCCTGACATGTACGCGCGGTACCTACTATGGCCGCCGCTCGAAGGAGTGGACCAGACCACTCCTTCGCTCACTGGGCGCATCACGGGCGGGGGCTTCGGTGCACGGGGGTGCCGCGCTCGCCCGTTGTCACCTTGAGGCGGTTCTGTGCGGCTGCCGGGCGGACACATCGAGGTGTCCGCCTCGCCGGCGGAGTCTGTTCGGTCAGATGCACCACCGGACCCTGGAGAACTCTTGAGACGAAGAAGCAGAAGCAGATGGGCTGCCGTCACGGCCGCGGCCATGGCCGCGGCGCTGCTGCCGTCGGCCTACGCCTGGGCGGGCCCCGGCGGGCAGGACACGGCGGCGACGGCGAAGAGTACGGAACGGCCCCCGACTCCGGAGCCCTCCGCGAACCCCTCCGCGGATGCCGGTGACCGGTCCGGCCCCGTCGACAGCGGTCCGTCGAAGGTGGAGAAGCCGGACGGAACGCTTCCGAAGGGCTGGCGCACTTCGGACGACCGGGCCGTCACCGTGGCCGGTGACCCGCGGGGGCTGCACCTGCTGGTCGCGGAGAGTTCCGAGGCGTACCAGTGGCGTGAGATCGCGACCCTGCGTGAGGACGGCTTCGACGCCGACGCCTGGATCGGCAACGTGTGTGTCACGGGCTCGGGGAAGCGCGCGGTCGTCGCCTACGCGCCCCGGACCTTCACCAACGAGCCGGCGCTGTTCGACCGGGGCGCCTTCGCGGCCGTGGTGGACCTGGCGGACGGCAAGGTGACCAAGTTGCGGGAGCAGGTCTCCCTGGCCTACTTCAACCCCGGCTGCGGCACGGACGAGACCGTGGTGCTCAGCCAGTTCGGCGACGAGTCGGTGGGCAGGACCCGGCTGCTGCGGCTCGACGCCGCCACCGGCGAGGTCACCCGCACTCAGACCGTGCCGGGCGAGGCGACGTCGGCCGTGCCGGTCGAGGACGGCATCGTCGCGGCCTTCGGCGACAAGCTGACCCGGGTCGCCGCCGACGGACGCAGGAAAGTGATCGGCGAGACGTCGGGTCCCGCGTTCCGCCTGCACCCGGACGCCGACGGCGGAGTCGGCTTCCTCGACCGCGAGGGCGACCGGGTCGACGTTCGCCGCACGACGTCCGACGGCAAGATCAGCACCCTCGCTCACGGCAGGCTCGGCCAGGTCGGTCTCGCCGGCGGCACCGGCGGCAGGCTCTTCCTCACCGGCGACGCCGAGGACGTGACCGACCTGCCGGCGAGCATCAAGCGCCTGGACGTCGCGGCCGACGCCCAGGTCTCCTCGCACGGACGTCTGGCCGTGCGCAAGGCCGTCTCCGCCGGCCTGCGCACACACGGGTCACCGGACCCACTGGCCGATCGGGCGGACGAAGGCATCGCGCTGCCGTACCGGGTCGAGGCCGAGGTGCCGCAGACCGGCGAGAAGGTCGAGTTCACCGTCCCCGGCAGGACGGCCTCCACCCTGGAGAAGCCCTCACCGGCCCTGCGGACCGCCTCCCCGGCGGGTGCGGGCGGCTCCGGGAAGCAGGAGCAGGGCACGCGGACCCAGGCGGCCGGATCCCGCCCGCTGGCCGCGGTCGACTCCTCCTCCACCACGTACGATCCGGAAGCCACGTGCGGCGTTCCTCGTAACCACCCCGGCTACCAGGCGCTGCAACCCACCCCCAACCAGGTCGAGTGGGCGGTGGACATGGCGATCAGGGGCAACCTCACCAGCGGCTGGATCACCCAGGGCGGCTGGCGCTCCCAGGCCGGACTCGGCTCGTCGGTGTCACCGTCCTCCATGTTCCCGCTGCCGGAACTCAAGGACGCGCCGGCGGGCTCCCGGATACCGGCCCAGGTGCTGCTGGGCGTTCTCGCCCAGGAGTCCAACCTCTGGCAGTCGACCCATCACGTGCTGCCGGGCCAGACCGGCAGCCCGCTGATCGGGAACTTCTACGGCACCAACATCTACCCCGGCACGCCCGGTTACGACCCCGACAAGTACTGGACCATCAACTGGGACGAGGCGGACTGCGGCTACGGCATGGGCCAGCAGACCGACGGCATGAGCAGCGCCTCCCGCCAGCAGCCGGGCAAGCCCGCGGCGTTCCCCGCGGATCAGCAGCGCGCGATCGCCCTCGACTACACGGCCAACGTCGCCGTCGCGGCGCAGACCCTGTCGAAGAAGTGGAACGAGCTGCACACCGACGGCCAGCGCGTCGAGATCAACGACGACGACCCGCGCAACATCGAGAACTGGTTCGCCGCGGTGTGGAACTACAACCTGGGCTTCAACACCCCTGACTCCGAGGGCAAGTGGGGTCTCGGCTGGCTGAACAACCCCGCCAACCCGAAGTACCCGGCGGACCGCAACGCCTTCCTCGACAACAACAGCTACGCGGACGCCGCCCATCCGCAGGACTGGCCCTACCCCGAGAAGGTGATGGGCTGGGCCGCGTTCCCCATCGACACCGGACGCGCCTACAGCGACTCCGGCGAGCAGAACGACAGCAACACGCACGGCTACCAGGCGGCCTGGTGGAACAGCGCCCTCTACCGTACGACCGGCATCAAGCCGCCGCTCAACGCCTTCTGCAACGACACCAACGACTGCGACGACACCAGCCCGCCGGACTGCACCACCCTGGACTGCTTCGAAGCGCGCTGGTACGACGGATACGCCAAGTGGAAGACGTGCTCCGGCGACTGCGGCTTCGAGACCCTCACCTACAAGACCCTGCGCTCGGAACTCGGCCGGGGCGACAGCGGCACACCCACGTGCAGCACCAGTGGTCTGCCTTCCAACGCGCTGATCATCGACGACGTCGCCGACAGCGTGCCGACCATGCGCACGGACTGCGGCAAGTCCTGGACCAACGCGGGCAGACTGGAGTGGGAATTCGCTCCGACCGCCCCCAACGGAACCGACAGCACGGTCACCACGTACGAGGGCAAGGAGGACTTCCACCAGGTCGGCGGCGGGTTCGGGTCCCACTTCTGGTTCGCCCACACCCGCAACGGACAGAAGAGCATCGACAAGATGCGGGTCACGGGCACCTGGAAACTGGACCGGAACATGGACCAGTGGGCCCGTGTGCTCGTGCATCTGCCCGACACCGGTGCCCACACCCAGCAGGCGCGCTACCGTATCGACCTGGGCGACGGCAGCGCGCCGCGGGAGCGTTACGTGAACACCAACGTCCGTACGAACAAGTGGGTGTCGCTGGGCGTGTACCGCTTCGACGGCGTACCCAGCGTCGTCCTGGACAACGAGACGACGGACGGCACCGCCGACAACGACATCGCCTGGGACGCCGTCGCCTTCCAGCCGCTTGCCGCCAAGCCCCAGCACGTCGTCGCCGTACTGGGCGACTCCTACACCTCCGGTGAGGGCGCCGGCGCCTATTCCCCCGAGTCCGACAAGCACCACGGCACCGCGGACTGGAACGGCTGCCGGCGCAGCGACAACGCCTGGGCGCGCAAGATCGTCCTCCCGGGCCAGTCCGCGCCGCTCGGCGAACTGAGCGACGACTGGTCCACGAACGCGGAACTCGGATTCGTCGCGTGCTCGGGCGCGATGACCAAGAACGTGGCCTACGTTCCCTCGGGGAACAGCCCGCAGAATCACAACGAGGGCCAGTTCCGCGAGGTGCGCCAGGTGGATTCCGGGGTTCTGGACGACAGCACCACACTGGTGATGCTCACTCTGGGAGGCAATGACGAGAACGGTTTCGCCAACGCCATGCAGGAGTGCGGCAACATCACCGACTGCAGTGACGACTCGGGCTTCCTGACCGAGAAGAAGGCCATCGTGGACCGCATGGTCGCCGACCTGGAGTACGTCATGACGGACATCGCCGGAAAGGCGCCCAACGCGACGGTGATGCTCATGGGGTACCCCGAGCTCCTCAGCCGTACCGTCAAGTGCGCGGGCTCGTGGTACTACGACATGCCCGAGGTGGCCGCTCTCGCGGAGCTCGTGAACTACGCCAACGCGGAGCAGCGGGAGATGGTGGACCGCCTCCGCACGGGCCCGCAGAAGTACCGGATCCAGTACGCCGACCCGGTCAGCGCCTTCGTCGGCCACGGAGGCTGTGACGACCCGGAGTGGATCAACAAGATCGTCATCGGTCCCAACGGCGAGGGCGACTTCCACGCCGGAGACCCCGCGTCGCAGGCCTGCACCTGGGAATGGCTCGGTGGGGACTGCCTCAGCCGCGAGTCCTTCCACCCGAAGGACGCCGGCACGACGGGCTATGCCGCGGTGATGCGTCAGCGCCTGGACGACATCGGGTACGTAGGTTCGTGAAGTGACACCGCACCGGGAGCCGCGTACCCGCCCAGCCACCGTGACGAGGTGGCTGGGCGGGTGCGCGGGCCTGACCGCCGGTGCGGCGGTCCTGGCCTTCGCGGCCGTCGCCCTGTGGGTCGCGTACGCCGTGCCGGCGTTCTTCGACCGCGCGGAGGTGCCGACGGACGAATCGTTCGGCAAGCAGTCGGGGCTGACCCGGTCCCGCATCGCGCAGGCTCTCGGCGACGGAGTGCTGACCGATCAGGAGATCTCCCACGCCGCGACGGGCAACGAGTGGCAGGCACGGCTCACGGACCCGACGCCGCGCGTCGTGGTGAAGTACCGGGCGAACGATTCCCACCGCTGCTATTCGTTCCTTTTCCCCGACGGGCTCACCGAGCGGGGGACCGTCGGAAGCGTGCCGCTCGACCGGTGCCCCTTCTGACGAGCGGGTGGCGGCTTCGGTGTCCGCGACGCACGAGGCGTCACAGGAGCTCCGGCACGTCTCCGCCGGTGCCGGCGAGCGGGCCGACATGGGCATCGCAAGCTGGGCCGGACGGCCCCGGGCGTGCGACGATGCCGGTATGAATCGCCTGGCCGACTCCCAGTCGCCCTATCTGCTCCAGCACGCCTCCAACCCGGTGGACTGGTGGCCATGGGGAGAGGAGGCGATGGCGGAGGCCAAGCGGCGGAACGTGCCCATCCTCTTGAGTGTGGGCTATTCGAGCTGCCACTGGTGCCATGTCATGGCGCACGAGTCCTTCGAGGACCGGGCCACCGCCGACGAGATGAACGCGCACTTCGTCAGCGTCAAGGTGGACCGTGAGGAGCGCCCGGACGTCGACGCCGTCTACATGGAGGCGGTGCAGGCGGCGACCGGGCAGGGCGGCTGGCCCATGACCGTCTTCCTCACCCCGGACGCCGAGCCGTTCTACTTCGGTACGTACTTCCCGCCCGCCCCCCGGCACGGCATGCCCTCCTTCCGGCAGGTGCTCCAGGGCGTCCACCAGGCGTGGGCCGAGCGGCGCGGCGAGGTCGACGAGGTGGCGGGGAAGATCGCCCGGGATCTGGCAGGGCGGGAGCTGTCCTACGGCGACGACCAGGTGCCCGGCGAACAGGAGCTCGCCCAGGCGCTGCTCGGGCTGACCAGGGAGTACGACCCGCAGCGCGGCGGGTTCGGCGGGGCGCCGAAGTTCCCGCCGTCCATGGTGCTGGAGTTCCTGCTGCGCCACCACGCCCGCACCGGCGCCGAGGGCGCGCTGCAGATGGCGGCGGACACCTGCGAGCGCATGGCGCGCGGCGGGATCTACGACCAGCTCGGCGGCGGCTTCGCCCGGTACTCCGTGGACCGCGACTGGATCGTGCCGCACTTCGAGAAGATGCTCTACGACAACGCCCTGCTGTGCCGGGTCTACGCCCACCTGTGGCGGGCCACCGGCTCCGGACTCGCCCGCCGGGTCGCGCTGGAGACCGCCGACTTCATGGTCCGCGAACTGCGCACCGTCGAGGGCGGCTTCGCCTCGGCGCTGGACGCCGACAGCGACGACGGAACGGGCCGGCATGTCGAGGGCGCGTACTACGTCTGGACGCCCGCGCGACTGCGCGAGGTCCTCGGGGACGACGACGCGGAACTCGCCGCGCGGTACTTCGGCGTGACCGTGGAGGGCACCTTCGAGGAGGGCGCCTCGGTGCTGCAGCTCCCGCAGCGGGACGAGGTGTTCGACGCCGGGCGGATCGACGGCATCAGGGAGCGGCTGCTCGCGGCGCGCTCCGCCCGGCCCGCGCCCGGCCGGGACGACAAGGTGGTCGCCGCCTGGAACGGCCTCGCGATCGCCGCGCTCGCCGAGACCGGCGCCTACTTCGACCGGCCGGACCTCGTCGAGGCCGCCGTCGCCGCCGGTGACCTGCTGGTCCGGCTGCACCTGGACGACCAGGCCCGGATCGCCCGCACCAGCAAGGACGGCCGCACCGGCGCCAACGCGGGGGTGCTGGAGGACTACGCCGATGTCGCCGAGGGCTTCCTGGCGCTCGCCTCGGTGACCGGCGAGGGCGTCTGGCTGGAGTTCGCCGGACTGCTGCTCGACCATGTCCTGGCCCGCTTCACCGACCCCGGCTCGGGCGCCCTGTACGACACGGCGTCCGACGCCGAGCGCCTCATCCGGCGTCCGCAGGACCCGACCGACAACGCCGCCCCGTCCGGCTGGACCGCCGCAGCGGGGGCGTTGCTCGGCTATGCCGCGCACACCGGTTCGGAGCCGCACCGCACGGCCGCCGAACGGGCGCTGGGCGTGGTGAAGGCGCTCGGCCCGCGGGTCCCGCGGTTCATCGGGTGGGGGCTCGCGGTCGCCGAGGCCGTGCTGGACGGGCCGCGGGAGGTCGCGGTGGTCGGCCCGGCGCTCGACGACCCGGCCACGACCGCCCTGCACCGCACGGCGCTCCTGGGTTCCGCGCCCGGCGCGGTGGTCGCCGCCGGAACCCCGGGGAGCGACGAGTTCCCGCTGCTCGCCGACCGCCCACTGGTCCAGGGCGAACCGGCCGCCTACGTCTGCCGCAACTTCACCTGCGACACCCCGACGACCGACCCGGACCGGCTGCACAGGGCGCTGAGCGCCCCATAGGGGCGCGGGGCCGTATCGATATGCGGCTCCGCCGCGCGGGCGCGACCAGCCCTCACGGCGCCGCGGTCCCCCACGGCGCCTTCCCCCGGATGGGGCCGCCGCATCAGCCCCGCTCGGCCCGCGCGGCGACCGCCCGCTCCACGATCGCGACCAGTTGCTCGTGATGCGCCCCCTTCCAGTACGCCCGCCCGCACTCACCGCACTGCGCGAACACGTCGTACGTCCGATGCGTCCCGCCCTTCAACTGGTCGGCGACCTCGTCCTTGGTGGCCCGGCGCAGCAGCCCGTTGCAGGCGGTGCACCGGCTCCACGGCCGCAGCTCGGGCCGGAACCGGTCGAGCACGTAGGTGAGTTGCTCCTCGGGCCGGGTGCTGTAGACGAACGCCCCCGCCCACAGCTCCCGCCGCCGCAGCAGCCCCCGGTCCCGGCTGAGCATCACCCGCCGCTCCGCCGCCGACCGCGCGGCCAGCGCCGGATCGCCGATGTCGGTCGACTCGTACGCCGTGTCCACGCCCAGCAGCCGCAGCCGGCGCGCGAGCGTGCCGAGGTGCACGTCGAGCAGGAACCGCAACGGCGCGCCCGGCACCCGCTGCGGATGCTCGACGGCGCGTACGGTCACCGACTCGCCCGCGGCCGGCACGTGGCCGGCCGGCACCTCGCGGCCGTCCACGAACAGCGCGCCCACCTCGGTCAGCGGGACTCCGAGGGACTCGACGACATGGCCGAGGCTGGAGACGCCGTCGGTGGCGGCCTTCGTGGCACCGGTGGGCCGCGCCCTGGGGACGAAGAGCAGCAGCTCGGGGGCGAACTCGACGTGGATCTCGGGACCGTTCACCCGCCCAAGGATGTCATGTCCGGTGTCCGCCGCTCCGGGATTTCGCGGCGGGCAGGCCGTGCTCGACCACGTCGAGGGCCCGGTCGAGAAGGGTGGGGAGGTCGTCGGTGTGGCCGCGTTCGGCCCAGTACGTCGTGGCCTCCAGCAGGCCGCCGAGCAGGGACGTCGTGGCGACCCGCACCTCCAGGCCGTCCGGGGCGAGCCCGGTGCGCGCGGCGATCGTGTCGGCGAGGAGCCGTCCGGTGGCCGACAGGCTCTCCCGGGTCCGGGAGCGCACCGCCGGGACCTCGGCCAGCAGCCGGGCCCGCAGCAGTGTCACCTCGGGCTGCTCGGCCATCGCGCGGCGCACGGCCCCGCGCAGCACGTGCCGGACGGAGTCCGGCCAGGGCTCGCCGGCGGGCCGTGCGGCGAGTGCCGCGGCCAGCGGACGGTCGGACTCGTCCGTGAGGACGATGTCCTCCTTGGCCGGGAAGTAGCGGATGACGGTCGACGGCGACACCTCGGCGCGCTCGGCGATCCGCTCGATCGTCGTGGCGTCGTAGCCCTCTTCCCCGATCAGCGCGAAGGCCGCGCCGCGGATCGCCTCACGGGTCTTGATCTTCTTCCGCTCGCGCAGCCCCGGCCGGGGCGGGTCGGCGGGGGTGAGGGGGGAGGGTGCGGCCTTCATGAAGGCCATTGTCGGCGATCGCCGGCCACCACGGCCGGTACCGGTCCCGCGGCCGGTACCGGTCACTACGCGTGCCGGTACCGGTCACTACGCGTGCTGGTACGCCACCAGGGAGATGCCGACGTAGTGGGCGATGAAGGCGGCCAGGGTGAAGGAGTGGAAGACCTCGTGGAAGCCGAACCAGCGCGGTGAGGGGTTGGGCTTCTTGATGCCGTAGATCACTCCGCCCGCGCTGTAGAGCAGACCGCCCACGACGACCAGGACGAGTACGGCGATGCCGCCGGTGCGCATGAAGTCCGGGAGGAAGAAGACGGCCGCCCAGCCCATCGCGATGTAGCAGGGCGTGTAGAGCCAGCGGGGCGCGCCGACCCAGAAGACCCGGAAGACGATCCCGGCGGCCGCCGCCGCCCAGATGCCCCACAGCAGCCACTGTCCCTTGGAGTGCGGCAGCAGCAGGATGGTCAGCGGGGTGTAGGTGCCCGCGATGATCAGGAAGATGTTGGCGTGGTCGAGGCGGCGCAGCACCCCGTCCATGCGGGGGCTCCAGTCGCCCCGGTGGTAGAGCGCGCTCACGCCGAACAGCAGGCAGGCGGTCAGGGCGTAGACCCCGCAGGCCAGGCGCCCTCGGGCCGAGTCGGCGAAGGCGGTCAGGGCCAGTCCGGCGACCAGGGCGGCGGGGAACATGCCGAGGTGCAGCCAGCCGCGGAGCTTGGGCTTGACCGGGTGCGGCAGGGAGGTCGCGACCGGACCAGGGCCGTCGGCCACCGGGTCCTCGGGCGCGTCGGGGGCGAGCGCAGTCATGTCCGGCATCGTACCTACGGAACCGTAAGTTATGCCTCGGGGTGCCGAATTGGCCCGCGCCGAGTGGCCATCATCTCACGGTACCCCGTCGCGTTGTCACGCAAAGAAACAGTCCGGTGAACCCAACGTGCACGCAAAGTGCCACGAGAAACCGTGGCCATCGTCACGTTGCTCACCTGTGCGGCCCTCTGGACAGATGGGCGCTCTCGTCGGATGATCAAATGAGTGCGGTCGACACCGGATGAGCGCCCGAGCTCCAACCGTGAAGCATCCGGGTCGCAGCCCCCACGGGGCCTCCCAACAAAAAACCCCTCATTTAGGAGCAATCGTGGCGCGCGACATCGCGGCTCCCAGCGTCCCCACCACCCACCAGGGACTGATTTCCTGGGTCAACGAGATCGCAGACCTGACGCAGCCGGACCGGGTGGTCTGGTGCGACGGCTCGGAGGCTGAGTACGAGCGCCTGTGCGAGGAGCTCGTCGCCAAGGGCACCTTCCGCAAACTCGACCCGATCAAGCGCCCCAACTCCTACTACGCGGCCTCCGACCCCACCGACGTCGCCCGCGTCGAGGACCGGACCTTCATCTGCTCCGAGAAGGAGGAGGACGCCGGCCCGACCAACCACTGGAAGGCCCCCGCCGAGATGCGGGAGATCTTCCGGGGCGACAAGGGCGTCTTCCGCGGCTCGATGAAGGGCCGCACCATGTACGTCGTGCCCTTCTGCATGGGCCCGCTCGGCTCGCCGCTGTCCGCCATCGGCGTCGAGATCACCGACTCGGCGTACGTCGCCGTCTCCATGCGCACCATGACCCGGATGGGTCAGCCGGTCCTGGACGAGCTCGGCTCCGACGGCTTCTTCGTCAAGGCCGTGCACTCGGTCGGCGCCCCGCTGGAGCCCGGCCAGGAGGACGTCCCCTGGCCCTGCAACGGCACCAAGTACATCTCCCACTTCCCCGAGGACCGCGAGATCTGGTCCTACGGCTCCGGCTACGGCGGCAACGCCCTGCTCGGCAAGAAGTGCTACGCCCTGCGCATCGCCTCCGTCATGGCCCGCGACGAGGGCTGGCTGGCCGAGCACATGCTCATCCTGAAGCTCACCCCGCCCACCGGTGAGTCGAAGTACGTCGCCGCCGCCTTCCCGTCCGCCTGCGGCAAGACCAACCTCGCCATGCTGGAGCCCACGATCTCCGGCTGGACGGTCGAGACGATCGGCGACGACATCGCCTGGATGCGCTTCGGCGAGGACGGCCGCCTCTACGCCATCAACCCCGAGGCCGGCTTCTTCGGCGTCGCCCCCGGTACGGGTGAGCACACCAACGCCAACGCGATGAAGACCCTGTGGGGCAACTCCGTCTTCACCAACGTGGCGCTGACGGACGACGGCGACGTGTGGTGGGAGGGCATGACCGAGGAGACCCCCGCCCACCTCACCGACTGGAAGGGCAACGACTGGACCCCGGAGTCCGGCACGCCCGCCGCCCACCCCAACGCCCGCTTCACCACCCCCGCCGCGCAGTGCCCGATCATCGCGCCCGAGTGGGAGGACCCCAAGGGCGTGCCGATCTCCGCGATCCTCTTCGGCGGGCGCCGCGCCAGCGCCGTACCGCTGGTGACGGAGTCCTTCGACTGGAACCACGGCGTCTTCCTCGGCGCCAACGTGGCCAGCGAGAAGACCGCCGCCGCCGAGGGCAAGGTCGGCGAGCTGCGCCGCGACCCGTTCGCCATGCTGCCGTTCTGCGGCTACAACATGGGCGACTACATGGCGCACTGGGTCGACGTGGCCAAGGACAAGGACCAGTCCAAGCTGCCGAAGATCTACTACGTCAACTGGTTCCGCAAGAACGACGACGGCAGGTTCGTCTGGCCCGGCTTCGGCGAGAACTCCCGCGTCCTGAAGTGGATCGTGGAGCGCCTGGACGGCCGCGCGGAGGGCGTCGAGACCCCGATCGGCGTGCTCCCGGCCAAGGCCGCCCTGGACACCGAGGGGCTGGACCTCTCCGACGCCGACCTGGACTTCCTGCTCACCGTCGACAAGGACGTGTGGCGCGAGGAGGCCGCCCTGGTCCCCGACCACCTCAACACCTTCGGCGACCACACGCCCAAGGAGCTGTGGGACCAGTACCACGCGCTGGTGAAGCGCCTGGGCTGACGCCCGCACAGACCCCGCGGCCGGTCACTTCTCGGTATGAGGATGCCCTGACCAGCGATCGTCACACCACGACCGGCCGCGGAACACACCGGCGAGGCCCGCACAACGGCGTGCGGGCCATGGGGCCTGTCGTCTCCTCCCCGCCCGCCCCGGCGGGGAGGCCGACGACAGGCCCTCGCCCATTCCGGGCTCACGGGAACATGCGGGACTCACGGAGACCGGTCCTCCAGGTACCGGGTGTGCGACTCCTGCCGCCGCGCCTCCGTCTCCCGCAGGCCCTGCGCCAGCCGCTCCGCCTCCGCGTGCAGCAGTTCGAGCTGACGCACCAGGTGCTGCTCCGGAGGCACCTGCCCGGGTGTCAGCCGCGTCCACCAGCGGGTCCGCGCGTAGACGTCGACGGCCTCCGGCACGTCCTGCCGCACGGCCCGGGACAGGGTGTGCACGGCGTCCGGGTCCTGGGCGAGGACCTCGGTCGCCCACCCCGGATCCAGCAGCGCGGCCAGCAGTTCCGTCAGCAGGGTGAGCCGGTCCGTCGCGGTGGGCGGCAGGTCGACGTCCGCCAGGTACTCCCGCAGCCGCCCGAAGTCGGCCCGCACCTCGTCGAGCTGCGCGGACGGGTCCGGGAAGGCGGGCGGCGCGGGCCGCTCGGGCGGGGCGACCAGCGCGCCCGCCCCGTACAGCCCGGCCACCACGACCGGCCAGTACGGTCCCGCCACGCCCGTGAACGTCAGCACCAGCCCCGCCAGCCCGCCCACGCACCCGGCGATGTTCTTGCGGGACTCCACGTACCTACTGATAGCCACGGATCTCCTCGAACGCCCCGTCCAGCGAGCCCTGCCCGTCGAACAGCCGGCCTCCGGTCAGCTCGGCGATGTGCTCCAGCTCGGCCCGGTCGGAGTCGCCGAACAGGATGGGGAAGACGGGGATGTCCTGCCGCTCGCGGGACAGCCCCGCGTAGAAGGCGTCGAAGTCACCGGCGTCGTCGCCCGCCGTGTTCTCGCCGTCCGTCATCAGCACGATCGACGTGAACGTGTCCTCGCCGCCGCCCAGACGGTCGTACGCCTTCCGCAGGGACGTGTAGATCGCGGTGTCGCCCTCGGCCCGCAGCCCTTCCGTGTCCCGGCGGATCGCGGCGATCCCCCGCCGCGGATCGTCGGGGCGTACGACATGGGTGCGCACGCTCTTCACGTCCGTGCCGAACGGCATCAGGGTGACCTCCTCCCGGTCGCGGAAGTCGTCGGTGAGGCCGGTGAGGGCCTGCTTCAGCCGGCTGATCCGCTCGCCCTCCATCGAGCCGGAGGTGTCGAGGACGTACACCGTCCGGGACGGGCGGCGCAGCTGGTTCTCGTACGCGTCGAGCAGCCCGTCGGCGACGGAACGGCTGCCGGGGAAGGGCAGTTCGCGCCTGCGGCCGGTGTCCAGCCCGGCCGCGGGTTCCACCGAGGCGACGACCGGGCGGCGCAGCGTGCGGTCGGTGATCAGCCGCTGCACGGCGTCCGAGCGCAGCGCCTCGGTCACCCGGCGTACGTCGTCGCGGGTGGCCGCGTCGGTGGAGGCGAGGGAGGAGAGCGGATAGTCGGCGGTGACCACCCCGTCCTTCGGGCGGATCACCGTCAGGTCCTTGAAGCCCTTGAGGACGGACTCGTAGTTGAGGAGCGCGTCGACGTCACCGCGGCGGTCGTACGCGCCCGCCAGCCAGCCCGACGAACCCGAGGTGAGCTTCTGCCCCTCGAAGAACTCCTTCAGCCGCGGCGTCGCCTTCGTCACGTCGGCGTCGGTGAGCGCGGACTGCGCGCCGGAGAGCGCCGAGGCGACGGAGATCAGCGTGGAGAAACCGGAGTTGGAGCGGGTCGGGTCGGTCATGCCGTAGGTGAGCCCGCCGTCCCGGACGGCCCGCTCGATCGCGGACCAGGTGACGTCCTCGGGGTTCCAGCCCAGCTCCTCGACGACGGCGGACCGCACGCCGACGGCGACCGGGCTGGACATCACGGGCGTCTCCGAGACGATCTTCCCGGCCGCCTCCGGGCGCAGCCGCAGATAGTCGTTGGAGGACAGCCACACGGCGTCGTACCGGCCGTCCGTCTTCCCCGTGGCCAGCATGTCCACGGCGTCGAGCGTGCCGACGTAGGTCGGCCGGACGGTGACGCCGGTGTCCTTCTCGACCCGTTCGAGGACCGGGGTCATGTCGCTGAGTTCGCTGGAGGCCAGCACCCGCAGCGTGCCCGGCGCGGCGGCGTGCGGGTCCTCGTCCTCCCGCGGGTCCGGCCCGGCGGTGCACGCGCTCAGCAGGACCGCGCCGGCGGCGAGCAGCGCGGCCAGGGGGCGTCGTCTCATCCGAGGCCCCCTTCCAGCGCGCCCTGCGACCGGCTGCGCTCCAAGTAGGTACTGGCGTGCTGGAGTTCGGAGGTCAGGTTCTCCACCGTCGCCGCCATCGCCTCGGTCGCCCGCACCTTGTAGGTGTCGATGGCGTCGAGGGTGCGGTAGATCTGCTGGAACGCGGTGCGCAGGGTCTCGGCCCCGACCGCCGGGTCGGCGGCGATGCGCTGGATCTCCCCGCTCTGCGTCGCCAGCATCTCCGCGTTGCCCCGGATCAGCTCCTCGGTGGTGCCGCGCAGCGCGTCGACCTGCTCGACGACCTTCTTCTGGTGGTCGAGCGCGGACGCCAGCATCACGGAGATCCGCAGCGCCGACACGGTCGTCGTGGCCGCCCGGTCCACGCCCTTGATCAGCTCGTCGTTGTTGCGCCGTACGACGTCCATGGCGAGGTAGCCCTGCGCGCACACGGCGAGCTGGGTGAGCAGGTCCTGGTGCTTCTGCCGGACGGGGAAGAGGACGTCGGCGCGGAGCGAGTCGGCCTGTACGGGATCGGTGGTTTCGACGCCCGCGATGTGCCGCTCCACGGCCGCGTCCAGGGCCTCCGTCAGGACGACGTACTCCTGGAGCTTGCCCATGGTCTCCCACAGGCGGACCCGCTCCGTCTGCAACGCGGCGTTGTCGCGGCGCAGTTCGTCCTGTCCGCCGCGCAGCGCGCCCACGATGCCGTTCAGGGTGTTCTGCGCGGAGGCGTACTTGGCGACGTGGTCGCGCAGCCTGTTGCCGCCGGGCAGCCGGGAGAGGAACTTGCGGCCCTTGTTCGCGGGCAGGTCGCGCGGGTCCAGGTCCTCGACCACGCGCCGCAGTTCCACGAGCGACCCGGCGACCTTGGACTGGGCGTCGCCGCCCTTGTCGGGCAGGCTGCGGACCGTGCGTTCCAGCATGCGGTTGGACTGCGCGGTGGCGGTGCGCATCTCGCCGGCGCCCAGTGCGGTGATCTCACCGACCTTGCCCGCGAACTCGGGCGAGCGGGCGTCCAGGGCGGCCAGCCCCTCGACGTACGCGGCGGCCTTGGCCGCCATGTCGGCGCGCACGCCGTCGTCGACGGGCACGAGCCCGCCGGCCCTCTCCCGGGGCACGGGCGTGACGGCCTCGGGCGGTGTGAGGACGAAGTCCCCGTCGGTGCTGCTCATCTGTCGCTGTTCCCCCTTATCCGCGCGCCCGTCGCGCCAGCTCGTGCAGCACCGCCGAGGTGGGCACGGGCGCCTGGCGGACGCCGGTCAGTCGCTGCTTGAGGTAGGCGGTGCGGCCCACGGCGGCCGCCGCGAACTCGGTGACGTCGCCCTGCGGGCGGAAACCGTGCCGGACGGCCAGTTTGCGCAACGCCGGGTCCTCACCGAGGAGTTCGGCGACCTTCCGGCCGTTCTCGGTGAGCGGCACGACGGTGTGGTCGCTGTTGACCGTGGTGTCCGGGTAGAGGACGGCGAGGTCGTCCGCGTTCTGCTGCTCGTTGAGGAGCGCGGCCACCTGGGACTCGTAGACGAGGACGAGCGGGTTGCCGGCCCCGCTGACGAAGTCCCGGAACGCCGCGTCCGTGCCGGTCTGCTGGGCGCCCTGGACGCCGACCAGCTTGCGCAGCAGGGGAGCGGTGCGCCCGATCTCGGCGTCGCTCGCGACCACCTTGCCGCCGTTGGCGACGTAGGAGGCGGCGGCCAGGTACAGGGCGCCGGAGTTGGAGCTCTCCGGGTCGGTGCTGGAGATGAAGAGGGTGCCGGTCAGCTCCCCGTACTTCTCCGCCCCCTCGAGCTGCTGCCAGGTGCGGTCGCGCTCGGCCGCGTCGAGGTAGGCGGCCATCCTCAGCGTGCCCGGGTTCTTCCCGTCGAGCACGGCCAGCCCGTTGGCGGCCAGCACCTCGGCGGCGTTGCGGCGGGACACGACGACGAGGGGCGAGTAGAACGGGCGCGGGAGCATTCCCCGTACCCCGTGCTTCTCGGCCAGTTCGACGGCGGGCGCCCGGCTGGACGGGAAGGCGAGGTCGTACCCCTCCAGATCCAGCCCCTCCATGGCCCAGGACCCGGAGGTCTCGGCCTCGACGGTGTAGCCCTTGGCGGCGAGGGCCTCCACCACGTCCGGATCGGCGAAGAACTCCGCCTTCTCCGATCCGATCACCATGCGCACGGTCTTCGTTGCCGTGCCCGTCTCCCCGCTGTCCCGGCCCGCGACGACGGCGGCCACCACACCGGCCGTCAGCAGCACCGCGAGGACGATTCCCATAATCCGTCTCACGCCCGGAGCATCCCGCCGGAATCCAACGTTCCCCGGCGGCCCCGGTGAACGGCCGGTGTCCGGGTGATACCGGTACGCAACGGGAACCGGCCGATCCGGCCGGCGGGCGCGGGACGCCACCCGTCCCGCGCCCGCCGGCCGGTGGTTGCGTGGTCCGGATCAGCGGGCGCTCCTCCGCACGTCTGAACCAGCGGTTCGTCCGGCCCCGACCTCGGAGGTCCTCGGTGCCGTGGCCGACGGGCGGCCCGACCGGACCGCGGTGGCCGGCCGTCGGACGGCCGTCACGTGACGGCCGTGTCGCCGAGGTTCTCCAGCATCTGCCGGAGGCCGTCGGCGGTCTTCCCGACCAGGCCGCGGTCCACGCCGTCGAGCAGTCGCGCGTAGTCCGCCAGGTGGTCGGCGAAGGCGGCCCGGGTGACCTCGTGTCCGTGCTCGGTGAGGCGGATCCTGACGGTGCGCCGGTCGCCGCCCTCGCGCACCCGCTCGACGAGGCCCTTGGCCTCCATCCTGTCGATGCGGTTGGTGATCGCTCCGGAGGTCACCATGGACGCTTTGAGGAAGGCCCCGGCGGTGAGGGCATAGGGAGGCCCGGAGCGCTGCAGTGTGGTGAGCACGTCGAACTCGCCGTGTTCCACCCCGTGCGCGGCGGCCGTGGCCCTGGCGGACTTGTCGATCACCCGGGCCAGCCGCTGGATCCGTGCGAAGAGTTCCACCGGCCAGAGGTCCTCCACCACATCGGGACGCTCTTTCGCCCACTGGCCGATGATCGCGTCCACGGCATCGCTCATCTCCATCGCTCCTCTCCGTCGACATCTTCTCAACGTTAAGAGACTTGACGTTGAGACGTCTGCACTGCTTTTATCTTAACGTTGAGATTATCAAGGTTGAAGGAGGAGCTTGCCATGTCCGCGATCAACACTCCGCCCGCTGTGGTGCTGACCCGTCGTGCGGACGCCGAGACCTGTTCCGACCCGAGCAGCGTGATGACCCTTCTGGCCGATTCGGACGGCGGCGCGGGCGGGTTCACGAGCTACCGGTCCACCTTCGCGAAGGGCGCGGCAGGAGCGCCGGCCCACTTCCACACCCGGGCGTCGGAACTGTTCTTCGTGATCGGCGGATCCCTGCGGGTGCTGGTGGGCGAGGAGGTCACCGTCCTGGAGGAAGGCGACTTCCTCGCGGTCCCGCCCCGCACCCCGCACGCCTTCGCGGCCGCTCCGGGCCGTGAGGCGGACGTCCTGTTCGTCTTCACCCCCGGTATGGGCAGGTTCGACTACCTGCGCCTGCTCGGCCGGGTGATGCGTGGCGAGGCCGACCCGAAGGAGATCGCCGAGTCGTCGGAGCGCTTCGACAACCACTATGTCGACAGCCCCGTATGGCGTGCCGCCCTGGAGGGTTCCGCGTGATCGGCTCCACTCGGCCGTTCGAGGGGACGGAAGCGGCTGCTCACGGCAGGGCGGCCCCCCGAGCCCGGGGCCGGCCGCCGACGGTGCCGTTTCCGCGTACGGCCGGCGCGGCGCCACGCCGCCGGAAACCTGCCGTGAGGCGCGACGCGCCGGTGTACGCTCCCGATCTTGTACGACCCGAACGGCTGTTCCCCGTCCACGGGTGGGGGCGGCTTTCCAGTGCGGGTCGCCGACACAGCCTGTGGGGGGCACAGTTGAATACAGCACACCGTCCCGGACGCCTCGTGGCCACCGTTCTCGCCGCCGCGCTCGCCGGGACCGGGCTCGCCGTCGCCGTCGCGCCCGCGGCGCACGCGGCCGCATCCGACAGCGTGGCCAAGCTGCCGTTCACCACGTACTCGGCGCTGGCCGTCGACAACGTCCACCAGCGCGTCTTCCTCGCCGACGCCGCCGTGGGCTCCAGCTCCAACTACGGCCGGATCGCCGTCTACACCTTCCAGGGCGAGCGGATCTCCACCATCAACACCGACTACCACGTCTCCGGCCTGGCGCTCAGCGCCGACGCGGGCACGCTCTACGTCGGTGAGCGCTTCCGGATCTCCACGTACGACACCACCACGCTGACCCTCAAGAGCGTGTACAACGCGCCGAGCGACAACTGCGGGCGCGAGGTCGTCGTCGCGGGTGGCAAGCCGTACTACACCTCGCAGTACACCAACTACCTGTACGAGTGCGCCACGGCCACGTCGACCGTGGACACGCTCGTCAACGGCGGCTGGCAGCGCACCGGCTGGAACGACTCCGGCAAGCTGCTGCTGGAGGGCGGCCCGAACGACACGTTCGTGATGGGCCAGGCGCTCAACTCCTCGGCGCCCGACCCGTTCCTCAGCGTCTTCGACGGCAGCGGGGAGACCCCCGTACGGAACGCCACCCGCCGGTTCGCCGACAGCGCGGGCAACGGCGCCCTGAACCTGAAGGACATCGCCGTCTCCCCGGACGGCGCGAAGATCGCCCTCGCCGACGCCTCCGCCGGCACCCGGCTGCTGAACACCAGCGACCTGTCGGACGCGGCCGACGGCTACCAGGCCCTGCCCGCGGGCGCCACCGCCAGCTCGGTCGCCTTCAGCGGCGACGGCAAGTACGTCGCACGCGGCGCCTCGGCCACCGGCGCCACCCCCGACCTGCTGGTCCAGCCCGCCGACCCGACCGATTCCACCGCCCCGCTGGAGTTCGTCTTCGAGGGCAGCCAGGACGGCGACCGGGTCGCGCCGCGCGGCATGGAGTGGTCGGCCGACGGCTCCCGGCTCTTCGCGGTCACCACCAACGCGGCCGGCAACCAGTACTGGCTGCACATCGTCCAGCCCCCGGCCGTCCAGTACGACGTGCGCCTCGGCGAAACGCTCACGCACAGCCCCGCCCAGGCCGTCGCGGGTGAGCCGCTGTCGGTGCGGGGCCGGCTGGAGCACGACGGACCGGCGCCCGCCGAGCCGCTGAAGGTCAAGGCGACCCGCACGGACGCGGGCGGCACCCACGACCTGGGCACCTTCACCGTCAAGGAGGACGGCTCCTACACCGTCCTCGACGAGCCCGGCCTGGTCGGCGACGCCACCTACACCGTCTCCTACCTCGGCGACCTCACCCACCGCCCGGCCACCGACGTCACCCACACGGTGTCCGTAGGCAAGGCGGCCAGCTCGATCGCGCTCACCGCGCCGGAGGAGGCGTCGATGAGCACGGGCGTCCACATCACCGGGGCGTTCACCGCGCAGGGCAAGGCGCTGCCGGACCGGGCGGTGCTGAAGGTGGAGCGCACCGACCGGCTCGGCACCGGCACCCTGTCGTCGGTGACGGTCGCCGCCGACGGCACCTTCACCATCGACGACCTGCCGCGCACCCGCCGGGACACGACCTACACGGTGAGCTGGCCCGGCGACGACCTGCACGAGGCGTCCACGGCGTCGGCGACGGTCCGCGTCACCCGCTGATCCCCGCGCGCCCGCCCCGGCACCCCGGGTGCCGGGGCGGGCGCCGCGCGTCCCGGCGTCAGCGCAGTTCCGCGGGGAGCTCGATCCTCCCCGCGTACGGGCCCTGGTTCTTCTCCGAGACCCGCTGCTCGAAGGAGACTTCCTGGCCGTTGTACGGAACGAGGAAGCCGAAGTCGAGACGGTGACTCTTGATCCGATACGTCTTGGCGTCCAGGACCAGCACCTCCTCCAGGCCGGACAGCGTCAACCGGCCGTCCCGCACGGGTATGCCGGCCTTGCCCAGCTGCTCGGCCGTCGGTTCGAACTCGCGCCTGGCCTTCTCCGCCCACGCCCGGTCCCGCACGGCGCTCAGCTTCTGCCTGCCGCTGGTGACACGGAGTTCGACCGTGCCACCGGCCCGGGTCACCCGCACATCGCCCTCGGCGGCCCGGGCGTAACCCCGGAAGTCCTCGACGGCCGAGACCGGGTCCTCGACCTTGTTCTCCACCTCCGGTCCGGTGGGGTCCACGGCCTTCCAGTCGCCCGCGTCCTCCTTCAAGTAGCCCGCGCCCTCGACGACGTAGAGCTCCTCGGTCCCCTTCGCGCCCTTGCTGCTGGTGCTGACGCCCTGCGAGTGCAGCGCCGCCCGTCCGCCCGCGCGCCGGACGGTGCCCTCGTAGGTGGCGGCGCTCTTCCGCCCCTGAAGGGTCAGCCCCTCCTCGCCCTCCACGGAGAAGCTCCAGGCGGACTCGTCGGCCATGGCCTTCTCGGCGAGATCGAGGAAGTCCTCGGCGGACTCGGGACGCGGGGCCTCCCGGGACGGCTGCGGCGCCGCCGCCTCCTGGGAGTCCCCCGTCCCGCCGGGCTCCTCCGTCTCCGTGCCGCACGCGGTCAGCGCGAGAGCGAGCGGGAGGACGAGCACGACGGCGCGCAGAGGGCCAGTTCGCATGGGGTTTCCTTACGTCGCGACAGGGCGCGGACTGTACAACAACGCGGGGTCCGCGATCACGCCGACAGACAATCCCGGCATCCGGGACGGGTCGGACTCGATGTCGCCGCCGAGGAAGGTCTCCGCGGAACCGGCCCGGCGGGATTCCCCGCCGCTGACCACCCCGGGCGCTTCGGATGTGAACCGCGGGTGAAGGAAGCGGAGTTGCTTGTCAAGCTTCCGTGTTCGTTCCCCCCGCCCGGCGCAACCCCCGCCACACCTTGATCGTCATGCATGCGGCCCCCCACGCCTCACCTCTGTCCTTGAGACTGGAGCAACCTTGCGCACACGCACCCTGGCCGCCGCCCTGGCCGTCGCCACGGCAGCCGCGGGCCTGTCCCTGACCCTCGCCCCCACAGCGAGCGCGGCCACCTCCGCGGCCGACGACTTCAACGGCGACGGCGTCGCCGACCTCGTCGTGGCCACCCCCCATGCCCCCGTCGACGGCCGGACCGACGCCGGCTCGGTCACCGTCCTGTACGGGTCCGCCGACGGCGTCTCGCTGGCCCGCTCGACCACCCTCACCCAGAACTCCGCGGGCGTCCCCGGCGACGCCGGCTCGTACCACCTGTTCGGTGCCACGCACGCCGGTGGCGACCTGGACGCCGACGGTTACACCGACCTCGTCGTCGGCGCGCCGGGCGAAGCGGTGCGGTACAGCAGCTCCTACGGCACGCTCACCGTGCTGTGGGGCGGCCCGGACGGCCTGAGCGGCGACGGCATGACGATGGTCAGCCCGTACGCCACCAGCGAGTGGTCCGCCGAGAAGGACTACGGCAAGAAGGCCGTCGTCGCCGACCTGGACGGCGACGGCGTCCCCCAGATCGCCACCCTCAGCCGCACCAACCTGTGGGCGTACGACGACCTGGCGGGCCGCACGGCGCCCACCGACGCGGCGCGCTTCTACAACTACGGCTCCTACATACAGCCCCGCACCCTCACCGCTGGCGACTTCACCGGCGCCGGACGCGCCCAGCTCGTCGTCACCGGCCCGGAGAACTGCGGCGGGACGCCGGGCGGCTGCCGGCACACCGGCGTGTACACGTGGAGCGACAGCGGACTGGAGGCGGTCTCCGTGCCGGGGCCGGGCACCGACGCCTCCGGTACGGGCGAGGCACCCACCGTCTCCGTCGCCGCCGGGGACATCGACGGCGACGGCCACGCCGACCTCGTCACCGGCCACGTTCCCGCGTCGGCGACGACCACGGGCGAGTACTCGGACGCCGCGGGCTCCGTCCACGTCCGCTACGGCAGCGCGGACGGCCTCGGCGCCCACCGCACCGCCACGCTCGACGCCCCGGGCGGCAGCCGGTCCGGCGACAACTTCGGCGCGTCCGTCGCGGTCGGCGACGTCACGGGCGACGGCTACGCGGACGTGGCCGCCGGGGCGCCGGGCGCGACGGTCCGAGGCGTGCCGGGGACCGGCGCGACGGTGCTGCTCAAGGGCACGGCCACCGGCCTGACCGACACCGGCGCCCAGGTGTTCCACCAGGCCGCCGACGGCGTGCCCGACACGGCGGAGGCGGACGACTGGTTCGGCTCCGCCGTGGACATCACCGACCTCGACGGCGACGGCACGGCGGACCTCACGGTCGCGGCGAAGGGCGAGGACGTCCTCACCGGGTCGGTGCGCGACGGCGCCGACTGGGTGCTGTACGGCTCGGCGACCGGCCTGACGACGACCGGCGCGACCTCGTTCAGCGCACAGGACTTCGGCCTCACCCACCCGAACGCCGAGTTCGGCTCGGTGCTGGGCGGCTGATTCCCCGTAACGCCGCATGAGGGGCGGCTGCCGCGGGCCCGCGGCCCGCGGTGGTCGTCCCGACCGGTCCCTCCGGCTCAGGGCGGTACCGGGTGGCCGTAGTCCTGGTACCAGTGGACGTCGTACCAGCGGGCCGTGGAGAACGGATGGCCCGGGTCCGTGAGCATGTGGTAGATGAACTCGGCGGTCGTGCCGTTGAACCGGATCCACGACCCGGGTGTGTCCTCCTGCGCGAGAACGGGCCACTTGTCCGGATCGGGGTCCCCGGTGAGCCAGTAGAACCCTTCCCCTGGCTCGGTGCCGGCCCACTTCAGCACCCCGCCCGGGGCCGGGTACACCGGGTACGGGTCCCGCAGACGGCTGCCGTGCGTACGGACCCACTCGTCGAGCCACTCGGTGTCCCGGACGATGTCCATGCTCTCGACGTGTGCGTCGGGGAACTGGAGCTGAAGGTAGTCGTCGAAGGCGCCCGGCCTGCCGAAGATCTCGATGAGCCGTTTGTAGTCACCGGGCAGCGGGGTCCCGAGCCGGGCCTCCACCGCCGCCCAGTCGACCGTGCGCACCCGTGTCGGCTCCCACCCGGTGACGGCGACGATCCCGTCCACCCAGGACGCGGGCCTGCCCAGACCCGCCGCGGGATCCTCCCGTTCGGCGACGAGCACGACAGGCCGGACGTCACCGTCGTCGTCGTGCGTCGTGCCGCAGCCGAGCCACCGGTCCCCGCACGCCCACGCCCGCATCTCGACGACCCGCTCCCCGAACGGCGTGAGAAGCGGCAGCCCGGTCCGTACGCTCGCGGCCGGATCGACGGTGCCGCCCGTGACGAGGCTGCGCGGCTCCCCGAACCGCGAGCCGATCGCCTTCTGGAGGTCGGGGAAAGCGGTCCGCGCGGACGGCACCAGGCACACGTGCCCCGCCGCATGCCCCGCCGTCCCGCACACCGGCGTGCTCATACGCTGAGCGGTCAGCCGGTGAACGGCCGCCAGCAACTCCTCCATCGCGTTCATGGCGTCATTCAACCGGACGCCACTGACACCGGATCGCGGTCCGGGGCAGCGCTTCCTTCACCCGGCCCCGCGCCGAGCTCGCACCACTGGTCTACTCTGCGACGCCCACACCGCCGTAGTCCCCGTCCGTGACTCCAAGGTCCCCCACGGCCCGGTCCTCATCGTCACGGCCCCGGCCTGGACGTCGTTCGTCACGTTCCTCAAGCAGGTGCCCGCGTGCCTTCCCTCCGCCACGAGGGAAGGCACGCTCGGGCACTGGCCGAACGGGCAAGGTCAGACCATCACCCACTGGATGTTGGACCACTTGTAGCAGTGCACGAACTGCCCCGTGCTCCGGCGGTAGGTCGGCCATCCGATGTGCTTCAGCGTGTTGGGGCCGTACTCGCCGTCGACGGTCGCTCCGGTCGCCCTCTGCGCCCTGCGCAGCGCGGCCTCGGTCAGGTCACCGAAGACGCCGTCGACCGTCAGACCCGCCGAGTGACACTTGTTCAGGGCTCTTTGCAGGACCCTGACGCCCGTGCCCGTGTCACCGTTGGTGAGATAGCACGTGGCGGTGACGTGGCTCTCGTCGTACCCGAGGGGGATCGCCACGCTGTAGTCCGGGTTGTTGGCCGCGAACAGCGACGCGGAGGTCGTGCAGTGTCGGTAGCCGCCGTGAGCCGATGCCGCGGGGGCTGCGACCACCGCCGCTCCGAGCGTGGCCGCGAGGGTGACTCCTGTGGTGGCCAGTGCCGCGAGGCGACGGCGATTGATGATCCGCATGGTCTTCCTTTCGGTTGGTGAACTCTGGTGTCTCTCAGGGCATGGGCAGCGACTGCAGCCTGATGACCTGCCCCTCGTCGTCGAAACTCAGGTCGTACCCGATGGCCGAGCGGGCCGAGGACGACTTCGCCGTCAGCCGGCTGACGAACTCGGCCCGGGAGTACGACGCGGCACGCGTCTCGTCGCCGAGCGGGACCGACAGCAGCACCTGGGCGTCCTCGGCCATGGGCACCTCCGTGAAGGGCCCCTTGCCCGGGGTGATCACCCATGCGTCGAACTTGGAGTGGAGCTTCTTCTTGGCGGGCCGCACCGACAGGTACGTCCGTCCGTCGTCGGTCCGGACGCCGTCGATCTGGACGAACTTCTTGGCGCCGGCCCAGGAGGCCGCACCGGCCGACGACGACGCCGTACCGTCCGGGCCGGCACCGTCGCCCGGCGCGGTGGCCGGGGCCTTCTCCTCCGCCGACGCGGAAGGCGTCGCCGATGCCACGGGTGCGGTGGTGGCCGCCTGTCCGTCGCTCTCATCACTGCACCCGGTCAGAGCCACAAGGCCGAAGGCGAGAGCGGTGAGGCAGCGCAGGGCGGGCCGGCGGTGTGCGAGGCGCATGGTCAAGTCCCCCGAGAGATCACGTGCGTTCTGGATACGCAGTCTCTACGTGTCACCTCACCCTGCGGGTTACACCCCGAGGCGATTTATTTTGTCGCCGCCCGCCACGGCCCCCAGGGGGACTCACTCGGCGAGCCAGTACGCCTCCCGCAGCGACCGCACGCGGCCCTCGCCGTCGTAGTCGATCGCGAACGCCCACCGGGGACCGGCGGCCAGTTGGTCCACGAGTTCGCCCAGTTCCACGTCCGCGGGGTTCCCGCCGGCCAGCCGCCGTACTTCGACCAGCGTCCACCGCGGCAGGGTCAGCGTGTGCACCCCACCACCCGGTGTCGCGGTTCCCCGCACGCCACGGAGCCGCTCGACGGTGACCCGCACCGTGTCGCCCTGCGCCACCGCCCCGTACACATAGCCCAGCTCGCTGGCGTACTCCTCACCCGGAGCGGGCGTCGGCGGCACGAACGGCGAAGCGGTCGGCGCCGGGACGGCGGCGGGCGGCTCGGGCGCCCGAGTGGCCTGGATCAGCGACACACCGCCCAGGGCCACGGCCGCGGCCAGCAGTGCGCCGCCGGACGCCAGAGCGGCCCGCTTGCGGCGCAGGCGCTGCTCACCGCGCGCCCGGATCCGCTCCGCGGCGAGCGGCTCCGTGTGCCGTCGGCCCGCCTCGGCGAGGTCGGCCAGGTGATCCCCCAGCCTCGTTTCGTCAGCCATGACGTCCCTCCGGCAGGCGGCTCGTCCGCGGATCCAGTTCGGTGTCGGCCAGCAGTCGTGCCAGTGCCGCACGGCCCCGGCTCAGGTGCGCCTTGACCGTACCGACGGGGCAGTCGGCCTCGGCGGCCACCTGTTCCACCGTGAGGTCACACAGATGGTGCAGCACCACGGCCCGGCGCTGCGCCTCCGGGATCTGCCGCAGCGCCTGGACCAGCACCACATGGTGCGGTTCCGGTGGCGGAGTCGTGGCCGGCGGGCCCTGCCGCCGGGCGAACGCGAGCGCGGTGCGCACCCGCCGCCACCGGCTGACCGCCAGCCGCCAGGCCACCGTGCGCACCCACGCCTCGGGTGCGCCGTCCAGGTCCAGCTCGGCCCGGCGTTCCCAGGCCCGGGCGAAGGCCTCCTGGACCACGTCCTGTGCCTCGGCGAGGTCGCCCGTCATGGCGTACAGCTGGCCGATGAGCCGACCGACGCTCTCGGCGTAGAAGGCGTCGAACTCGGCGTGCTCGTCCGCACCCCCGCCGCCGCGCGGTACATCTGGTGATCGCATGCCTCTCCTGTCGCGCTGCACGGTGTCACCCGACTGCCTCGCGACACAAGTGGTCAGCGATTCAAAGGCGGGCTCGGGAGCAGTGACGTTCTTGCCGTCGGGCGCGCAGAGAGAATCATGAGCGTCATGGAGTGGTGTCCCCGGGCCAGCGAGCGAGGCCTGGAGACCAGGCATGCCGGGGCGGTCCGCCGAGCGCGAGGACGTGGCTGAGTGTTCCGTGTTTCCCCGCGTTCCTGGTTGATCCTCGCCGTGCTCGTCGTGGGTCTGTTGGTGCTGACGTATTCCGCCACGACGTCCGAGCCGCGCGCGTCCGCGGACTGGCAGGCCGCTGCCGAACCCTTGCGGGACGGTCCGCTCCCCGCCGGCGGCACGGCCCAGTTGTCGAAGTGCGGGGTGGACGACTGGCCGCGGCCGGAACCACAGGGGAAGGGCGAGGAGAGCAAGGCCCCGAGTCTGGTGCTCACGAGCTGGGGCTTCCACGATCCGGGGCCGAAGACGCCGGGTGAGCCCCGCGTCACCGTTCACGCGGCCATCCGCACGGGCGAACGCCCCCTGCTGCTCGACGCACCGCTGGCCGAGGGCCGGGTCACGCTCGACATCTACGGCCCCCACGGTGAGGGTGTCCGCGCTTCCGCCCGCGGTCTCACGGCGACCGTCGTGGACGGCGGTTACCTGGGCAAGCCGGTGGAGGTCCCGGCGTCCGGCGGTTTCCGTGTGGAGCCGGGCGAGGAGTTGCTCCTGGAAGTGGAGTTGCCTGCCGGGGCCGTGTGTCCTGGTCACAGCCTGGTCGACGTCATCAAGTGCTCGCCCGAGCACACCAATGACGCCGCGGACTGCCCGGTGCTGACCCTCACCCTCGCCGACCCGGCGATCCGTGCGTACCGCGCCGGGACGACGACGGGCGACAGCGCCGCCGGCTCTTTCAGCGACCGGCTTGTCGCCGTCTCCATGGAGCTGGAGGCATCTCGGGTGTGAGCAAGCCCGACCAGGTGCCGTGCGGGCGTACGGTGGGGCCCGCGGCCGAGGTTCAGCCCTGGTTCACCGGCAGGACGGCCGCCGGATCGCAGCGGAGCGGGCAGGCCAGCAGATAGACCTCGCTGCCGAGGAACAGGGCGTAGGCGTCGTCCCGGATGCCGTGGGACTGCACCGGAGCCCCGGGGCGGACGGCGAACTCCCGGGACTCCGGTACCTGGCAGACGAACGCCAACTCCGCGCCGCACGCGCACCGGTAGGACTCGGGGTACAGCGCCCAGGCCGCCGTACCACCCGCCTTGAAGAACATGGTGAACGGCCCGTGCGCGTCCACGAAGGGCCGCAGGGTCAGCGGCAGGGCGCGTACGGCCGGTTCGGGCTCCGCCTCCGGGATCCCCGGGTCGCGCTGGAGCAGCACCCGCCAGAACGAGCCCGGGAACGGCGGCTGGGGAGCCTCCCAGAACCGGGGCGCGAGACGGTCGTCGACCGTCATCGGGTTCGACCTGCCGTTGTGGTGGGCGCACTGGAACACCGACAGGTGTTCTCCGCCGAAGAACTCGATGTCGTCGGGCAGATCCAGTTGGAAGAACAGCGCCATGCGTTCGCCGCAGAAGCACCGCGGCCACTCCTGGTCGTCATCGAGGTAGGGCCATCCGCCGACCGAGTTCCGGGCCGGCCGGTCCAGCGGCTCGGTGCCGATCTCGATCTCGTACTCGCGCGACGGCGCCCACTCCTCCTCCAGTCCGTCCGCGTTCACCGGTCGGTGTCCAGGCGGGCTTCGAGGACGGTCCGACCCGTCAGGCAGCCACCGGGCGCGACGAGCCGCTCCGCGTGGGACGCCCGCACGGCCCGCAGCAGCGGCTCCCAGACAGTGAGGTCACGTATCGAGGACAACGGTGTTCTCCGGTCGGTCGGTGGGTGAGGACAGGGAGACGGCGGGGCACGGCGGGGCGGCTCAGTCGCCCGAGTATCCGAAGATGCCCAGGTGGGTCGGCTCGGGCCGGTCATCGGCGTGGAGGAGGACGTACACACCCGTCCACCGCATGCGGCACTCGTCCAGCAGGGTCTCCTCGGGGGCGGGCGGGAGCCGGTCGGCCGTGCGGGCGTGGTCGAGGAGTTCCGCGAACCGGACCGGTGTCGGCCGGCCGGTGCCGAAGTGGTGCAGGACGCGCTCGTGCGGCAGGGGACGCAGCGTCCCGTAGTCCTCGACGGCGAGCGGCGTCGGCGCCGCGGTGGAGTGGACGACACGCTGGATGTCGAGGATGGAATGCGTCCCCTCCTCACCCATGAACTCCTCGTCGGCCCAGAGGTCGTCCAGGGAGTCGTACATGTCGTCGTGGCCGTACAACTCGTCGAAGACCTGCCGGTGCAATGCCTCCAGCGACTTCTCGACGCTGCCTTCGTACGCGGTGACGTACTCCCACCCACTGGCGCCCACGGCCGCCCCCTCTGTCTCGATCCGGCGTGATCATAGGGCCGCCCACTGACACGGGGCGCCACGCCGCCGGAAACCTGCCGCGCACCCGCCGGTACACGACCTGCACGGTGAGTCGGCCCGGCGACGACCCGCACGAGGCGGCCACGCCGTCGCCGGTCAGGTCGTACACCATCGCCGGCGAGGCCGCCGTTTCCGTGCGCGACCCCGTGATGACGAGTCAATTGCGGACGCCAGGACGGAGCGACGGGTGAAGGTGACCTTCAAGTCCTCTTCCCCGACAGCCGGTTGTTCGCGGGAGGGTGGCCGGAGGCCGGTTCTCGATCATTCCCCGGAAGGATGTGAGGACCGTCCGTTTCCCTTGACGATGATCTCGATCGATCATCCGTCGATCCCGAAGGCAAGCGAAAGGACAGGAAGTTGCGCATTGCCCGACTTCTCGGAGCCATCCTGGGCACCACGTTGTTGACGACCACCGTCGTACTCACCCAACCGGCTCTCGCCGGCCCCGGAGGCTCCACGTCCCTGGACGGAACGGGACTGCGCGACGCGCTGGACGCCGTCCACGAGGCGGGCATGTACGGCGTCTTCTCGTCCGTCCGGGACGGTGGCGAGCGGTGGACCGGGGCGGCGGGTGTCGCAGACGTGGACACCGGCCGCCCGGTCACGCCGGGCATGCGGCAGCGGGTGGGCAGCATCAGCAAGACCTTCACCGCCGTGGGCCTGCTCCAGCAGGCGGAGCGCGGCCGGATCCGGCTCGACGCGCCCGTCTCCGACTACCTGCCGGACCTGATACCCGGGGAACGCGGACGGCAGATCACCGTACGCATGCTCCTCAACCACACCAGCGGGATCGGCGACTACATCGTGGGCGCCTTCCCCTCCCTCGCCCGGGGCTCGACGGCCAGCCTCGACGAGGAGCGCTTCCGCTCCGTCCACCCGCGGGAACTGGTCCGGCTGGGCCTCACGGCCCCCGCCACCGGACGCCCCGGCTCGGTGCCGGGCACGTACTCCAACACCAACTACGTCATCGCCGGGCTCCTTCTGGAGAAGGTCACCGGCCAGAGGGCCTACACGTACCTCACCCGCAACGTCATCGACCGGGCCGGGCTGCGGCGCACGTACCTGCCGCGCTCCCCGTACATCAAGGGTCCGCACCCGCGGATGTACGAGTCGTTCCACGGTCTGATCGATCCGCCCCGCGACTACAGCGTCTACGACATGTCGTGGGCGTACACGGCGGGATCGGTCGTCTCCACCACCGACGACCTGAACCGCTTCTACCGCGCCCTGCTCGGCGGGAAGCTCGTCGGCGCGGCGTCCCTCGACGAGATGACGCGCACGGTCCCCGTCTCCGGCATGGACTACGGCCTCGGCATCTACGCCCTGGACCTGCCCTGCGGACGCTTCTGGGGCCACGACGGCGCGGTGTTCGGAGCCGGCACGATCGCGCTGTCCAGCCGGGACGGCAAGCGCCAGATGGCCGTCGCGCAGAACCTGATGAAGTACCAGGAGGTCGACGAGAACGGCGTGCCGCAGGCACACCCGATCGACAACGCCCTCGGCACGTACGTCGTCCGCGCGCTCTGTCCGGCCGCCCCCGAGGCGGGGGCCGCGAGCCCGGAGGCCCGTCGGGAGGGGCTCACGCGGCTGCCCCGCATCGACGACTTCCCGTTGACCGGGGGTGCCCCGGCCGGCCGGCCGTCTGCCTAGTCCCGCTCGCGAGCAGGGCGGCGCGTCACGGCGGTGGTGTGCCTCTCGTCGAGCCGCCCGGCCGGGCGGCTCGACGAGAGGAAGTGTGGCGCCCGGTCCGCGCGTCGCTGCGGGTGCACGCGGACCGGGGCCGTCGAGGGGAGCCCCCGTGGGGGCTCAGTGGGAGGACGCGAGGGTGCGTGGCTGCAGGGCCGCGGTGTGCGCGTCCATCCGCTCGGCGGCGAGGATCGCCGCCGCCGTGTCGGCGCGGGAGGCGGCGACGACCAGGGCGCGGCCGGCGAGCGCGTGCGCCCGCCGGTGCAGGGCCGCCGCGTTCGGCTCGCGGCCCGTCGTGGTCGCCGACGCGCGGGCCGGCGTACGTCCTCCCCGCAGGCGGGCGACCTCCTCGGCGAGCCGCTCGGCCGCGGTGTCCAGATCGGCCGAGGGTGCCGTCACGCGCAGCTCGTCGGTGACGGCGAGCAGCGCGGCGAGGTGCCCCGCGAGCTGGATGTCCAGCTCTTCCTCACGGGACCGGTGGGGGAAGTCGTGGGGGGTGCCGGCCATCGTGCTGTGGACCGACTTGGCGCGGATCGGTTCGTACATGGATGGCCTCCTGTGGTGTAACAGGAAACCATCCTAGCTTAGATCCATTCTAAAGTTGAGTCGTTCGTAAAAAGGGCCTCCGTGAAGAGGCCCTCCGTGAAGGGGGCGCCCGCGCGCAGACCTCAGGGCTGGCCGTAACCGTCCAGGAAGCGGGCGATCCGCCCGACCGCGTCCCGCAGGTCGGTGACCGACGGCAGGGTCACCACCCGGAAGTGGTCCGGTTCCGGCCAGTTGAAGCCGGTGCCCTGCACGACCATGATCTTCTCGCGGCGCAGCAGGTCCAGGACCATCCGCCGGTCGTCCTTGATCTTGAAGACGTCCGGGTCGAGCCGTGGGAAGAGGTACAGCGCCCCCTTCGGCTTCACGCAGCTCACGCCGGGGATCTGGGTCAGCAGCTCGTACGCCGTGTCCCGCTGCTCGCGCAGCCGTCCGCCCGGCAGCACCAGGTCGTTGATCGTCTGGCGTCCGCTGAGTGCCGCGACCACCCCGTGCTGCCCCGGCATGTTCGCGCACAGGCGCATGTTCGCCAGGATCGTCAGGCCCTCGATGTAGGAGTCGGCGTGGGCGCGCGGCCCCGAGACCGACATCCAGCCCACCCGGTAGCCGGCCACCCGGTACGCCTTCGACATGCCGTTGAAGGTGAGGGTGAGCAGATCGGGGGCGACGGAGGCGGTCGGGACGTGCTTCGCGTCGTCGTAGAGGATCTTGTCGTAGATCTCGTCCGAGCAGACCAGCAGGTTGTGGCGGCGGGCGATGTCGGTGAGGCCCTTGACGACCGCCTCGTCGTAGACCGCGCCGGTCGGGTTGTTCGGGTTGATGATCACGATCGCCTTGGTGCGGTCGGTGACCTTGCGCTCCACGTCGGCGAGGTCCGGCATCCAGTCCGACTGCTCGTCGCACCGGTAGTGCACCGCCGTACCGCCGGAGAGGGAGACGGCCGCGGTCCACAGCGGGTAGTCGGGCGCGGGGACGAGCACCTCGTCGCCGTCGTCCAGCAGCCCCTGCATCGCCATCACGATCAGCTCGGAGACGCCGTTGCCGATGAAGACGTGCTCGACGTCGGTCTCGATGCCGAGGGTCTGGTTGTGCATGACCACCGCCCGGCGCGCGGCCAGCAGGCCCTTCGCGTCGCCGTAGCCGTGCGCCGTCGACACGTTGCGGAGGATGTCCTCCAGGATCTCGGGCGGGCACTCGAAGCCGAACGCCGCCGGGTTGCCGGTGTTCAGCTTGAGGATGCGGTGACCGGCCGCTTCCAGCCGCATCGCCTCCTCGAGCACCGGGCCCCGGATCTCGTAACAGACGTTGGCGAGCTTGGTCGACTGGATCACCTGCATGCTGGGAGCTTACGGCCCGGTATGGCCCTCCGGGCCGTGTTTTCCGCCACGTGAGACGCGTCGTTTCGAGCGATATGTCCGCCGACTGTCCCGTGGGCCCCTTACGTCTCTAGAATGCGCCGCCATGTCCAGCCCTCCTCCGTACGCCGACGGTGGGTACGACGGCCGGGACCCCCAGGGTCCGCCGGCCGTGTACCTCCCGCAGACCGCTCAGGCCCCGGCGTACGACGCCTACACCGACCCCGCGACCGCCCACGGCTGGCAGAACGCGTACGACGAGACACGCGAGCTGCCGCCCGTGGCGGGCGCCGGACCGGGCTCGCCGGAAGAACCGGAAGAAGACGCGGCGCCCCCTCCGGGGGGCGGGGGGACGGACCCGGTGCACGACGCCGGGGCGCCTTCGCCGGAGGGCGGCACGAGCCGTCCCGCGGGAGACGGCGCGGGAAGTGCCCCCGGGCGGTCCCGTGCCGGCGGTTCGCGTCATGGATCGGGCCGGCGCGGGCGCCGCAAGGCCGCGCCCTGGCGCTCGCGCCGCGCCGTGGTGGCGGCGGGGGCGGTGGGCGCGGTGTCGGTGGCGGCGCTGATCGCCGGGTTCGCCTTCTCGGGTTCGCCGTCCGGCGGCGCCGAGGGCGGGGGCGACCGCACGGGGCCGACGGCGGGGGAGTCCGGGGCGGCTTCCTCGGGGCCGGACGCGTCCGGCCCCGCCGAGGAGCCGGCCGGCACCGGCGGCCCCTCGGCCGGTCAGGGCTCCCCGGGCGCGAGCGGTTCCGGCGAGGACCGTGAGGCCGAAGGGGCCCCGTCCGGGGCGTCGGCCGACGCCTCCACCACCTCCACACCGACCCTCCCCACGGCGGCCCCCTCCGCCTCCACGGGCTCGGGCCAGTCTGGTCCGGGCAACGCCGAAGAGGGGCGGGGCCGGGGCCAAGGGCCGAAGAAGACCAGGTAGGAGCGGGGTCCGGGCGGGAGTCCGGACGCGGGCGGGCGGGCCGGTGCCCGGTGGACCGGCCGGCCCGCCGGTCGCGCGTGCCCGGCGCCGTCGGCGCGGTCCCGGACCACGGCGTCCGTTCCGCCGCGACGGGGTTACCGGCTGGAAACAAGTGCTTGTCCCCTCGTCGTCCGCATGCTGACAATGCGCATGACAACCACGTGGGTGGCCGGGAGTCCTCCGGCCGCCCGACGCCGCAAGAGGGGACCCCCATGAGAAAACCTCTCGTCGTCGCGCTCTGTGCCCTGGCCCTCGCCGGGACGGGCGCGATCCCCGCGGTCGCCGCCGAGCCTTCCCCCACGGGCGCGGACGCGACCACGGACGCGGCCCCGACCACGCTGACGGATGTCGTCAACGGCGTGGTCGGGACCGCGGCGGACACCCTGTCCGGACTCACCGCGCCCGAGGAGGGCGCGGTGGACTTCGCCGGCACCGTCTCGCTCAGCAACTGCTCCGGCTCCGTCGTCCGCATGCCCGGCTCGGCGGACGACGACCCGGCGCTCGTCCTCACCAACGGCCACTGCCTGGAGAGCGGCTTCCCCGCACCCGGCCAGGTCCTCGTCGACCGGGCGTCCAGCCGCAGCTTCGGACTGCTGAACTCCGCCGGCTCCAGGGTCGCCACCCTGCGCGCCGACCGGCTCGTCTACGCGACCATGACCGACACGGACGCCGCGATCTACCGGCTGAGCACGACGTACGCGCGGATCAAGAGCGCGTACGGCATCGACGCGCTGACCCTGAGCGCCACCCGCCCGGCGGCCGGCACCTCCATCAGCGTGGTGTCCGGCTACTGGAAACGCATCTACGACTGCTCCGTCGACGGGTTCGCGTACCGCATGAAGGAGGGCGACTGGACCTGGAAGGACTCGGTCCGTTACACCTCCGCCTGCAACACCATCGGCGGCACCTCCGGCTCGCCGGTCGTCGACGGCGCCACCGGTCAGGTGGTCGCCGTCAACAACACCGGCAACGAGGACGGCGAGCGCTGCACGGTCAACAACCCCTGCGAGATCGACGAGAACGGGCAGGTCACGGTCCGTCAGGGCATCAACTACGCCCAGCAGACCTACCTGTTCCCCGCCTGCTTCGGCGCGGACAACAGGCTCGACCTGAGCGCGAGCGGCTGCGCGGTCCCCAAGCCGTAAAGGGCCGGTGGGGAGGACGGGCGGTCAGCGGGGAGTCCTGCGGACCGCCCGTCCCGCCAGTACGTCCGTGCGCCGCCCGTCCTCGATCACGAACCGCCCGTCGACCAGCACGTACGGGATGCCCGTCGGAAGCGTCCGCGGCGCGGCGAAGGTCGACCCCGCGGCCACCGTCCCCGGATCGAACAGCACCAGGTCCGCCTTGTACCCCTCGCGGACCAGCCCCCGGTCCGGCAGCCGCAGCCGGGCCGCCGGGCGCGACGTCAGGTGCGCGACGCACTCCTCCAGCGACAGCACCCCCAACTCCCGTACGTAGTGCCCGAGGTAGTGCGGGAACGTCCCGTACGCGCGCGGGTGCGGCTTCGCGCCCTGAAGGATGCCGTCCGAGCCGCCGGTGTGCACCCGGTGCCGCATGATCGCCCGTACGTTCTCCTCGTGGCCGACGTGCTGGAGGATCGTCGGGGCCAGCCTGTCCTTCAGCAGCAGCTCCCGCGCGACCGCCCACGGCGACTCGCCGCGCGCCCGCGCCGACTCCAGGACCGTACGGCCCACGTACTCGCCCAGCGCCGGGTCGCCGACGCCCGAGATCTCGATGGTCTCCCACTCCACCGGCACCCCGTGGCAGCCGTCCGAGCCGGTGACCTCCATGTGGTGCCGGATCCGCTCGGCGGTCCCGTCGTCCGCGAGCCGCCGCAGGATCTCCTCGGGGCCGCCCTCGCTCGCCCAACCGGGCAGCAGCGCCACGAGGGTGGTGCAGCCCGGGGTGTACGGATAGGTGTCGAGGGTGATGTCGGCGCCGGCGTCGAGCGCGTCGTCGAGGAGGGACAGCAGCTCGGGCGCCCGGCCCTTGTTCACGCCGAAGTTCATCGTGGCGTGCGCGAGGTGCAGCGGGCAGTCCGCCTCCCGCGTCAGCGCCACCATCTCCTCGTACGCCTCCAGCGCCCCGGCGCCGTAGGAGCGGTGGTGCGGGCAGTAGTAGCCGCCGTACGACGCCACCACCCGGCACAGCTCGGTCAGTTCGGCCTCCTTGGCGTACATGCCCGGCGTGTACGTCAGCCCCGACGACATGCCGACCGCGCCCTGCTCCATGCCCTCCGCGACCAACCGCCGCATCCGGTCCAGCTCTTCGGGCGTCGCCTCCCGGTCCTCCCAGCCGACGGCGAGCGCCCGGACCGTGCCCTGCGGGATCAGATACGCGGCGTTGACCGCGATGCCCCGGTCCAGCCGGTCCAGGTACTCGCCCACCGACCGCCAGTCGAAGTCGATGTCGTCGCCCGAGCCGTTCCACCCGGCGATCGCCCGGCGCACCTCGCCCAGCGTCCGGTCGTCGACCGGCGCGTACGACAGCCCGTCCTGGCCCAGGACTTCGAGGGTGACGCCCTGCGCGGCCTTGGCGCCGTGGTCGGGGTCGCGCAGCAGCGCCAGATCGCTGTGGGCGTGCATGTCGATGAAGCCGGGGGCCAGCACCAGCCCCTCGGCGTCCAGTTCACGGCGGGCCTTCGGGCGCTGACAGCCCGCGTCCGCCGCCTCCTTCACGATGGAGACGATCCTGCCGCCGTCCACGACCACGTCCGCGCGGTACGAGTGGTCGCCGGAGCCGTCGACGACGTCCGCGTCCCGGATGACGAGCTCTTCCATGCCGGCCTCCTAGAAGAACGTACGGATGTAGTCGACCACCGTGCCGTCCGCCTCCGCCACGGGGATGAGCACCCACTTGTCGAACGACGTGCACGGGTGGGACAGCCCGAGCCCCACCCAGTCTCCCACCTCCAGATCGGCCTCCCCGGTGGTACGCAGCCACGCGTGCTGGTCGGACAGGCCGGTCACCGAGATCCCGGTGGCCGGGCGCTCGCCCCCGTCCCGGCGGACCACCTGGGCGAACGGCAGATCGAGGTCGTGGGCCGCGTCCCGCTTGCCCGCGTTGGTGAACGCCTGCCCGTCGGACGGCCGGGACACCACCTGCGTCCACAGCCGGAACGCCGGCTCCAGCGCGCCCTCCTCCGGGACCCGGTTGAAGGGGGTCAGCTTGCGGTAGTGACCGTCGTCGTGGGAGACGTACGCCCCCGAGCGCAGCAGCTTCAGCACGGGCGCGGAGAGTTCCGGGATCCCGGCGAACACGTCCGCCACCGCGTCGAACCAGGCGCTGCCGCCCGCGCTCACCACGATCTCGTCGAGGCCCGAGAACCGGCCCGCCTTGTCGAAGTCCACGGCGAGGGACACCAGCCTCCGCAGCCAGGCGTGCACCCGCTCCGGGTCCGCCCGCGGCACCTCGCCCTCGTAGCCGGCGACCCCGACCAGCCGCAGTCCGCGCGCGCCGGCCACGGCGTCGGCGACGGCGGCGCACTCGGCCTCCGTCCGCACACCGGTCCGGGCGCCCTCGCCGGCGGCGAGCTCGACGACGACGTCCACGGGGCGGGAGGCGCCGCTCGCGGTGAGCGCCGCGTCCATCAGCCCGACCCCGCGCACGGAGTCGACGTAGCAGACGAACCGGAACTCGGGGTCGGCGTCCAGCCGGGCGGCGACCCAGCGCAGGGCCGCCGCGTCCACCAGCTCATTGGCGAGGAAGACCCGCTGGACACCGAACGCCCTCGCCACCCGCACCTGGTGCGGAACGGCCAGGGTGATGCCCCACGCCCCGTGCTCGATCTGCCGCTGGAAGAGCTGCGGGGCCATGGAGGTCTTGCCGTGCGGCGCGAAGGCGAGCCCGTGCCGGGCCGCGTACGTCTCCATCAGCCTCAGGTTGTGCTCCAGCCGCTCGGCGGAGAGCGCGAGCACGGGGGTGGTGAAACCGCCGGTGAAGAGATTGCGGCGCTGCGCGGCCAGCTCGCCGACGGTCAGCCCCTCGGCGTCCGGCGGGAGGCCCTTGAAACGGTGGTCGACACGTTCCTCGGTGAGGCGGGCAAGAGCGTCGAGGACCATCGGAACCTCCCTGATCAGCTGTGTTGCATGTCTTGCAACACTCATTGCGTATAACGCTTACCGCTGTCTAACATCTCGGCCACGCGCGGTCAACGGAGACCGCCCCACCCGCAGAAGAGAAGGAGTCACGCCGTGGACGTTGTCGCACTCGGCGAGTCCATGGTGACGTTCCTGCCCTCCCGGCCGGGCCGCCTCGCCGACGTGCCGTCCTTCGACCGGGGGATCGGCGGCGCGGAGTCCAACGTGGCGTGCGTGCTCGCGGCGGCGGGCCACTCCACCCGGTGGGTCAGCCGGGTGGGCGCCGACGGCTTCGGCGACCACCTCGTCGAGGCGATCGGCGGCTACGGCGTCGACGTGTCGCACGTCCGCCGCGACCCGGCCCGCCCGACCGGCATCTACTTCCGTACGGCCGGCGACCGCGCCACGGACGCCCACGAGGTCGCGTACTACCGGGCGGGCTCGGCGGCCTCCGCGATGACGGTCGCGGACCTCGACCTGGAGGCGGTCCGCGCGGGACGCGTCCTGCACCTGTCAGGCATCACACCGGCACTCTCCGCCGACTGCCTGACCCTGATCCGGGAACTGACCGCCCCCCGCCCCGGCCGCCCCCTGGTCTCCTTCGACGTGAACCACCGCCCGGCCCTGTGGCGCGGCCCCCACGGCCCCGAGGTCCTCCTGGACCTGGCACGCGGCGCGGACCTCGTCTTCGTGGGAGAGGACGAGGCGGAGGAGGCCTGGGGCATCACAGGCGGCCCGTCATCCATCCGCGAAGCCCTCCCCGAACCGGAACTGCTGGTGGTCAAGCAGGGCGCACACGGGGCCGTGGCCTTCGGCCCGACTGCGGGCAGCCGTACCCACCTCCCCGCGGGCAGCCGTACCCGCCTCCCCGCGGGCAGTCGTGCCGCTGGGGCGATGGGGGTCCCCCCGCTCGAGCGAAGCCGAGAGTGGGGGAGGGTGGGCGCTGGGGGCACCCCCTCCGGGGGAGGCACCCCGCAAGCGCCGGGCAGCGCGACCCACCCCCGCCCCGCACCAGCACAGGGCACCTACGAACCCGCCCTCGAAGTCGACGTAGTCGCAACAACCGGCGCCGGCGACGCCTTCGCCGCGGGCTTCCTCTCCGCGACCCTCCGCGACCTCCCCCTGCGCGACCGCCTGAGACACGGCCACCTCATGGCCGCAGCCGCCCTCACCACCCCCGGCGACCTCGCCCCACCCCCGCCCCGCGCCCTCGCCGACCGCCTGGTCGCCCTCGGCGACACCGCGTGGGGGAAACTGCGACTCGGCCCCGGCTGGACGCAAGCCGATGAAGACGAGAGGGCCGAGAAGGAGGCACGCACCCCATGAGCCAGACCGTAGACCGCGCCCTGAGCATCCTCCCCCTGCTCGCGGAAGGCCCCGCCGACCTCGGCCAGGTCGCCGACCGCCTGGGCGTGCACAAATCCACCGCCCTCCGCCTCCTCCGCACCCTCCACGAGCACGGCCTGGTCTACCGCCAGTCCGACCAGCGCTACCGCCTCGGCGCCCGCCTCTTCGCCCTCGCCCAGGAGGCGATGGAGAACCTCGACGTCCGCGAGATCGCCCACGCCCACCTCGTACGCCTCAACGAGAAGTGCGGACACACCGTCCACCTCGCCGTGTACGAGGAGAACGAGGTCCTCTACATCGACAAGGTCGAGAGCCGCTACCCGGTCCGCATGTACTCGCGTATCGGCAAACCCGTCGCCATCACCGTCGCGGCCGTCGCCAAGCTCCTCCTCGCCGACCTGCCCGAACACGAGCGCCGCCCCGTCGCGGAGAAGCTCGACTACCCCATGTACACGTCCCGTTCGACACCCAACGCCACCGCGTTCCTCCAGGAACTGGCCAAGGTGCGCGAACAGGGCTGGGCCACCGACCTCGGCGGCCACGAGGAGTCCATCAACTGCGTCGCCGCGCCGATCCGCGGCGCCGACGGCAAGGTGGTCGCCGCGATGTCGGTCTCCGCGCCGAACGTCGTCGTCACCGCCGACGAACTCCTCACCCTGCTCCCGCTGGTGCGCCGTACGGCGGACGCGATCAGCGGCGAGTACTCCGGCCGGACCCCTGCGGAACCCCGGCAGAACCTCCAGTGAAGGAAACACCCGCATGACCGAGAAAGTCGCGCTGACCCCGAAGACCCACACCACCCCGCCCGCGAAGTTCTCCCACGGAGTCCGCAAGGGCAACATCCTCCAGGTCGCCGGCCAGGTCGGGTTCCTGCCCGCCGAGGAGGGCAAGCCGCCCACGCCCGCCGGCCCCACCCTGCGCGAGCAGACCCTCCAGACCCTCGCCAACGTCAAGGCGATCCTCGAAGAGGGCGGCGCGGGCTGGGACGACGTGATGATGATCCGCGTCTACCTCACCGACGTGGACCACTTCGCGGAGATGAACGACCTCTACAACACCTACTTCGAGGAGCAGGGCCTCACCCAGCCGCCCGCCGCCCGCACGACCGTCTACGTCGGTCTCCCCGCCGGACTCCTCATCGAGATCGACGCGCTCGCCGTCCTCGGCTGACCCGCGCCCTCCCTCTCTCCCTCCTCACCGCCGTACGTCGTCACGGCACGGCGTCCCGTACCCCCTGGGACGCCGTGCCGCGATCCCCCCTGCCCGAAAGCACCGTGCACTTAGCCAGAGGACCCCCGCATGTCCCATCCGCTCCTCCCGCTCGCCGCCTCCGCACCGGTGGAAGCACCACCGCACACCGGAGGACTGCTCCTCCTCCTCGACGGCACGGCGGGCCTGCTGACCGTCGCCGCCGTCGGCATCGCGCTGCTCCTCTTCCTGATCATCAAGGTCCGGCTCCAGCCCTTCGTCGCGCTGCTCGCCGTCTCCATAGCCGTCGGCCTGATGGCGGGGCTGTCGGTCACCGAACTCTTCGGCACGGTCCAGCGTTCGGACGCGGTGTCCACCATCGAGTCGGGGATGGGCGGCATCCTCGGCCATGTCGCGATCATCATCGGCCTGGGCACCATGCTCGGCGCGATCCTCGAGGTCAGCGGCGGCGCGGAGGTCCTGGCGGGCCGGCTGCTCGGCCTGTTCGGCGAGAAGCGCGCCCCGCTCGCGATGGGCCTCACCGGTCTGATCTTCGGCATCCCGGTCTTCTTCGACGTCGGCATCTTCGTCCTCGCGCCGATCGTGTACGCCGCCGCCAAGCGCTCCGGCAAGTCGATCCTGCTCTACTGCCTGCCCCTGCTCGCCGGCCTCTCGGTCACCCACGCCTTCCTGCCCCCGCACCCCGGCCCGGTGGCCGCCGCCGGACTGCTCCACGTCGACCTCGGCTGGGTCATCCTCATGGGCGTCGTCTGCGGCCTGCCGGCCGTCGCCGCCGCCTGGGTCTACTCCGCCTGGATCGGCAAGCGCATCTTCGTCGCCGTACCGCAGGACATGGTCGAGGCCGCCCAGGAGGCCAAGGACGCCGTCGTCGCCGAGCAGCGCGCCTCCGGGGTCGAACCGCGGGAGGCGCCGGTGCCGCTCGGCACGGTCCTCGGCATCATCGGCACGCCCCTCCTGCTGATCCTCGCGGCCACCTTCTCCTCGATCGCGCTGGACCCCTCCACCCTCCGCTCGGTGATCGAGTTCTTCGGCCACCCGTTCGTGGCGCTCACCCTCGCCCTGTTCCTCGCGTACTACCTGCTGGGCATCCGGCGCGGCTGGTCCCGCAAGTCCCTGGAGACCGTCTCCACGTCCTCCCTCAAGCCGGTCGGCAACATCCTGCTGGTGGTCGGCGCGGGCGGTGTCTTCGGAGCCGTCCTCAAGGCCAGCGGGGTCGCCCAGGCCCTCTCGGACACCTTCAACGACGTCGGCCTGCCGGTGATCGTCCTGTCCTATCTGATCTCCGTGGTGCTGCGGGTCGCGCAGGGCTCGGCGACGGTGGCGATCGTGACGACGGCGGGCATCGTGGCCCCGCTGCTGGCCGAGGGGGACCACTCGCAGGCGTTCGTCGCGCTGGTCATCATGGCCATCTCGGCGGGCTCGATCTTCGCCTCGCACGTCAACGACGGCGGCTTCTGGATGGTCGCCAAGTACTTCGGCATCAGCGAGCGGGACACGCTCAAGACGTGGACGGTGCTGGAGAGCGTGCTGTCGGTGGCCGGGTTCGTGGTGGCGGCGGTGTTGAGCGTGTTCGTGTAGCCGTACGACGGTTCACGCGTCCGGGGCCGGGCTTCGCCCCGGACGCGCCCTGAACCCGACCCGTCGTCGACCGGTCCCTGCGCTGCAATGGAAGGACGGAACGGGCTTGTGGGGCCTGTGACGCCGGTGCGATGCTGATCGTCATGCCGTCGCCGCAGCCGTACCCGCTCGATCACCGGACGGTCCTCGCGGAGGTGCGCAAGGTGCGACGAGCCGGAGTCGTCAGACTGCGTGAACTCGCCGTGCCGGTGCTCGCCGAGGTCGCCCGGGAACTTCCGTGGGGAGACGGCGAGTCGCCAGGGGGGCCGGTGGAGAAGGTGTTGCGGCTCGCCGTCTCCCGGATGGGCGGCGGCACCCTGCAGACCGCCGCGGAGTACAGCCTGGGCCTCGCCCAGGGCACCCGGGACTGGCCGTCCGCCGACCGGCGCCGACGGGCCGCCCAGGTGTACGGGGTGAGCGTCGAACGCTTCCGCAAGCACCACGAGTTCATGGTCCTCGGCCAGGTCGCGGAACAGATCGTGCAGGTCGCCGAGCAGCGCGTCGGGCGAGAGCGCGCGCGGGTGGCGGAACATCCGTCGCCGCTTGCCGAACTCCCCGCCGCCCACCGGTCCCTGAACGTCCGCCTGCACCGCCGTGCCGTCCCCGTCACCCTCCACGTCCACTCCGTGGACCTGCTGCGTGACATCGACGTCGTCGTCTCGCCCTCGAACACCTACTTCGCGCTGCCCGCGCCGTACAAGTCGTCGGTCTCCGCGACCTTGCGCCGCGCGGGGGCGCGCCGGGACCCCACCGGGGGACTCGTCGAGGACCTGATCCACGACGAGCTGGGGGACTGGGCCGCCCGGCACGGGGCCTCGGGCCGGGCGGCCCTGCCAGGAACGGTCGCCGTGACCTCCGCGGGCGCCCTGGCCGCGCAGAGCGTCCGGCGCATCTACCACGTGGCCGTGGCCGTGCCCCGCCCCGAGACGAACGACTACGACGTGCAGCCCGCCGACATCACCCGGGGGGTGGCCCGGGTCTTCGCCCTGATGGCCGAGGAGTCCCGCCGGTACGATCCGCCGCTGCGGTCGGTCTGTCTGCCGCTGCTCGGTGCCGGACGCGGCGGCCTGACCCCGCTGGAGAGCTTCGCCGCCCTGTGGGCCGCCGTCGAGGCCGAACTCGCCCGCGGCGCCGACTGGGACGTCCACTTCGTCGTACGCCGCCATGCCCGCGCCGATCTGCTGGAACGGCTGCTGACCACCGCAGGGGAGGAGGAGTGATGGGGTCGCCGCCGATGGGCCGGGAGGATCCGTTCGATCCGCACGTCACCCTGGCCGCCGCCGCGGCACGCTGGGACCGTCTCTCCGGGCGGCTCGGGCCGGAGGACCGTGCCCGGCTGGCCGAGCTGCTCGCCGTGGCACGCGCCCCGGAGCAGGACGAACAGGCCCGCCGCGCCGCGGTCCGGGCCGCCCGTCTGCTGCGGGAGCGGCTGCCCGACGAGTTCGGGGAGGGTGCGCAGGCCCGGCTGGTCGCCGTCCACGGGGCCGCGGGCGGACCGCCGACCGTGCAGGGGTTCGCCGCCGAGGATCTGGCCGTGCTGCTGATCGACGGGCACCGCATGGTCGGGCCGGTCCTCGGACCGGTGCGCGAACGGCTGCTCGCGGAGCCCGCGCTGGACCCGGACACGGTCGAGCGGCGGGGCGGCTCGCCCTACTCGCCCGACCTGATCCGGCTGCGCGGCGCCGGCGGCCGGCTCCGGTTGCCGAGCTTCCAGTTCTCCGAGGACGCCCTGCCCTGGCTGACCGTCCTGGAGGTCAACGCGCTGCTGGACGCCGACCACGACCCCTGGGGCGCCGCCGACTGGTGGCTGTCCGCCAACGCCTGGCTCGGCACCAGCCCCGCCCGGCTGCTCGGCACCGGACGGGACCGTCAACTGGTCGAGACGGCACGGTTCCTGATGGAAAGCGACTACTAGCCGTGCCGTGCCCAGGGGAGAGTGAGTAGCCGTGCCCAACTACCGGCCGCCCGAGGTGCTCACCGGCAGCCCCGGCAAGGTCACGCTGGCCCGCGGCACCCTGCTGTACCGCGTCCACGGCTCCCACCGCGGCGCCGCCGACTTCAACCCGAAGCCCTCGCACTGTCTGTACGGGGGCGGCCGCTTCGACGCCACCGCACACGAGCCCTACGGCTACCTGTACACGGGGCTGAGCGCGGCCGCCGCCGTGTGCGAGACGCTGCTGCGTTCGCTGCCCTTCGACCCCCTCGGAGGGCCCCGGCTGCTGCAACGCGCCGCCGTCGAGGGGCGCCGCCTGAGCACGCTGCGGCTCACCGCCGACCTGTGCGTGCTGCCGCTGATGAGCGCGCGGGACCTGGCCGCGGTGCACCAGGACACCTGGCTCGTGCACACGGAGGCCCAGGAGTACCCGTACACCCGTGACTGGGCGCACTGGATCCGCCGCCACACCGGGCCATGGGCGCAGGGGCTGGTGTGGTCGTCCAAGCGGGAACCGGCGGACCGGACGGTGATGTTGTTCGGCGACCGCTGCCAGGCCGGGGCGCTGCACTGCGAGGAGGAGAGCGCCGTGGACTTCGACACGGCCGAGGGGCGGGACTGGCTCGACTCGGTGCTGCTGCCCTACCACGTCCGACTCGCGCCCTGACGGCGTACGTTCACGAGAATCCTGGAAAGCCCGACCCGTGACCATTGAAGACCCGCACCCGGACGACGCCTTCGTCGCCGAACTCCGTACCCGGCGCGAAGAGGTCCTCGACACCCTCTCCGCGATGGCCGCGGACGACCCGGAGGCGCCCGCGCTGTGCGCGCTCGCGGGTGAACTCAGCTACCGGCTGCACCTGCTGACGGAGGACGGGCCGGACGATCTCCAGCTGGCGGCCCAGGCGTTCGAACTGGCCTTCAGGGCACCCGGGGACGACGGGGAGTGGGCGGCCTGGCGGATCGCGTTCGGGCACGTCCGGGCCTTCCAGTACGACAGCGAACCCGGCGCGGAACTCCTCGACGCGGCCTGGGAGCTGCTCACCGAAGGCATGGCGGCGCTGCCCGCGGACGACGCCGACCACGACGTCGTGAGGGAACTGGGACGGCAGCTCCTCGCGGCCTGCGCCAAGCAGCGCTACCTGAACTGCGACGGACCCGTCCCCCAGCGCGTCGGGCTCCTCGACGAGGCCCTGCGCCGGCATGAGGCGGCGGCCGACGCGCTGGAGCCCGGCAGCGAGGAGGCGGTCGCCCTGACGGAGGCGCTGGGATACCTCCACATGGAACGCAACGAGCTGCTGCGCGACCCGGCGGACGCCGAGGCCGCGGCCGTCCACTACCGGGCCGTGCTCGACGCCGGACTGCCCACCGGCGATCTGCCCCTCGTCCGCTACAGCCTGGGCCTCGCCCTCATGGTGCACGGCCGGGTACGGGCCGACCGGGACGAACTGGAGCAGGCCCGCGAGGAGTTCGGCACCGCGCTGCTCCAGGCGCGGCAGGCGACCGGGCGGCAGCCCTCATGGGCCTGGGACGCCGGGATCCGCAGCGCCCTCATCCGCTTCTTCATCTGGGCCCAGTGGAAGGATCACGCACACGCCGTCGCGGCCGAGGTGGAGCTGACCGATCTGCTGGCCGACCCGGCCGACGTCGAGCGGCTCACCCCGGTCTTCCTCGACGGCTTCGGGCGACTGCTGTACGAGCGGGCGGGCGTGCGGGGCGACGGAGCCGGCCAGGACCGGGCGATCGGGATGATCCGGCGGGCGGTGGACATCTGGGAGCCGGAACGCGACGGCGCGGTCACCGCCACCGCCCTGTTCCTCGCGCTCTTCCAGCAGAGCCGGTACCGGGAGGACCCCGATCCGCTGCGGCTCCACGACGTCGCCGAGGCCTGCGCGCTGGTCCTCCAGGGAGAGGAGATCTTCGGCAGTCTGCACAAGCTCGCCCAGACGATGGGCAGTTGGGCCTGGCTCACCCTGGAGCAGGAGCACGGCATCACCCCCGAATCCCCGGAGGACGTCCCGGAGGCGATGCGCGCCGAGAACGCGCGCAGCGCCTTCCTCGGGATACTCGACGACGTCGGTGAGGGGCGCGGTTTCCTGGACTTCAGCGACACCGACGACGACTTCCCCGGCATCTTCAAGGGCATCGGCGGCACCGCCCGGGGGGCGGAGGTCTTCGACCTGGGGTACGAGCGCTTCGCGGCCCTGGAAGACGACAGCGAACGCGCGTTCCTCGCCCTCAGCCTGCTCTCCCACGGCCTGCTCCTCGACCCGCACGGCACGCACGTCACCGAGGCGCAGAAGACGGAGCTGATCGACGCCGTCCTGTCCCACGGCCAGGACGATCCGTCCTGGCAGCGCAGGGCGCACGCCGTCGTCGCCCACGCCCGGCTGCGCGAGGAGATCAGCGGCTCGGGCCTCGGCATGGACGCGGTCCTCGACCACCTCACGCGGGCCGAGGCGGCGGGTGCGGCGGGTGCGGCGGACCAGGACGACAGCTTCGGGCACGGCATGGCCCTGTCCCGGTTCGTCGCCATGACCCACCGCGGGCAGACCGCCGGCACCGCCGACGACATGGAGGCGGCCGGCGCGCTGTGGCGCGAACTGCGCGACAACCCCCACATGACCGCGTACCACCGCCGGGTCTTCTCCGCCCAGCAGGCGGGCTTCGACGCCCAGGCCGCCGTCCAGCGCGGCGACCTCGCGGCGGCCGACGGCCACATCGCCCAGCTGCTCGCCGCGCACGCGGACCTCGACCCCGACGACTCGACGCGCATCGAACTGTGGACGCTGCTGGAGAACGCCCGCTCGGCCCGCGACCGCCTCGCCGACGAACTGGGCGCGCCGCCCGCACCACCCCTGGCCGGCCGCCCCTCGGCGGCCCAGCTGCGGCGCGCGGCACGCGAACTGCCGCGCGACCACCGGGCCTGGGTGCTCGGCGACAACGGCATCACCCGGTTCCTGCGGGCCCGGGACACGACCGCGCTCACGGAGGCCATGGAGCTGCTCCAGGAGGCGTACGACCTGGTCGACGAGGGCAGCGACAGCCGGCTGCGCTACGCCCACTGCCTCGGCTCGGGCCACTGCGCGCTGGCCTCGGTGCAGTCCCTCCCCACGGCCCGCGCCCGCCACCTCGCCCAGGGGATCACCCTGCTGGAGTCCGCCTTCAGGACCGCGGGCGGCCCCGAGCACCGGCTCTACGCGGCCGCCGGGCTCGCCCTCGGCCGCGCCTACCGCACCCGGGGCGAACTGCGCCGCGACGACAAGGGCGCGGGCCGCCGCACCGGGCTCGACGCGCTGCGCGGGCATGCCTGGGCGGCGCTGCTGCAGTCCGGCACCGAGCATGCCGCACAGGCCGTGAAGCAGGCCACCACGACGGCCCTGGAGGTCGCCGGCTGGTGTCTGCGTGACAACGCCCTCGACGAGGCCGTACAGGCCCTCGACGCCTGCCGCGGCCTGCTCCTGCACGCGGCGACCACGTCCCGTACGGTGCCCGAACGTCTCGTCGCGGCGGGCCACGACGCCCTGGCCGGGGAGTGGCGTGCCGCGGGCCTCGCCTCCGGCCCCGCCGACCCGCTCGCCTCGATGCGGGAGCCGCTGTCCGTCCCGAGCGCCCTGCGCCGCCGGGTCCTGGCCGCCCTCACGGGCGGTGACCTGCTGCAGGACCGCCTCCTGGAGCCTCCGGCGCCGGACGAGATCGCCGCCGCGCTGCGCACCCTGCGCAAGGACGCCCTCGTCTACCTGGTCCCGGCCGGCGACGACACCCCCGGCACCGCCGTCGTCGTCACCACCACCGGCGCCGTGCACTCCGTACCCCTGCCGACACTCACCGAGGACGCGGCACCACTGCGCGAGTACGTCCGCGTACCGGCCCCCGGGGCCGTCCGGCTCGGGGAGCCCGCGCCGGACGGGCGTGACATGGGGCCCGTCCCCGGCTGGAGCTCGGCCGGCGCCCGGCCGGGCGTCCCGTCGCTGCGGCAGCGGCTCGACCGGCTGTGCGGATGGGCCTGGTACGCCGGGGTGCGGCCGCTGCTCGACGTCTTCGCCACCCGTACCGGGCGGGCGCCCCGGCTGGTGTTCGTGCCGATGGGGACGCTCGGCCTGGTGCCCTGGCACGCGGCCTGGGAGCTGGGGCCCGACGGACGGCGCCGCTACGCGCTGCACGAGGCGGAGATCTCGTACGCCGCCTCCGCGCGCCTGCTGTGCGATGTGGCCGCCCGGCCCGAGGCCGTGCACTCGGGGGCCGCGCTCGTCGTGGGCAACCCCACCGGAGACCTCGGCTGGGCGGGTGCGGAGGCCGACGCCGTGCAGCGGGCCTTCTACCCGCGCGGCCGGTTCCTCGGACGGCGCGAGGGCGGCGCCGCCGACGGGCCCGGTACCCCGCAGGAGGTGCTGTCCTGGCTGAACGGCGCGGACCCGGACGACCCGGACCACGCGGTGGAGGGCGGTGTGCTGCACCTGGCCTGTCACGCCTCCATCGCGCGCACCGGCGGCCGTACCGCCCACCTCTCCCTGTACGGCGGCGAGCTGTCGGCCGAGGAGCTGACCGACGCGGTCGGCGGCGGGCGCGGCAGGCTCGGCCTGGTGCTGCTCGCCGCATGCCGCAGCCATGTGTCGGGACGCGGGCACAACGAGGCGTACAGCCTCGCGACCGCCTTCCTGGTGGCCGGGGCGCGCTCGGTCGTCGGCTCGCTGTGGCCGGTGCCGGACGACGCGACCTCGGTCCTGATGTTCCTGACCCATCACTTCCTGCGCGCCGAGGGCGAACCGCCCGCCAAGGCGCTGCGCCGGGCCCAGCTGTGGATGCTGGACCCCGAGCGCGAACTGCCCCCCGGCCTGCCCGCCCGGCTCGCCGAACGGGCCCGGCACATCGACCCGGACGACCTGAGCGCCTGGGCGGGGTTCACACACCTCGGCCAGTGACCGCCGTCGGCAGCGGCGGTACGACCGTCCGCACGGCGATCGTGCGCGTCGCCCAGCGTCCGGGCGCGCCCTGCGTCACCGGCCCCATGTCCCGAGGGCCGGGCGGCGGCGCCGGGGCGCCGAACCGCAGCACCCCGTCGGCGGCCGGACCGTCCGCCGCGTCGGCGTCCCGGTTCCCCGCGCCGTCGGGGTCCCACGCCCGCAGCCGGAACGGAGCCGTGCTCAACTCGCTCTCGGCGACGATGAGTTTCAGCCAGTCCCGGCACTCGGCCCCCGGTACGGCCGCCCGGTCCGCCGGCAGCGAGAGCCGTACGGGGTCGCCGTCCAGGGCGTAGCCGGTGCGGCCGGGGCCGATGAAGTCGCCGGGGAAGAGCGCCGGGTCGGCGGCGTAGCGGTCGGTGAGGTCGAGCAGTACACACCACAGCGAGCGGTGCGGCGAACGGTTGTGCAGCCGGATGGAGACCCACGGCTCCCGCGGCCCGTGCGCGTTCTCCGGCGCGTACGGGCAGACGAGGTCACCGCTCCCGTCCGGCAGGAGGGCCCGGCCGTCGGCCGCGTCCCACGGGACGACCTCCACCCGCACCAGGTTGTCCAGCACCGAGGGCCGCGAGGTGAGATCCCGCAGCTGGTACCAGCGGGCCAGATGGGACAGGCAGTCCACGACCCGCCCGGCGTCGCCGTCCGTGGCGAACGGCAGCGGCTTCACGAACTCGGTGCCGTCCCGCCCCAGCACCCGCGCGGTGGTGCCCCGCACCACCACCCTGACGTGCAGGTCCCCGTACTCCTCGGGCGCCGTCACGACCCGTACCAGCGGTGCGGGCCCGCCCCCGGGGCCGTACGACGCCACCGCCGCCCGCAGCAGGGCCGCCGCCCCGGGCCGGCCGGTGTCGTCCACACTCACCGTCGTGGGCGGGGCGGCCAGCGCGGTCAGGCTCACCGGGTACACCCGCTCGGCGTCGGGGGCCCAGCCGACCGGGTCCACCAGCGTCCGGTCGGTCCGCACCACGCGCGCCCGCACGACGGCGCCCGGTGTCGCACCCCGAGGCCCGACCACGCCGAACTCCGTGCCCTCGGCGCCGTCCCCGCCGCGCAGTCCATGGCCGGTGCCGCAGTCCACCTCCCAGCCGTCCGCCGCGAACCGCAGCAGATGCTCACCGGCGACACCCGCGACCGCGCCCCCGAGGAACGGCAGGTCCGCGGTGCCGCCCGGCACCTCGGGAAACAGCACCGGCCGCTGCCGGCCGCCGGAGCGCTGCACCCGCGCACCGGCCGCGGACAGCAGCTGCCGGTAGGTGGCGTCCGGTCCTGCCGCCCGCACCGCGCCCAGCAGCGCGTGCGTGAACGCCCCGTGCCGCCGGCCCCCGAAGTCCCCCTCGTACGACAACTCGTCGAGCCGACTGGCCGCCAGCAGCACGTGCCGCGGGGGTGCTTCGGGCAGCGCGAGCTCCCGTCCGGCCACCGGCCGCCAGCCGGGCAGCGGCGGCGCGAACCGCACGGTCAGCCCCTCGGGCACGCCCTTGCGGGTGGCGCCCCCGGAATAGCAGCAGTCGAGCACCGCCACCACCTGGGCCCCACGCGCGGCCACCGCGTCGAGCAGCGCGCCCAGCCGCTTGTCCGGCAGCGGTCCGTCCGCGCACACCAGCGCCTGGTTCCACCCGGTGGCCTCGACCAGCAGATCCGGGCCCGAGGCGACCGACTGCGAGCCGTGCCCGGAGAACCAGAACAACGCCGTGTCACCGGGCCCGGCCGCCCCCAGGAACGTGCGGATCCCGTCCTCGACCGCGGCCATGGTCGCCGCGCCGTTCAGCGCGGTCCGCACCTTCGCTCCGCCCGCCGTCCGGGCCGTCACCACCCGGTGGGCCTCGGTGACGTCGTTGACGCAGCCCTCCAGCGGTGTGGCGATCTCCTCCCGGTAGTCGTTGATGCCCACCATGAACGTGTAGATCGACCCCATGCCGGGCAGTGTGTCAGCCGTACCGGGCCGTGACATGGGTGAACCGGGCGGGAACGGGGCGAGTTCGGGGCCGAAACAGGTTTTCGGAGTGCCAAGTGGTCCATGCACTCGCACTATTGACTTGGCGTCATTAGTCTTCACTTCTCGCCAAACGCTTCACTCAAGTCGGGGGACACATGAGCCACTTGGAGCGGCCTCGGCGCATCGTGCAGCCGGGCGGCACGGCCGGGACACCGTCCACGTCCTCGGACGCCCTGCGCCGCACGGACCAGGGCCCCGCCGCCGGGGCCGGACCCCGCCGCACCGTCGGCGCGCCCGGCCCCGCCGCACCGCTGCGCCGCGAACGCCTCGCCCCGCGCCCGCAGGGCCTGCGCGACGCGGTCGGCCGCCTCGACGCGGGCCTGGACGAGCACGCCCGCAGGCAACTGGCCGAGTGGATCGGCGAGGAGTACCGGGCCCACCACGGCGAGATCCCGCTCGGCTTCTTCGCCCGCTGCTACCTCGGCCCGCCCTACGTGGACCACCAACTCAACCTGTTCCAGGTCATCGTCCGCCACTTCGCCCCGTCCGACCCGGTCCCCGAACCGTTCTCGGGCGCCCGGATGCTGGTGCGCTCCGGCGGCTACGCCTTCGTCGAGGTCTATTCCGGAGGCCTGCTCCTGCCGGTCCTCGACGACGGGACGGTCGTACGCCCCTGAGCCCCCGCACGCCCCACACCACGTGACCATGTGACAGACCCATGTGATCGGAGAACCGAATGTCCGAGGTGGACTACGCGCTGCACCAGAAGGTGCAGCAGGTCAGCAACCTCGTGGTCCGGCTCAGCGAGCAGGTCGGCTCCGTGTCCGGCCAGGTCCAGGCCGTCGAGGCCAACCAGCAGCAGACCCGCAGTGAACTGAAGGCTCTGCGCGACGAGTTCCTCGCGTTCGTCAGGACCGCCCAGCTCACCGCCAACGTCCAGCGCGCCGAGACCCGCGTCGGAGTGATCCAGGACCAGGTCGACCACGAGTTCGGCCACCACAAGACCGTACGGCGCACCGCTGTCGGCATGCTCCAGGCCTTCGACCTGGGACTGGTGTCCGAGGACAACGTCCGCACGGTCGGCGACCAGTTGATGATCCAGACGCCCCGCTACTGGCTGGCGCCCGCCCTGGTGGCACTCGCGTCCTGGTCGGCCGACGACCGCACGCTGTGCGAGAAGGCGGTGGAGGAGGCGTTCCGCCGCTCACCGGACCGCACCTCCCTGTTCTTCGCCCTGGTGCTGCGCCGCCAGAACCGCAGGGAGGCGTCCGTGCGCTGGCTGCGCCACTACCTGCTCGCCCAGGACCCGGCGGCGCTCGGCCGGGAGTTCGCGATCATCCTGGAGTCCATCGCCCAGGGCGCGTTCGGGCTCGCCGGACGCGAGCTGCTGAACAGCACCCTGGCCGGCTGGCGCGAGACGCTCATGGACAGCGCCGAGGCCCAGCAGAAGCAGATCACCCGCTGGCGCGAGGAGATCGACTCCCTCGTGCGGCCCTCCGCGGCCGCCGAGTTCCCGCGCCTCGTCCAGGTCTGCCCGCAGTGGCCGCAGCTCGACGGGGTGCTGGCCCGGGCCCGCGCCCAGCAGGTGGTGCTCGACAAGTACCGGGCCATCATGGAACGCGAGTTCCAGCCTTCGGACCGGCTGGAGGACGCGGTCGACGACATCCTCGACCGGCTCGTCTCCGAGTACGACGACGAGGAACTGCCGCTCCGCCGTGACCTGGCGTTCAACCACGCGGTGATCGACCACGGCGGTGACCTGGACGCCGCCCGCCACGCGGCCGACGCGGACTCCGCCTCGTACGAGGAGACCCTCGACTATCTGACCGTGCAGACCACCGCCGCCCTCAACCCGGCGGCCATCGGCACCTCGCCCGCCACCCAGCGGCTCTCCGTCGCCGCCTGCCAGGAGTGGTTCCTCCAGGCGCACGCCGGGTTCACCCGCGACTACCGGGCCGCCGTGCCGCAGGACGTGCAAGCCCGGTTCGGCACCGCGTACACGGTGGCCTCCCAGACCTTCCAGCTGCCGCCCTGGCACGGCTCGTTCACCCGGCCGCTGACCGATCTGGAGCTGTCGCTGACCGCCCACTGGGACCAGCACATGGAGCCGTTCATCGCCGGCTACGCCTTCCCCTGGGGGAAGAAGTCGGCGCCGCTCGCCATGGTCCTGGTCGGCATCCTGCTGATCATCGGGGCCTTCTCCATGGCCACCGCGCTGGTCGCCGCCGCGGTCGTCGGAGGCGTCTGGGGGCTCGTCCTGCGCAACGGCGCCCAGGCCGCGCGACGCCTCCAGGACAACGCCCGCCAGCTCCTCCAGCAGGCAAAACTGGAGTCCCTGCACCATCTGCGCGCGGCCTCCGCCGAACTCACCGACTGGAACACCAAGCTGCGCGCCGCCGACGCCGTCGAGCCCCGGTGCCGGGAGCTGATCAAGTCCCTCGGCACCGCCTCCCGGGGCGGCTCGCCGTTCGAGGGCCGGACCGTGGCCAAGGAGGAAACCGCGTCATGAGCACCGCACCCGGTCAGCACCCGGCGGCCCCGCCTCCGCCCCGCAGACCCCCGGGGGACCCCCAGTGGTCCACGCCCGGCACCCCCGTCGGCGGCTCGCCGTGGGGCGCCTCGCGCAGGCCCGCCGGGGAGCGCGCCACCAGCCGCGTGCGCAGGATCGCCGAAGGGCTGCCCGACTGGGAGCCCCTGCCGCCCGGCGAGACCGTCGTCCGCAGGCCGGGCGGCGTGGCGTGAGCACGTACTGGGGGCACGGCGGCCCCTACGAGACCTGGGTGGACTTCCTGCGCCGATGGGCCGCCGAGGAGAACCCCGACCTCGATGCCCTGCCGCCGCTGGCCCAGGACGACTTCCCGGGCGAGACCTGGGAACGGTTCGCCCTCCATCTCGGCGAGGCCCTCGACCTCCGGCTGAAGTCCTGGGCCGGGCGGCTCACCGAGGCGTTGCTCGCCGCCCCGGACGAGTTCTCGGCGGGCCGTGAGCTGGCCCAGGCGCGGGCGGGACTCCTGACGGTACGGGCGGTGGCGGGGCATCCCGGCCTGCCCGAGTCGCACCGCAGGAGGTTCCGCGAACTGGTCGACGGCCAGATCAAGGACCTCCAGCAGCAGCTGGAACGCAGGCTGGACGACCTGGCCGCCGCGAACGGCTCCGACCCACGCTGGGTGGAACGACGCCGCCGCACCCTGCGCGACAACGCCCTCACCGCGACACTCACGCCCTCGGCCGCCGGCTCGGCCGACCCATGGGCCCGGACACACACCGCAGACCGCCCCCGCCGCCGCGTCATCACGGATTGAAGAACCGCGACCGGACTGGCGCGGAGGCACCCGAAACCGATCCGAAGGCCCGCATGTCGAATTACACCGAAAGCCTCCACCACCTGGACAGCTACATCTCCGCCCGTGTCCCAGTGATCGGCATGCGCACCATCGAGCAACAACGCGCTCTTCGCCTCCTCAGGGACGCGGCCCTCCAGCCCCGCCGCAGCAGCATGCCGTTCTGGATCTACACCAGAGCCACCGGCCTGCGCGACCTGCGCACCAACGCGCCCGTGCAGGACGACCGTTCACTGACCGGGGCCATGGACTTCGCCGCCGCCCAGTTCAGCAGCCGAGCCAACGCCACCGTCGTCCTCGTCGACCCCGACCACCTGGAGGACGACACCCCCGTCACCCGGCACATCGCCGAACTCGCCCGGCTCGCCGACAACAACATGGGCAGCATCGTCCTGATCACGGACGCGCCCATCTGGAGCGGGCTGCAGCGGCTCGGCATGAGCCTGCAGCTGGACCTGCCGGACGCCGAGGAGATGCACGGCACCCTCGCCGGTTTTCTGGCCGATCACCGGGGCCACATCCCCATCGAGTGGGACGAGAACGACACCCGCCGCGCCGCCGAGTTCCTGAGCGGTGTCACCGAGGCCGAGTGCATCAACCTGATGGCCACCATCGCGTCCAAGGGCTCGATCGGGAAAGCCGACGTCCTCGGCCTCGCCCAGGCCAAGGACCGCATCTTCAGCAATCTCACCGGCCTCGAACGCGTCCAGCTGAAGGAGAGCGACTACACCGTCGGCGGACTGACCAGCCTGCGGGAGTGGCTGAGCCGCAAGCACGGCATGATGCACGCCGACCTGCGCGACTCGGAGCTGCGGCCGCCCAGGGGCGTTCTGCTGGTCGGGGTGCCCGGCTGCGGGAAGTCGCTCTCCGCCAAGGCCATCGCCCACGAGTGGCAGCTCCCGCTCTACCGGCTCGACATGGCCAGCATCCACGGCAAGTACCTGGGCGAGTCCGAGGGCCGGTTCCGGGAGGCCCTGGCGATGGCGGACCGGGTGGCCCCCTGCATCCTGTGGATCGACGAGATCGAGAAAGGCCTCGCGGGCAAGGACGACATGTCCGGCGTACCGCAGCGGATCATCGGGCAGTTCCTGTTCTGGCTCCAGGAGTCGCGGTCGCGGGCGTTCGTCGTGGCCACCGCCAACGACATCCGCAGCCTGCCGCCCGAGCTGCTGCGCAAGGGCCGGTTCGACGAGCTGTTCTTCGTCGACCTGCCCGACAGCCAGGACCGCAGGGAGATCATCGAGCTCTATTACCGCCGCTATCTGAAGACCGACCCCGAGCCGGAGCAGGTGGACCGGCTCGTCGATCTCTCCGAGGGCTTCGCGGGCTCCGACATCGAGTCGACCCTGCACGACGTGGGCGAGGAGGCGTTCCGCTGCGGCGGCGCCGACCGCATCAGGCCGTCCTTCCTCCTGGACACCTTCGCCAACACGGTGCCCTTGAGCCGGGTCAACCCCGAGCAGATCGAGGAGATCCGCGCCTGGGGCCGCGAGCGCGCGGTGCCGGCCGGCCGCGCGGCGACGACCGTGGGCGCGGGCGCGGCGACACCGTCGCGAAGGATCGTGTTCATGGACGAGTGACCCGTGTGAGCCGTGGTGCCCGTGTAGGCGTCTTATAACAAAGTTGGGGCTGGCTGTGTCCGACACAGGTTTGTCGACCATACTCCTGCGGTGTGGAGCAGCGCATAGGTTCGAGCAGCCAGCCCCTGGAAGGCGCCGGATTCGATCCGGCATTCATCCCCGGGCTCACCTCGCCCGTGTCCGGCCGGGAGGAGGGCGCGAAGGCGAAGCCGGAGGAACCGGAGGACACGGTCCCGGAGGAGGACACGACCCCGGAGCCGGAACCGGAGGCGGAGGAGGATTCCGCCCCCGAGGAGCCGGCGGCCCCCGACGGTCCCGTCTTCGAGGCGTCCGACCGCCGTGCCCGGGTCGTCGCCGACCACAGCGGCGTACGACTGCGCCTGGACGACCAGGAGTGCGAGTTCCGCTGGGACGAGATCGGCGCGGTGGAGACGGAGACCGCCCGCTTCGGCAAGCGCTACACGCTCACCGTCCACACCCCTGACAGCCGCTGGTACCCGATCGAGGTCGAGGCCCCGTCCCGCAGCAGCTTCGCGGAGTGGGACACCGCACTGGACGTGGTCCTGGACGCGTACTTCGAGGACGGCGAGGCGCAGTCCGAGAAGGACGACCAGCCGGACGATGCGAAGGACGACGAGAAGGACAGCGCGAAGGACGAAGAGAAGGACAGCGCGAAGGGCAGCGAGGGCGACGGCGACGGAACCGACGCCGACTAGGCGCATCGGGTGAAGATCCGCGCACGCCCTCTTGTCCCACCGGCCGCCATGGGCTTTCTTGACCCCCATGGCGGACACCACGGGCAACACCAGAGACGTAGGCGTACCGGGCGGGACCGACTCGGCTCCGCGTAAGTCCAGTTGGCGCTACATCGGTCCCGGCATCGTCGTCGCCGCGACCGGTGTCGGCGCCGGCGACCTCGTCGCCACCCTCATCGCGGGCAGCAACTTCGGCTACACCCTGCTGTGGGCGGCGATCCTCGGCTGCCTGGTGAAGATCTCCCTCGCGGAGGCGTGCGGCCGCTGGCACCTGTCCACCGGCCGCACCCTCTTCGACGGCTGGGCGAGCCTCGGCCGCTGGACGACCTGGTTCTTCGCGGTCTACGCCGTGATCTGGGGCTTCGTGTACGGCGCGGCGGCGATGTCGTCGAGCGCCCTGCCGCTCCAGGCCCTCTTCCCGGACGTGATGGACCTCGAATGGTGGGGCATCGCCTGTGGCCTCGTCGGCCTGGTCTTCGTCTGGTTCAACAAGTACGACGTGTTCGAGAAGGTCATGACGGTCCTGGTGGGCGTCATGTTCGTCGTGACCGTCTACCTGGCGGTCCGCGTCACCCCCAACCTCGGTGACGCCTTCGCCGGCCTCCTCCCGGTCCTCCCGGACGAGAAGGACTCGGTCCTCAACACCCTCGGCCTGATCGGCGGCGTGGGCGGCACCATCACGCTGGCCGCGTACGGCTACTGGGTCAACGCCAAGGGCTGGACGAACACCGGCTGGATGAAGGTGATGCGCCTGGACAACCGGGTCGCCTACGCCACCACCGGCGTCTTCGTCATCGCGATGCTCCTCGTCGGCGCCGAGCTGCTGCACTCGGCGAACATCGCGATCGCGAGCGGCGACAAGGGCCTGATGCAGCTCGGCGACATCCTGGAGGAGGAGTACGGCACGGCCACCGGCAAGCTCTTCCTGATCGGCTTCTTCGCCACCTCCTTCACCTCCCTGATCGGTGTCTGGCACGGCGTGAGCCTGATGTTCGCCGACTTCCTGGCCCGGCAGCGGGGCGAGCGGGAGGCGCGGGGCGACGAGCTGGCCTCCGGGCGCCGCGAACGCTCCTGGGCCTTCCGCGCCTACCTGCTCTGGCTCACCTTCCCGCCCATGATCCTGCTCTTCCAGGACGAGCCCTTCCGCCTGATCATCGTCTACGGCGTCCTGGGCGCCGCCTTCATGCCCTTCCTCGCCCTCACCCTGATGTGGCTCCTCAACTCCTCCCGCACGCCCCGCGAATGGCGCAACGGTCCCCTCAGCAACACCATGCTCGCCGTCGCCGGCCTGCTGTTCCTGGTCCTCTGCGTCAAGCAGGTCTGGGACCAGCCGTGGTCGGAGTTCTTCTGACGCCCACGGCGGTCCCACCGAGCCGGACGCGCGCTCAGTCCCCGCGACGGTAGGTCGACGGGGGCTGGTCGTCGCCGAGCAGGGTCACGGTCAGCTGGTCGGCGCTCTTGAGCCGCAGTGTCCTCGTGTTGCCGTTCTCGCACTGGTCCTGCGGTTCCGCGACCGTGACGACCGCGGGGCCGAGCCGCACCCCCGTGCTGGTGGCGTCCACCACGACGCTCTCCCACTCGCAGTGGTACGCCGCCCCGTCACCGGTCCACTCGGCCACCACCTCACCGTAGGCCCCTTGTTCCAGCACGAGGGACATGCTCTCGCCGGAGTCGGTGCCCTCACGCTTCCAGGTGCCGAGGAAGGAGTCCGGGATGGGGGTGCCGGACGGTTCGGTCCTCGTGAGGATCGCGGTCTCGCCGCCGTCGCCGCTGGTCCAGGTGATCGAGCCGTCGTCGCCCAGACGCAGGGTCTGCTCGCCGCCGTTGGTGCAGCCGGACTCGGGGATGCTGGTGACCGCGCGGGACTCCAGCACCATCAGGCTGCCGAACGAGACGAGCTTCCCGGCGCCGGTGCACAGCACGTCCTCGAAGGAGTTGAACGTCGTCGCGACGTCCTCGCCCTCCACGCCCTGGGTGATCGTGATGCGCCGGAGCGATCGCACGTTCCCGTCGGAGTCCTTGCCCTGGCCCTGCCAGGTGCCCAGGTACTCGTCGGCGATCGCGCCCTCGATGGAGGCCGAGGGCGCCGGGCCCGAGGAGGAGGTGTCCTCCTCGTCCTGCGTGGGGTCGCCCGCGGGCTCTTCGGTGCTGTCGTCGGCGGGCTGCTCGGAGCCGCCCGTCTCCCCGGCGCTGGTGTTCTTGCCGTCGTCCTTGTCGCCGCCCAGGTTCATGGCGGCGTAGGTGATGCCGCCGGCGACCAGGGCGACGACCAGGGCGACGGAGCCGACGACCAGCCGGGTCCGCCTGCGGGCCGCCGGAGCGGGCGCGGGGGCCGGCGTCGGAATGGGGTCCCCGAACACACCGAGCGGCGGCGCGACCGGCGTCGGCGCGGGTGTCCGGGCCGGGGTGGGAGCCGGTGTCGGGTCTGCGGCGGGCGGGCTCGGATCCACGGCAGGCGGTGCCGGGCTCATGGCGGTCGGCCTCGGGTCCACGGCGGCAGGGTCCGCAGCGGGCGGAGCCGGGTCCGCAGTGGGCGGGGTCGGGTCCGCGGCAGGCGGCGGTACCGGGTCCGGCGTGGGCTGCGGGGTGGCCGGCGCGCCGGCCGGCGGCGGCGGGGTCGCGGGAGGCGTCGCGGGCGGAGCGGAGGGCGGCGGCGAGGACGGGGCCGCCGACGGGACCGGTGGCGCCCCGGGCGGCTGCGGGGTGGCCGCGGGCGGCCCGGTGACGGGCATCGGCGGCACGGTCGGCGGTGCGGCCGGAGGCGCGGGGACGGCCCGGGTGCCCGGTGCCTCCGAGTCCAGCAGCCGGGCCGCCCTGCGGCCCAGTTCCGCGATCAGGCCGGCCGGCAGCCACGGCTCGGTGTCCGCGCTCGCCGCGTCGGCGGCCGTGCGCTCCACCAGATCGGCGGGCGTCGGCCGGGCGGCGGGGTCCTTGGCCAGGCAGTCGCGCACGAGTTCCGACAGGCCCTCGGGCAGGCCGGACAGGTCCGGCGCCTCCTGCGCGATCCGGTACATCACCGCGTGCATCCCGCTGTCCGACGAACTGAACGGCTGGCGCCGGGTCGCCGCGAAGGCCAGCACCGAGCCGAGCGAGAAGACGTCGCTGGCCTCGGTGAGCGGCTCGCCGCGGACCTGCTCGGGGGACATGTAGCCGGGCGAACCGATCACCGCCCCGGTGCGGGTCAGCTTGCCGTCGGCGGTCACCGCGTCGAGCGCGCGGGCGATGCCGAAGTCGATGACGCGCGGCCCGTCGATCGTCACCAGGATGTTCGCCGGCTTGAGGTCGCGGTGGACGAGGCCCGCCTCGTGGACGGCCGTGAGCGCCCGGGCGAGCCGGTTGGCGAGGATCCGCACCGACCGCTCGGGCAGCGGCTCCGGACGCCCGGCGATCACCTCGTGCAGCGAGGGCCCCGGCACGTACCCGGTGGCGACCCACGGCGCGGCCGCGTCGGTGTCCGCGTCCAGCACGGGCGCGGTCCACTCGCCGCCCACGCGCCGCGCGGACGCGATCTCCTGCGCGAACCGCCTGCGGAACTCGGGCTCCGACGCCAGCTCGGAGCGGACCAGTTTCACGGCGACGGTGCGGCCACCGGTCGAGCGGGCCAGATAGACCTCTCCCATGCCGCCCGCGCCGAGGCGGGCGAGGAGCCGGTAGGGGCCGATACGTGACGGGTCGTCGGGTCTCAGCTCATCCACGGCCCGATCCTCGCACAGCAGTCAGGCCAGGTGGCGTCCGAAGACGCATCGGTCACTTCTGTATCCCGCTCGTGACCTGCGGTCTCCGCCCGGGGCACCGGGCCCCGGACGGCGCCGCCCCCGCCCCGCGTCGTCGCGGGGCAGGGGCGGTCTCCGTTCGGGCCGTGCCGGTTACGGCAGCGCGTGGACGTGCGGGCCCACCGCGTTGGACCAGGCGTTTCCTGCCGTGGCGTCCCAGTTCGTGGACCAGGTCATCGCGCCCCGCAGGTCCGGGTAGGTCCTCGACGGCTTGAACGAGCCGCAGTTGGTGCCCTTGGTGAGGCAGTCCAGGGCGTTGTTCACGATCGTCGGGGAGACGTAGCCGCTGCCCGCGCCCCGCGTCGAGGCGGGCAGGCCCAGGCCGACCTGGGACGGGTCGAGACCGCCCTCGAGCTGGATGCAGGCGAGCGCGGTCAGGAAGTCCACCGAGCCCTGGCTGTAGACCTTGCCGTCACAGCCCAGCATGGAACCGCTGTTGTAGTACTGCATGTTGACGACCGTGAGGATGTCCTTCACGTTCAGCGCGGTACGGAAGTACGAGCCGGAGGTCGACTGCATGTCGATGGTCTGCGGCGCCATCGTCAGGATCATGTCCGGGCCCGCCTTCGCCGACAGGGCGCGCAGGGCCTGCGTCATGTAGGTCGCGTTGAGGCCGTTCTCCAGGTCGATGTCGACGCCGTCGAAGCCGTACTCCTGCATCAGCGCGTACACCGAGTTCGCGAAGTTCGTCGCCGAGGCGGAGTCGTTCACCGAGACGGTGCCCTTCTCGCCGCCGACCGAGATGATGACCTTCTTCCCGGCCGCCTGCTTGGCCCGGATGTCCGCCTTGAACTGGTCGACGGTGTAGCCGTCCAGGCCCGCCGAGTCCAGGTTGAAGGTGACGGCGCCCGGAGTGCCGGTGGCGTCCGCGAAGGCGACCGCGATGATGTCGTAGGCGTTCTGGACGTCGGAGATGCGCTGCACCGCCGCGCCGTTGTCGAAGTTCTGCCAGTAGCCGGTCACGGCGTGCTTGGGCAGGTCACCGCTTCCGCCGCCGTCGTCCTTCTGCTTCGTGCGGGCCGTCACCGCCGTCGACTTCGGCGACTCGCCCGCCGCGTTGGTCGCGGCGACCTGGAAGGAGTACGAGGTGTCGGCCGCGAGGCCGGTCACCGTCGCCGACGTGCCCGACACGGCCGTGACCTTCGTACCGTCGCGGTAGATGGTGTACCCGGTCGCCCCCGACACCGTGTTCCAGGCCAGCGACACCGACGACGACGTCGTACCGGAGACGGAGAGGCCGCCCGGGGTGCCCGGGACCGTCGGCTCCTCCTCACCGCCGCCCCCGTCGGGGCCGAACACCGACAGGTCGTCCACGTGGTAGGCGGCCTGGCCGTACCAGCCGTGGGTGTAGACCGTCACCGAGGTGGTGGAGGAACCGGTGGAGAAGCTGGTCGAGAGCTGCTTCCAGCTGCCGGAGTCGGGGGTCCAGGTGGACACGTCCGTCGTGCCGGTGCCGGTGACGCCCAGGTAGGCGTACCCGCCCTGCACCCAGCCGCTCAGCTCGTACGTGGAGTTGGGCCGCACCGCGACCGTCTGGGAGCAGCGGGCGTTGTCCTGTCCGGCGGGCGTGGCCTTGAGCGCGGCCGTACCGCCGTGCACCGGGGAGGAGACGGTCGTGCCGCTGTTCGCCGAACAGGTCCAGTTGCTCAGGCCCGCCTCGAAGCCGGCGTTCTTGGCGTTGTTGACGTCCGCCGCGGACGCCTGGCCCGCGCCGGCGAGGGGAAGGGCGAGGGCGAGGGCGGAGACGAAGGCTCCGGCCCAGAGACGTCTGCTGCGGACGGGCGTTCCTGGTGCGCGGTTCATGGGGCCTCCGGTGGGGGAGAAAGGGGCGGGGGAGAAAGGGGAGATGGGGGGAAGAGGGGAAGGGAACGACGGTGGCCACCGTGTGCAGCACAAGGTGGTCCAGACCAATCTCGTTGTCAATAGGTCCAGACCAAAATCGACCAGTGAGCCGGCCCCGGGGCAACGCCCGGCGTCAAGGAGATGCACGAGATCCACACCTGCGGGGCCCGATCGAGACCGGCAAGATGCTCAGCGTGTCCCGTTTTGGCGCACCTTGTGCACCGGCAGTTGCTGTTCGGCTACCCAAACGCTGTTCTCCGGCCACAGACCCGCGGATACAGTGCTGACGTAGTCACGCAGTGAAGTCACCAGGGTGCATCGGAGTGACGCCCGATGGGCCGAGGGGCCTGGGGAGAACGGGGAGCCGCGCGTGCCAACTGCCATCGCCGTGACCGGCGCCGACATGGCGCTGCCGGCCCAGGACGAACGAACCCTGCCCGCCGTGGTGCTGCGGGACATCGACACCCGCCCGCTCGAACAGGTCCTGACCGAACTGCAGTCGGTCATCGAGCACCACGGGCACGTCATCGTCGTCTGCTCCCAGGCCACCCCCCTCGCCGTCCGGCGACGCCTGCACACCCTGCGCTCCCTGCTGGAGAGCGACCGGATAGCCCTCTTCCGCCCCGACCTGCCACCGCTCGGACTGGCCGTCCTGGCCCGCCAGTTACGACAGCTCGCCTCCTGCGACCTCAGCCCCGGCGTCCTCGCCTCCGCCGGCCGGCTGCTGATCCACTACATCCACTCCGGGGCCCTGCTCGGCTCCGTCGCCCGCCTCGACCGCGTCCCCGTCGACCTGAGGCAGCACGCCAAGTCCTGGATGCCCGGCAGCCAGTTCGCCGTACTCGCCCACCCGCAGCCGCAACTCGTCCGCCTCGGCCCCGAAGCCTCCCTCGACGGCCCCGAGTTCGGCACCTGGATGCTCGTCGCCAAGGGCCAGCTCCAGTCCGACTGGGTCACCACCGCCCTGGCCCCCTCCTGGAAGGTCCAGGGCCTGCGCGAGACACCGCTCCCCGCCGATTCCCCGGGCTGGTGGGGAACCGGCAAGCTCATCGAGTTCTGCACCTACCTGCCCGACCTGTCCGTCCTGTACCAGCTCGTCACCTCCGTGCGGCGCGGCGTCTGCCACTGGTGCGGCATCGACGTCATCGGCGACCGGTGCGTGTTCTGCTCCGCCGTACCGCCCGCCCCCGAGGGCACGCCGGCCCTCGCCCGGGGCCGCACCTGACCCCGTTCGACCATCGCAGAGACCCGCAGACCCCCGCCCGATTCCGCTCGACCGATATCCCCGATGAGGTTGCACGGTTCATGAACTCCCGTCAGCGCCGCGGCGTGATACTCCTGCTTCTGTCGGTCCTGTGCGCCCTCGGCGCGTTCGCCGGCGTGCTCTCCGTCATCAGCGACGTGGAGTCCAAGGTCGGCCCCGAGGTCACCGCGTACCGGCTGAAGACGAACGTGGCGCCCTACACCCCCCTCAGCGCGGGCCAGTTCGAGAAGATCGAGATGCCCGAGCGGTGGCTGTCGAAGAACGCCGTCACCGACCTGGACGAGATCCGGGGCAAGATCGCCGTGACCGATCTGCGGGAGGGCTCCCTGCTGCAGAGCGACATGATCGTGAACCAGCCCGCCCTGCAGCCGGGACAGCAGGAGGTCGCCATCATGATCGACGCGGCGACCGGCGTCGCCGGCAAGATCACTCCGGGCTCCTCGGTCAACGTCTACGCCACCTTCGAGGGCGAACGCGAGGGCGACCCCGACCAGTCCAGAATCATCGTGACCAACGCCAAGGTCCTCGACGTCGGCAAGCTCACCGCCCTCCGGCCCGACGAGAACGACCGCGGCCGGGAGCCCACCGACGCCGTCCCGATCACCTTCGCGCTGTCCGCCATCGACGCCCAGCGCATCACCTACGCCGAGTCGTTCGCCCAGCGGGTCCGCCTCGCGCTGGTCGCTCCCGGAACCGACGGCACCGTCCCGGACTCGCAGCGGACGTACGAACTCGCGAAGGACAAGTGAGAGGCCCGCATGCCCACGAGGATCCTGCCGGTAGTCGGCGACGCGGACGCGGTCCGGTCCCTCACCACACTGCTCAGCCAGCTCCCGGACGCCGAGCCGGTGGCCCCGGTGGTCGACTCCACCCAGCTCATCGACACCCTCGCCCGCCTGGCCGCCGAGTCCGTCGACGAGCTGCCCGAGGTCGTGGTCGTGCACGAGCGGATCGGCCCCGTCCCCGCCCTGGAGCTGATCCGCGAAGTCGCCCTGCGCTTCCCCGCCGTCGGTGTCATCCTCGTCACCTCCGACGCGAGCCCCGGCCTCTTCCAGGCCGCCATGGACTACGGCGCCCGCGGCCTGGTCGCCCTCCCGCTCGGCTACGAGGAACTCGCCAGCCGCGTCCAGGCCGTCGCCCAGTGGTCCGCCGGCGTACGGCGCCACCTCGGCTCCGGGGGCGACGTGTTCACCGGCGTCGGCGGCACCGTCGTCACCGTCAGCGGCGCCAAGGGCGGCGTCGGCGCGACCCTGACCGCCATCCAGCTCGCCCTCGCCGCCCAGGCCTCCGGCCGCACCACCGCCCTCGTCGACATGGACCTCCAGACCGGCGACATCGCCGCCTACCTGGACGTCCAGTTCCGCCGCTCCGTCGTCGACCTCGCCGCCGTGGGCGACATCTCCCCGCGCGTCCTCGCCGACGCCGTCTTCCGCCACGACACCGGCCTCGCCCTGCTGCTCGCCCCCGGCGAGGGCGAACGCGGCGAGGACGTCACCGACCGCGCCACCCGCCAGATCGTCAGCGCCCTGCGCTCCCGCTACGAGGCCGTCGTCATCGACTGCGGCGCCCAGCTCGGCGGCGCCGGCGCGGCGGCCGTGGAGATGGCGGACACGGCCCTGCTGGTCACCACCCCCGACGTGGTCGCCGTACGGGGCGCCAAGCGGGCGGTGCGGATGTGGGACCGACTGCAGATCCGCAAGGCCGAGGAGACCACCGTGGTCGTCAACCGGCACACCCGGTCCACGGAGATCCAGCCCCCGCTCATCCGGAAGATCACCGGCACCGCGGTCGCGTCCACCGTGATCCCCGCCCACTTCAAGGAACTCCAGGCCGTCGTGGACGCCGGCCGCGTCCACGAACTGGAGAACAAGAGCACGGTGAAGCAGGCCCTGTGGGGCCTGGCCGGCGAACTCGGCCTGGTCAAGGCCGCCGAGGGCGCCCGCAAGGGCGGCAGGCCGCGCGGCGACCGGGGGTCGGTGAGCTTCCGGCGGCGCAGGGACGGAGGGGGATGACCATGAAGGCGGCATTACCCGCGCGTGGTCGTGACCGGGGCCAGGTGACCATCGAGTTCCTCGGCATGACCCCCACGATCCTCGTGACGCTGGTGGTGCTGTGGCAGCTCGTACTGGTGGGGTACGCGTTCACGCTCGCGGGGAATGCTGCGGACGAGGCCGTACGGGCGGGCACGGCGGCGGCACCGGGCGCACGCCAGGGCGCCTGTCAGGCGGCAGGGCTGGACAAGCTGTCGGGAGCGTGGGCGGAGGGAGCGACCGTGAACTGCACGACCTCGGGCGGCTTCGTCACCGCCGACGTGAAGCTGAACGTCCCCCTCCTCTTCCCCGGCGCCATCTCCCTCCCCCTCGACGTGGAGGGACACGCGGGCGCGGTCGAGGAGGAGACGGACTGACATGCCGTACCAGCCGCACAGGTCGTACCGGCCGCACGGGCCGTACCAGCCGCATAAGGCATACAAGCCGCACAAGACGTGCAAGCCGCACGGACCGAACACACACCGGCTCCGCGACCGCGGCCAGGTCGCCATCGAGTACCTCGGCTTCCTCCCGATCCTGCTCATCGTCGCCATGGCCGCCGTACAGCTCGGGCTGGTCGCCTACACCGCCCAGCAGGCGGGCACGGCGGCCCGCGCGGCGGCGCGCAGCGCGTCGCTGGACCAGGCGTACGGCTCCGCCTGCACCGCCGCCGTCAGCGACTGGCTCGCCGACGGCACCTCCTGCGAGGGCTATCCGGGAGGCGACGAGATCACCGTCACCGCCACGGTCGACATCCCCTCGATCGTGCCGGGCTGGGACTTCGGCCCCGCCCGCAAGTCCGCCACGATGCCGCGAGACCACTGAGGAGCGAGCGACCCATGAGCCTGCGGGCACGCATCAACTCCCCCGAGGAGACGGCCGGACGGGGCGAGGACGGCCACCTGGTCGCCTCCTACCGCGCCAAGCTCCTGGAGGAGATCGACCTCGCGGAGATGAGTTCGCTGGCGGCGGCCGAGCGCCGGGCCCGGCTGGAACGCGTCCTCGGCCACATCATCAGCCGCGAGGGCCCGGTCCTGTCGACCGTCGAACGTTCCCAGCTGATCCGCCGGGTCGTCGACGAGGCACTGGGCCTCGGCATCCTGGAACCCCTGCTGGAGGACGCGTCCATCACCGAGATCATGGTGAACGGCCCGGACGCCATCTTCGTGGAGCGCGGCGGCCGCGTGGAACAGCTCCCGCTCCGCTTCGCCTCCAACGACCAGCTCATGCAGACGATCGAACGCATCGTCTCCACCGTCAACCGCCGCGTCGACGAGTCGAACCCCATGGTCGACGCCCGCCTCCCCTCCGGCGAGCGCGTCAACGTCGTCATCCCGCCGCTCTCCCTGACCGGCGCCACCCTCACCATCCGCCGCTTCCCCCGCTCCTTCACCCTCCAGGAACTGATCGGCCTCGGTTCGCTGGACGACCACATGCTGTACCTGCTGGCCGGCCTGGTGCAGGCGCGCTTCAACGTCATCGTGTCCGGTGCGACGGGCACCGGGAAGACGACCCTCCTGAACGCCCTCTCCGGCCTGATCCCCGAGGGCGAACGCATCATCACCATCGAGGACTCCGCCGAGCTCCAGCTCCAGCAGCCGCACGTCATCCGCCTGGAGTCCCGCCCGCCGAACGTCGAGGGCAAGGGCCAGATCACCATCCGCGACCTGGTCCGCAACTCACTCCGCATGCGCCCCGACCGCATCGTCGTCGGTGAGGTCCGCGGCGGCGAGTCCCTGGACATGCTCCAGGCGATGTCGACGGGCCACGACGGCTCCCTCGCCACGGTCCACGCCAACAGCGCCGAGGACGCGCTGATGCGGCTCCAGACCCTCGCCTCCATGTCGGACGTGGAGATCCCCTTCGTCGCGCTCCACGACCAGATCAACAGCGCCGTCGACGTCATCGTCCAGCTCACCCGCTTCGCCGACGGCGCCCGCCGCATCACCGAGATCGCCCTGCTGGAGAGCCACGGCTCGGAGCCGTACCGGCTGGCCACGGTCGCCCGCTTCCACGCCCGGCCCATGACCGCCGACGGCCGCGTCCACGGCGCCTACGAGCACTACCCCCTCCCGCGCCGCACCGCCGACCGCCTCTACATGGCGAGCCAGCCCGTCCCCCAGGCGTTCGGCATCGCCCAGTCCTACGACCAGCTCGCCACCCGAGAAGCCAGGTAGGAACCGTCCCCATGGATCTGCAGAACCTGATCACGCTGACCACCGGCATCACGCTGCTGACCTGCGTCCTCGCGGTCGTCGGCGCGCACTCGTACGCCACCGGCAGGGCACAGCGGCAGGCGCTGGTGGACCGGCTGTCGGCCACCGGCCAGATCCCCGTCACCGGCCGCCGGCGCCACTTCCCCACCCTGGACCGCCGCCTGCGCCGCACCAAGCTCGGCAAGAAGCTCGAACTGCGCCTGACGGCCACCGGCCTGGACGTCACCCCCGGCGAGTTCTTCGTCTACATGCTCGCCACGGTCGCCGGTCTGTGGCTCGTCGGCCAGGCGACCCTCGCCCCCTTCTTCGGCCCGATCGCCGGCCTGCTCGGCGTCTGGGTGGCGTTGCAGTTCCTCAACTGGCAGCGGCAGAAACGCATCGAGAAGTTCATCAACCAGCTCCCGGAACTGGCCCGCATCCTCGCCAACGCCACCCAGGCCGGCCTCGCCCTCCGTACGGCCATCGGCATGGCGGCGGAGGAGCTGGAGGCCCCGGCGGGCGAGGAACTGGCCAAGGTCGCCAACCAGTTGGCGGTGGGCGCGTCGATGGACGACGCCCTCGGCGAACTCGCCGACCGCCTCCCGTCCCGCGAACTGGTCGTCCTGGTCACCACCCTCGTGCTGTCCAACCGGGCGGGCGGCCAGGTGGTGAGCGCCCTCCGCAACCTGACCGAGACGCTGGAGGAGAGGAAAGAGACCCGCCGGGAGGTCCGTACGCAGCTCTCCCAGGTCAGCATGACGTCGTACGCCGTCCCCGTGCTCGGCGTCGGATCCCTCTTCCTGATGAACGGGGTGAAGGACGGGGCCCTGGAGCGCATGACCGGCTCCCCGGCCGGACAGGCCGCGGTGGTCATCGCGTTCGGCCTGTACGCCGTCGGCTTCGTCCTCATCCGCCGCCTGTCCCGCATCGACGTCTGAGCGGCGAGGAGACCGACCGACATGGCACTTCTGCTGGCCCTCCTGATGGGCCTCGCCGTCTACGGCGTCTTCGCCGGCGTCCGCATGTACCGGGCGGAGGTGAAACTCCCCAGCGACCTGGCCCTGGCCCTGGAGGTCGGCTCCACCCGCACGGGCGCGGTCGACTCCCTCGTCGACCGCATGGGCATGCGCTACGCCCCCGCCGTGCTGCGCGTCATGGGCCCCAAGCAGGTCGCCAGGTACCGCCGCAAGATCGACCTGGCGGGCAACCCCGGCGGTCTGACCATCGACCGCTACGCCGCCCGCCGCGCGGTGTACGGTGCGCTCGGCGGGCTGGGCTTCCTGGTGTTCCTGATGCGCGGCCAGCTCTTCATGGCCCTGCTGCTCCTGGCGTTCGGCGCGTTCTGGACGGAGGTCGGCATCTGGTCGGCGATCCGCGTCCGCAGGGACGTCATCGAGCGGACGCTGCCGGACTTCCTGGACGTGCTGGCGGTGGTGGTGAGCGCGGGTCTGGGCTTCCGGCAGGCCCTGGACCGGGTGTCGTCGAAGTACGAGGGCCCGTGGGCGGACGAACTGCGCATCACCCTGCGCCAGATGGACCTGGGCATGAGCCGCCGCCAGGCCTTCGCGGAACTGCGCCGCCGCAACGACTCGGAGCAGGTGGCGATGTTCGTCACGGCGTTGCAGCAGGGCGAGGAACTGGGCGCGCCGATCGTGGACACGCTGGTGTCCCTGGCGAAGGACATGCGCCGTACGGATTCCCAGAACGCCCGCCGCAAGGCGGCCCGCGCGGTCCCGAAGGCCACCATGATGATCACCACGTTCATGGTCCCGGCCACGATGATCCTCCTCGGCGCCGGCCTGATCCTCGGTTCCGGCATCGACTTCGGCGCGGTCACGGGCGAGTAGGGCAGGGGGCGATGACGACGACAAGGGAACGCACGAGGCTGTTCCGCCGTCCCGCGAAACCGTCGGAGACCACCACCCCGCCGACGGGCACGGTCCTCCCGCCCCACACCGAGGCAGGCGCCCCCGACGGGGCCGAACCCCCGCAGGCCCACGAAGCGGCGGCCGCCGACGGCGGTCGGCCCCCACAGGGGCCACCCGCACCCGACGACGAAACCCGCACGGGGGATGCGTCCGCACCGGCCCCGGACGTCCAGATCCAGATCAACGCCCTCCAAGCCCTGTGCCGGCAGGCGTTCGGCTTCAGACTGGCGATGATCGCCCTGGCGACCCCCTCCGCCCTCCTCAACGCGGCCCCGGGCTGGAGCACCCGCCTGGTCGGCATGGCGGTGGTGGCCACCTTCATGGCCTCCTACGTCCTCTTCCGCGACTGGGAACGCTTCGGCCCCCTCCTCCTGCGCCACCCCACCCTCCTGGCGGCGGACACCCTCTTCGGAGCCCTGCTCCTGATCTCGGCGGGCCCCGACACCACCCTCGCCTACGTCAGCGTCTGCACCCCCCTCCTCGCGGGCCTGATCTACGGCTGGCGCGGCGCGGCGGTCTTCGCCTCCCTCCAGGGCCTGATCCTCCTCCTGGTCCACGCCGCCCTGGACAACCCCCGGACGGACCCGGCGGAATCACTCCTCCTCCCCGGCCTCTGCGTGATCGCGGGCGCGGTCGGCTCCAGCCTCCGCAACCTCATGCTCCGCCTGGGCACGGCGACCCAGGCCCTGACGACCGTCCAGGCCCGCCTGGCCGTCACGGAAGCGGTCAGCGCCGAACGCGCCCGCCTCGCCCGCGAGATGCACGACTCGGTGGCCAAGACCCTCCACGGAGTGGCCCTGGCGGCGGACGGCCTGGCCGGCACGGCGGGCACCCCGCACCCGGACCCGGCCCTGGTGAGACGACAGGCGGAACTCGTGGCCCGCTCGGCCCGCAGAGCCGCCGCCGAATCCCGCGAACTCCTGGCCGACCTGCGCAGGGAGTCGGACCCGGCACAGGGCACGGACGTCCTGGCGGAACTGGCCGCCCGCACCCGCGACTTCTCCGCCCGCACCGGCGTCCCCGCGGCCTACCACCCCACCGGCGAGCACGCGCTCCCGCCCGTCCCGCCCGCCGTGGCCCGCCAGCTCCTCACCATCGTCTCGGAGGCCATGGAGAACGCCCACCGCCACGCCGAGCCGACCAGGGTCGACGTCCACGCCGGCGTTCACGGCGACCTGCTCCGCATCAGCGTGCACGACGACGGCACCGGCCTCCCGCCCGGCACCGACCTCGAACAACTCCGCCGCGCCGGTCACTTCGGCCTCGTCGGCATGGTCGAACGGGCGGCCTCGGTCGGCGCCCGCATCCACATGGGCCGGGGCGAACACACCCGAGGCACCGAAATCCGCCTGGAACTCCCGCTGGCGGCCGTGACGACTCCCACGGAGGCCACCCCATGACCACACCACCGAACCCCTTCGCGAACGTCCCGCCCCCGGCCTCCCTCCGGGTGCTGGTGGCCGACGACAACCCGGTGGTCCGCGCCGGCCTGACCGCCCTCCTCACCGGCCGCGAGGACATCACGGTGGTGGCGGAGGCGGCCGACGGCCGGGAGGCCTGCGAGGCGGCCCACACCCACCGCCCCGACGTGGTCCTCCTGGACGTCCGCATGCCCGGCGTGGACGGCATCTCGGCCCTCCCGTACCTGGTACGGATCGCACCCGTGGTGATGCTGACGTACAGCGGGGAGTCGGAGATCGTCCAGGAGGCCCTGCGCAGGGGAGCGGGCGGCTACCTGGTCCACGGCGAGTTCACGGCGGACCAGCTGGTGGCGGCGATCCGCGACATCAGGGAGGGCAGGCCCCACTTCACCCCGACGGCGGCCGGGGCGTTGCTCTCGCAACTACGCCAGGATCCGCGACCGCCCGGGCCGCTACCGGAGGGGCTGGGGACTGCACGCGCAACTACCCCCACCACAAACGGACTCAGCTTCCCCCACATCCCACCCTTACCTACTTCTGCGGAAAACCTTTCGCAAATGCAACCAGGTATGGCACGATCGTCGTCTGGGTGGACAGGCGGCCGCCCGGCCGCTCCCGACAGGTCGAGGTACCAACTGAGCACGAGGGAGGCGGAGATCATGGACCTCATCGCATCCGGCATGAACAACCAGCAGATCGCCGCCACGTGCTTCATCAGCGAGAAGACGGTCAAGAACCACATCAACCGCATCTTCGCGAAACTCCACAGCACGAGCCGTTCCGAGGCCGCGGCGAAGTGGCTCGGCACGACAGGGGCGGGGTGACCTCCGGTGACGGCGAGGGGGACGAGGAGCTGGGCCCGCGATTGGGCCCGGGATTGGGCCCTGGTGCCCTCTGACGGACAGGGCACCCGCCCGTACGTTGCAGATGCCGAAAGCGGCCCCATGAAGCAGGCCGCTGTTGCGTCAGCCGGAGGGGAACACCATGAGCGACCTGATGATCAAGACCGCCGTCGCGACCAAGGTCCGCGTCAACGGCTGGAAGAACACGACGGTCGAGGCCCTGCAGCGCCGCAACGCCGACAAGGGGCAGACCGCGGTCGAGTACCTGGGCATCATCGCGGTGGTCGTGCTGATCGTGCTCGCGATCACCGGCACCAGCATCGGCCAGTCGATCTACGACGCGATCACGACGCAGATTGCCCGGGTTACCGGCGGCTGATGCGCCCACGCAGGTACGGCGATGCAGGGCAGGCTTTCCCCATCTACATCACGGTGGTGGGAGGCCTGCTCTTTCTCGCGTTCGCCTACTTTGCGGTCGGCCAGGCTGCGGCGAACCGGAACGGCGCACAAACAGCCGCTGATGCGGCCGCGCTTGCGGCAGCTCAGGACCAGCGAGATCAACTCGCAGACGCGTGGTTGCAGAACCTCCTCGATCCGGCCAAGTGGCAGGGTATTTTCAACGGCACTGCAGAAGGTATTGCCCCGTCGTGCTGGCGGGCAGACCAGTTGGCGGCGCAGAACGATGCCGTTGTGCTGAGCTGCCTTCCGGACGGATTACTGGGCTACACGGTGGTGGTCGAAACGAATGACACCGTGGGAGAGTCCATCGTCCCCGGCACGGAAGGCAAGAAGTCCCAGGAGAAAGCCACTGCCGTAATCAAGCCTCGCTGTGAGTTCGAGCTTCCGACGGAAGAAGCAGGAGAAGACGTGCTGCCGTTGCTGTCCTGCAAGGGCACCGAGTGGGAGCTGAACCCGGAGGAATCTGAGGAACTGCTTCCGAAACCTGAAGACCTTTTCGACGTCAACCTGGCCGACTGATAAGCGAATGACGAGTGACTAAGGAAGCAGAGGCATGAGCGTTTGGTTTACAGCGAAGGCCCGTAGGGGGGTGGCCACGATGGCTGTCGTGGCCGGACTGGCCCTCGGAGTGGCCGCCTGCGGTGGTGGGGCAGAAGACGACAAGAAGCCGGAGGCCTCATCGTCGGCCTCCAAGGACAACGGTTCCGCTCCGAGCGCACAGGAGGGCCAGGCGAGTGAGCCTCTGGCGGAACTGAGAGGATCGAACGGATTGCTTCTCCAGATCTCCTCTGCGCAACGTGACGCTGGTGGGTTCGTCACCGTTAACGGCACACTGAAGAATGACGGAGCCGACAGCGTCGTAATCCCTGCGACTCTGAGTGGCAATGAGACTGAGATCGTGCGAAATGGTCGATCGCTTGGCGGCGCCACGCTGGTCGACTCAAAGAGCAAGAAGCGGTACTACGTACTGCGTGACACAGACGGCCGGCCATTGACCACGGCCGGTTTCTCGACTGTCAAGGCGGGAGAGAGTCTTTCTGTCTTCATGCAATTCCCCGCGCCGCCGGCGGACACAACTGAAGTCACCTTCCAGTTGCCGACGTTCGCCAGCGGCACCATCCAGATCTCTGGGTGAGGTCGGCCATGACACATACGCATATGCGCCCGGTGCCGACTCGATTCACCCTGGCACTCACCACTGCCACTCTTCTGGTCGCCACCAGCCTCTGCTGCGCCACAACTGCCGTAGCAGACGACGGCCCCAGCGTCCCTCCAGGCACCGAGGCTACTGCCTCAGCCCCCGTGGAACTTGACCCCAATGACCCCGACCTCAAGCTCCCGGAGGGCGCGACCCTCGCTGAACCGAAGGTCCTGGACATCAAGCAGGTCGTAGAAGACCAAAGCGGCGACGAACGCCGCGAGGACACCAACTCCGACGTGACGTTCGCGCTCCAGGCCGAGGTGCTGTTCGGCAAGGACAGCGCGAAGCTCGGCGCGGAGGCGAAGGCCCGTATCGTCACGATCGCGGGCGAGATCAAGACGCAGAACGCGACGAAGGTCCGCGTCTTCGGCTTCACGGACAACCTGGGCTCCTCCGCGCACGGTGACGTCCTGTCCCGCCGGCGCGCCAACGCCGTACAGGCCGTCCTGGGCCAGGAGTTGAGCGACGCCAACATCACCTACGAGGTGCGCGGTTACGGCGAGCAGTACCCGATCGCCGACAACTCCACGGAGGCCGGCCGCAAGAAGAACCGCAGGGTCGAGATCACCTTCCCGCGCACGGGGAGCTGAGCCGGAACCGCAGGCACACCAGCGGCGTGTCCTCGTCCACCGGAGTGCCGATGCCTTCCCAGAAGCGCCTGTGTCCGGTCCGCCACTCCTCCAGCGATCGGTCGCCCTCTCCTTCGGCGGTGGCGTGTTCCCACGTGACACCGCCGAAGGACGTCAGCTCGACGCCGGTGATCTCGATCGTGGCGACGCAGTCTCCGTCGTTCCCGAGAAGCGCCAGGCGCTCACCCTCGAACTCCAGGCCCTCCGTCTCCTCGACGTACTCGGCCAGCAGCCCGGTGGTGGCGGTCTTCCTCCCGGCCAGGACGAGGGCGTTGAGCCGCTCCCGCATCTCACCGATGGTGCCGAGCTCCAGTGCCCGCATGCCGTTCACCCGTGGCCACACGGTTCCACTTCCCTTCCGGCGCCTGCCTCCGCACCGATCATCCCTCAGCTCCTGGCGCAGGCGGTCGGCCCTACCCGCTTTGATCTCCGGGACTGCCCGGCGGCGGCGCCCTATAGGCCCACTTCCACCCGGGCCCCGACCCGCAGCCCCCACCCCTCCATCGCCCCGGCCCCGGCTTCGAGCACATGCCGTGCCCGGAGCCGGGGCAGACCGAGCCGCCCCGGCGGCATGGTGCGTACGGCGATGACCCGGAGCCGCCGGTCGAGGTAGGCGACGTCGATGGGCATGCGCATACGGAAGGTGTGCACGCTGTTGGCGGGGGAGAGCAGCAGGGCCCCGTCGAGGGAGTCCCGCCCGAGCAACCCTTTGGTGCGGGCCCGGTAGGAGGTGGCGATCTCCAGGGGGACGCGCACCGGCGCCCCCTCACCGTCCCCTCGTACGACGGTCAACTCCCCACGCCCGTCCCGCCAGCGCGCCATGCCCGACCGCCCCCTCGACTACCCACCGACACCCACCGACGAACCGTCCGCCCCGAACGTATCCCCGCGGGCCCCTCGGAATCAGTGCTTGCGGAGTTGTGCGGCCAGGGCGGCGAGGGTCTGGGCGGTCTCGGACAGGCTCGCGACGGCGGCCTGGAGCTCCGAGGCGACGCGGGGAGCGGCGGGAAGGGCGGCGGACGTGGCGGCGACCGGCGTGCCGCGGTAGCCGATGGGGCCCTCGTTGTAGCGCTGGTAGTAGCCGGTGAACGCCTGCCCGGTGGGCGCTTCCGCGAACCGGACCTGGGCGAGCTGGACCTCGGTCCCGCCGGAGTTGCGGGTGATGTCGAGACGGTAGTGGCGGTAGGCCCGGGCGTTGGAGCGGAGGTGGAACTCCCGGGTCTGGAACCGCTCGGTGAACTTCTCACCGCTGCGCGTGTCCAGCGGCGTCCACGTGTGGCCGTCGTGCGAGCCGAGGAGCGTCCAGTCGCGGGGGTCGCGCTCGGCGAAGTCGTTCGCCGACACCAGGGAGTACGAGGCGACGGCGGTGGGACGGGCGAGGGTGAAGTCGAGGTGGGCGGTCTCCTCGAACGTCAGCCACTTGCTGCGCCGCTCCTCGAGGAGGTTGTCGGCCCCCTCGCCCCCTTCGTCGTACTCGTCGCTCGCCTCGACGTCGGTCACCTCCACCTCGGCGGCGGCGGTGTGCAGCACGGCCACCCCGGAGTTGCCCCGCTGGTCGCGCCAGGTGAACCGCTCGACGGGCGCCCCGCCGTCGTCGACCAGCAGCCGCAGTTCGTGGGAGGTGTGCCAGCGACCGCCCCACCCCTCCTCCGTGTGGAAGCGGTGCAGGGGGGACGCCGAGAGGTTCCGGGTGTCGTCCGAGAACGGCCGGCGGTCGGTGAGCCGCCCCCGGTACTCGTACGCCGTACCGTCCGCGGCGCGGTACACGCCGTGGAAGTCGGACATGTTGGACTGGAAACTGATGGCGGCCTCGGCGCCGTCCTCGCCGCGCCAGCCGAGCTGGGCGGGCAGGGAGTGCTCGTCCCGGTCGATGTGGAAGAGCAGCCGCGGGGCCGCCTGCCAGGTGGCGGAGGAGGAGTGGGCGGGGCGGAGCTCCGTACGGTAGGCGAAGACCGAGTCGCGGGCGGCCTCGGCGGTCCGCGCACGCTCGGAGCGGCCACGCTCCCAGACGGGGTCCAGGGTGATCCGGTAGAGCCAGAGCATGCTGCCGGCCTTGGCCGAGGAGCGTATCTCCAGGGTGTTGGTACCGGGCTTCAGCAGGCGCCCCGGCACGGCGAAAACGTTGTCCTGCGGGAGGTCGCCGCCACCGGGCACGGTGAGGTCCTCGGCCACCACCTCACCCTGGACCAGTACGTCCATCGGCGCGTACCCGAGGTCGGAGCCGAGCTTGGAGACGAGGGCCGTGACGGTGAGCGTCACCTGGGGGACGTCCTCCGGGTCCGCCACCTCGAAGTCCAGCGTCACACTCCCGCCCGCGCTCAACGCCAGGTGCGACCCGGCGAACCGGGCCCGCTGATACCGGACATCGGCGTTGGCCAGCCGAGTCGGATCGACGGAAAAGTCGGCGTAGGTGGCCTCAAAGCCCATGATCGCTCCAGGAAGTGACGGGACGTCAGTTAAAGTCGCCGCGTGGTGGCGACTGTGATCGGGACCTTAGTGGGCCGGACTGACAACGCCGTTCAGGCGAAGGGAACGGCGTCCGCCGGGGAGGTGTGCCAGTTGGTGACGATCGGGTCCTCGACGGTGATGGTGCCGACCGGCAGGGAAACCGGGTTGGGGTCGGCGTCACCGACGGCGACGATGATGCTGTCCAGTTCCTTGCCGCCGTCTCCGTCGGTGGTCTTCGGGTTCACCCCGGCGTAGGCGGTGGTGCTCCCGCTCAGCTTGATCTGCTCGCCGACCGCCTGCTCCGCGGGACCCGCCTCGGTGCCGTCGGACCCGAACGCCACGACCGGCAGCTCGGCGGGCAGGTAGCAGGTGATCCCCGGCTTCGCCTTCGCTGTGATCAGGATGTATCCGCCGCCCTGAGTCTCGGACTTGGTGCTCCAGGAGATGTCGTTGGCGCCGCAGGTCTGCTCGACCGCCACCCGCTCCCCGTCACCGGTGTCGACACCGGAGCCGGCCCCGTCCCCGGTTCCCTTGCTCGTCGCGCCGGTGCTCTGCTCGCCGCCCTTGGCCGACGAGCCGGACGACGGGGTGGCCGTACCGTCGGTCGAAGCGGTGGACGAAGAACCGCTCGCGGCGCCGGTGTCCGTGGCCGCGTCCGTGTCCTGGCAGGCGGTCATCAGCATGGCGCCGCCCACGAGGGCCGCGGAGACGAGGAAGGCCTTGCGACGGTTGCCGAACATGAAATCTCCTTGGCGATCGGTTGGTCGAGGCCGAAGCGAGTTCGGCTTCTCGGTGCTTCCTTGATCACTATGAGGGGTCCGCGGGCCGAAGGGATGTCACCGCCGCCGTTCCACGACATCGCTGTCACAGGAAGGTGACATGGGCACGAACTCGTCCGAATGCAGGCCGGGTTTGAACCGGTGACCCGCCGCTCACCAGGTGAAGTGGGGAGACGGACGAGAGGCGAGGAGAAGAGAGAGGGAACAGGACATGCGATGCGTGGTGCGGGGCTTCTGGGGTCCCCGGCAGGAGTCGGCGGAGGAACTCGCCGCACGGTGGAGCACGACGCTGGACAGGTTCACCCGACTGCTGCCGCAGACGACGGGGACATGGCACACCGCCCCCGCCTCCGGACCGGCCGAGACCCTCCAGCCGACCGAACCGTCCCTGCTCGCCGCCCTGCACAGGGCCTGGACAACAGACGACTGGTCGGCGGCGAACGGCACCTCACTCCGACTGACCGCCGACACCGCCGCCCCGGGCTGGAAGGTGGAGATCGCCGCACTGGCGGGCGGAACCCCGGAGTACCTGCTCCAGTCACTGGTGGCCACGATCGTGTTCCCCGGCGAGGCACCGGACCTCCCCGACGCCGCGCTCCTCACCACCGTGGCGGAGTCGTGGCATCCGGACTACGGAGACGTGATCGACCGCGCGGTGACGTCGGCACTGAAGAAGGAAGCGGGCTTCAAGATCGGGACCCCGTCGGTCGGCCGGCTGGCCTGCCTGTCCGCCGGCCGAGCGGCCCGCACACCCACCGACGCGTTCCCCGACAGCAAGGAACTCCCCACCGGAGGCACACTGTGACGCCCTGCGCAGGAACCCTCTTCGACCAGAACGACCTGACAGGCGTGTACGGCCGCGAACGGGAACGAACGGAGCCGAGAACGGAGTCACACCCGACCGAACCGACAACGCCCCTGGGCACTCCCCGGCCATGCGGTCCCTCCGCCTCCAACGGGATTCCGGCGAACGGTTCACCCGCCGGACCGTCCTCTCCCTCAGTCGGTCCAACGGCGACACCCCTTGATCCGCACGGCCCTGATCACCGGCCCACCCGCTCACGGAACCGCCGGACCCCGCAAGTTGACCCCGTTCACTCTGGTGCCTCGACTTACGCACCGGATAGCTTTGACTTCGCTGAAGCCAAGCCTCGCCCTACTGGGAGCCGACTGTGACCCGCCGCCCCACCCTGCTCGCAGCGCTCGCGCTGACCGCCACCGCGGCCCTGACGCTGTCCGCATGCGGAAGCGACGACGACAGCCCGACGAAGGACAACGACAAGATCGCGGGCGCGGACACAGGGGGTGAGAAGTCGGCGTCACCCACCCCGAGCGCGTCGGACTCCGGCGGTCGCCCGAAGATCACGTTCCCTTCCGACGCGAAGAACGTCTTCGAGTACGAGAAGACGGGCGACGCGGCGAAGGACGCGGCGCTCGCCGACAGTACGCTCACCGTCAACGCCGTGGATGAAGCGATCTTCGAGGGTGACACGGGAACCGAGGCTCTGGGCTTCTACATCACGGATAAGGCGTTGAGTTCGTACATCACTTACGTGCAGAAGTACATCGACGACGGTGAGACATGGGTCGGTGAGACTCGCTACTTCAAGTACAAGGTGACGCTTTCGGGCAAGCAGAAGGCTTACGTCACCTACTGCTCCGACGAGAGCAAGTCGTACATCAAGGACAAGAAGACAGGGGAGGTTGACAGGTCGCCGGCCACAGCGAGGTCATACGTCCTGTACAACACGAGTCTGACCAAGAACTCCGATGGCATTTGGCGGACCACCGACGTCGTCTCGGACAGGGGGAGCAAGGCGTGTCAGCCGTAAAAAAATCGGCGAGAACTGTCACGGTCCTCACACTCACGTGCGCTTGTCTCTTTGCTTCACACGCGGCATATGCCGGACGTGACGAAAACGGAAACGCCAACCAGGCGGACCAGAGTGCCGACGTCGACGGCGAAGGGAACCTCTCCGTCACCGTCGGCGGCGTCGTCTTCGACCGTTCGAAGAACGGCAGCGGCGACTCCGCGGGCGCGTTGACGTCGTCCACCTCGTGGAGCCCGCCCCCCTGCTGGTACGCCCCCAAGTACACCCCCGAGCAGCTGCAGAAGTACCTGGAGCCGATCTGGGAAGCCGGCTCGACGGGCCACGAGTGGGACGCCGAACAGCGGGAAAAGTACAACGCCAATGACGAGAAGAAGGCCTTCAACAAGGACAAGTCCGGCGAAGGCTATTGGTGGGGCTCGTACGTGGACAAGAGCTACCCGCCGGGCTGGGACTCCTGCGACGAGGACTACTTCTGGGTGGACACGGGCGACGCCCCGCCCGCGGACATCGAGAACGCCATCACCCCCGAAATCCTCGCCGAACTCGCCTACGCGGAGATCCGCGTCCCGGGCACCGAGGTGACGCTGGCCCCCGCGGAAGCCACCAAGGTGAACCTTCCGACGTGGGCGTGGCTGGACGGTGCGGAGTTCAAGCCGGTCTCGGTCACCGCGTCCGTCGAGGCGATCGGACTCGAGGCGACGGCCACGGCGGAGCCGGTCTCGCTGGAGATCGAGCCGGGCACGCCGGACGCGGAGACCTACCCGGCCTCGGGCGTCTGCGAGATCAACGACGGCCGTATCGGTGAGCAGTACGAGAAGGGCAAGGCGGACGAGACGCCTCCGTGCGGCGTGAGGTACCTGCGCTCCTCGGGCGACGGCACGTTCCCGCTCCAGGCGACGGTCACGTGGGAGATCCACTGGACCGGCACCGGCGGCGCGGGGGGCGACCTCCCCGACGGCGAGTTCGGAGCGACGCAGGACGTCGTGGTCCAGGAAATCCAGGCCATCAACCGCTGATCCCGGGCTTCGCCCTGCCGGGAGCCGACTGTGAACCGTCACCCGGCAGGGACAGGACCGGGGACGCCGCGTACGTTCCGCTCGCTGGCGTCGGGCAGGAAACGGGCGACCTGTGTGAAACCGGATTCCTCCGCCGCCATGCCGTACGCCCGGACGTTCGAGATCAGGACCGAACAACCGGCGGATCACGTTTCCCCGCCCACTCTCCGGTGGGTAGGAACACCTCCATGACCACACTTGGCGCAGTCTTCCGTCCCCAGCTCGCCCCCGAACGACTCCGTGCCGTCGCCGAGCTTGCCGATGAGGTCGGCCTCGAGGAGCTCTGGTTGTGGGAGGACTGTTTCCGGGAGGGCGGGATCTCGACCGCCGCTGCCGCGCTGGCGTGGACCGAGCGGGTTCGGGTGGGGGTCGGGCTGCTGCCGGTGCCGTTGCGGAACGTCGCGATGACGGCGATGGAGGCCGCCAGTCTGCACCGGATGTTCCCGGGGCGCGCGATCCTCGGCGTCGGGCACGGGGTGCAGGACTGGATGGGGCAGGTCGGGGCGCGGGCCGAGTCGCCGCTCACCCTGCTGCGGGAGCATCTCGTCGCGCTGCGGGCGCTGCTGGGAGGGGAGAGGGTCACCACCGAGGGGCGGTACGTCAGGCTCGACGACGTCGCCCTCGACTGGCCGCCGCGGGGGCCGGTGGAGGTGCTCGCCGGTGCCACCGGGCCCCGTACCGTGCGGCTCACCGGGGAGGCCGCCGACGGGACCATCCTCACCGCCGACACCTCGCCCGAGGGGGTGCGGCGGGCGCGCCGGCTCATCGACGAGGGGCGGGCCGCGGCGGGGCGTACCGGCGAATCCCACAAGGTCGTCGTCTATCTGCTCGCCGCCACGGGGGCGGGGGCCGGTGAGCGGGTGCGGGCCGATCTGGTCGCCGAGGGGGTGGACGGGGAAGCGGAAGTCGGGGTCGCCGGGGACGCGGGGGCCGTCGCCAAGGCCGTACAGCGGCTCGCCGAGGCCGGGGCCGACTCGGTGATCCTCCAGCCGACCAGTGACGAACCGGACCCGGAGGGCTTCGTGCGGTTCGTGGCGGAGGAGGTGCGGCCGTTGGTGCCGTAAAGCCGGGGGACAGGCGGTGGCCGCTGCGTGCATGATCGGTGCATGACGGACGAGGCGGCCCACCGTACCTTCGACGACCTGATCGCGGAGGGTGCCTCCGTGCCCACCGAGGGGTGGGACTTCTCCTGGTTCGAGGGGCGGGCCAGTGAGGCCCGGCCCTCGTGGGGGTACGCCAAGGCGATGGCCGGCCGGCTGGCCGGGGCCGGTGCCGCGCTCGACATCCAGACCGGGGGAGGGGAGGTCCTGGACTTCGCCCTCGCCAACGCCCCCGGGCGGCCCCGGCTCGCCGTCGCCACCGAGGGCTGGCCGCCCAACCTGGCCAAGGCCACCGCCCTGCTCCGGCCGCGCGGCGTCGCCGTCGTCGCCTCGCCCGAGGACGCGCCGCTGCCCTTCGCGGACGGGGCCTTCGACCTCGTCGTCAGCCGGCATCCCGTCGAGGCCCGCTGGGAGGAGATCGCGCGGGTCCTCGAACCCGGTGGCGTCTACTTCGCCCAGCACGTCGGGCCCGGCAGCGTCTACGAGCTCGTCGAGTACTTCCTCGGGGCGCAGCCGGACGAGCGGCGCGACGCGCGGCATCCGGACCGCGAGCGGCGTGCGGCCGAGGCCGCCGGGCTGGAGATCGTCGAGCTGCGGGCCGAACGGCTGCGCGTGGAGTTCCACGACATCGCCGCCGTCGTTCATTTCCTGCGGAAAGTGATCTGGATGGTTCCCGGATTCACCGTCGAGGCGTATCTGCCGCGGCTGCGCGCCCTGCACGAGCGGATCGAGAGCGAGGGGGCCTTCGTGGCCCACAGCACCCGGCACCTCTTCCACGCCCGCAAGGGCGGAGCCGGCCGAGCCTCGCGTCCGTGAGTTTCCTCATCGTTATGGGGTGCGGCTGGTCGGCGGAGCAGGGGATCGCATAGGTTCGGACCAAGTTGATTCGCGTCGGCAAAGCTGCGCGGGGCGGCGGTACCGCGCAGCGGAGGGGGCTGCGCGGTGCCCGATCCGGCCTTCCCGGGGCGATCCGGTCCCCTCGGGTCAATCCGGTGGCCGCGCCCGGGTCACCCGTCGGAGGGATGGCCGGAAATGTGGTCGTCCTGTCGGCGGGTGGTGTCACATCCGGCACAGAGACCCCTCGCCGCTCGATTTTCACGCGATCTCGCCGCTTTTCAGCCACCTCAGGGCCCTGAACAGTGCCTTCCGGGGCCGTCTGCGCGTCGTCGGGCGGTTTCGGAGAGTAGTTGTGGCGCGCCGATGTACGCAGCATCACTTACGAAGGGTTATGGTGGAAACCCCCCCTCGGGCCGGTCCGTCTCCCCCCCACGGACCGGCCCGTTTTTTCTCGGCCCCGGGACACGGGTGGGCGAGCGCCCGACGGGACGGCGGTCCGGGTGCTGGTCCGGGACGGTGGGCAAACGCGATCGCCCCGGAAAACGCGACCACCTGGACTTCGACCCCGGACTTTGGGGGCCTCCGCCCCGGCAGGGGTACGCTTCGCCTTCGGGGACCGCCATACGGACAGGGGTCGCCCGCGGCCGAGACCGGGCCGCTTGCCGCGCCACGCGGCGGGGAGCGCCGCGCCTGTCCGATCCGTACGGAGGGGCTGACGATCACGTGAACCTGCGCGACAAGCTGCGGGGCCTGCTGGTCAGGCTGTACGCACGCCGGGTGGAAGGCCACCTGGACACCGCTCAGGTGCCCAAGCACATCGGCGTCATCATGGACGGCAACCGCCGCTGGGCGAAGGCCGCGGGTTCCAGCACCGTCCACGGCCACCGGGCCGGCGCGGACAAGATCGGGGAGTTCCTCGGCTGGTGCAGCGAGACGGACGTCGAGGTCGTCACCCTCTGGCTGCTGTCGACGGACAACTTCGACCGGCCGAAGGAGGAGCTCGTCCCGCTCCTCGGCATCATCGAGGACGTGGTGCGCACCCTCGCCGCCGACGGACGCTGGCGGGTCCATCACGTCGGCACGCGCGACCTGCTGCCGTCCGGGATGCAGACCACCCTGAAGGAGGCCGAGCAGGCCACCGCGGACGTCGACGGGATAGTGGTCAACGTCGCCATCGGGTACGGCGGTCGCCAGGAGATCGCCGACGCGGTGCGGTCCATGCTGCTGGACGCCCACGAGCAGGGCACGTCGATGGACGAGCTCGCCGAGGCCGTCGACATCGACATGATCGGGCGTCACCTCTACACCCGCGCCCAGCCCGACCCGGACCTCGTCATCCGCACCAGCGGTGAGCAGCGGCTGTCCGGATTCATGCTGTGGCAGACCGCGCATTCGGAGTACTACTTCTGCGACGTGTTCTGGCCGGCCTTCCGCAAGGTCGACTTCCTGCGCGCGATGCGCGACTACGCCGCCCGCCACCGGCGCTACGGCGGCTGAGCACCCCGCGCATCCTCCGCGGGTCACACGGAGTTCACCGGCGCGCCGTCATATGCCGTGGCATGGCGGCGCTCGTTCGAGGGCATAACCCAGACAGGTCGACACCCGAACCACGGGTGTCGGATCTCAGCGGGCGGCACAGGCGTCGTCCGCCCGGGAGGCCCTTTGCACCAGCCCGACCGTGCGGTCACGGCACGGAAGAAGCGGCGGAGGGCCGGTTCTCGGCCCGCTGTGCATGAGGGCCGTCGACCGGTCCAGTCTCGCCTCGTCGCTCCCCGACCTCATCCGAGGGGGTACGTCCTTCCGTGGTGACCAGCGCAAAGCGCCACAAGCCCGACCGGCGCACCTATGTTCTCGACACCAGTGTCCTGCTGGCCGATCCCAACGCCCTGAGCCGCTTCGACGAGCACGAGGTCGTGCTCCCCATCGTCGTGGTGACCGAGCTGGAGGCCAAGCGGAACCATCCCGAACTCGGCTATTTCGCCCGACAGGCGCTGCGCCTGCTGGACGACTACCGGGTGCGGTACGGCCGTCTCGACGCCCCCATCCCGACCGGGGACCTCGGCGGGACCGTACGGGTCGAGCTCAACCACTCGGACCCCAGCGTGCTGCCCAGTGGCTACCGCCTGGGGGACAACGACTCCCGCATCCTCGCGGTCGCCCGCAACCTGCAGGCCGAGGGGTTCGACGTCACCGTCGTGTCGAAGGACCTCCCGCTCAGGATCAAGGCGTCCTCCGTGGGCCTCCTCGCCGAGGAGTACCGCGCGGAGCTCGCCATCACGGACTCCTCCGGCTGGACCGGAATGTCCGAACTGACCCTGCCGGGCGAGCAGGTGGACGTCCTCTTCGAAGAGGGGCACGTGTATGTGCCCGAGGCATCCCGCCTGCCCGTGCACACCGGGCTGACCATCCAGTCGGAGCGCGGCAAGGCGCTGGGGCGGGTCACCGCCGAGGGCAACGTCCGCCTGGTGCGCGGCGACCGCGAGGCGTTCGGCATCAAGGGCCGCAGCGCCGAGCAGCGGATCGCGCTCGACCTGCTGCTCGACCCGGACGTCGGGATCGTCTCCATGGGCGGCCGGGCCGGCACCGGCAAGTCGGCGCTGGCCCTGTGCGCCGGCCTGGAGGCGGTGCTGGAGCGCCGTCAGCACCAGAAGGTGATGGTCTTCCGTCCGCTGTACGCGGTGGGCGGGCAGGAGCTCGGCTATCTGCCGGGTTCCGAGGCGGAGAAGATGAGCCCCTGGGCGCAGGCGGTGTTCGACACGCTGTCGGCGGTCACCAGCCGGGAGGTCATCGAGGAGGTCACCGCGCGCGGCATGCTGGAGGTCCTGCCGCTCACCCACATCCGGGGCCGCTCGCTGCACGACGCGTTCGTGATCGTGGACGAGGCCCAGTCGCTGGAACGGAACGTACTGCTGACCGTTCTGTCCCGTATCGGCGCCAATTCGCGGGTCGTTCTGACCCATGATGTCGCCCAGCGGGACAATCTGAGGGTCGGTCGGTACGACGGTGTGGTCGCCGTCGTCGAGAAGCTGAAGGGGCATCCGCTGTTCGCGCACGTCACCCTGACGCGGTCCGAGAGGTCCCAGATCGCCGCCCTTGTGACCGAAATGCTCGAAGAGGGGCAGATCTGACCCGCGACATCCAACAAGGGTCGGTTACCGCTTAGTTGGCGCCGTCCGGAAAGGCGTAGAGCCTAGCCGGGCGGCGTCGGCGTGTGTGCGGATTTCCGGGATTCCCTGGGGCCAAACGGGATGTGAGCTTTCACACGCAACGGAGAATTGCCTTGCGGTGTCGGGTTACGGCAGAGTCTCACTCCTGTCAGGCCCCGCATACGACACATCTGTACCCCCAGCGGTGCGGCACCACAGTTTCAACTTCATAGCGTCGTCGTATGTCGCCCGAAGCACCACGCGGCGCTCCTCCCGCAGGAGTCGCCCACCGGGCCCGCGCCTCCCGTGACCCGTAGTTGGGGAGGCCAGTGCCAGGGGCACGATTGCGTCCGCGAGGGTCACCGAAGCGGGCGATGCTGGAAGGAAACCGTGTGAGCCGGATCTCGGTCCGGGGATTCGCAGTGGCCTCGGCCACGGCGGTCACCGCTGTCGGAAGTGTCGTCGGCGTTGCCTCGGGCAGCACCGCGCAGAACAACGACGCCGAAGCGACGGCAAGCGGCGCCACGCTGCTCGCGGACATCCCCGCGGGCCAGCAGGCCCAGGTGCAGACCGCGTCCCTGACGCAGCAGGCCGAAACGATGGCCATCGCCGCGGACGCGAGCGCCAAGAAGGACGCCGAGGAGGCCGCCCGCAAGGCTGCCGCGGATACCGCGGTCGCGAAGAAGAAGGAAGCCGAGAAGGCGGCGCAGGACGCCAAGGATCGCGCGGAGGCCAAGGCCGCCAGCCGCTCCGCGGTCCGCGACGCGTCCAGCTTCGCGGTCCAGTCCTCCTACACGATCGCCGAAGTGCAGGCGATGGCCCGGCAGCTCGTGCCGGCGGACCAGTTCCAGTGCTTCAGCAACATCGTGGACCACGAGTCCAGCTGGAACTACCAGGCCGACAACCCCACCTCCGACGCCTACGGCCTGGTGCAGGCGCTCCCGGGTTCCAAGATGTCCTCCGCCGGAGCCGACTGGGCGACGAACCCGGCCACCCAGATCAAGTGGGGCCTCGGCTACATGAACGACCGCTACGGCAGCCCGTGCGGCGCCTGGAACTTCTGGCAGGCCAACCACTGGTACTAGAAGTACCGGGAGCACGTCGTTCCCGGCCCCGCTCAACCACGGCACAGCCCCGCACCGTCCTACGGTGTGGGGCTTTCGCCATGTACGGTCTGACCGACGACTCCAGGGGTGAGTGGTGGGGAGAAACGGGGGAAGAGGACGGATCATGTCGCGAGTGCCAGGATGGCTCGGCCGGGTCGGAGCCGGGCTGACCGAGGTCAGCAAACGGTTGGAGGAACGCCGCGCCGAGGTGGAGCGGGACCGTCCGTCGGACGCCGACCCCGAGCCCGAGACCGGACGGGCGAAGACCCCGCACCCCGCCCCCGAGCCGCCGCTCGAGTACACGGCCGCCGTCGTCCCGGCCCGCCCCGACCCGGCGCAGGCCGTGCCCTGGGGGGTACGGGTCGCGGCCGAGGCCGGCTGGCGGCTGCTGGTGCTGGCCGGCACGGTCTGGGTGCTCATGCGGGTCATCAGCGCCGTACAGCTCGTGGTGCTGGCGTTCGTGGCCTCGCTGCTGATCACCGCGCTGCTGCAGCCGACGGTGTCGCGGCTGAAGCGGCTCGGCGTGCCGCGCGGGCCGGCCACCGCGCTGACGGCGCTGTTCGGGTTCGTCGTGATCGGCCTCATCGGCTGGTTCGTGACCTGGCAGGTCATGGAGAACATCGACCACCTCTCCGACCAGATCCAGGACGGCATCGACGAACTGCGCAACTGGCTGCTGAACAGCCCCTTCCACGTCACCGACAAGCAGATCAACGAGATCGCCAAGAACCTGCGGGAGGCGGTCGGCGCCAACACCGAGCAGATCACCTCGGCGGGCCTGGAGGGCGTGACCGTCGTGGTCGAGGCGCTCACCGGCATCCTGCTGGCGGTCTTCTCGACGCTGTTCCTGCTCTACGACGGCAAGCGGATCTGGCAGTGGTCGCTGAAGCTCGTTCCGGCCGCGGCCCGTCCGGGTGTCGCCGGGGCGGGTCCCGCGGCGTGGCGGACGCTGACGGCGTATGTGCGCGGCACGGTGATAGTGGCTCTGATCGACGCGATCTTCATCGGCCTCGGCATCTACTTCCTCGATGTGCCGATGGCGGTGCCGCTCGCCGTGTTCATCTTCCTGTTCTCGTTCATCCCGCTGGTGGGTGCGGTGGTGTCGGGGGCGCTCGCGGTGGTCGTCGGGCTCGTCACCCAGGGCGTGTTCACGGGCGTCATGGTGCTGGTGGTGGTGCTGGCGGTGCAGCAGATCGAGGGGCACATCCTCCAGCCGTTCATCCTGGGGCGCGCGGTCCGGGTGCATCCGCTCGCGGTGGTGCTGGCGGTCGCCTCGGGCGGGATGGTGGCCGGTATCGGGGGAGCGGTGGTGGCCGTGCCGCTGGTCGCGGTCACCAATACCGTCGTCGGCTATCTGCGTGCGTACACGCACGAGACGGCCGTGGTCCAGGCTCCCCGGCCGCGGGGGGCGACGGCGATGTCCGAACCGGACGCCCCACTGCCGGCGGTGTCGGAGGCCCGGCCTCCGACACCGGACACGGAGAGGCGGCCGGGGGGTGCCGACGAGGAGTAGGCGCGAGCAGCCGCCCCTCCCGCAGCCGCGGGCGGTCACGCCGCACTCCGCCCCTCCGCGGGCAGTCGTGCCGCAGGGCGGCACGGGTGGGCGCGGCGGCACCCCGTCAGCGCCGGGCTGCGCGACATCCCCCCGCCCCGCACCGGCACCGCTGACTGGTGCGGGCCGGGTGCAGCTTTACTCACCGGCGCTCGCCGGGTGCCTCCCCCACTCTCGGCTTCGCTCGAGCGGGAGGTACCCCCACCGCCCACCCGTGCCGCCCCAGCGGCACGACTGCCCGCAGCTACGGGGGTTGCGGTGCGGCTGTCCCGTGGAGGTGGGGCGTGTGCCTCGGGCCCGGGCCACCGGGTGGGGTGGGCCGGGCCCGAAGGGGGGAACGGAGTTACTCCGCGAGGGCCGCCTCCGCGTCCAGCGTCGCGGCGACCGCCTGGATCACCGCGGCGATCTTGAACGCCTCCTGGACGACCTCACGCTCCACGCCGGCCTTGCGCAGTACCTGCTCGTGGGAGTCGAGGCACATGCCGCAGCCGTTGATCGCGGAGACCGCGAAGGACCAGAACTCGAAGTCGACCTTGTCGACCCCCGGGTTGCCGATGACGTTCATCCGCAGACCGGCGCGCAGGTTGCCGTACTCGTGGTCCGACAGCAGGTGACGCGTCCGGTAGAAGACGTTGTTCATCGCCATCACCGCGGCGGCGGCCTTCGCGGCCGTGTACGCCTCCGGCGACAGGTTCGCCTTCGCCTCCGGCTCCAGCTCGCGCAGCACGATGGCCGAGCGCGACGCGATCGCCGTCGACAGCACCGTGCCCCACAGCTGCTGGGCCGGCAGGTCGGAGTTGCCGATGACCGAGCCCAGGTTGAGCTTCAGGTCCTTGGCGTAGTCCGGTATGCGGGACTTCAGGGAGTCGAGGGACATGTCAGCTCACTCCCCGGCCAGCAGCGCGACCGGGTCCAGGGTCTCGTCGCCCTTGGACCAGTTGCACGGGCAGAGCTCGTCGGTCTGCAGGGCGTCCAGGACCCGCAGGACCTCCTTGGGGTTACGGCCGACGGAGCCGGCGGTCACCATGGAGAACTGGATCTCGTTGTTCTGGTCCACGATGAACACGGCGCGCTTGGCGAAGCCGTCCTCGCCCTCGATGCCGAGGTCGCGCATCAGCTCGTGCTTGGAGTCCGCCATCATCGGGAACGGCAGGTCGCGCAGGTCGTCGTGGTCCTTGCGCCAGGCGTGGTGGACGAACTCCGAGTCGCCGGAGAAGCCGAGGACCTGGGCGTCACGGTCGGCGAACTCGTCGTTCAGCTTGCCGAAGGCGGCGATTTCGGTCGGGCACACGAAGGTGAAGTCCTTGGGCCAGGCGAACACGATCTTCCACTTGCCCTCGTAGGTCTTGTGGTCGATCGTCTCGAACTCCTTGCCCTTCTCCAGCGAGACGCAGGCGGTCAGTTCGAACTCGGGGAACTTGTCACCGACAGTGAGCACAGGCTCTCCTTGCAGCGAGGAAACGCCCGGATTGCGGGCGTTTCCCATGGGTTGGACCTTGTTGATGTTGGCACATCGTGCATTGATTAGTGAAATAGCTACACTCGGTCGTGTTGATCGGAGGTAGCTATCAGTGACCGTGGGCAAGAGGCGCAGGCAGCCCAGTTTCGCTCAGCTCCGCGCGTTCGCCGCGGTGGCCGAGCATCTTCACTTCCGGGACGCCGCCTCGGCGATCGGGATGAGCCAGCCGGCGCTGTCGGGCGCCGTGTCGACGCTGGAGGAGACGCTCGGTGTCACCCTCGTGGAGCGTACGACGCGCAAGGTGCTGCTCTCGCCGGCCGGTGAGCGGCTCGCCGTCCGCGCCAAGGCCGTACTCGGGGAAGTCGACGCGCTGATGGAGGAGGCGGACGCGCTGCGGGCGCCGTTCACCGGGGTGCTGAGGCTCGGCGTCATCCCGACCGTCGCGCCCTATCTGCTGCCGACGATCCTGCGGCTGGTCCGCGGCCGCTATCCGCTCCTCGACCTCCAGGTGCACGAGGAGCAGACCGCGAACCTGTTGGACGGACTGGCCGGCGGCCGGCTCGACCTGCTGCTGCTCGCGGTGCCCCTCGGCGTCCCCGGCGTGACCGAGATCCCCCTCTTCGACGAGGACTTCGTGCTGGTCACCCCGCTCGGCCACCGGCTCGGCGGCCGGGAGGGCATCCCCCGTGCGGTGCTGCGCGAGCTGAACCTGCTGCTGCTCGACGAGGGCCACTGCCTGCGCGACCAGGCCCTGGACATCTGCCGGGAGGCCGGGCGGGCCGACGTCCCGGCCACGACGACGGCGGCCGGACTGGCCACACTCGTCCAGCTGGTCGCGGGCGGCCTCGGGGTGACCCTGCTGCCGCGCACCGCCGTCCAGGTCGAGACCGCCCGCTCCAACCGGCTGCTCACCGCCCGCTTCACCGATCCGGCCCCCAGCCGCCGCATCGCCCTCGCCATGCGCACGGGCACGGTGAGGGCGGCGGAGCACAAGGAACTGGCGGCGGCCCTGCGAGCGGCGATGCGGGACCTTCCGGTACGGATGGTGGGGAACTGAGCGCCCCACCATCCGTACCGTTCACTCCGTCCGCAGGCCGTCCGGGCGCATCATGCGCAGCAGCGGGGGCAGGCTCAGCAGCGTCACCGTGAGGACCACGCCCGCGCCCATGCCGGTCATCCGCAGCACGCTCGGCCAGTCCACGCCGACCGGTGTCGAGGTCATCTTCAGCAGCACCGTGCCCAGGGCGATGCCCACCAGCGAGGCCAGCAGCAGCCCCAGGCCGATCGGGATCGCCGTCTGCCACAGCACCGACAGGCTCAGCGTGCGGCGCCGGGTGCCGAAGGCGACCAGGGCCGACAGCAGCTTGCGGCGTTCCCGCAGCTGCTCCAGCTGGGAGACCAGCAGACTCGCCCCGATCAGCGCCAGTACGGCGGCGGCGCCGACGAACAGGCCCGTACGGATGGAGTCGTAGCGCTCGGAACGCTCGACGGAGTTCCACGTCATCGGATAGGCCAGCGGGTCGACCGCGGCCGCCGTGTTGCGTATGTACTCGTCGGCGTACGGCACCGAGTCGTCGACCGACAGATACAGCTGGCCGGTGACCGCCTCCGCCATGTCCGCGGGCACCGCGGCCGGGGTCACGAGGAAGCCGCCGCGCTTCGTCCCGGTCGGGTCCTCGATGGAGTCGGCCCGCTTCAGGCCCTCGGGGAGGGTCCAGACGGCGTCCTCCCTGCTGCTGACGCCGACGGGCTTCTCCAGGTACAGCTTCTGGCCCGGCCTGCTCAGCGACGGGGTGTCGGTGTCGTACTCGCCGCCCCGGACCGTGAACACGTCGCCGTCCGCGCACGAGGGCAGCTTCGCCACCTCGCGCAGGGTCGCGCAGTCGCCGATGGTCAGCTGGGCGGTGCGCTGCGGATCCTTGTTCCAGGGCCGGTCGCCGAAGTATCCCTCGGACAGCGGATAGACCTTGCGGACGCCCTTGGTCTCCTCGAACTTCGCGGTGGCCGCAGCGAGTTCGGTGCCCTCCGGCACCCGTACCTGCATCTGCGCCAGCGACATGTCATAGCCGGTCTCCTCGGTGTAGTCGCCCTCCACCCCGGCGAACAGCATCTGCAGCGCGATCGCGCCGGCCACGGCCACCGCGATGCCGTTGACCATGCGGGCCGCCGCACCGCTGCTCAACTGCAGTCGGCGCACCGCCAGTTGCCAGGAGACGCCGCCCGGTCCGAGCCGGGAGACGACCGTCTCCACGATCCACGGCAGCAGCGCGGTGACCCCGACGAGCAGGCAGATGACACCGCCGGTGACCAGGTACTGGTTGAACTCCCCGTTCTCCCGGCCCTGGCCGAGCATGGGGAACAGCATGCCGATCCCGGCCAGCGGCAGCAGCAGCCGCCACCACAGCCGGCGGCGGGCGGGCCGCGCCGTGCGCACCACGCCCAGCGGTTCGATGACCACCCCGCGCAGCGCCAGCAGCGTCACCAGCACCGCGGCCCCCGGAACCGCCACCGCGACCAGCAGCGCCAGCAGCGGCGAGGGGTTCAGATAGCTCGGGAAGACACTGATGTGGAACACCTCGACGGACGCCGCGAACTCACGCCCCGCCAGGAAGAACCCGGCGCCGAACACCAGCCCGAGCAGCGCCCCGGCGAGCGCCTCGCCCGCGGCGATCCGCCGGGTCATGCCGCCGTCGGAGCCGACCAGCCGCAGCGCGGCCAGCCTGCGGTCGCGCCGCTCGCCGCCGAACCGTACGGCCGCGGCGATGAACACGGCGACCGGCATCAGCAGCACCACGAAGACGACCAGGACCAGCAGCATGAGGACCGGGTCCATCTCCTCCACCACCGGGTCGGGGTTCCCGAAGGAGTCGATACGGCCCACCAGCCCGTCGCCGGCCCGCCCCGCGAGGCCCTCGGCGCCCGCGTAGTAGGCGAGCTCCTGCGAGCCGATCAGCCCCTGCTCGCCGATCGTCCCCACGATGTCGTACGACAGCCGCTCCCGCAGCAGCTCGCCGCCGTCCGAGTCGAGGAGTTCCCTCAGCGCGGGGGAGACCACCATGTCGCCCGGCGCCGGGAACTCCCGCAGGCCGGGCGGCAGCGGGGCCTTGTCGCCCTCCGGCTCCAGCAGCCGGCCGCGGACGTCCCGGCCGTCGAACTCGGTGTCGGTGTCCGCGGTCATCAGGGTGTCGTCGGCGCGCTCGATCTGCTCGCCGAAGGTGTAGTTGAGCCGCGCCTCCTCCCGCCGGTCCCGCTCCGCCAGCGCGCCGGGCAGGGCGGTGGTGAGCAGCAGCAGCGCCACCCCCAGCCCGACGCCGACGGCGGTGAGCAGCGCCCGGATCCACCCCTCGCGTCCGCCGGCGAAGGCGAACCGGGTTCCCATGGTCAGATCGCGGGCCCACTGCTTGGCGGTACTCATACGACGCGCTCCATGTCCCGGGACTTCCCGTCGCGCACGACGACCTCGCGGTCGGAGTACGCGGCCACCCGCGCCTCGTGCGTGACCAGGACGACGGCGGCGTTGGTGGACCGGGCGGCGTCGGTGAGCAGCTCCATCACCCGCTCGCCGTTGAGGGAGTCCAGCGCGCCGGTCGGCTCGTCGGCGAACAGCACCCGCGGGCCGGTGACCAGCGACCGGGCCACGGCGACCCGCTGCCCCTGACCGCCGGACACCTCGCCGGGCCGCTTCTTGCGGACGTCGTCCACCTCGAGCCGCTCCATCCAGGTCAGCGCGGCCCGCTCGGCCTCCTTGCGGGACGTGCCGTTCAGCCGCAGCGGCAGGGCGACGTTCTCCACGCAGGTGAGCTCCGGGACGAGCTGCCCGAACTGGAAGACGAAGCCGAACTCCGAGCGCCTGAGCGCACTGCGCTCGGCGTCGCTCATGGCGGTCAGCTCACGGCCGTCGTACGCGATCGACCCGGAGTCGGGGGTGACGATCCCGGCGAGGCAGTGCAGCAGCGTCGACTTGCCCGACCCGGAGGGCCCCATCACGGCGACGACCTCGCCGGGGTGGATGGAGAAGGCGGCACCGTCGAGCGCGGTGGTGGGGCCGTAGGCCTTGCGCAGGTCCTGGGCGGTGAGCAGGGAACCGGGAGGAACGGGCGCGGTCATCGGGTCACCGCCGCACGGAGCTTGTCGAGGCGCGCCGCGGTCAGCTCCAGCCAGCGCAGATCGGCCTCGAGGTGGAACAGGGCGTGGTCGCAGATGAGCTGGTCGGCGAGGTCGCCCTTGCGCTTGCGGTCGGTGAGGATCCGCATGCCGCGCAGATGCTCCGAGCGCTGGGTGTCGAGGACGTCGGCGGCGTCCCGGCTGGTGAGCAGGGCGAGGACGACCTTGGTGTAGAGCGTCGACTGGAGGTACGGCTCCGGCTTCTCCGGCGTGGCGAGCCAGCGTTCGACATCGGTGATGCCGGCCTCGGTGATCGCGTACCGCTTCCGCTCGGGACCGCCGCCGGCCTCGATGCCGTCGACTTCGACGAGCCCGTTCTTCAGCAGCCGGGACATCGTCGAATAGACCTGGCCGTAGTGCAGCGGCCGGTCGTGACCGAACTTCTCGTCGAAGGCCCGCTTCAGGTCGTAACCGTGACGCGGGCCGGACTCCAGGAGCCCCAGGAGGGTGTGACCGATGGACATGCGGAGCACTCTACACACGGTGTATACGCGGTGTGTATACACGGAGTGTGCAGGTCGTGCCGGGGTGTGCGGAGGCGCAGGTGAAGGCCGATTGTCACGGTTCCGCTACCAACCAGCCCGTCCGGCGGTTGAGGGCGAGGCCGTTCAGGCCGACGGGGGTCTGGGGGCGGAGCCCCCGGGCGGTCGACCACGGCGAGGCAGAGGCCCCGCCTCGCCGGGCAACCGCCCCGCCTCCGCGAGGGCCCGTCGCAACAAGAACTCGATCTGCGCGTTGGCGGAGCGCAACTCGTCGTTCGCCCACCGCGCCAGCGCCTCGTACACCGACGGGTCCAGCCGCAGCAGCACCTGCTTGCGCTGCGGCCGACCCTGGGGGGCCGGGCCCCCGGACGGAGTCGTCACTGGTAGAGCGTCCCGGTGTTGAGGACCGGCTGCGCGGAGCGGTCACCGCACAGCACCACCATCAGGTTGGACACCATCGCCGCCTTCCGTTCAGGGTCCAGCTCCACGATGTCCTGCTCGGCGATCCGGGCCAGCGCCGACTCCACCATGCCCACGGCACCCTCCACGATCTTCTGCCGGGCCGCCACGACGGCGCCCGCCTGCTGCCGCTGGAGCATCGCCGAGGCGATCTCGGGAGCGTACGCGAGATGCGTGAACCGGGACTCGATGATCTGCACCCCGGCCGCCTCCACGCGCGCGTGCAGTTCGACGGCGAGCTTCTCGGTGATCTCCTCGGCGTTGCCGCGCAGCGAGAGGCCGTCCTCGTCGTGGGCGTCGTAGGGGTACTCGATGGCGATGTGCCGCACGGCCGCCTCGGTCTGGGTGGAGACGAACTCGATGTAGTCGTCGACCTCGAAGGTGGCCTGGGCGGTGTCCTTCACCCGCCACACCACGACCGCGGCCAGCTCGATCGGGTTGCCGTAGGCGTCGTTCACCTTCAGGACGGCGGTCTCGTGGTTGCGTACGCGCGTGGAGATCTTCCTGCGCGAGGTGAGGGGGTTCACCCAGCGCAGGCCGTCCTGGCGGATCGTGCCCCGATAACGGCCGAAGAGCTGCACCACCCGCGCCTCGCCCGGCGCCACCATGTTCAGCCCGCACATCGCGAGGAACGCGGCGATGGCGACCAGGATGCCGCCGATGATCAGTACGGCCTTGGCGCCGGCCCCGTCGACCGCCGTGGCGGTGACGATCAGCGCGGCGCCGGCCAGCAGGCCGAGGAGGCCGAGCAGCAGTGCCAGCCCGCCGCCGATGCTGTGCGCCGCGAACTCCCGCACGCGCGGGGCCGGCATCTCGGGCACATCGGCCGTGACCTGCGTGTCGTGTGTGGACATGGGTGATCCCCCGTTCCTCCGGGCGCCCGCCGAGCGGCTAGCGCCTGTCTAGCTAAGTGATATCACTTTACCCCGTCCCGGCAACCTCACGCCCCTCTCGAACGTCGGTTCCGTTGGAGCGGGTGCTGATTGTCACGCCCGTAAAGGCCGGATCGGCGGCTCTTTGTCATAGCTCCCGGTGTTAGCTTTCTGAGCTGACCCGAGCGGCGAACTGGTGTGGCTGAAGAGCACACACGAACGAAGCGGAGCGGAACGGACGCATGGGACGAGCGGAAGAAAGACGCGCACGACAGCGCGGTGGGCGCCGTGCGGCACCCAAGGGCCGCCGTTCGTCGGGCGCGGCCGGACGCGGCGGCATACGCCGCCTCTTCACCTGGAAGAAGATCCTCGGCACGTTCTTCGGCCTCTGCCTGCTCGGCATGGGCGCCTTCATCGTGCTGTACATGGTGATCGACATCCCCGAGGGGAACGCCGACGCCGAACTGCAGGGCAACGTCTACAAGTACAGCGACGGCTCGATCATGGCCCGCCGGGGCTACAACCGCGAGATCGTCGACCTCGCCAAGGTGCCCAAGGACGTCCAGCGCACCTTCGTCGCCGCCGAGAACAAGTCCTTCTACAAGGACTCCGGCGTCGACCTCAAGGGCACCGCGCGCGGTCTGCTCAACACGGTCTCCGGCAAGGGCGCGCAGGGCGGTTCGACGATCACCCAGCAGTACGTCAAGAACTACTACCTGACCCAGGAACAGACGGTCACCCGCAAGCTGAAGGAACTGGTCATCTCCCTGAAGCTGGACCGGGAGAAGTCCAAGGACTACATCCTCGCCGGCTACATCAACACCAGCTACTACGGCCGCGGCGCCTACGGCATCCAGGCCGCCGCGCAGGCCTACTACCGCGTCGACGCCGAGGACCTCACCGTCGAGCAGGGCGCGTACCTCGCCGCGCTGCTCCAGGCGCCGAACCAGTACGACTGGGCGATCGCCAGCGACACCGGCAAGAAGCTCGCCCAGGAGCGCTGGAACTACGTCCTGGACAACATGGTCGAGGAGAAGTGGCTGGACGGGGCCGACCGCCAGGGCATGAAGTTCCCGGTCCCCAAGGAGCCCAAGGCCGTTCCCGGGATGGAGGGCCAGACCGGGTACCTGGTCGAGGCGGCCAACGCCGCGCTCAAGCAGCAGCTCGTCGCCCAGGGCGTCGCCGAGGACACGAAGCAGGCCGACGCCATGCTGGACCTCGGCGGCTACACCATCACGCTGAACATCGACAAGAAGAAGCAGAAGGCGCTGGAAGAGGCGGTCAAGGAGAAGCTCACCAGCAGGCTCGACCCCGACAAGCGCGAGGTCGACGCCGACGTCCAGGCCGGTGCCGTCTCCGTCGACCCGAAGACGGGCGCGGTCCTGGCGATGTACGGCGGCGTGGACTACGTGAAGCACTACCGGAACAACGCCACCCGCGACGACTACCAGGCCGCCTCCACCTTCAAGCCGGTGATCCTCGCCGCGGCCGTGGACCAGGACTCCGAGACCCAGGACGGCGTGCCGATCACGGCGAACACCATCTACGACGGCACGAGCGAGCGCCCCGTGATGGACGGCGGCAAGGAGGTCGGCTTCGCGCCGCCCAACGAGGACGACCAGAATTACGACGACATCACTGTCCAGGAGGCGATGAACAAGTCCGTCAACTCGGTCTTCGCGCAGATGGGCATCGACGTCGGCATGACCGAGGTGGTGGAGACCGCGGGTGAACTCGGCATGGAGACCGAGGGCATGCCCCCCGTGCCCGCGCAGACCCTGGGCAGTATGGGCGCGAGCCCGCTGGAGATGGCCGGTGTCTACGCCACCCTCGCCAACCACGGCAAGAAGGTCACCCCTGCGATCGTGAAGTCGGTCGAGCACAAGGACCGCGCGGTCGAGTTCCCCGACCCGATCGGCGAGCAGGTCATCAGCCGCGAGGCCGCCGACACCGTGACCTCCGTGCTCACCGGCGTGGTCGACGACGGTACGGCCAGGGCGTCCGTGAAGGACAACCCGCTGCGCGACGGCCAGGACGTCGCCGGCAAGACGGGTACGTCCGACAACAACAAGTCGGCCTGGTTCACCGGGTTCACCCCCGGACTGGTCACCTCGGTCGGCCTGTTCGGCGAGGACGACAAGAGCGGCACGCAGGTCCCGATGTACCGGGCTGCCGGCGTCGACTACCGCGTCAACGGCGGTGGCCCCCCGGCGGAGATCTGGGCCGCCTACACCTTCGGCGTCATGGGCGAGGTCACCGAGTTCGACCTGGACACCAAGCAGGGCAACGCGGTGAAGAAGCCGAGCAGCTCGCCGTCGGTCTCGCAGTCGCCGTCCGGGACGCCGAGCGACGAGCCGACGAGCGAGGCGCCGACCACCGAGGCGCCGCCGGAGACCTCCGCGCCGCCGACGTCCGCGCCGCCGAGCAGCCAGCCGCCGACGTCGGAGCCGCCGGTGGACCCGACCATCTCCACATCGCCGACGTTCGAGCTTCCGGGGGGCCCGGAGGACCCGGGGGGCGACGAGGAACAGCAGTAGACGGAGAACAGAGGGGCGCCCGGTGACCGCACCGGGCGCCCCTCCCCATGTCGTACGGCGGTTCAGCCGCGGTTCAGTTCGAACCACACCACCTTGCCCGTGCTCAGCCGGGTCGCGCCCCAGCGCCGGGCCAGCCGGTTCACCAGGTACAGCCCGCGCCCGCCCTCGTCGGTGGCCCGCGCCTGCCGCAGCCGCGGCAGCTGCGGCACGTCGTCACCGACCTCGCAGCGCAGCACGTCGGTGCGCAGCAGCCGCAGGGTGACCGGCCGCGTGGCGTACCGTACGGCGTTGGTCACCACCTCGCTGACCAGCAGCTCCACCGAATCGCTCAGCTCCTCCATGCCCCAGCGGGACAGCGCCCGCCGGGCCAGCCGGCGGGCCCGGCCGGGGGCCGCGTCCTCCGGCTCCAGGAACCAGTACGCCACGTCGCTCGGCGCGATCCCGTCGAAGCGGGCGGCGAGCAGCGCGATGTCGTCGTCCCGGTCGCCCGGGCCGAGCATGTCCAGCACCTCGTCGCAGAGCGCCTCGAGCGGCGGCGGATGGTCAGGACCGGTGAGCTGCGCGGTCGCGGCGAGCTTCTCGCGCAACTGCTCGATCCCGGTCCACACGTCCCGCAGCCGGGACTCCACCAGGCCGTCGGTGTACAGCAGCAGGGTCGCCCCGGCGGGCGCGTCCAGCTCCACGGCCTCGAAGTCCACCCCGCCCACGCCGATCGGGGCGCCCGCGGGCACCCGCAGCACCTCGGCGCGTCCGCCCAGCTCCAGCAGGACGGGCGGTGGATGGCCGGCGTTGGCGATGGTGATGCGGTGCGCCACCGGGTCGTACACCGCGTAGAGGCAGGTCGCCATGCGGTCCACGCCGAGCCGCTGCGCCTGCTCGTCGAGGTGGTGCAGCACCTCCTGCGGGGGCAGGTCGAGTCCGGCGAGGGTCTGCGCGGTGGTGCGCAGCTGGCCCATGATCGCCGCCGAGGTCATGGAGTGGCCCATGACGTCACCGACGACCAGCGCGACCCGGCTGCCGGGCAGCGGGATGGCGTCGTACCAGTCACCGCCGACCCGCGCGGTCTCCGCGGCCGGGAGGTAGCGCGAGGCGAGCCGTACGCCGGTGCAGCGCGGCAGGTTCTCCGGCAGCATCGTGCGCTGCAGCTCGTCGGCGATGTACGCCTCCCGCCCGTACAGCACCGCCTTGTCGATGCCGAGGGCGCTGTGCGTGGCGAGCTGGGCCGCGACCAGCAGGTCGTCGGCCTCGAACGGGATGCGCTCCGGGCGGCGCAGGAACAGCGCCGCGCCGATCACCCGCCGCCGGCCGCGCAGCGGCGCGAGGATCGCCCGCTGTCCGTCCGGTACGGCCGACGCGCCCTCCTCACCGAGGAGTTCGGGCAGCGCGGCGCGGGCCGCAGGCGCGTCCGTGAAGACCGGCCGTACGCCGCGCAGCACCTCGGCGAGCGCGCTGCCGGGCCGTACGGTGCACAGCTCCGCGCCGACCGAGTCCAGCTCGGACGGCTCCGGCGGGGCGACCGGCGTGAACCCGCCCTCGGTGTCCCGTTCGGCCGGGATCCGGTCGGTGCGGCGCAGCCGCAGCACCAGCGGGCCGGTGGGCCGCTCGTCGCCGACCGGCAGGGGATCGCGCAGATAGACCAGGATCGCGTCGGAGAAGGTGGGCACGGTGGCCCGGCACAGCCCCATCACGATCTCGTCCAGGTCGATGCCGCGGGCGATCCGCCGGGTCGCGGCACCGACGAACCGCAGCCGGTCGCCGTCCCTGCGCATCGGCGTGGGCCGTCCGGGCTGCGCCTGCTGCCCGGTACGGCGCTCCGTGCCGTCGGGACCCCGGTCCGGCCGGCCGTGGTCCGCGGCCGGCTGCACCGGGATGCCCTCGGGCGCGGGACGCGGCCGGTGCGTGTCCGGTCCGGTGCCCTGCCCGGCTCCCGGCTGGGAGTGCTCGGAGCCGGACCCGGCGGCCGGATCCTGGCCGGTGCCGTCCGGAGTCACCGTGTCCGGGGACGCGGCCCCGGGCGCGGGAGGCTCACCGCCGGAGCGGTTCTGTACGGGTAAGGCGGCCCCCGTGCCCGGCACACGCGCCGGTGGCGGGGTACGCAGGAGCGCCCCGCGGGGATCCGCGGGGTCGACGCCCGGCTGCGGGCGTTCGAAGGAGGTCGGCTGCTCCGTCACGCGTGTCGAGTCCATCCGTCCGGCGCACGCCGTGCGCGCGGTTCGTGCCGCTGAAACCCCGATACCCGGAATACGTGCCCCCGGAACGGAGTTTCCGCGTGGTCAGAGGTTGTTCCTGTGCCGTTGGCCGGCCGTTCCCGGTCGGCACCGGTGTTTCCGTACCCCTCGCTCACGTCCTGCCGCCCCTCGGTGACGATCGGTCAAGCCCGGCGCGTACTCCGGTGGTTGCTGCCCCGTGCCCTTGCGGAGGACGATCCTACGTTTCCCGCCCGGGGGCGCAGCAAGGGTCTCACGAGGACAGATGTGCGGGAGTGCGGTCCCAGTCCTGTGGCAGTGACGGTACCGTCCACGACGGATCGGGGCGCCAGTTCTCCCACCCGTCCGCGAACGGCGATCCCCAGGCCTCGATCACCTCCACCGCGGCCCGTCCGGCCTCCCGCACCCTTCTGGCCAGTGCGGAGTCCACCAGACCGTCCCGCAGGGCCTGGGCGAACTCGTCCTCGTCCAGCCAGTACCAGTTCCGGTCCGGGCGCACGGAGATGTCCAGGAAGTGATCCTCGGAGTCCACCCCGCCGGCCCAGCGGGCCAGCGGCTCCTCCAGGTTCACGTACCAGTTCTTGAACCGCCAGCCCGGCTCCCAGAACAGCCACACCGACCAGGGCTCGCCGGGCCGGGCCAGCTTCAGCACACCGGTGCCGAGCCAGCGGCCCCGCTGCACCGTGCGCGGCTTGGTGTACCGGGTGCCGAGGGGCTCCCGGTGCACGGGCGTGCCGTCGGCGAGCACCGGCTTCACGCACTCGGTACCGGGTGCCATCCACACCGCGAGCAGCTCCGGGTCGTCGCGTACGACCGTGACGGGGCGCGCGATGTGGATGCGCGCGCCGCCGTTCTCCCGGTACCGCCACAGGACCTGTGTCCCGGGCGCCCAGTGTCCGGCCGTCCCGCCCGCTTCCTCGCGCATCGTCGCTCCGCCCTCCGTCATGGCCAGGTATGAGAGTGCCATGGGCGTACGACGCCGCGGCCCCCGGTACGGTTCACGCTCCCCGGTGCGGTGTTCTCACGGCCTCGTCATCCGCAGGACGTCCAGCGCCTCGTCGAGCTGCTCGACGGTGAGGTCGCCGCGCTCGACGTAACCGCTCTCCAGCACGACCTCCCGGATGGTCTTCCGCTCGGCCAGGGACTTCTTGGCGACCTTGGCGGCCTCCTCGTAGCCGATGTACTTGTTGAGCGGGGTGACCACGGACGGCGAGGACTCGGCGTACTCGCGGGCCCGTTCGCGGTGGGCGACGATGCCGTCGACCGTGCGGTCGGCGAGCAGCCGGGAGACGCTGGCGAGCAGCCGCACCGACTCCAGGACGTTCTTCGCGATGACCGGCAGCATGACGTTGAGCTCGAAGTTGCCGGAGGCGCCGGCGGCGGCGACGGTCGCGTCGTTGCCGGTGACCTGGGCGCACACCATGAGCACGGCCTCCGGGATGACCGGGTTGACCTTGCCGGGCATGATCGAGGAGCCGGGCTGGAGGTCGGGCAGGCTGATCTCCGCGAGGCCGGTACGGGGGCCCGACGCCATCCACCGCAGATCGTTCGCGATCTTCGTCAGTCCGACGGCGACGGTCCGCAGCTGCCCGCTGGTCTCCACGATGCCGTCGCGGGCGCCCTGCGCCTCGAAGTGGTCGCGCGCCTCGGTCAGCGGCAGTCCGGTCGCGCGGGCGACCTCCTCGATGACGGCGGCGGAGAAGCCGGGCGGGGTGTTGATGCCGGTGCCGACGGCGGTCCCGCCCAGCGGCAGCTCGGCCAGGCGCGGCAGGGAGGCGTTCAGCCGCTCGATCCCGTACCGCACCTGGGCCGCGTACCCGCCGAACTCCTGGCCCAGCGTCACCGGTGTGGCGTCCATCAGGTGCGTCCGCCCGGACTTCACCACGTCGGCGAACTCCTCGGCCTTGCGCTCCAGGGCGGTGGCGAGGTGGTCGAGCGCCGGGACCAGATCGCGGGTGACGGCGGCGGTCGCGGCGATGTGGATGGACGAGGGGAAGACGTCGTTGGACGACTGCGAGGCGTTGACGTGGTCGTTGGGGTGCACGTCCCGCCCCAGCCGCTCGCCGGCGAGCGTGGCGAGGACCTCGTTGGTGTTCATGTTGGACGAGGTCCCGGACCCGGTCTGGAACACGTCCACCGGGAAGTGCTCGTCCCACCGGCCCTCGGCGACCTCGCCGGCCGCCTCCTGGATCGCCTCGGCGATGTCCTCGTCCAGCACCCCGAGCCGGGCGTTCACCTTGGCCGCGGCACCCTTGATCCGGGCGAGGGCCTCGATGTGGGCGCGTTCCAGCCGCTGCCCGGAGACCGGGAAGTTCTCCACGGCGCGCTGGGTCTGGGCGCGCCACTTGGCGTCGGCCGGTACCTTCACCTCCCCCATGGAGTCGTGCTCGACGCGGTAGTGCCGGTCGTCGTCCGTGGTCGTCATCGTCGTACCTCCGAGCATGCACAGCAGCGGTGTCCGGCGAGCGTATTCCCGTGAACGGCCTCCGCCCCGCCGCGGAAGGAGCGCGGCGGGGCGGAGTACCCGTGGGGGGTGGTCTCAGTCGTTCCGCAGGGTCACGTCGTCCACGACGAAGCTCGTCTGCAGCGAGGAGTCCTCACTTCCGGTGAACGTCAGGGTCACCGTCCGCCCCGCGTACGCCGACAGGTCGACCGAGCGCCGCACGTAGCCGCTGCCGGCGTCGGCGTTGGACAGGGTGGCGAGCGTGGTGCCGCCGGCCTTCACCGTGAACCGGTCGTACGGCGTCGAGCCGGACTCGTCGGTGTCGATGTGCAGCCAGTAGTCCAGCGCGGCCCGGGTGCACCCGGCCGGCACGGTCACCGACTGGCTGATCGACTCGGTACGGGTGGAGCCATACCCCGACAGCCAGGCGAACCGGGTGCCGGTGTGGGCGGACCCGCCCGAGTGGGCGCCGATGGTCCCGGTGTCCCCGGTCCAGGGCGAGGTGCCGCTCTCGAACCCGCCGTTGGCGACGACCCCGGTGGTGTCGCAGTCGCCACCGCCGCCGCCGTCACCGGTGTCCACGGCCCGCTGCCAGATCGTGTACGCGATGCCGTCGGACGCGCGGTCCAGGCCGGTGGTGTTGATGTTGGTGAGGGTGTCGCAGGAGGAGTGGTAGCAGGGGTCGTACGCCCTGCCCGCGGTGCCGCCCCACTTGGCGGCCTGCGCGGAGGTCTTGCGGGCGCCGGCGCCCATCGCGTAGCCGGAGGTGGGAATGCCGTACCGCTCGAAGGAGTAGTCGTCGCTGCGCCCCGCGCCCTCGGTGTTCTCCTCGGGCTGGAGTCCGAGCGAGTCCCAGTACGCCTTCATCGGGGCGGCGGCCGAGGAGGTGATGTGGTTGATGAAGTAGCCGCCGTTGACGGAGGCGACCATGTCGAAGTTGTAGTACGCCTTGATCCTCGCGCGCTCGGCCGACGACAGGGAACGCACGTAGAAGTCGGACCCGTTGAGGCCCTGCTCCTCGTCGGTCCACCAGGCGAAGCGGACCCGGTCGCGCATGGTGGGGTTCTGCTGGGCGAGCGTCAGGGCGTTCTCGAGGAGGGCGGCGGAGCCGGAGCCGTTGTCGTTCATGCCGGGTCCGGCCGAGACGCCGTCCAGGTGGGCGCCGAACATGTGCACGTTGCCGGCGTCGCCCCCCGGCCACTCGGCGATCAGGTTGGGTCCGGCCCCGCTGGTGCAGCCGGAGGTGCAGGGCTGCTCGGTGACGGTGTATCCGGCGGCCTGGAGCCTGCCCTTCACATAGGCGACGGAGTCGTCGTAACCCTGGCCGGTGGAGCGGCGGTTGCCGCCGTTGCGGCCGGCGATGGCGCTGAGCTCGTTCAGATGCGCCTTCACCTCGGTCACGTCGACGTCGGGTGCGGCGCTGAGGGTGGTGTCCGCGGTGGGTACGGAGCCGGCGGCCACGGCGGGGAGTGTTCCGCAGCCGAGCACGACGGCGAGCGAGATGCCCGCCACGGCGAGTCTTCGTTTCACCTTGTCTCCTCCGGGAGGTGGCTGTGGGGTGAGCCACACAGGATTGACATGGCATGAGCATGTCGGAGTGGCGAGAAGACTCACAGTGATGGTTGAGCCAGTCAACGGAACGGGCAGGGCTGAGGCTTGATTGTCCGAAAGCAGTACGCGGGATCCGCTATCCGGACGCCAATGACACGCCCCCGCCGCCCCTTCCCGTCCCGACCCGGGGGCGCTGCCCCCGGACCCCCGCTCCTCAAACGCCGGAGGGGCTGAAGTCAGCCCGTCCGGCGTTTGAGGACGAGGCCCGTTCAGGGCCGAAGGGGGTCTGGGGGCGCAGCCCCCAGGGATGGGACGGGAAAGGGCGGCGGGGGCGAAAACCCACTCCCGCCGCACCGGGAGGGACTACGCCAGCCCAGGCCCCCGCACCGGAATCGTCGTGAACGTCGGCTGCTGCGGCGAAGGATCCTGGAAGAAGTCATTCCCCTTGTCGTCGACGACGATGAACGCCGGGAAGTCCTCGACCTCGATCTTCCAGACCGCCTCCATGCCGAGCTCCTCGTACTCGACGACCTCCACCTTCTTGATGCAGTCCTGCGCGAGCCGCGCCGCAGGGCCGCCGATCGAGCCCAGGTAGAACCCACCGTGCGCGCCACACGCGTCGGTGACCTGCTTCGACCGGTTCCCCTTCGCCAGCATCACCTTCGACCCGCCCGCGGCCTGGAACTGCTCCACGTACGAGTCCATGCGCCCGGCCGTCGTGGGCCCGAACGACCCCGACGCATACCCCTCCGGCGTCTTCGCGGGCCCCGCGTAGTACACCGGGTGGTCCTTCAGGTACTGCGGCATCTCCTCACCCGCGTCCAGCCGCTCCTTGATCTTGGCGTGCGCGATGTCGCGCGCCACGACCAGCGGGCCGGTCAGGGAGAGCCGGGTCTTGACCGGGTGCTTGGTCAGCTCGGCGAGGATGTCGTCCATCGGCTGGTTGAGGTCGACCTTGACGACGTCGCCCTCGGACTCCAGCTGCTCGTCCGTCGTCTCCGGCAGGAACCGCGCCGGATCCGTCTCCAGCTGCTCCAGGAACACGCCCTCGGCGGTGATCTTCGCGACGGCCTGCCGGTCCGCGGAGCAGGACACGGCGATCGCGACCGGACACGACGCCCCGTGCCGCGGCAGCCGCACCACCCGCACGTCGTGGCAGAAGTACTTGCCCCCGAACTGCGCCCCGATCCCGATCCTCTGCGTCAGCTCGAAGACCTTCTCCTCCAGCTCCTTGTCCCGGAAGCCGTGCCCGAGCGCCGACCCCTCGGAGGGGATCTCGTCCAGGTAGTGCGCGGAGGCGTACTTCGCGGTCTTCAGCGCGTACTCGGCCGACGTGCCGCCGACGACGATCGCCAGGTGGTACGGCGGACAGGCGGCCGTACCCAGCGAACGGATCTTCTCCTCCAGGAACTTCATCATGGAGGCCTCGTTCAGGACGGCCTTGGTCTCCTGGTAGAGGAACGACTTGTTGGCCGAGCCGCCGCCCTTCGCCATGAACAGGAACTTGTACGCGCCGCCGTCCGTCGCGTACAGCTCGATCTGCGCCGGGAGGTTGGAACCGGTGTTCTTCTCCTCCCACATGGTGAGCGGAGCCATCTGCGAGTAGCGCAGGTTCAGGTTCTTGTAGGCGTCGTAGATGCCCTTGCTCAGGGCCTCCTCGTCGCGCCCCGAGGTCAGCACGTTCTGCCCGCGCTTGCCCATGACGATCGCCGTACCGGTGTCCTGGCACATCGGCAGCACGCCCGCCGCCGCGATGTTCGCGTTCTTCAGCAGGTCCAGCGCGACGAACTTGTCGTTGCCCGACGCCTCGGGGTCGTCGATGATGCGGCGCAGCTGCGCCAGGTGGGCGGGGCGCAGATAGTGCTGGATGTCGTGGATGGCCTCCTCGGCGAGCTTGCGCAGCGCCTCCGGCTCCACCTTGAGGAACGTCCGCCCGTCGGCCTCGAAGGTGGAGACACCTTCGGAGGTCACCAGCCGGTAGGGGGTGGTGTCCTCTCCCATGGGGAGCAGATCGGCGTACTCGAACTCAGGCATCTCGCCCATTCCTCACTCGACAGGAAGTCTTCCGGGGCGGCTCGCCTGCGGCGCGCTCGCCGGCCGCCCGCCGACGTCGGCGGGCGCCCACCAGCGTAGGACGTGCTCTTCGCGGCGAGCCTGTGAGGTTGTCCTCAGTTGTCCCCGTCGGGGGGTAGTCGCGATCTATCGCGTTTCGGTACGCTGTCGCCGTGGACCTTCAGAAGCACGCCCAGCAGCCGGACACGGCACCGCGGACGGCCGAGCTGCGCGCCTCCGACGCCGACCGGGACCGTACCGCCGACCTCCTGCGCGAGGCCCTCGCCGAGGGCCGCCTCACCGCCGACGAGCACGCGGAGCGCGTCGAGGGCGTGCTGGCCGCCAAGACGGTCGGGGAGCTGGAGGTGTTCGTCCAGGACCTGCCGGCGGCCCACCAGCGGCGCGCGGCACACGCCTCCGCCCCCAGCCGCCCCACCACCGGCGCGATCCCGATGGACCCCGATGACAACGTGGTCGCGGTGTTCAGCGCCGCCACCCGCAAGGGCCGCTGGCGCACCGGCCGCCGCATCCACGCGTACGCGGTCTTCGGGAGCGTGGAGATCGACCTCAGCGAGGCGCTGTTCGACCACCAGCAGGTCATGATCAAGGCGTTCTCCGTCTTCGGCAGCGTCGAGATCCGCGTCCCGGAGAACGTGTCGCTGCGCGGCATGGGCGGCGGCGTGCTCGGCGCCTTCGAGGTGGACACGCTCGACGCGACCGACGACGAGGCCCCGGTGGTCTACGTCGACGGCTGGGCGGTGCTGGGCAGCGTCGAGGCGCGGCCCAAGCGCGGCAAGCTCGTGGCGGACATCCTCGACCGGGTGCAGCGCAAGGTCGACAGGAGCATGCGCAGGCACCTGGGCCACTGACGGGCCACCGGGCGGTTCGGAACTCAGTGCATAGGCTCGCGCACATCGGGTAAGCCTTGCTGCATCGTGTCTCGCTTGCGAAGCCGTCGTCAGGAGTAGACCGTGCTGCAACCGCCGCATTCGTCCCTGCAGATAGCCGCTGTCCCGGCCCAGCGAGCGGCAGCGCGGGACAGGGACCAGGACGCCCCCTGGCACACCGAGGCGGTGTGCCGGCGCGACGAGGCGGGGCTGTTCTTCGCACCCTCGAAGGAACCCACCGCCGCCCGGCTCTCCCGCGAGGAGGCGGCCAAGCGCGTCTGCGCCCGCTGCCCGGTGATGGTCGAGTGCCGCGAGCACGCCCTGCTCCAGCCCGAGCCCTACGGCGTCTGGGGCGGCCTCACCGCCGCCGAACGCCGAGTGGTCCTGGCCCGCCGCAGGCGCCGCGAGATGGAACTGAAGAAAACCCCCCGCCCGGGCCGCATCGCGGCAGCGGGCTGACCCCCGCACAAGCAACAAGAAAAGGCGCCCCCTCCGCACAGGGGGCGCCCTTTCAGGTGCAGGGTAGGACTACACGCTTAGGGGCGCGGGGCTGTGACATGTGCGGCTCCGCCGCGTGGGCGCCCCCTCCGCACAGGGGGCGCCCTTTCAGGCGCAGGGTAGGACTACACGCTTAGGGGCGCGGGGAACTGCGCGACCAGCCACAACGCACCCGCACTCACCCACGCGCCGCAGGCCCCCGCCCCGAAGTGACGTTTCACTTGGCGCGATCGAAGTCAATCGCGCTGTACGCCCGCAGCTTCGAGAGCCGGTGCTCGGAGTCGATCCGACGCACCGTCCCCGACTTCGACCGCATCACGATCGAATCGGTCGTGGCCGTCTCCGGCCGGTACCGCACCCCGCGCAGCAGCTCACCGTCGGTGATCCCGGTCGCCACGAAGAACACGTTCTCCCCGGCGACGAGGTCGTCGGTCGTCAGCACCCGGTCCAGATCGTGCCCCGCGTCGACCGCCCGCTGCCGCTCCTCGTCGTCCTTGGGCCACAGCTTGCCCTGAATGGTCCCGCCCAGGCACTTCACCGCGCACGCCGAGATGATGCCCTCGGGGGTGCCGCCGACGCCGAGCAGCAGATCGATGCCCGTGCCCTCGCGCAGCGCGAGGATCGAGCCGGCCACGTCGCCGTCGGAGATCAGCTTGATGCGCGCCCCGGTCTCCCGGATCTCCTTGATGATGCCCTCGTGCCGCGGCCGGTCGAGGATCACCACGGTGACGTCCTCGGGGGTGACCCGCTTGGCCTTGGCGACCCGCCGGATGTTCACGCTCACCGGCGCGTTGATGTCGACGAAGTCGGCGGCCTCCGGCCCGGTGACCAGCTTGTCCATGTAGAAGACGGCCGACGGGTCGAACATCGAGCCGCGCTCGGCGGCGGCCAGCACCGCGATGGCGTTCGTCATGCCCTTGGCGGTCAGCGTCGTACCGTCGATCGGGTCGACGGCGATGTCGCACTCCGGGCCGGTCCCGTCGCCCACGCGCTCCCCGTTGAAGAGCATCGGGGCCTCGTCCTTCTCGCCCTCGCCGATGACGACGACGCCGTTCATCGAGACGGTGGAGACGAGGGTGCGCATGGCGCGCACCGCGGCGCCGTCGGCGCCGTTCTTGTCGCCGCGCCCTACCCAGCGGCCGGCGGCCATGGCCGCCGCCTCGGTCACCCGTACGAGCTCCAGGGCGAGGTTGCGGTCGGGGGCCTCGGACGGGACATCGAGCTCGGACGGCAAGTGATGGTGTTCGGTCATCGGAGCGCACCTTTCTGTACGACGACGGCCGGATGAGGGTGTGGGGCACGACTCTATCGCCAGTCCGACAAAATGAGCAGGGCCCCCCACGGATGAGCGCACCGGGCACCTGCGACGATAGGGGGCGTGGCAGGAACGAAGAGCGTGCAGAAAACGGCCCGGGACATGATCCTTTCCCTGGCCCTCATCATGCTCGTGGCGGGAGTGGCCTGGCTGTTCATCCCGCACGAGGACGGTGAACCCGACCTCAAGCGGGTCGACTACCGGGTCGACCTGCTCACGGCCCGCCGGGCCGCCTCCTACCCCGTCGCCGCGCCGGAGGGCCTGTCCGAGGCGTGGAAGCCCACCTCCGTCCGCTACCGGGGCACCGAGTCCGAGGCCTGGCACCTCGGCTTCCGCGCCCCCGACGGGGAGTACGTGGCGGTCGAGCAGTCCACGGGCAAGCGGTCGGAGTTCATCGAGGACAGGACGCAGGGTGCCGCGAAGACGGGGACCACGCGGCAGATCGACGGCAGGACCTGGACGCGCTACGAGGGCGACCACTACGACGCGCTGGTGCTGGAGGACGCCGAGGGCTCGACCACGGTGGTGACCGGCACGGCATCGTTCGGCCAGCTGGAGAAGATGGCCGGGGCGCTGCGCACGGAGTGAGCGGGGCGTGGACGCATGCGGGGCGGGGGCCCGGGGGGGGGGGGGGGGGGGGGGGGGGAGGGGGGGGGTGGGGGGGGGGGGGGGGGGGGTGGGGGGGGGGGGGGGGGGGGGGGTTCTTCCCCCCCCCCCCCCCCCCCCCCCCCCCCCCCCGCCCCATGTGCGCCGTACTGACGCTCAGACGGTGGTGACGACCTGCTCGTACTCCAGCCGCGGGGAGCGCGGGAACCACGCGTCCGGCCCGGGGCGGCCGATGTTGACGACCATCAGCGGGGTGTGGTCGTCGTCCAGGAACTCCTTGCGGAGGCCCTCGAAGTCGAGGCCGGTCATCGGGCCGGCGGCCAGGCCCGCGGCGCGCACGCCGACGATGAAGTAGGCGGCCTGGAGGGCGGCGTTCACCAGGGCGGAACCCTCACGCACCGGGCGCTCGCTGAAGAAGGCGTCCTTGGCCTGCGGGAAGTGCGGGAGCAGGGCGGGGAGCTCCTCGTGGAACTCGTTGTCCGCGGACAGGACGGCGACCAGCGGGGCGGCGGCCGTCTTGGCCTGGTTGCCTTCCGCCATGTGCCGGACGAGACGCTCGCGGGCCTCGGGGGAGCGGACCAGGGTGACGCGCAGGGGGCTCTGGTTGAAGGCGGTGGGGCCGTACTTGACCAGGTCGTAGATCGCCCGCACCTGCTCGTCGGTCACCGGTTCGTCGGTGAACGTGTTGGCGGTGCGCGCCTCGCGGAACAGCAGGTCCTGGGCGGCGGGGTCAAGGGCGAGTGACATGCGTGAACCTTCTCGGGGGGTACGTCGGCCCGTCTGTCCGTGGAGGGACCACGGATGTCCGTGTAGGAACCACGGACCGGTTGACGGGTTCGACCGTACGCCTATGAAGTTCAACGCTCAACTAAATCCGGAGCCCGGTGATCCACTTCACACCTCAGGCCTTCCCGGAGTCCTCCGCCCCGCCCTCCTCCTTCTCCTCCTCCGCGAGCGCCGCGTCCAGCCGGGCCCGCGCCCCCTCCAGCCGGCGCCGGCACACCCCGGCCAGCTCCTCGCCCCGCTCCCAGAGCGCGAGGGACTCCTCCAGCGTCGTACCGCCCGCCTCCAGCCGTCGTACGACCTCGATCAGCTCGTCCCGCGCCTGCTCGTACCCGAGCGCCTCGGCCGTCGCCGCCGCCGTCTGCTCCGTCTTGCCGGTCATCCGTCCACCCTCTGTGTATCGACCTGTGTATCGACTCGAACTGTGAACTCGCCCTCGGACACCCGCGCCCGCAAGGTCTCACCGGCCTCCACCTCGGCCGGATCCCGCACCGCGTGCCCGTCCGCCCGCTGGAGCACGGCGTACCCGCGCTTCAGCGTCGCGGCGGGGGACAGGGCCACCACGCGCGCGTGCGTGTGCGTCAGCTCGGAGTCGGCCCGGTCCAGCCGGTACCGCAGACTGCGCCGGCTCCGCTCCAGCAGCGCCGTGACCTCCTCCGCGCGCGCGTCGACCATCCGGTGCGGATCCTGCAGCGAGGGCCGGGCCAGCGCGTGCGCCAGCCCGCGCTCCTCCCGGTCCAGCAGCGCCCGGACGGAACGCCGCGCGCGGTCGCGCAGCATCCGCACCCGCTCGTACTCCTCGCCCACGTCCGGCACCACCTTCTTGGCGGCGTCGGTCGGTGTGGAGGCGCGCAGGTCGGCCACGTGGTCGAGGAGCGGGCTGTCCGGCTCGTGCCCGATCGCGGAGACGACCGGCGTACGGCACGCCGCCACCGCCCGCACCAGCTGCTCGTCGGAGAACGGCAGCAGGTCCTCCACGCTGCCGCCGCCCCGCGCCACGATGATCACGTCCACGTCGTCGACCGCGTCCAGCTCCTTCACGGCCTGGACGACCTGCGGCACCGCGTGCACCCCCTGCACGGGCACGTTGCGCACCTCGAAACGGACGGCCGGCCACCGCAGCCGCGCGTTCTCCAGCACGTCCCGCTCGGCCGCCGAGGCGCGCCCGCACACCAGCCCGATCAGCCGCGGCAGGAACGGCAGCGGCTTCTTCCGCTCCGGCGCGAACAATCCCTCCCGCGCGAGCGACTTCTTCAGCTGCTCGAGCCGCGCCAGCAGCTCCCCGACCCCCACCGGCTTGATCTCGGCGGCCCTGAGCGACAACTGCCCGCGCGGCGCGTACCACTCCGGCTTGCAGTGCACCACCACCCGCGCGCCCTCGCTCACCACGTCCGCGACGGCGTCGAACACCTGCCGGTAGCAGGTCACGCCCACCGAGATGTCGTGCGACGGGTCGCGCAGCGTCAGGAACACCACCCCGGCGCCCGGCCGCCGCGACAACTGGGTGATCTGCCCCTCGACCCACACCGCGCCGAGCCGGTCGATCCACCCCCCGATCAGCCGCGACACCTCACCGACGGGCAGCGGCGCTTCCGCAGACGTGTTGAGAGCCATGTCCGCGAGAGTAGTGCGCCCCACCGACAACGCACCGTGACCGCGCCCCCGAGCGCGGCCTTACGATGGGACGCATGACCGCTTCGCCTGGCCGCCGTGTCCTGCTCGCCGCCCCCCGTGGCTACTGCGCGGGGGTGGACCGCGCCGTGATCGCCGTCGAGAAGGCCCTGGAGCAGTACGGGGCTCCCGTCTACGTCCGGCACGAGATCGTGCACAACAAATACGTCGTGCAGACCCTGGAGAAGAAGGGCGCGATCTTCGTCGAACGGACGGAGGAGGTGCCCCCGGGCAACATCGTCATGTTCTCCGCGCACGGCGTCGCCCCCGTCGTCCACGAGGAGGCCGCGCGAGGCCGGCTCGCCACCATCGACGCCACCTGCCCGCTGGTCACCAAGGTCCACAAGGAAGCCGTCCGCTTCGCGAACGACGACTACGACATCCTCCTGATCGGCCACGAGGGCCACGAGGAGGTCATCGGCACCTCCGGCGAGGCCCCCGACCACATCCAGCTCGTCGACGGGCCGGGCGACGTGGCGAAGGTCGAGGTCCGCGACCCCTCCAAGGTCGTCTGGCTCTCCCAGACCACGCTGAGCGTCGACGAGACCATGGAGACCGTCGACGCCCTCAAGGAGAAGTTCCCCCAGCTGATCTCCCCGCCCAGCGACGACATCTGCTACGCCACGCAGAACCGCCAGCTCGCGGTCAAGCAGATGGGCGCCGAGGCGGACCTGGTGATCGTGGTCGGCTCGCGCAACTCCTCCAACTCCAAGCGGCTGGTGGAGGTCGCCAAGCTGGCCGGCGCCCGCGCGGCGTACCTGGTGGACTTCGCCGACGAGATCGACGAGGCCTGGCTGGAGGGCGTGACCACGGTCGGCGTCACCTCGGGCGCCTCGGTGCCGGAGATCCTCGTCGAGCAGGTCCTCGAATGGCTGTCGGGGCGCGGCTTCGAGGACGTCGAGCTCGTCAAGGCGGCCGAGGAGTCCATCATCTTCTCCCTGCCCAAGGAACTCCGCCGCGACCTGCGCGAGGAGGCGGCGGCCCTGGTGGCCGAGCGCGGCGGCTCCGGGGCGGACCCCGCGCGGTGACGGCGGAGCGGGCGTGACGGTCACGGAGGCCGACTGACGTGACTGTCCGTCCTACGTCGTAACGTAGGGCCATGCAGATCTTCGGCGTGGACATCGGCGGTTCCGGGATCAAGGGTGCCCCGGTCGACCTGGACAAGGGGGACCTGGCGCAGGAGCGCTGCAAGGTCCTCACCCCGCACCCGGCCACACCGGACGCGGTGGCCGACGGCGTGAAGCAGGTCGTCGACCACTTCGGCTGGACCGGACCGGTCGGGGTCACCTTCCCGGGTGTCGTCACCGGCGGCACCACGATCCGTACGGCGGCCAACGTCGACAAGAGCTGGATCGACACCGACGCGCGCGTGCTGCTCGGCGACCGGCTCGGCGGCCTGCCGGTGACGGTGGTCAACGACGCGGACGCGGCCGGCGTCGCCGAGATGCACTTCGGCGCCGGACGCCACCACCGGGGCACGGTGATCCTGCTGACCTTCGGCACCGGCATCGGCAGCGCCCTGTTCGTGGACGGCGTCCTCGTCCCCAACACCGAGCTGGGCCACCTGGAGCTGCACGGCCACGACGCGGAGAAGCGGGCCTCCAGCAAGGCCAAGGAGGACCACGACCTGTCGTGGGAGGACTGGGCGCACCGGGTGCAGAAGTACCTGGCCCACGTGGAGATGCTGTTCTCGCCCGAGCTGTTCATCATCGGCGGCGGCGTCAGCCGCAAGTCCCACAAGTTCCTGGACCGCATCCAGGGCATCAAGGCGGAGATCGTCCCGGCCCAGCTCCAGAACAACGCGGGCATCGTGGGAGCGGCGATGCGGGCGGCGACGGGCGCCTGAGGGAGATCAGGGACGGGGGCGGCTCCGCGCGGCGCGCCGGTTGATCTCGCGCACCCGGCGCACCCTGCGGCCGAGCACGAGCAGGCTCGCGACCAGCGTCCCGCCGTAGAGCCACCCGGCCTGGGTGGCGAGGCCCGTCACCATCCCCATCAGCCGGTCGGCGGTGCCGCCGCCCCCCTCGTCGGAGAGCGGGACCAGCCCCACGGCGAAGGCGATCGGCACCACGACGGGCGCGATGAGCAGGTCCCCCTCGCGCACCCACAGCGCGGTCAGCACGCACACCGGCAGGAAGAGCACGCCGTACACGGTCCCTGACGCCCCGAACAGCGCCTCGGTCAGCAGACCGAGTACGAGCATCACCAGCCCGCAGAACAGGCTCGAGCCCAGCCCGGTGAGCCGCGGGTTGGGCAGCCGCCGGACCGCGGGCGGGGGAGCGGGCCGGCGCTCCGGCACCCGGGCGGGACCGACGGGCCGGGCGGTCCGCGCGACCCCTCCCCCCGTCGCCCGCCCCGCCTGCGGAGGCAGCGGCGGCTTGGCAGACCCGGCCGGCCTGTCACGTCGCGGTCCGTACCGTCCGTACCGCGCGGGTCGCGTCCTGTGTTGCTCCACTGCACCAACGTAGGTCGTTTTATGTGCCGAACCACCCGTCAGACACGCCGGGGATCGCGGTCCGGCCGGACGTTCGACAGGTCCGCCGGGCCGTGGGCGGGCACGCCGTAGACTGGTGGATCGGCCCACGCAGCCCAGTCGGCCGGTCCTCGCCCCTCATCCTCACGTACGGGAAGTCGCAACGTGTCGCTCACGATCGGAATCGTCGGTCTGCCGAATGTCGGCAAGTCGACCCTGTTCAACGCCCTGACCAAGAACGACGTGCTGGCGGCCAACTACCCGTTCGCCACGATCGAGCCGAACGTCGGCGTCGTCGGCGTCCCCGACCCCCGCCTGACCAAGCTGGCGGAGATCTTCGGCTCCCAGCGGATCCTCCCGGCCACCGTCGACTTCGTCGACATCGCCGGCATCGTGCGCGGCGCGTCGGAGGGCGAGGGCCTCGGCAACAAGTTCCTCGCGAACATCCGCGAGTCCGACGCGATCTGCCAGGTCATCCGCGCCTTCAAGGACGAGAACGTCGTGCACGTCGACGGCAAGGTCTCGCCGAAGGACGACATCGAGACGATCAACACCGAGCTGATCCTCGCCGACCTCCAGACCATCGAGAAGGTCCTGCCGCGCCTCCAGAAGGAGTCGCGGATCAAGAAGGACATCGCGCCGAAGGTCAAGGCGGTCGAGGAGGCCAAGGAAATCCTGGAGAAGGGCGACACCCTCTTCTCCCAGGGCATCGTCCAGGGCACCGAGCGCTCGGAACTCCTCCACGACCTGCACCTCCTCACGACGAAGCCCTTCCTCTACGTCTTCAACGTCGACGAGGACGAGCTGACCGACGAGGACTTCAAGAACGAGCAGCGCGCCCTGGTCGCCCCCGCCGAGGCGATCTTCCTCAACGCCAAGCTGGAGGCGGACCTCGCCGAGCTGGACGAGGAGGACGCGATGGAGCTGCTGGAGTCCGTCGGCGCCGAGGAGCCCGGCCTCGCCACCCTCGCCCACGTCGGCTTCCGCACCCTCGGCCTGCAGACCTACCTCACGGCAGGACCGAAGGAATCCCGCGCCTGGACCATCAAGAAGGGCGCCACCGCCCCCGAGGCCGCCGGTGTCATCCACACCGACTTCCAGAAGGGCTTCATCAAGGCGGAGGTCATCTCCTTCGACGACCTGGTCGAAACCGGCTCGGTCACCGAGGCCCGCGCCAAGGGCAAGGCCCGCATGGAGGGCAAGGAGTACGTGATGCAGGACGGGGACGTGGTGGAGTTCCGCTTCAACGTGTGATCGGTGACTTGGCACCACTTCGCTGACCTGGCGGACACACAGGTCGGAAGGGGCCCGACCCTCCGGGGGCGGGCCCCTGGTCTTTCCCGTGCCGGGACGAGTGCTGCTCAGAGCCCGGGCGGCAGGACACACACGGGTGAACGACGCTTCCGACGTCCTCTTCATGGCTCCGATACGAGCAGAGACCGTGACCAAGGGCGACAGCCGGCGAAGGCTGTGCGCTGACTTCCATGTCACTGACATCATTGTTGGTGACATGCGTGGAGGTCGGCGGGGGTGGGCGGGGAGCGGCCCGGTCGGTGCGTGATGTCGCGTGGGCGGCGCCGGGTGGGCAAGTCGCGATCGGCCGAGCGGTTCGCGGAGCACCAACGACGTCGAGACCGACGTCGTTGATGCGGACCGCGCCCCCATCGCCAAGGAGCTGCTCTTCCCCGGCTCCGTCAAGTGGCTGGAGCAGTCACCCTTCGACCGGCACGACCTGGCAGCTCTCCATCGACACCGGGCCGCCCTCACCGACGAACCCGTTCCAGTCGTGGCGGTCTCGCGCAGCGGGGTCGACTGTCCGGGGCCGGCTCCTTCGTCGTGATGGTGCCGGCCCCGGAGGCCGGCGTCAGCCGCTGACGGTGATGTTCGAGCTGCCGCTGCTCTGGTAGCCCTCGGTCGCCATGACCATGTAGTACCTGAACTGGCCGAGGTTCATGCCCGCGCGGGCCCAGGCGTCGAAGTGGTTGCCGGTGGTGATGGTGCCGGAGCCGCTGGTCACCTTCGACTGGCGGACGCTCCAGTACTGGTCGAAGGTGCGGGTGCCCTCGACGGAGGGGGCGTTGTACCGCGTCGTCTTGTAGATGTCGTACGTGCCGCCGTCGCTGTAGACGGTGCCCCTGTACTCGCCGGTGGGCCGGTAGCTGCCCCAGTTGTCGACGATGTAGTACTCGACCAGCGGGTTCGAGGTCCAGCCGTAGAGACAGCCGTAGCCGTTGCCCGACGGGTTGAAGTACCCGGTGTAACGGACCGTCCTGCGCCCGCCGTTGGCCCAGCCCTTGCCCGCGACGAAGTTGCCGCAGTTGGTCCACCTGGTGCTGTAGCTGCCGCCGCCGTTGAGGGTCATGGAGACCGAGCCGCCGCCGTCGGTCCAGAACGTGTAGTACAGGCCGTCGGTACCGGTCTGGTTGGTGGTGATGGTGGTGGCGGCGTGGGCGGTGCCGGGCAGCAGGAGCCCGGTCGCGGTGGCCAGCGCGGCGGCGCCGGCGCCACCGAGGAAGCCCCGGCGGCCCAGGCCGGGGGGAATGATCGCCTGCTGGGCCTGGTCCTGCTGCGTGCCGTCCTGGTGCATGCTGTTTCCTTCCGATCAAGGCAGGTGGGGGCCGCACGGCCTTCTGCCGCCCGGCGGCCTTGCGAGAAACGCGCGGCGGGGGCGCCCGCCGTTGTGCGGTACCGAGCGACCAGGCCCTCGTCGCGGGACGCGAGGGGAACGCGGTCTTCTGCTTCGGCGGCCTCAGTGTTCTGAGAGCTTCATGCTCCTGTCAACACTTTCGACCTTCTTTCGGAAACATCTCTGTGCTCAAGGATGCGCTTGATGAATACATCTTCCCTGTTCAAACCGCCTATCACGCGAATCGATGGGCGGGGTGAAGAGGGGTTCGGGTTGAGGTGGGGCGCAAGCACGTGAGGCCATCACGAAAGTTTCGAATGTGGGGGAGGGGAGGCTCCGGCACTCCGTCGGCTTGCCGTTCCACCGGGACGTCCGTTCCATCGGGACGTCCGCTCCCTCGACGGCCTGTGGCCGGATTCGCCGACAGCACCCCTGAAGGGCCCCGCCGCCGGGTCCGGGCCGCCCCGGTGCTACCCCGCGACCGCCCGCAGGGCCGCCTCCCGCACGCGGGCGGTCGCGTGTTCGGGCAGGTACCGGCCGGCGTGCAGCCGGCTCGCGGCGGCGGTCGTCGCGTCCCTGCGGGCCCGGTCGGTGAGCAGGTCCGCGCAGTGCCGGGCCAGGTCCTCGGCGGTGTCGGCGAGGGCCAGGTGCTCACCGGGGACCACGTCGAGGCCCTCGGCGCCGATCGTGGTGCTGACCACCGGCACGCCGTGCGCGAACGCCTCGAGGATCTTGATGCGGGTCCCGCTGCCCACGCGCAGCGGGACCACGACCAGGCCGGCGGCGCGCAGGTGGGGCGCCATGCTCGGGACCGCGCCGGTGACCTCGACGTGCGGGCCCGCCAGCGCGGAGACCTCCGGGGTGGACGCGCCCGCCAGCACGACCGTCGCGTCCGGCACCCGCTCGCGGATCAGCGGCAGGATCTCACCGGTCAGCCAGGCGGCGGCGTCCGCGTTGGGCGCCCAGTCGAAGGAGCCCTGGAACAGGATGGTCGCGCCGCCGGTGCGCGGCGGCCCCGGCGGGCGGGCGGGGTAGGTGTTCGGCACCACCACCGTCCGCCCCGCGTCCAGCCGGGCGGCGTCGCGGGCGCAGGCGACCACGGCCACGTCCGCCTCCCGCGCCACCCGCCGGTGGACGCGGCCCCACCAGGCGATCGAACGCCGTGCCTGCACACGCTGCCACGGCGTCAGCGGCACGTCCCACACGCCCCGGCCGAGCCGTGCCCAGCGGCGGATCAGCACGTCCTCGAAGTCGTCCACGTCGACGACGGTGCGGCCGGTGAACCGTCCGCGCAGCGGCAGCCAGGAGCGTTCCCGGTTGAACCACACCAGGTCGTAGCGGGTGCCGGTCGACCAGTCGGGCAGGACGGGCGCGAGCGTGCGCCGCTGGTGACCGGCGTAGGCGGCGGACGGCCCGCGCGCGGCGATCTCCAGGAAGGCGCGGGCGCCCGTGTACGGCGGTACGGCGGCGACCCCGGTGCGGGCGAAGCGGACGGTCTCGTCCGGCGGCGGCACGGTGTCCGGCGGCGCGAGGAAGAGCGCGTCCACGGGACCCAGTTCGGCGAGCGCCCCGGTGACCAGGTCCATCCGCTGCACCGCGCCGCCGGCGGGGCGGCGGGGCAGGACGTCGCTGACGAACAACGACCGGATCACCGGACGGCCCTCCCGTCCGGCTGCGCCACCGGGCCGGCGTCCCCGTCGGGGCCGGCCCGCGGCGCGGTCACCGCGTGCCGGGTGGCCAGCAGCGTGTAGCCCAGCCCCACCGCCCAGCCGATCACCGTCGCCCACATGATGCCGTCGACCCCCCACGCGTGGCCCAGCGCGTACGACAACGGCAGCCGGACCGCGCCCAGCGACGCCACCGTGCAGATCAGCGGCACGACGGTGCGGGCGATGCCGTTGAACCAGCCGTGCAGCACGACCGTCAGCGTGTAGCACAGGAAGAACGGCGCCGTGATGAGGATGTACCGCTCGGTCACCAGCCGGGTCTCGGCGCTGCCGGAGAACAGCGCGGCGATCGGCCCGCGTCCGACGAGCAGCAGCAGGGACACCACCGCGGTGAGCGCGACGCCCAGCCACACGGAGCGACGGACCCCCTCGCGGACCCGCGCGGCCCGGCCGGCGCCGGTGTTCTGCGCGGTGAACACCATCAGCGCGCCGGACAGGTTGAGGAACAGCACGCTGGTCAGCAGCTCCAGCCGGGCGACGACGGTCAGCGCCGCGAGGGCCTCCTCGCCGAACGGCGTGATGATCCACACCAGCACCAGCACGCCGACGCCGATCAGCAGGTACTGCACGGCCATCGGGGTGCCGATCCGCAGGCCGCGCCGCACCTCGGCGCGCACCGAGGCGGCCGTGACCGCGGTCGGCCCGGCTGTCCCGTCCGCCCCGGCCGGCCGCGGCCGGCGCTGCTCGCGCACCAGGCGGGTCAGGCCGACCACCGCGGTCAGCGCGTTGGAGGCCACCACGGCCAGCGCCGCGCCCGCCATCCCGAGCCGCCAGGGGCCCACGAACAGCCAGGCGAACACCGCGTTCAGCACGCTCGCGGCGATCATCAAGGCGGTGGCCCTGCGGACGTCGCCGCGGCCGGTCAGCACCGCGCACACCGCGCCGAGCGCGTAGACCGCGACCATGCCCGAGCACAGCGTCACCACGAAGGTGCGGGCCTCGGCGGCGACCTCGCCGGTCACGCCGGTCAGCGCCAGCAGCGGCTCCGTGGCCAGGACCGCGACCGCGGCGCAGAGCGCCGACCACACCGCGGTGCAGGCCGCCAGCGCCAGCAGCGCGCTCGGGTCGTCGCGCCGCCCGGCGCCGGCGAGGTGCCCGAGCCGTACCGTGAACGCACCGGAGACACCGGTGAACAGCGAGGTCAGGATCGCGTACAGCGGCTGTGCCGCGCCCAGCGCGGCCAGCCCGGTGACGCCCACGTACCGGCCGACGACCGCGCTGTCGACCAGCAGGTAGCCCTGCTGGAGCAGATTGGCCAGGGCCAGCGGGGCCGCGACGCCGACGATGCCGGTCAGGACCGGGCCCCGCGTCAGGTCCGGCACGTCAGTCTCCGGGCATGGTCAGCAGTTCGTCGAGCCACGCGTCGTCGCCGTCGTCGTCGTCCGGCGCGCCCGTGTCGTACTTGTTCTCGATGAGCCGGGCGACGGCGGCCACGGTGCGCTCGCTCATCAGGTCGACGGCGTCGAACTGGCGGCCCAGGCAGGCGGAGATGCTGTTGCCGACGGTCAGCGCCATGATCGAGTCGGCGCCCAGGTCCCGGAAGTCGGCGTGGACGTCGATCACCGGGTGGCCGAGGGTGTGCGCCAGGCAGCGGCCCACCATCCGTTCCCGGTCGGTGTACCCGTCGTCCGGACGCCCGGTGAGCCGCACCTCGGTGGACTCCACGGCCTCGCGGACGCGGGCGAGGCTCTGCCTGGACCGCTCCTCGAGCGCCGCCAGCCCCGTCTCGATCTTGCCCTCGATGTCCGTGGACAGGGCGACGTGGTACGTCGGCAGTACGCTCATCAGGTCGCTGCCGTAGTTGATCTCACCGGCGAAGAACCCCGCCCGGTCCCCGCGCAGCGCCGCGTCGATCAGGCCGAGGCCGGTACGGGTGCGCAGCGACCGGAACACCAGGTCCTCGCTGACGCCGGTGGCGACCGCCATGCCGACCTCCCGCCAGGCCACCCAGTCGACGCTGACCACGCGGTGCTCCGGCGTGTTCAGCGTGCGGGCCAGGTGGTCCAGGTAGAGGTTGGCGGCCGCGTAGTCGGCCTGCCCGAGGGCCGGGAACACCGCGGCCACCGAGGACATGTGCAGCACGAAGTCGGGCCGGTCGTCCCGGGTCAGGTGGTGCAGCAGGAACGCGCCGCGCAGCTTCGGCCGCAGGACGGACGCGAACTCGTCGGCCTCCCGGTACGCGATGAGGTTGTCGCCGGGCACGCCGGCGGCGTGCACGATGCCGTCCACCCGGCCGTGCGCGGCGCGGATCGCGGCCAGCACGTCCGCCAGCGCGGCCTCGTCGGCGACGTCGGCGGCCACCGGGTGCACGTCGGCGCCGAGCGCGGTGATCTCGCGGACCGCCGTGACGCGCGCCGCGGCGGGGTGCTGCGGGTCGGCGGCGACCGCGTCCCACTCGGCCTCGGGCGGCAGGGCGGTGCGGCCGAGGAGGTACAGGTGGACGCCGGGGGCGCCGGCCGCGAAGTGCCGGGCCGTCTCCAGGCCGATGCCGCCGAGGCCGCCGGTGATCAGGTACGCGCCGCCGGGCCGCAGGTACGCGTCGCGGACCGCCGGGATCTCCGGCAGCTCGGCGAAGGACTCGCGGTACTTGTCCGTGCCGCGCAGCGCGTACACGCCGGCCTGCGGGGCGAGGATCTCCGTGCGCAGCAGCGCGGCCGGCACCGCGTCGTCGACGTCGAGCAGCCGGACGGTCACGTACGGGTACTCCCGGCCGATCGCCTTGGCCAGCCCGGCGAGCGCCGCGTGTTCCGCGACCACGCCCGGCTCGCCGGGCACGACCGCCAGCGCCCGCCGGGTCAGCACCACGAGGTCGACCGCGGCGCTCGCGTGCATCAGCGCCTTCGCCAGCCGGAAGAGGCCGGTGAGGTGCTCGTCGACGCGGCGGTCCAGTTCCGCGGGACCGTCCGCCGGTTCGGCGTCGAAGGCGAGCGCGTACACCAGGTGGGTGCAGCCCTCGTCGACGAGCTCCTCGGCGAGCCGGTCCGGGTCGGCGTCCGCGGCGCCCGGCGTGCGCAGCACCGCGTCCGGCGGCAGGGCGGCGGCCACGGCGTCGGCCGCGTCCGGGCCCACCAGCGCCATCACGCGGGCCGACGGGCCACCGGGCCCGGCGAGCGGCGCCGGCGCGAACCCCACCTCGTGCGTCAGCGGGTGCTCGGCCCGCGGCGCGGCCAGCGCGAACCGGTCGCGCCAGGTGTCGGGGAAGTCGACCCAGGCGCGGGTCTCGTCGAACTCGTACGGCGGCAGGTGCACGGTCCGCGGAGCCGGCCCGTGGTACCGCGCCCGCAGGTCGAGGTCGGCGCCGGCGGTCCAGGCGCGGGCGGCGTCGGTGCCGGCGGCGTCCGGCACCTCGCCGGCCTCGGTGGCCGCCAGCGCCGCCCGCAGCCCGGCCAGGTCGGCGACCGTGTAGGCGAGCCGGTGCCGGTGTCCGGCGCGGGAGACGTTCGACGTCCAGCACACGTCCCGGACGCTCCCGTCGATCCGGCCGCCGTCGATCGCCTCGCGGTAGCGGGTGACCAGCCGGCCGAGTGACGCCGGGCTCTGCGCGCTGAGCGTGAACAGGTAGGGCGGCCGGTCCTCGGCGGACTCGGCCGGCGCCGCGGTGAACTCCTCCAGCACGACGTGCGCGTTGGTCCCGCCGAGGCCGAAGGCGCTGACTCCGGCGCGGCGGGGGCCGTCCCCCTCCGGCCACGCGTGGGCCTCCCGCGGCACGTACACCGGGCCGTCGTCGAGGTCGATCGCGGTGTTCGGCCGCTCGTAGTTCGCCAGGGGCGGGATCACCCGGTGCCGCAGCGCGAGCGCGGCCTTGATCACGCCCATCACGCCCGAGCCCTCGAAGAGGTGGCCGATGTTCGCCTTCACCGTGCCCACCGCGCAGAAGCGCCGGTCGTCGGTCCGGGCGGCGAACGCCCGCCGCAGTCCCTCGAACTCGATCGGGTCGCCGACCTTGGTGGCGGTGCCGTGCACCTCCAGGTAGCCGATCGTGCGGGGATCCACGCCCGCGTCCCGCCACGCGGCCTCCAGCAGGTCGGCCTGGGCGCGGGAGTCCGGCGCGGTCATCATCTCGGACCTGCCGTCGTGGTTGACCGCGCTGCCCTTGACGACCGCGTACACCTGGTCGCCGTCGGCCAGCGCCCGGTCCAGCCGCTTGAGCACGACCGCCCCGGACCCCTCGCCGAAGCCGGTGCCGTCCGCGCCCTCGTCGAACGTACGGGTCACGCCGTCGGACGACTCGATGCCGATCCGGGTGTGCGGGTGCCGCACCGGCGCCATCACGATCCGGGTGCCGGCCACCACGGCCATCTCGCAGTCGCCCAGCAGCAGCGCGGACCTGGCCTGGTGCAGCGCCAGCAGCGACGCCGAGCAGGCGCTGTCGATCACCATGCTGGGGCCGCGCAGGTCGAGCAGGTACGAGAGCCGGTTGGCCAGCATCGTGACGATGTTGCCGGTGATGCCGAGCTGTCCCAGCGCGGGGTCGATGCGGCAGAAGTAGTCCAGGTACGACCCGCCGGGGTTGCCGGCGTAGCCGACGTACACGCCGGTGCGGCTGCCGGCCAGCCGCTCGCCGGTGTAGCCGGCGTCCTCCAGCGCGCGGTACATCGTGCGCAGGACCAGCCGCTGGTGCGGGTCGGTGACCGCGGCCTGTTTCGGGGTCATGCCGAAGAAGGCGTGGTCGAACAGGTCCACCCGGTCCAGGAAGCTGCCGTCGTGGAAGTCGACCCGCTCCTCGGCGTCCGGCACCAGCGCCGACTCCCAGTGGTAGCGCAGGTACTCCTCGATCTCCCGGCGCCGCCGCGCCGGGAACGGCCGGGTGAGGCTGCGGCCGGTGCGGACCATGTCCCAGAACGCGTGCTGGTCCGGCGCGTCCGGCACTTCGACGGACAGTCCGACGACAGCGATGTCCGTGGTCATACGAGTTCCTCCGTCGGCTGTGCGGCGATCCGTGCGATGAAAGCGGTGAGGGTGGTGCCGTTGGCCTCGTCGAAGTGGGTGACGCCGGCCGCGCGCAGGGCCCGGACCGTGCGCACCCACTCCACCGGGCGGTGGATCTGCCCGCTGAGCAGCCGGACCGCCTGGTCCGGGACGAACGGGGCGCCGGTGACGCTGGACATCACCGGCGTGTGCCCGGCGCGGAATTCGTACTCGCGCAGGACCGTCGCGAACGCCCGGCCGGCCGAGGCCATGAGGGGCGTGTGGAACGGACCGCTGACGGACACCGGCAGGACCCGGGCGCCCCGTCCGCGCAGCGCCTTGACCGCGAGCGCCAGCTGCGGCCGGTCCCCGGCCACCGTCACCTGCTGGTCGCTGTTGCGGTTGGCGACGTGCACCAGGTTGAGCCCGGCGCCGTGCAGCACCGTCTCGACCTGCGCCGGGCTCGGCCCGACCACCGCGACCATCGCGCCGCGGGTGACGCCGGCCATCAGCTCGGCGCGGCGCCGGACCAGCGCCAGGCCGTCCATCAGGTCGATGACGCCGGCGGCCACCAGCGCGTTGAGCTCGCCCAGGCTGTGCCCGGCGAAGTAGTCGTACCGCCGGCCGGCGCGCTCGAGGTCCATCCAGGACAGCGCGTTGACGAGGAAGACGGCCGGCTGCGCGTAGCGGGTGTCGGCGAGCCGGTCGTCGGGGTCGTCGCGGCACAGGTCCGCCACGGAGTAGCCGAGCGACTCGGTCGCGGCCGCGGTCTCCCGCGGATACCGCTCGAACAGTTCCCCTCCCATGCCTCTGCGCTGTACGCCTTGGCCGGGGAAGACCAGACAGTGCATGCGTACGCTCCTTCACTCAAGCGGTCGGTGCGGGGACGCTGCGGTAGCGCAGGCCGTGGTGGCCGCCGCGCAGGGTCTCCCGGGTGAACACCCGGGCCGACGGGCCCGGTCCGAAGTCGACTATCTGGTCGGGCCGGCAGTCCTCGACCGCGGCGCGGACCGTGCCGGGCCAGTCCAGCGGGCGGCACACCGCGTGGGCGAGGACGTCCGGCAACAGGTCACCGCGGTGCTGGAGGTTGACCGGCGCGTCGGCGACGTACACCGGTACGGCCAGCCGGTCGCCGGTGAGCGGGAACGTCATGAAGTGCCGTTCCTCCAGCGTCGCGCGCACCGCCGGCTCCAGGAGCGGCGTGTGGAACGGCGCGGTGCTGCGCAGGTGGGTCCACCCCACCCCCGGCTCGGCCAGTCGCCGCGCGTGCCTCGCCCGGAAGCCGGCGAGGTCGGCCGGGTTCCCGGCCAGCACGTGCGAGCGGCCGGAGTTCGCGAGGGCCAGGTGCACCGGGGAGTCCGTCACCAGCGCGCGCAGCTCCTCGGCCGGCACGCCCGTCACGGCCGCCATCGGGGTGGCCGCGCCCTTCCGCGGCGGTGTCAGCTGATGGCAGCGGATCAGCGCCAGCGCGGTCATCGCGATCATGTCGTGGCAGAGCGCCGTGTACTGCCGGCGGCCGGTCACCCTCAGTCCCGCGACCATCGCGCCGATCAGGCCCAGGCTGTGGCCGATGGCGGCCACCGGCGCGGACCGGTCGCCGTCCGCGCGGCCGACGGCGGGCTGCAGCAGGCACAGTTGGTAGATGTGGGCGCACAGGCCGTCCACGATGGAGTGTTCCAGGGCGCCCGCGTCCGGCGGGTCGCCGCGCAGCCAGGCGGTCAGCGGGATGCCGCCGGGCAGCTCCCGGCGGTAGGCGTCCGCGCCGACGTGGTCGAGCACGCGCGCCACCGCCTCGGCCGCGGCGGTGAAGTACCGCGCGTTCTCCGGCCGCGCGTACAGCGCCCGCAGTGCGGCGAGCGGCGGGCCCTGTACGCCCGCCATGCCGCTGAACAGGTATAACCGTCGCACTTCTCTTCCCCGTGTGAGGCGATTACCGGCCACTGGCCGGAGTCGGCAGGATCTGCGGGAGGGCGGCCGCCTCGTCGACGAGGAGCCGTGCCGCCCGCTGTTCGCGCAGCCGCAGCTGCGTGAGGCCGTGGCGGATCCGGTCCGCCGGCAGGGCGGGCAGCCCGGCCTGGAAGGCGGTGACCCGGTCCGACAGCACGGTGGCCAGCTGTGCGACGCGGGCGTAGGCGGCGCGGACCCGCTCGCTGTGCTCGGTGAGCGCCAGGAACCGGCAGAACAGGGTCCGCGAACCGGCCAGCAGCGCCATGCTGTTGACGCCGGGCGCGCGATAGGCGGCGGCGACCGACGTGCGTTCCACGACGAGGTTGTCGCCGATGACGTCGTAGAGCTCGAAGCCGTCGCGGAAGCCGGCCAGGAACGCGCGGTAGGCGTCCTCGAACCCGTTCCGGTCGGGCTCGGCCACCTGCCGGACGGTGGCGCAGCCGGTGAACCAGCGTTCGGGTTCCCGGGCGTAGCCGTCGCGCAGCACGTCCCACCCCACGGTCAGCGGGAAGTACTCGTGGTCGTCGGCGGTGTTGTCGGCCAGCAGGACGTCGGTGCCGTTCGCCCCGCAGACGAGGAACGAGTGCAGGAGCCGGTACTCCTCGGGGAGCGTGCCGACCCGGCGCATGAACTCCACCCAGTGGGGGAAGTGGTGCCGGGGCGCGTAGAAGAACACCGGCTGTCCCGCGGCGAGGAAGTCGGTCAGGCCGGACTCGAAGCGGGCCAGGTCCACGGTCCCGGCCGAGAACACCTCGAAGCCGAGCAGGCGCAGGTCGTCGTCGTTCACGTAGGGGGTGTCGAACGCCCAGCGGTCCCCGCCGCGCAGGTGGCAGTGGCGGTGGACGGCCGAAGTGGAGCCCAGGGCCCGGTACATCAGCAGGTCGGACCAGGGGGTGCGGCCGCCGACATACGCGAGGAGCTGGGACTTGCGGCAGTGCAGGTGGTTGTTGGGGTCCCGGGTGCGGATCCGGTCCAGGCCCGGTAACTCGGTCATCTGGTCGACGGACAACAGCGTAAACCTCCGTTCGGCGACGCCTTCGCCGCGGACGCCGGAGCTGGGAGTGCCGTACTCCGGCGGGTTCGGTCCGTCACGCGGGACGGCGGCGCCGTGGTGGGGGTGGGCTCAGTCGGGCCGTGCACGACGATGTGCGGATGCCCTTCGCGACGCGCGCCGGGGATTCCCGCCATTGGGCGATCTCCGGCGAGGCGCGCGGAAACAACGAGCAGACGGGTCCTGCGGGACCCGGTAGGCGAAACATTCGAGGTCGATGCGGATGACATTCGACTGTTCGCCTGGCATTCAGCATCATGCCAGTCCCCCCGGTACCGGTCAATAAAAGTCATATGATTTGGCTTGTACCGGAGTTGAGCCCAGGTCAACCTGGTGAGGATGTCGATGCGGGTGCCGCGTCGGAGGGTGAGGGGTGGTCGTCTCCCCGGGCGCCCGCCCGGGTGGAGCGGGAACTCGCGCGCCGTTTCACTCGAAAGTTTTGCTGGTTCTTGCGAATGTGTCGAGTCGTCCTCGGTTCCACCGAGCAGCAGGTCCCCGGGAACCGGGCCGGTGTCGTCGATGCCGACCGGTGCCTGACGTCACGTCACGCCGCTCAGGCGAGTTCCGGTTGTGGTCCCCGTCGCCGCTCCGGTGCGGTCGCCGTCTCCCACAGCGCGGTGGTGCGCGCATAGCCGTAGATCACCGAGATCATCGCCAGGACGGTGAGGGGGCCGAACGCCCACGGGTACTCGGCCATCCGCTGCGGCAGCCAGCGGTACGACACCAGGAGCACGGTGAACACCGTCGTGCCGTGGGCGACCAGCCAGGTGGCCGACCGGTCCCAGCCGCGTGCGAGCGAGCGCATCGCCGCCTCGACCGTGAGCGCGAACACCACGCCGGCGACGAGGTCCACGCCGTAGTGGTAGCCGAAGCCCAGCGTCGCCGAGAGGGTGGCGACCAGCCAGAACGTGCCCGCCCAGCGCATCGCCCGCGAGCCCTTGCGGGTGTGGACGAAGAGGGTGACGGCCCACGCGGTGTGCAGGCTGGGCATGCAGTTGCGCGGGGTGATCCCGTCGAACGGGATCGGGAGCGGGGTGCCGATGGACGGCAGCGTGTCCGGCCACAGATGGCCCACCGCCCACGGGCCGCCGTCGGCGCCGTAGGCGTAGACCGGCCCGACGACCGGGAAGACCATGTAGACGGCCGGTCCGAGCAGGCCGATGACCAGGAAGGTGCGCACCAGGTGGTGGGCCGGGAAGCGGCGCTCCACCGCCACGTGGCGCAGCTGGTACAGCCCGACGAGCGCCGCCGCCAGCGGGAGCTGGCCGTAGACCACGTGGAGAAGGAAGGGGCCGATCGGTTCCGTCGCCTCGACGATCCGGCCGGCCAGCCACGACGGGTCGCCCAGCGCGCGGTCGGCGAGCGCGACGTACGGGTCGAGCACCGTCGGGCGGGTCTTCGAGGTGATGAGCAGCCAGGTGTCGCCCGTCTTGTGACCGGCCACCAGGAGCAGGCCGAGACCGGTGCCCTTCAGCAGCAGCAGGCGTTCCGGCCCGGTACGGCGGGTGACGGCGACGACCGCGATGCCCAGGACCACCCACAGCGCGCCGTTGCCGAAGTTCATCTCGGCGCCGGCCGCCCACCGCACCAGGAAGAAGACGACGTCGACGCCGATCGCCGTGCCCGCCGCGACGAGCCGCTGCCGCCAGGTGAGCACCACCATCGCCAGCGCGAGACCGGCGTACAGCAGCGGTCCCGAATCGGGGGCGAAGACCACCTCGCGCGCGTGGTGGGTGATCGGCCCCGGCAGGCCGTAACCGCGCGCGGTGAATTCCAGCGCCATGAGGAATCCGAGGGTCGCCGCACCCGCGGCCGCCCACAGCATCGCCCGCGGCTGACGTAGGTGCGCCGGTATCCGGCTTGGTTCCGTTTTCACTGCCTGGTCTATGGGTGAAGATCGGGTGATCAGGTGGTCGTCCTGAGTCCGCACATGCTAGCGGCACCCTGTGGACCCGATGTGGGTCAGGGCCGCCCTCGCCCGGACCGCGGCCGCCCCGTCGCCCGGCGGCACGCCTCCGCGTACCCCCGGACCAGGGGACGGGAGCCGTCCTCCACCCGCCAGGCCAGGACGTACCGGCTCGGGGAGAGGCCGTGGACCGGGCGGGTCGTGACGCCGCCGAGGGAGATCAGGGGGGCGTTGCCCGCGGCCACCAGGCAGATGCCGAGGCCGGCCACCAGGGCCTCGTAGGTCTCCTCCGTGCCGGCGATCTCCGCGCCGACGCGGAGCGGGCCGCCGGGGCGTTCGTCGAGGGCGAGCCAGTGGTCGCGCAGGACGCCCGCGCTCGGGGGCAGCGCCAGGAACGGTTCGCCGGCGAGGTCCGCGAGCGTGAGGTCCGTACGGGCGGCCAGGGGGTGCGTCTCGGGGAGGGCGACCAGGCGCGGCTCCTCGGCGACCACCGTCCAGTCGTAGCGGCCGGCGTCGGGCAGCGGCAGCCAGACGAACGCCACGTCCGCCTCGCCGCCCGCGAGCCCCGCCGTCGGGTCCTCCCAGCCGACCTGCCGCAGCCGGACCGCGGCGTCCGGGTACGCGGCGGTGAAGCGGGAGCGGATCGCCGGGAGCAGGCCGCCGCGGCCGGGGCTGGTGCTCATGCCCACGACCAGCGTGCTGCGCTGTGCGGCCCGCGCCCGCTCCACCGCCGTGGCCGCCTCCTCCCAGCCCTCCAGTACGCGCCGGGCGTGCGGCAGCAGTGCCGTACCGGCGGCGGTGAGCGCCACGCCCCGCCGGTCGCGCCGGAACAGCTCGACGCCCAGTTGCCGCTCCAGCGCGCGTATCTGCTTGCTCAGCGCGGGCTGTGACACGTACACGCGCTCGGCCGCACGGGTGAAGTGCAGCTCCTCCGCCACGGCCAGGAAGTAGCGCAGATCCCGCAGGTGAACGTCCGTCCTCATAACCATCGGTTGTCAGCGTAGGTCTTGGACGGGCGACCCGCCCCGGCGGCAGGGTGGTTCGCACAGACCGAAGGGCAGCCGAGGCACGAGGAGCCGGGATGAACAAGGTGTGGCTGATCACGGGCGCGAGCAGCGGGTTCGGGCGGGCGATCGCCGAGGCGGCCCTCGCCGACGGCGATGTGGTGATCGGCGCGGTCCGCCGGCCCGAGCTGCTGGACGACCTGGTCGCCGCCCACCCCGACCAGGTGGAGTCGCTGCGCCTGGACGTGGCCGACGTCGAGGACGCCGAGGCCGCGGTGCGGGACGTGGTGGCGCGGCACGGCCGGATCGACGTCCTGGTCAACAACGCGGGCCGGACCCATGTCGGGGCGTTCGAGGAGACCACCGACGACGAGCTGCGCGAGCTGTTCGACGTGCACGTCCTCGGCCCCGCCGCACTGGTGCGGGCCGTGCTGCCGGGCATGCGGGAGCGGCGCTCGGGGGCGATCGTGCAGATGAGCAGCATGGGCGGGCAGTTGTCCTTCGCCGGTTTCGCGGCGTACAGCGGAACCAAGTTCGCGCTGGAGGGCATGTCGGAGGCGCTCGCGGACGAGGTGCGGGAGTTCGGCGTCAAGGTGCTGATCGTCGAGCCGGGGTCGTTCCGGACCGGCCTGTTCGAGACGAGCCGGGCCGGGGTCAGCCCGGACAGCGGCCTTTACGCCAAGGTCGGCGAGACCCGTTCCGCCGTCGCCGGCGGTGACGGCACCCAGCCCGGCGATCCCGCGAGGGCGGCGGACGTGATCCTGGCCGCCCTGGAGGCGCCGGACACCCCCCTGCGGCTGCCGCTCGGCGCCGACGGTGTCGACGGGATCCTCGCGCACCTCGACCAGGTCCGCGCGGAGGTCCTGGCCTGGGAGAAGCCCGCCCGCGCCACGGCCTTCGACGACTGACCCGGGCCCGTGCGGAACCGGGCGGCCCGCCCGTGGGAGGGCGGGCCGCCCGTCGTCGTGCCGTCGGGGACGCGGCCATAACGTCGGTGCAGGGCCCTTGTGTTATTCCTGTGGAACCCTCAATCTTTCGGCTGACGCACGGACTCGGCCATTACGTTTGACATGATCCTGTCAGTGGCTGGTTCGCCTCGCCACCCGCGCGGCGTGTGCGTCGACAGCACGGCACCCCCACAGCACACGCACCACCGACTGAGGAGGAACCCTCACATGGCAGTGATGCGTCACCCCCGGCGAAGACTGGCCGCCCTCGGCGCCGCGACCACCGCGGCCCTCGTCACGAGTCTCGTCTCCGCCCTCCCCGCGGGCGCGGCCCCGGCCGCCCCCGAAGGCCGCATCCAGTACGCGGGCGCCGCGAACGCCGTCGCCGGCAGCTACATCGTGACCCTGAAGGCGGACGAGGCCCGCTCCGGCTCCGCCGAGGGCCGCGCCCTGGCGAAGAAGTACGGCGCCGACATCGAGCGCACGTACACCAAGGCCCTGAACGGCTACGAGGTCGAGGCCTCCGAGACCGAGGCGAAACGCCTCGCCGCCGACCCGGCCGTCGCCTCCGTGGTGCAGAACCGCACCTTCCACGCCACCGGCACCCAGCCGAACCCGCCGTCCTGGGGCCTGGACCGGATCGACCAGCAAAACCTCCCGCTGAACGACTCGTACACCTACCCGGATTCGGCCGGGGAGGGCGTGACGGCCTACGTCATCGACACCGGCGTCCGCATCACCCACGACGACTTCGGCGGCCGGGCCTCCTACGGCTACGACGCGATCGACGACGACAACACCGCCCAGGACGGCCACGGCCACGGCACCCACGTCGCCGGCACGGTCGCGGGCAGTTCCTTCGGCGTGGCGAAGAAGGCGAAGGTCGTCGGCGTCCGGGTGCTCAACAACTCCGGCTCCGGCACCACCGCCCAGGTCGTCGCCGGCATCGACTGGGTGGCGCGGAACGCGGCCAAGCCGGCCGTCGCCAACATGTCCCTCGGCGGCGGCGCCGACAGCGCCCTCGACGCGGCCGTGCGCAACGCCGTGGCCTCCGGCATCACCTTCGTCGTCGCGGCCGGCAACGAGTCCACCGACGCCTCCACCAAGTCCCCGGCCCGGGTGACCGAGGCGATCACCGTCGGCGCCACCACGTCCGGCGACTCGCGCGCCAGCTACTCCAACTACGGCTCCGTCCTGGACGTCTTCGCGCCGGGCTCCTCCATCACCTCCGCCTGGCGCACCAGCGACACGGCCACCAACACCATCTCCGGCACGTCCATGGCGAGCCCGCACGTCGCCGGGGCCGCCGCCCTCCACCTGGCCGACAACCCCTCGGCCACCCCCGCCCAGGTCTCCTCCGCGCTGACCTCCGCCGCCACCACCGGCGTCGTCGGCAACCCGGGCAGCGGATCACCGAACCGCCTGCTGTACGTCGGCGAGGGGGACACCACCCCGCCCCCGACCGGTGACCGTTTCGAGAACACCGACGACTACACCGTCTCCGACAACTCCACCGTCGAGTCCCCGGTGACCGTCTCCGGCGTCTCGGGCAACGCGCCCTCGAACCTGGCCGTCGACGTCGACATCACCCACACCTACATCGGCGACCTCCAGGTCCAGCTGATCGCCCCCGACGGCACGGCGTACACGCTGAAGTCGTACGGCACCGGCGGCAGCGCGAACGACATCGACACCACCTACACCGTCGACGCCTCCGCGGAGACGGCCAACGGCACCTGGAAGCTGCGCGTCAGCGACAACGCGTGGTGGGACAGCGGGCGGCTGAACGGCTGGGCGCTGCAGTTCTAGCACCGGAGGACACCGCTCACCGCGCATGACCCTCGTCCCCGGGGAAGGGGCTCCCCGGGGACGAGGCACGCCGTCCCGCGCCTACGATGCGGCTCGTGTCCATACCTCCGCCCCACGGGCCCCCGCAGGAACCTCAGGGCCCCCAGGGTCAATCCCCCGCTCCCCAGGGCCGGTTCCCGTATCCGCCGCCGCGGTTCACCTACGGAGGCGGGCCCGGTCCCGCGCCGTACGGGCTCTACGGGCCGTACGGTCCCCGGCCGCCGGCCGTCGTCAACGGTGTCGCCGTCGCCGCCCTGGTGTTCGGCGTGCTGTGCCTGGTGCCGGCCGTCGGGCTGGTGCTGGGGCTGGTCGCGCTGCGGCAGATCAAGCGGCGGGGGGAGCGGGGGCGGGGGATGGCGATCGCCGGGACCGCGCTGTCCTCGCTCGGGCTCGCGCTGTGGACGGCGGCCCTCGCCTCCGGCGTCCTGAGCGACGTCTGGGAGGGCGTCAAGGACGGGACGCGCGGAAACAGCGTCCTCGCCCTGGCCGAGGGCGAGTGCTTCGACTCGCCCGGCGGGCTGGAGGGCTGGACCGCCGACGCCGACCGGGTGTCCTGCGCGCGGGAGCACGACGGTGAGGTCTTCGCCGTCGTCCGCCTCCCCGGCGACCGCTATCCGGGCGACGACGGTCTCACCGACACCGCCGACGAGCGGTGCTACGACCTCCAGGACGCCTACGTCATGGACGGCTGGGCGCTGCCCGCCACCGTGAACGTGTACCACCTCGTCCCGTCCCGGGAGAGCTGGCGCTTCGGCGACCGCGAGATCACTTGCGTCTTCGGCAACCAGGACCCGCAGAAGACCCTCACGGGGTCGCTGCGCCGGGACGAGACCACTCTCGACGCGCACCAACTGGCCTATCTGGAGGCCGAGGCGGTCCTCGACGCGGCGCTGGAGGAGACCCCCGAGTCGGAGTACCCCGAGGACGACCTGCCGGAACACACGCAGTGGGCGGCGAAGGTCGCGGACGCGCTCGCCGAGGAGGCCCGGATGCTGCGTGCGCACGAGTGGCCCGCCGCTGCCGAACAGGCGGTGGGGGACCTCGCCGCCGACCTGGAGGAGGCGGAAGGGGCGTGGGCGAAGGCCGCCGAGGCCGACGACGCGGACACGTACATCGAGCACACCGACGCGGGCTGGGACGTGACCGACCCCTACGCCTCGGTCACCGCGCGCCATGCCCTGGGGCTGGCCTCCACGCCGCCCGAGTACGACGAGGAGGTCGAGCGCGACACCGGCGACGGCGGAATGAAGGTGTGAGAGCCGCCATAGCGGGGAGAAAGTGCCTGCGTAAAGCCCTCACCCGGCAGATGTCATCACATCGAGTGATTCTCTGGCCTTTGCTTGCCGGATACAACCTACGGTTGCCACGCTGTTGCTGTCTGTACAACCTGATGGGAGTGGCCCGTGACATTCGGTGAGCAGCCGGCGTACCTGCGTGTCGCGGGTGATCTCCGCAAGAAGATCGTCGACGGCCGCCTGCCGCCGCACACGCGGCTCCCCTCCCAGGCGAGGATCCGCGAGGAGTACGGCGTCTCGGACACGGTCGCGCTGGAGGCGCGCAAGGTCCTCATGGCGGAGGGGCTCGTCGAGGGCCGCTCCGGCTCGGGGACGTATGTGCGCGAGCGTCCGGTGCCCCGGCGGGTGGCCCGCTCCGGGTTCCGTCCGGAGCGGGGGGCCACGCCGTTCCGTCAGGAGCAGGCCGACGCGGGCGTCCGGGGCACCTGGGAGTCCAGCAGCGAGCAGGCCGAGGCCCCCGGCGCCGTCGCCGAGCGGCTCGGCATCGAGCCCGGCGACCGGGTGATGCGCACCAAGTACCTCTTCCGGGAGGCCGGTGAGCCGGTGATGCTCTCCACCTCCTGGGAGCCGCTCGCCCTCACCGGCCGGACCCCCGTGATGCTGCCCGAGGAGGGGCCCCTCGGCGGCATGGGCGTCGTCGAGCGCATGCGCGCCATCGACGTGATCGTGGACAACGTCACCGAGGAGGTCGGCGCGCGTCCCGGACTCGCCGAGGAGCTGGTGCTGCTGGGCGGCGTCCCCGGGCATGTCGTCCTGGTCATCGAGCGCACCTACTTCGCCTCGGGCCGGCCGGTCGAGACCGCCGACGTGATCATCCCGGCCGACCGCTACCGGGCCGCCTACCACCTCCCGGTGAAGTAGCGAACCCGGAGGGCGGGACGGGCCCGTCCCGCCGCTCCCTCCTCCTCCGGGGGCGTCCGCCGCGCCCCTGGCCCTCGGTGCTCCCGCGCTTCCGGTGGAGCCCCTTGCGCCCCTCGGGGAAAACCGTCGTGGGCCCGGCCCTCGGCCCTCCGTGCTCCCGCCGGGACCCCTACCGGGTGATCCTCGCGCGCCTTCGCGCGCCCTTCCGCGCCCCCGGTTCGCCTCCGCTCCGGCGCTCCGCCCGTGGCGTCGTCGCCTCCCGTGCCGTAGCAATCTGGCCGTTCTCCCAGGTCGCCCCCGGAGCGCGGTGCGCCGGGGGTCATGCCGCTGACCGGACGTGTCGGCCTTCCCGCACGGCGCGTCCGCCGCCGTGCGCCCCCTGCGTTCTGGCTGGTTGCGTGCCTCTTTGTGAAAAGGCGTATTCGCTCAGTGAAGGTAAGGCGTAGGCTCGGGCATATGCGGACTGGGGTTTCCTTATCGGGCGGGGCGCGGCACCGGCCGCGGACGGGAAGTGGAGGGGAGCGATGAACGACGGCACGGTGACTCTTCCCTGGCTCGTCGTACGTCAGGACGACAACGGCAATCGCTACCGGGTGGGCAGGTACGCGACCCGCGCCGAGGCCGAGAGGATCGCGGACAGCCTCGACGGGCGCGGACACAAGCAGCTCTACTGGGTCGAGCGGATCAGCCGGAACGGGACGTCCGCCGACTGACCCGGGACCGCCGGCGGGCCCCTGCCCGCACCTCCCGTAGGCTCCGGTGCGTGAGCGAGCGGATCGTGGTGGTCGGTGCGGCCCTGTGGCACGAGGGGCGGCTGCTCGCCGCCCGCCGGAGCGCACCCGCCGAACTGGCCGGGCGCTGGGAGCTGCCCGGCGGCAAGGTCGAACCGGGCGAGACCCCCGAGGCGGCCGTCGTGCGGGAGTTGCGCGAGGAGCTCGGGATCGACGCCGAGGCCGTGGAGCGCGTCCCGGGGGAGTGGCCGCTGCGGACGCCGTACGTGATGCGGGTGTGGACCGCACGCCTGCGCCCCGGCTCCGCCGCGCCCCGGCCCCTGGAGGACCACGACGAGCTGCGCTGGCTCACCCCCGACCTGATCTGGGACGTCGACTGGCTCGACCACGACGTGCCCGCCGTCCGCGACACCCTCACGCACCTCGGCCTCCGGGAGGGCGTGTGAAGCGTGAGTCCGGCGTGCGGAGGCAGGGGTGACGGTGCGTGGGCACCTTTCCGCGCCGCTCGTGCCACGATGCGCCGTCGGGCGCGGTACTCCGTCCGGGATATCGGGTATGTGCCCATTAACCCCATGAAACCGGACATGGGTGGACTCCCTCGACGGGGAAGTGATCCGCGTGAGCGACACCGACGGCGACCATGCCGCCTGGACCTTCTCCGCGGACCTGGGAACCGTGCGCGCCGCCCGCCGCGCCGTCCGTGACCAACTGCGGCTCTGGGACCTCGACAGCGTCGGCGACCTCGCGGCCCTGCTGGTCAGCGAACTGGTCACCAACGCCCTGCGGCACGCCACCGCCCCCGTCGGCGTACGCCTGACACGCCCCGCGGACCACACCGGTGTCCTCCTGGTGGAGGTCTCCGACCCCCTCCCCGAGCCCCCGCACGAACGCGCCGCCCAGCCCGAGGACGAGGGCGGGCGCGGGCTGCAACTGCTGGCCTCCGCCTCCCATCGCTGGGGCACCCGGCCGGGCGCCGTCGGCAAGACCGTGTGGTTCGAACTCGCGGTGCCGAGATGAGGGGTCGCACGCCCGTTCACGGTGTACGTGCCCGCCACTTCCGTCGAGTGACCGGTTCGGGACCGTGGAGGTTGTCGAAGAGGGGGGTTCGACGACGTGTCCGCTGGTTAGAAGACTGGAAGTGTTCTCACGGCGCGGACCGAAAAGCATCGGGACCGTGCTGTGATCGTGAACACCGTGTTGTGCGGCGCCGTAGTGCTGGATACTGCGGGCAGCCGCCCCCGGTGACCGGTGCCGGGCGCGGTGAGCTGGAGGGGACGGTTCGCGTGAGCGAGATACCAGCGAAGGCCACGGAGTCCGAGGACTCGTCGGGCGGCGCGAGGAGTGGGGCCGCGGACGGCCCCGTCTTCGGCGATGCCCCGTCCGCCGACGCGATGTGGCAGAGCAGTCCGCCCGGCTCCATCTACGACTACATCAAGGTCGCCTCGTTCTCCATCGGCCCGGACGGGCTGGTCGACCAGTGGAGCCTGCGCGCCGAGCAGATCTTCGGCATCCCCGCCGAGCGCGCCGTCGGCACGGACCCCATCGAGGCGTTCATCGAGCCCGTCCGGCGGGAGCGCGGCCAGCGCAAGATGGCCGAGATCCTCGACGGCCGGGAGTGGACCGGAGTGGTGCCCTTCCGGCTGCCGGCCACCATGGTGGCGGACGAGCGCGACCGGGAGGGCCTCGCCGAGGTCTACGTCATGCCGACGCGGACCGAGGAGGGGGAGAAGGCCGCCGTCTGCATCGTCGTCGACGTCCGCACCCTGCGCCGTATCGAGACCGACCTCGCCGCCTCGCAGGCCATATTCGGCCAATCTCCGTTCGGCTTCCTGCTGATCGACCCCGACCTGCGGGTACGCCGCGCCAACCAGCGGTTCGCGTCCATCTTCGGCGGCACCCCCGCCGACCACCGCGGCAAGGGCGTGCACGACTACCTGCCGCGCGGGGAGGCCGAGCGGGTCGCCGCGACCCTGCGCCGGGTCCTGGAGTCCGGCGACTCCATCACGGACATGCACGTCACGGGCTTCGTGCCGGGCTCCGACGAGCGCCGCCACTGGTCCGTCAACCTCTACCGCGTGCACAGCGGCAGCGGCCGGCCCATCGGCGTCGCCTGGCTCGGAACCGACATCACCGCCCGCCGCGCGGCCGCCCGGGAGGCCGCCGCCGCACGGCGCAATCTCGCCCTCCTCAACGAGGCGGGCGCCCGGATCGGCAACTCCCTGGACCTGGAGACCACCGCCCGCGAACTCCTCGACGTCGTCGTCCCCGGCTTCTGCGACCTGGCCACCGTCGACCTGTACCAGGGCCTGCTGGCCGGTGACGAGACCCCGCCGGGGCTCGCCGACGGCAGCGCGGAGGTGCGTCGCGTCGCCTTCGCCAGCGCCGTGTCCGACGCGCCGTTCAGCGTCACCGGGGAGCCGGTGAAGCTGGGCGCGGTCCACCACTACCCGTTCAACTCGCCCTGCGCGGACGCCCTGCGCACCGCCCGCCCGCAGAGCGTCCCCGGCGGGGACGGCGGCCTGGTGCAGTCCACGCTCGCCGTGCCGATGGTCGCCCACGACACGGTCGTGGGACTCGCGCAGTTCGCCCGCACCAAGGGCAGCGAGCCGTTCGGCGACCGCGACCGCGAACTCGCGGTGGAACTGGCCGCCCGCGCCGCCGTCTGCATCGACAACGCCCGCCTCTACCGGCGTGAGCACGAACGCGCGTTGATACTGCAGCGCTCGCTGCTCCCGCCCGGCGACCCCGAGGCCTCCGGTCTCGACATCGCCTGCCGCTACCTGCCCGGCAGCGTGGCCACCGGCCGGCCCAGCGAGGTCGGCGGCGACTGGTTCGACGTCATCGAACTGCCCGGCCACCGCACCGCGCTGGTCGTCGGCGACGTCATGGGGCGCGGTCTGCGCGCGGCCGTCGCGATGGGCGAACTGCGCACCGCCGTACGGACCCTGGCCCAGCTCGACCTGGAACCCGCCGAGGTCCTCTCCCAGTTGGACGAGATCGCCCGGGGCCTCGGCGCCCCCGGAGGCGTCCAGCAGGCCACCCGGGCCGCCCGCCGCCCCCGCGAGGCCGACCTCTCCGAGGTCTACCTGGCGACCTGCGTCTACGCCGTCTACGACTCGGTGACCAGGCGCTGCACCTTCGCCAACGCGGGCCATCTGCCGCCCGTCCTGGTCGAACCCGGCGAGCCCGCGCTGATGCTGGACGTACCGCCCGGAATGCCGCTCGGCGTCGGCGGCGAACCCTTCGAGGAGGTGGAGGTCGAACTGCCCGAAGGCGCCCTTCTCGCGCTCTACACGGATGGACTGGTCGAAAGCCGCGACCACCCCCTCGACGAGGGCCTCCAGGCCTTCGTGCACGCCCTGAGGGACCCCTCCGCACCCCTGGAGGACGTCTGCGACCACGTCCTCAACACCCTCGACACCCACCACGGCGAGGACGACATCGCCCTGCTGATGGCCCGCGTCCAGGGACTGCCCGCCGAGTCCGTCGGCGACTGGACCCTGCCCCGCGAGCCCCGCAGCGTGGGCCGCGCCCGCGAGTACGCCCGCGCGCAGCTGCTCGGCTGGGACATGGAGCCCCTGGTCGACACCACGGAACTCCTGGTCAGCGAGCTGGTCACCAACGCCCTGCGGTACGGCGAGGGGGAGATCAGACTCCGTCTCCTCCTCGACCGCACCCTGGTCTGCGAGGTCTGGGACGCGGGCCTGGTCCAGCCCCGCCGCCGCCGCGCCCGCGACACCGACGAGGGCGGCCGGGGCCTCCAGCTCGTCGGTCTGCTCAGCGCGGCCTGGGGATCCCGCCGCACCCCCCGCGGCAAGACGGTCTGGTTCGAACTCCCCCTCCCCGGCACCGACACCACCCTCACCGACCCGGCGGAGGCGCTGCTGAGCCTGTTCTGACGGCCCGTCGGCGCGGCGCGTATACGCTCGCGCCATGTCCACCGCTCGGGTCACCCCGGTCCGCCTGACGGCCGGCCCCCTCACCCTGCGCCCCTGGGCGCCCGAGGACGCGGTCGTCCTGGCCGGGTTGTACGAGGACGAGGCGATGCGCCGGTGGGCGAGCGCGCCCGTGCACGACGAGCCGGGCGCGGCGCGCTGGGTGGCCGAGCAGCGGCGCGGCCGGGAGACCGGCGAACGCCTCGCGTTCGCCGTGGAGGAGACGGAGGCGTCCGACGCCCGGCCGGCGGGCCATGTCGTGCTCAAACGGTCGGCCGCGACCGCCGCCACGGCCGAGGTCGGCTACTGGACGGCGGCCCACGCACGGGGCAGGGGAGTGGCCCCGCGAGCCCTGACGGCCCTGGCCGACTGGGCCTTCGCCACCTTCGCCCGGGAGGGCCTGACCCGCCTGGACCTGCTGCACCAGGTCGACAACACGGCCTCCTGCCGGGTCGCCGGGAAGAGCGGCTTCGTCCTGTCCGGCCTGCTCCCCGCCGCCCCGCCGGCCTTCCCCCTCGACGGCCACCGGCACATACGGAGGGCGTCCCGCGCCACATGATCGCAACCGGAACACCCGTTCCCCTCGTCCTCCTCCTCAACATCGACCACGCGGCTGCCCATCGGGAGTCGACGCTCGAAGGGGAGCCGGCATGGACCGCACGGAGCCGCAGGAGCCGGCGACCACGGAGGACGCCCCGTCCCCGGAACCGGCCCCCGACGCCGCACCGGAGCCGGTCGGCATGAGTGCCCCGGACGACGCGAGTGACGAGGCTCCCCGGCGGAGCACGGCCGAGGGCGGCTCACCACCCGGCGCGCCCTCGGGTGCCGAGCCGACGGGCGCACCGGGTGAGGCTTCCCCGCCGGGGCCGGTCGGAGCGGGCGACGAGGACGACGCGGCCTCCCCGCGGGAGCCGGCCGGCGGTGACTCCGCGGCGGCCCCCGACGGGCGGACCGGTGCACGCCGCAGACCCTGGGTCCGCCGGGCCGGACGCACCGTCCTCGCGGTCGCGCTCCTCCTGATCGTCCCCCTCCTCGCCGCCGGGACCGCCCTGCGGATCAACTACATGGGAGACCCGGCGGACGGCACGTACACCCGCGACCGGGACGCCATGTGGCTGGGGCACGCCTGGGTCGACGGGCGGAAGAAGGACGCCGACGTCACCGCGCTGGCCCGCCGCCTCGAGGACACCGGGATCCGTGACCTGTACGTCCACTCCGGGCCGCTGGAGCACGACGGGACCCTGCCGAAGTCCAAGTACCCGCGCGCCCGTTGGCTGATCGACGCCGTGCACCGCGAGCTGCCGGGTGTCCGCGTCCAGGCCTTCCTCGGTGACGTCCTCGCCAACGGGGGCCCCGACGGCCTGCACCTGGACCGTGCCGCCACCCGCGCGGAAGTGGTCCGCAGCGCCGGTCAGGTCCTGGACGTGGGCTACGACGGCGTCCACCTCGACCTGGAGCCGCTGCACTCCGGCGACCGGGACTACCTCTCCCTCCTGGACGACCTGCGCGCCGTCACCCGTGACCGGGGCGCCCGACTGTCGGTCGCCGCGCACCAGATCGACCCGCTCCCCGCCCTCCACTCCGTCTTCGGCGTCTTCACCGAACACCCCAAGTGGTGGTCGCAGGAGTTCTTCGGCCAGGTCGCCCGGCGCGTCGACCAGATCGCCGTGATGACGTACGACACCGCACAGCCCCTGGAGGGCACCTACGGCGGCTTCGTGGCCCAGCAGACCTCCCTCGCCCTGGAGGTCACCCCGCCCACCACCCACCTGCTGATCGGCCTGCCCTTCTACCACGAGAGCAACTTCGACCACTGGGGCCACGCCGAGACCGTCGCCGCCGCCGTCCGCGGCGCCCGCCTCGGCCTCTCCCGGACGGACCCCGACCGGGAGCTCTTCGGCGTCGCCCCGTACATCGACTTCGCGGCGACGGAGACGAACTGGAAGGAGTACCGGGAGGGCTGGGTCCGTTAGGACCGGCGTCTGATCTTCGAGCCCAGCCACACCAGCGGGTCGTACTTGCGGTCCACCGCCCGTTCCTTCATGGGGATCAGCGCGTTGTCCGTGATCCTGATCCCCTCGGGGCAGACCTCCGTACAGCACTTGGTGATGTTGCAGTAGCCGAGGCCGTGTTCGTCCTGGGCCGTGCGGCTCCGGTCCAGGCCGGCGTCCCCGGCCGCGTCCAGCGGGTGCATGTCGAGTTCCGCGACCCGCATCAGGAAGCGCGGTCCGGCGAACGCCGGCTTGTTCTCCTCGTGGTCGCGGACCACATGGCAGGTGTCCTGACACAGGAAGCACTCGATGCACTTGCGGAACTCCTGCGACCGGTCCACGTCCTCCTGCATCATCCGGTACTCGCCCGGACCGACCCCTTCCGGCGGGACGAACGCCGGGACCTCCCTGGCCTTGGTGTAGTTGAAGCCGACGTCCGTCACCAGGTCGCGGATCACCGGGAAGGCCCGCAGCGGCGTCACGGTGATCGTCTCGTCCCGCTCGAACACCGACATCCGGGTCATGCACAGCAGCCGGGGCCGCCCGTTGATCTCCGCCGAGCACGAGCCGCACTTGCCGGCCTTGCAGTTCCAGCGCACGGCGAGGTCGGGGGCCTGGGTGGCCTGGAGGCGGTGGATGATGTCGAGGACCACCTCGCCGTCGTTCACCTCGACCTCGAAGTCCTCCAGGCCGCCGCCCTCGACGTCCCCGCGCCACACCTTGAAGCGGGCCTCGTAGCTGCTCACTCGTAGAGCTCCTCTTCGGCGAGGTACTTGACCAGCTCCTCCTTCTCGAAGAGGGCGAGCAGGTCGGGGCGGATGGGTTCGGTGGTCTCGCGGGTGAGGGCGATCCCGCCGCGCGCCGCGTCGGTGGCCGGGACGCCCTCCGCGGGTTCGGCCAGCGCGCACAGCAGGTTCACGTTGCGCCAGGACCGGTCCATCCCGGAGTGGTCCTCACGGGTGTGCCCGCCGCGCGACTCGGTGCGCTCCAGCGCCGCCCGGGCCACGCACTCGCTGACCAGCAGCATGTTCCTCAGGTCCAGGGCGAGGTGCCAGCCCGGATTGAACTGCCGGTGCCCCTCGACGCCGGCCCGGCGGGCCCGTACCCGCAGCTCGGCGAGTTTCTCCAGGGCCTGCTCCATCTCGTGCTCGCGGCGGATGATGCCGACCAGGTCGTTCATCGTCTGCTGGAGCTCCTGGTGCAGGGTGTACGGGTTCTCCGGCGGCCCCCCGTCCGGCTCGGCGCCCTCCGCGGAGAACGGGCGCAGGGCCTCCGCGGCGGCCGTGTCGACCTGTACGTCGTCCACCCGGGGCCGCGCGGACCCGGCCCCGCTCGCGTACTCGGCCGCGTGCAGGCCCGCCCGGCGTCCGAAGACCAGCAGGTCGGACAGGGAGTTCCCGCCGAGCCGGTTGGAGCCGTGCATCCCGCCGGCCACCTCGCCGGCCGCGAACAGCCCCGGCACCCCGCGCGCCGCCGCCGAGTCGGAGTCGACGGCGATGCCGCCCATCACGTAGTGACAGGTCGGACCGACCTCCATCGCCTCCGCCGTGATGTCGACGTCCGCCAGCTCCTTGAACTGGTGGTACATCGACGGCAGCCGTCGCTTGACGACCTCGGCCGGCATCCGCGTGGACACGTCCAGGAAGACCCCGCCGTGCGGGGAGCCGCGGCCCGCCTTCACCTCGGCGTTGATCGCGCGGGCCACCTCGTCGCGGGGGAGCAGTTCGGGCGGGCGCCGGTTGTGGTCCGGGTCGTCGTACCAGCGGTCGCCCTCGTCCTCGGACTCGGCGTACTTCTCCTTGAAGACGTCCGGGATGTAGTCGAACATGAACCGCTTGCCCTCGGAGTTGCGCAGCACCCCGCCGTCCCCGCGCACCGACTCGGTGACGAGGATGCCCTTCACCGACGGCGGCCAGACCATCCCCGTCGGGTGGAACTGCACGAACTCCATGTTCAGCAGCGGGGCCCCGGCCAGCAGCGCCAGCGCGTGCCCGTCGCCGGTGTACTCCCACGAGTTCGACGTGACCTTGAACGACTTGCCGATGCCGCCGGTCGCGATCACCACGGCGGGCGCCTCCAGGACGAAGAAGCGGCCGGACTCGCGCTCGTACCCGAAGACCCCCGAGACCCGCTCGCCGTCCTTCAGCACGCGCGTGACCGTGCACTCCTGGAAGACCTTCAGCCGGGACTCGTACTCCCCGGTCTCGCGGAAGTCCTCCTGCTGGAGGGCGACGATCTTCTGCTGGAGGGTGCGGATCAGCTCCAGGCCGGTGCGGTCGCCCACGTGCGCCAGGCGCGGGTACTCGTGGCCGCCGAAGTTGCGCTGCGAGATCCGGCCGTCCTTCGTACGGTCGAACAGCGCGCCCCAGGTCTCCAGCTCCCACACCCGCTGCGGCGCCTCCTGGGCGTGCAGCTCGGCCATCCGCCACTGGTTGAGGAACTTCCCGCCGCGCATGGTGTCGCGGAAGTGGACCTGCCAGTCGTCCCCGGCGTTGGCGTTGCCCATCGCCGCCGCGATGCCGCCCTCGGCCATCACGGTGTGCGCCTTGCCGAACAGCGACTTGCAGATCACGGCCGTACGGGCGCCCCGCTCGCGCGCCTCGATGGCGGCGCGCAGGCCCGCGCCGCCGGCCCCGACCACGACGACGTCCCACTCCTGTCGGTCGACCACGGACATCAGTCACAGCCCCCAGCTAGAAGAAGCGCGGATCGTCGAAGACACCGGACGCGACGAGGTAGACGTAGAAGTCGGCGAGCGCCACGCTCAGCAGCGAGGCCCAGGCGAGCTGCATGTGCCGGGCGTTCAGCCGGCCCACCCACTGCCACATCCGGTAGCGCACCGGATGCCTGGAGAAGTGCTTCAGCTTCCCGCCGACGATGTGCCGGCAGGAGTGGCAGGAGATGGTGTACGCCCAGATCAGCGCGATGTTGACCAGGAACACCAGGGTGCCCAGACCCATGTGGCCCCACGCGTAGTGCTCGTCGCGGAAGGCGAGCACGGTGTCGTAGGTCAGGATGCCGGCGACCAGGATCGCCGCGTAGAAGAAGTACCGGTGGACGTTCTGCAGGATCAGCGGGAAGCGGGTCTCCCCGGTGTACCTGGCGTGCGGTTCGGCCACCGCGCAGGCCGGCGGGGACGCCCAGAAGCCCCGGTAGTAGGCCTTGCGGTAGTAGTAGCAGGTCAGCCGGAAGCCGAGCGGGAAGATCAGGATGATGATCGCCGGCGAGACGCCCCACCAGCTTCCGAACAGTTCCCAGTTCGGCCCGGCCTTCATCGGCTCGCAGTTCTCCGCGAGGCACGGCGAGTAGAACGGTGAGACGTACGGCGCCGCGTAGTAGTCGGCGTCGGCGAAGGCCCGCCAGGTCGAGTAGACGACGAAGGCGAGCAGCCCGGCCGCGGTGGCGGCCGGGGCCAGCCACCAGCGGTCGGTCCGCAGATGCGGTGCGGCGATCGCGGCGCGCGTACCGGTTCTCACACCGCCGCTTCGGGGATGGGGTTCGGTGGCAGGAGGTTCCGTGCCAGTGGCCACTTGTCCGCTCCGGTAGGGGTCGGGGGGCGCCGCGATCGGCGGGGGGTCAGGGGGCGCGACGGTCGCGGGCGCCGAGACCCTCGTCGTCCGTGTCCACCCACAGCGAGGGGTCGTACGGCGTGTCGGAGATGGTCACGAGATCGGGGCGCTTCTGCGCGGCCGCGACGGCGGGGGCCGTCTCCCGCAGCAGCGCGACGCTCTCGCGCAGGTGATTGGTGTCGGCGCGGACGCGGCGCATCTCCAGGCCGCCGCTGCCCATTTCCTTCTCCAGGCGCCCCACCGACCGGATCAGGTCGTCGAGACAGCGCTGGACCGATGTCAGTTCGTCGTGCACGGACATGACTTGCCCTCACTTCCGCGGGTCCTTCAGGCCCAAGGCGGCAACGTTCATGCGCCTGCGAGTGTTGCGCGTCACACCTTGCGCTGTGAAGGGATGTGCATCGATTGGCCGAGGCGTACGGGTGCACTCTTCGGTGCTTTGCGCCGCACGGGTGGGCTTGACACCCGTGGCCGCCGTGTCGCCCTGAGTTGCCGAACCCTTTCCTCTTCAGTGGGCCGCGTACATCGGATGAGCTCCAAATACCACCAAAAGTGATCGTAACGCCCGCGGCTTCCCGGAGGTACCCAGAGATGTCCCACGACGGCGTCGGCCCGCGCGCGGCTCTGCGCTCGCTCGCCTTCCTCACCGTTGGCGTGCTCGCGGTGCCCGCGCTGGCCGGATGCGGCTCCGAGGACCCGGCGGGCAAGCCGCTCGCGGGCGCGGACATCGCACGCGCCGACCGGTCCGGGATCGCCGACGGGGGCACCCTGCGCTGGGCCGTGGACACCGTCCCGGACACCCTGAACGCTTTCCAGTCGGACGCCGACGCCACCACCACCCGGATCGCCCAGGCCGTCCTGCCCTCGATGTACCGGATGGACGGACGGGGCCGGCCGGTGCGCGACCCCGACTACCTGGAGTCCGCCGAGGTCGTCGACACCGAGCCCAGACAGGTGGTGCTCTACCGGCTCAACCAGCAGGCCGTCTGGAGCGACGGCCGCGAGATCGGCGCCGCCGACTTCGTCGCCCAGTGGCGCGCCCTGTCCGGCAAGGACACCGCCTACTGGACCGCCCGCAACGCCGGCTACGACCGCATCGAGAAGATCGAGCGGGGCAAGAACGACCTCGAGGTCAAGGTCACCTTCAGCCGTCCCTACGCCGACTGGAAGTCGCTGTTCACGCCGCTGTACCCGAAGGAGGTCATGGGCACCCCGGACTCCTTCAACGACGGGGCCCGCAAGAAGCTGAAGGTCACCGCCGGGCCCTTCACGGTGAAGGAGGTCGACACCGAGGAGGACGAGGTCACCCTCACCCGCAGCACGCGCTGGTGGGGCGACCCGGCGAGGCTCTCCACGATCGTGCTGCGGGCCGTGCCCCACGACGAGCGGATCTCCGCGCTCAGCGCCGGCACCGTCGACCTGGCCGAGATCGACCCGGCCGCCGTCCGCCGCATCACCGCCGCCGCGCTGCCGCGGAGCGCGAGCAGCCCCCTGATGGGCCCCGGCGCCGAGCGGTCCGCCGCGGACGCGCTGCGCTCCTGGGCCGTCGCCAACGGCTCCGACGAGGAGGCCGCCGACGAGGAGATCTCCGCCCGCAAGAAGCTGCGCAAGAAGATGGCGAAGTACGCCCGTCAGCAGAAGGCCCTCACCGGCTTCGAGGTGCGCAAGTCACTGGAGCCCGCCTACACCCAGCTCGCCCTCAACGGCGCCGACGGCCCCCTCGCCGACGAGCGGGTCCGCCGTGCCGTGGCCCGCGCACTGGACCGCAAGGCCATCGCCGAGACGGTCCTGAAACCGCTCGGCCTGCCCGCCGAGCCCCTCGGCAGCCACCTCGCGCTGTCCGGCCAGGCCGCCTACGCCGACGGCAGCGGCGCCCTCGGCGAGCAGGACGCCAAGGAGGCGCGGGCGCTGCTCGCGGACGCCGGCTGGGTGCCGGGCGGCCCGGTGAAGAAGGAGAAGGACGAGGGGGAGGAGGCGGCCGGCTCGGAGGGCGAGAAGGGTGGGGACTCCGAGGAGGAGACCGAGTCCGAGGGCGGCGACGACGGCACGTACATCGTCGGGGAGGAGGACGAAGGCGACGGGGGTGACAACAAGGCCCCGCGGGACTCCGGTACCAGTACCAAGCAGCTGAAGCAGGGCGGTGCCCCCGGCGCCTACGCCCCCAAGGGCACCGCCGCACCGGCCCGGGCCGAGAACGCCCGCGTCGCCAAGGACGGCAAGGCGCTCACCCTCCGCTTCGTCCTGCCCTCGGGACCGGGCTCGGACACGCTGCGCACCGTGGCCGGCCGGATCTCGGAGATGCTGGAGCGGATCGGCATCGGCACGAAGATCACCAAGGTGGACGACGAGAGCTACTTCAAGGACCACATCGCGTCCGGCGAGTACGACCTCGCCCTGTACTCCTGGCCCGCGACCGCCTACCCCGCCACCGACGCCCGCCCCGTCTACGCCAAACCGGTCCCGGCCGCCGACGGCTCCCTGAACGTGGAGCAGAACTACACCCGCGTCGGCACCGACCAGGTCGACCAGCTCTTCGACCAGGCCGTCACCACGCTCGACGCCTCCGAGCGCCGCGCCCTGCTCCGCAAGGCGGACTCCCGCATCTGGGCGGCGGCCGGCTCCATTCCCCTCTACCAGCGCCCCCAGCTCGTCGCCGCCCGCAAGAACCTGGCCAACGCCGGCGCGTTCGGATTCCGTACACCGGTGTACGAGGACATGGGCTTCCTGAAGAAGCCGGCGCGGGGGCCGGGCGCGAAGAGCGCCGGGCCGTCGGCCGGCGACTGACGCCTCAGGAACGAGAAGCGGCACACCCCGCCGGGGTGTGCCGCTCCTCGTGCGCGTCGGGATCAGCCGTGCTTGGCGCGGCTCGCGGCGCGGGCGCGCTCGCGGGCGTCCAGGTTCACCTTGCGGATGCGGACCGCCTCCGGGGTGACCTCCACGCACTCGTCGTCGCGGCAGAACTCCAGGGACTGCTCCAGCGACAGCTTGCGCGGCGGCACGATCGACTCGGCCACGTCGGCCGTGGACGACCGCATGTTGGTGAGCTTCTTCTCCTTGGTGATGTTGACGTCCATGTCGTCGGAGCGCGAGTTCTCGCCGACGATCATGCCCTCGTACACCTCGGTGCCGGGCTCGGTGAACAGCACGCCGCGCTCCTGGAGGTTGGTCATCGCGAACGCGGTGACCGCGCCGGCGCGGTCGGCGACCAGGGAGCCGTTGTTACGGGTGGTGAGCGTGCCGAACCAGGGCTCGTGGCCCTCGTGGATGGAGTGGCCGATGCCCGTGCCACGGGTCTGGGTCAGGAACTCCGTACGGAAGCCGATCAGACCGCGGGAGGGCACCACGAACTCCATGCGCACCCAGCCCGAGCCGTGGTTGGACATGTTGTCCATCCGGCCCTTGCGGACGCCCATGAGCTGCGTGACGGCGCCCATGTGCTCCTCGGGGACGTCGATCGTCATGCGCTCGACCGGCTCGTGGACCTTGCCGTCGATCTCCTTGGTGACGACCTGCGGCTTGCCGACGGTGAGCTCGTAGCCCTCGCGGCGCATCTGCTCGACCAGGATGGCCAGCGCCAGCTCGCCGCGGCCCTGCACCTCCCAGGCGTCGGGGCGGTCGGTGTCCAGGACGCGCAGCGAGACGTTGCCGATCAGCTCGCGGTCCAGGCGGTCCTTGACCTGTCGGGCGGTGACCTTGCGGTCCTTGACGGCCGCCTTGTTGTCGGCGCCCTTGCCGGTGCCGCCGCGGCCGACCAGCGGGGAGGTGTTGGTGCCGATGGTCATGGAGATCGCCGGCTCGTCCACCGTGATCAGCGGCAGCGCGACCGGGTTCTCCTGGTCGGCCAGGGTCTCGCCGATCATGATGTCCGGGATGCCGGCGACGGCGCAGATGTCACCGGGGCCCGCCTTCTCGGCGGGCTTGCGGGTGAGCGCCTCGGTCATCATCAGCTCGGAGATGCGCACGTTGGAGACGGACCCGTCGCGCTTCATCCAGGCGACCGTCTGCCCCTTCTTCAGCTCGCCCTGGTGCACGCGGAGCAGGGCGATACGGCCGAGGAAGTTGTCGGCGTCGAGGTTGGTGACGTGGGCCTGGAGCGGGGCGTCCTCGTCGTAGGTCGGGGCCGGGATGTGCTCCAGGATCGTGGAGAAGAACGGCTCCAGGCTGGTGGAGTCCGCCGGGACCGTGCCGTCCTCGGGCTTGGTGAGGGAGGCCACACCGTCCCGGCCGCAGGCGTAGACGATCGGGAACTCGATCTGCTCCTCGTCGGCGTCCAGGTCGAGGAAGAGGTCGTAGGTCTCGTTGACCACCTCGTCGATGCGGGCGTCCGGGCGGTCCGTCTTGTTGATGCAGAGGATGATCGGCAGCCGCTGCTGGAGCGCCTTGCGCAGGACGAAGCGGGTCTGCGGCAGCGGGCCCTCGGAGGCGTCCACCAGCAGCACCACACCGTCGACCATCGACAGGCCGCGCTCGACCTCGCCGCCGAAGTCGGCGTGGCCGGGGGTGTCGATGATGTTGATGGTGATGGGCTCCCCGCCGTCCTTGGGGTGGTACTTCACCGCCGTGTTCTTGGCGAGGATCGTGATGCCCTTCTCACGCTCCAGGTCGTTCGAGTCCATCATGCGGTCGTCGACCGAGTCGAGCTGGTGCGCGGCGAAGGCGCCGGCCTGCTTGAGCATGCCGTCCACGATGGTGGTCTTGCCGTGGTCGACGTGGGCGACGATGGCGACGTTGCGGATGTCGTGGCGCGTGGCCATAAAAGGCGTACTCCCGGAGTGCTGAGGAATGCCCCGCACGGGCGTCTGTGGTGTGCGGGCCCTGCCGGGCTGAACACGCCTCGGCCTCACCCCATGGTACGGGGCCGCCGGAGGGTCCGCCTTCGCGAGCCCGTGGGCCCTCTGTTACTCCTGGGAGCCGGAAGGACGCGTTCGGATATCGGAGTGCGCGCGAACACGTTTCGGACATGTAAAGAAAAAGCTGTACCTAATTGTCCGAATTGCCGCTTTCTCTCCAGAGGTGTCAAGCGCGCGTAGGTGTCAATCTTTGCAATTTTCGCTCAAAATATGAACGGTAGGGAGATCCCTATGCCTTCCGCCCTTGACGCGCGTTGACTGTCTTGGCGAAAGTTCCCCCAAACCACAGAACCTGCCGGTATCTGTGCTGCGCTCAACTCTCCAACCCCCCGGGGGACGAACACGATGACCAGTCCAATCAAGGCCGAGGACTCCGGGTCCGCGGCTGTCTTGGACCCTGAGCTCGCGGCGACCACCGAAAACGCGGTCGCCAAGAGTGAAAAGCAGCCCGAGGGTCGTTCCCCCGGCCAGTTGATGTGGCAGCGCTTCAAGCGCGACCGTACCGGAGTCGTCGCCGCGTGTGTGGTGATTTTCTTCTTCGTGGCCGCCGCGTGCGCCCCGCTGATCTCGAAGGTGTACGGCAAGGACCCGTACACCCTCTACGGGCAGGAGAACCCGGAGCTCCTCGACATGTTCACCATGCCGGCGAAGGCCTTCGGCGGCATCGACGGGGAGTTCTGGTTCGGCGTCGAGCCCGGTCTGGGACGTGACGTGTTCACGCAGCTGCTGTACGGCATCCGGACCTCGCTCGCCACGGCGCTGGCCGCGACGATCCTGATGACGGTGCTGGGTGTGCTGATCGGCCTCGCCGGCGGCTACTTCGGCGGGAAGATCGACTACTGGCTCGGCCGGATCACCGACTTCTTCATGGCCCTGCCCAGCCAGCTGTTCTTCGTCGCCGCGATGCCCGTCATCACCACGGTGTTCGTCGCCCCGGACAAGGAGACGCCCACCTATGTGCGCACCTGCGCGATCATCATCGTGCTGTCCTTCCTGGGCTGGATGAGCATGGCGCGGATCGTCCGTGGCGCCACGCTCTCCCTGCGCGACCGGGAGTTCATCGAGGCGGCGCGGATCTCCGGGGCCTCCCCCTGGCGCATCATCCGCAAGGAACTGCTGCCCAACATCGTCACGCCGACGCTGGTGCAGGCGACGCTCATGCTGCCCGCCACCATCCTCAGTATCGCGTTCCTCTCCTTCGTGGGTGTGGGCTACGTCGAACCCACGCCGGACTGGGGGCGGATGTTCGCCATCGGCGCCAACACCGTGGAGCAGGATCCGTACTACATGCTCTTCCCCGGAGTGGCCATGGTGATCTTCGTCGTGGCCTTCAACCTCCTCGGCGACTCGGTGCGGGATGCCTTCGATCCCAAGACGGGGCGCTGAGCCACAGGGGAAATCCCCCCACACGCTCGCCCGGCCGGTCCCCGGCGCCGTACGGCCCGGCTCCGACCACGTACCAGCAGTGCTCACTACTCACAGGCAGGTGGATCCGTCCCCATGAGCATCTTCCGTAACCGTGCCGCCACGGCCGCGATCGTCGCGGTCGCCGCCGGCGCCCTGACCCTCACCGCCTGCGGTGGCGGCGGCAGCGACAGTCCGGCCAAGGACAACAGCAAGCAGAAAGAGGACGCCAAGTCGCAGTCGAAGCCGGTGCAGATCGGTGACGTGAAGGCGTCGACCGGTCCGGCTCCCGAGGTCCCGGGCGCCCAGCCGGGCGGCACCATGGCCGTCTACCAGGAGGACGACTTCTCCCACCTGGACCCGGGGCAGATCTACGTCTCGGACGGCAAGCTGCTCAGCCGCCTCATCTTCCGCGGTCTCACCCAGTACTCCGAGGACGACCAGGGCAACCTGACCGTCGTGGGTGACCTCGCCACCGACGCGGGCAAGGTCTCGGACGGCGGCAAGACCTGGACCTACACCCTGAAGGACGACCTGAAGGACGAGAACGGCAACCCGATCAACTCGGCGGACGTCCGCCACACGATCGAGCGCCTCTACGCCACCTTCATCACCGACGGTCCGACCTACCTGCAGCAGTGGCTGTCCGGTGCCGGCACCACCTACCGCGACGCGTACGAGGGTCCGTTCAAGGGCAAGCACCTGCCGAACGACGTCCTGGAGACGCCGGACGACAAGACGATCGTCTTCCACTTCAAGGACGCGCAGCCCGACCTCCCGCAGATGCTGACCATGCCCGGTTACAGCGTCGTCCCGGAGGAGACGGACACCAAGGAGAAGTACGACTCCGACCCGGTCGCCACGGGTCCGTACAAGATCGCCGACTTCAAGCCCGGCAAGTCCATGAAGCTGGTCAAGAACGCCGAGTGGGACGCGAAGTCCGACTCCGTGCGTCACCAGTACGTCGACGGTTTCAACATCTCGATGAACCACGACGACGAGGACCAGACCAAGACGCTCCTGGCCGACCAGGGCGAGGCCAAGAACGCGATGATGTTCACGGGCCAGGTCGCCACCACCCAGCTCCAGAAGGTGGTGAGCAACAAGGAGGCCATGAAGCGCACCGTCCAGGGCTACGCGCCCTACGTGTGGCAGCTGAACTTCAACATGGACCGCGTCAAGGACAAGAAGCTCCGTGACGCCATCACCCTCGCCATGCCCTCCGCCTCGGTCTTCAAGGCCGACGGTGGCGCCTACGGCGGTGAGGTCGCCAACTCCCTGATGTCGCCCACGACTCCGGGTTACGACGAGGCCTTCGACCCGTTCAACCGCTCGAAGAAGCCCAACGGCGACATCGAGGCCGCCAAGAAGCTGATCAAGGAAGGCGGCTTCGAGGGCAAGAGCCTCGTCTACGCCTACGCCAACACGCCGGTCCGCCAGCAGCAGGCCGTCCTGATCACCGACGCCCTGGAGAAGATCGGTCTCGACATCCAGAAGAAGGAGATCGACGGCGCCACCTGGTACGAGCAGGTCGGTAAGGTCAAGAACGGCTACGACCTGTACATGACCGGCTGGGGCCAGGACTGGCCGTCCGCCTCCACGGTCTTCCCGCCGCTCTACGACGGCACGCAGATCCAGGACGGTTCGTCGAACTACTCGCACATCAACGACGACCACGTCAACTCGGAGATCAAGCGCATCCTGCAGATCACCGACACCGCCGAGGCCACCAAGGCGTGGGCCGAGCTGAACGAGTACATCTCCAAGGAGATCAACCCGGCCGCCCCGATCTACTACACCAAGGTCTTCCAGATCTTCGGTTCGAACGTCGGCGGCATCCGCTACAGCTCCGACTCGAGCTACGTGGACGTCACCCGGGTCTTCCTGAAGAAGTAACCGCCGGCCCGGGATCCCGGTGGTGGGCGCGCGGCGGAGCGCCCACCACCGGGCCCCGGACGTCTCCAGACTCACCCTCCGAATTGCCGCCGTCCTGAGAGCAGCTTCCTGCCATGCTTCCATTCCTCATTCGCCGGACATTCGGCGCGGCGCTGATCCTGGTGTTGATCAGTGCGTTCACCTTCTTCATGTTCTTCGCGATCCCGCAGGACCCGGCGCTGCTGGCCTGTGGCAAGAACTGCACTCCGGACGCGCTGGAGATCATCCACAAGAACCTCGGCCTCGACCAGCCGGTCACCGTCCAGTACTGGAACTTCCTGATCGGCATCTTCGCCGGCCGTGACTTCGCCGTCGGCCACTGCGACGCCCCCTGCTTCGGTGTCTCCTTCGCCAACAACCAGAACGTCTGGGACACCATCGTCGACCGCTTCCCGCTGACGATCTCGCTGACCGTCGGCAGCCTGCTGGTCTTCCTCGTCGTCGGCCTCGGCGCCGGCATGCTCGCCGCGAAGTACCGCGGCACCTGGGTGGACAAGACCTTCAGCTCCGGCTCGCTGGTCGTCAGCTCCATGCAGATCTACTTCCTCGGCCCGCTGGTGCTGCTCGGCCTGGTCTACAGCACCGGATGGCTCGACAAGCCGAAGTACGTCCCCTTCTCCGAGGACCTCGGCGGCTGGTTCATGGGTCTGCTGATCCCCTGGGTCGTCATGGCGACCATCTTCACCGCCAACTACACTCGTATGAGCCGGTCCTCGATGATCGAGCAGCTCCAGGAAGAACACGTCAAGGCGGCCCGCGCCAAGGGCATGTCGGGCAACTTCGTCTTCTTCCGCTACGCCTGGCGCGGCTCCCTCATCCCCATCGTCACCATCCTCGGCATCGACCTGTCCTCGCTGCTCTCGGGCGGCATGGTGACGGAGCTGACGTTCGGTCTGGCCGGTCTCGGCCGGCTCGCGCTGGACTCCGTCACCGACAAGGACCTGCCGATGCTGATGGGCGTCATGCTGGTCAGCGCCGCGCTCATCATCCTCTTCAACCTGATCGTGGACGCTCTGTACGCCGTCATCGACCCGCGCGTGCGTCTGTCCTAGGAGAACCCACCGTGACCACTCAGACCAAGCCCGAAGAGGCTCCGGCCGCCGCCGCGGGGGAAGCCTTCCTCTCGGTGCGCGACCTCAAGGTCCACTTCTCCACCGACGACGGCATCGTCAAGGCGGTGGACGGGCTCTCCTTCGACCTGGAGCGCGGCAAGACCCTCGGCATCGTGGGCGAGTCCGGCTCCGGCAAGTCGGTGACCAACCTGGCCGTGCTCGGCCTGCACAACCGCAAGAAGACCGCCGTCGACGGAACGATCACGCTGGACGGCCAGGAGCTGACCACGGCCGGCGAGAAGCAGCTGGAGACGCTGCGCGGCAAGAAGATGGCGATGATCTTCCAGGACGCGCTGACCGCGCTGTCGCCGTACTACACGGTCGGCCGGCAGATCGGTGAGCCGTTCATGAAGCACACCGGCGCCTCCAAGAGGGACGCCCGGGTGCGCGCCATCGACCTGCTGGAGAAGGTCGGCATCCCGCACCCGCAGCAGCGGGTCGACGACTACCCGCACCAGTTCTCCGGCGGTATGCGCCAGCGCGCCATGATCGCCATGGCGCTCTCCTGCGACCCGGACCTGCTCATCGCCGACGAGCCGACCACGGCGCTCGACGTGACGGTGCAGGCGCAGATCCTCGACCTGCTCAAGGACCTGCAGCAGGAGTTCGGCTCCGCGATCATCATGATCACCCACGACCTCGGTGTGGTCGCCAACATGGCCGACGACATCCTGGTGATGTACGCCGGCCGTGCCGTGGAGCGCGGCTCGGTGCGCGAGGTGCTCAAGTCGCCTCAGCACCCGTACACCTGGGGCCTGCTGAGCTCGATGCCGAGGCTCTCCGGCTCCGTCGACGAGCCGCTGATGCCGATCCCGGGATCGCCGCCCTCCCTGCTCAACCCGCCCTCGGGCTGCCCGTTCCACCCGCGGTGCGGCTTCACCGACAAGGTCTCGGGGGACCGTTGTTCGGGCGAGCGCCCGCTGCTCGCCCAGGGACGTGCCGCCGCCTGCCACCTGACGGCGGAGCAGCGGCAGCAGGTGTTCATCGAGAAGATTCAGCCCCGGCTGGGCTGAGCGGAAACCGGCGACTGGGGCATCACCATGAGCGACAACAGCAAGACGACCACGGCGGTCGCCGACACCGTCCCGCAGCAGCGGGACGGTGACAGCGCACCGCTGCTGAAGGTCAGTGGTCTGACGAAGCACTTCCCGATCAAGGGTGGCTTCCCGATCCGGCGCACCGTCGGCGCGGTCAAGGCCGTCGACGGCCTCGACTTCGAGGTCTTCCCGGGGGAGAGCCTCGGCCTCGTCGGCGAGTCCGGCTGTGGCAAGTCGACGACCGGCCGGCTGCTGACCCGGCTGTACGAGCCGACCACGGGCACCATCGAGTACAAGGGCAAGGACATCAGCCGGGCCGGCCGCCGGGAGCTGGCGCCGATCAGGTCCGAGATCCAGATGATCTTCCAGGACCCGTACACGGCGCTGAACCCGCGGCAGACCGTGGGCACGATCATCTCGGGCCCGATGGAGATCAACGGGATCAACCCGCCGGGCGGCCGTGAGAAGCGGGTCCGGGAACTCCTGGAGATCGTCGGTCTCAACCCGGAGCACTACAACCGCTTCCCGCACGAGTTCTCCGGCGGCCAGCGCCAGCGCATCGGCGTCGCGCGCGCCATCGCGCTGGAGCCGAAGCTGATCATCGCCGACGAGCCGGTCTCGGCCCTCGACGTGTCGATCCAGGCCCAGGTGGTGAACCTGCTGCAGGAGGTGCAGCGGGAGATGGGGATCGCCTTCGTCTTCATCGCCCACGACCTGGCGATCGTGCGGCACTTCTCGCAGCGCGTCGCGGTGATGTACCTCGGCAAGATCGTGGAGATCGCGGACCGCGACTCGATCTACAACGGCCCCCGTCACCCGTACACGCACGCGCTGCTGTCCGCCGTCCCGGACGCCGACATCGACGCGGAGAAAAGGGAGCGCATCCGTCTCGAGGGAGACGTGCCCTCGCCGATCTCCCCGCCGTCCGGCTGCCGCTTCCGCACCCGCTGCTGGAAGGCGCAGGACAAGTGCGCGACCGAGGAGCCGCCGCTGCTCCGGATCGAGGGCAGCAAGCCGGGGCACCTGACGGCCTGCCACTTCCCGGAGGAGCCCACGACCGAGGCCCGCGCCGAGGACGTGGTGATGGACCCGGGGCTGAAGGCGCTGGAGAAGAACGACGTGGCCAAGGCCTGACGTCGGCCCCCTGAAGGGACCCGGGGCACGGGTGCGGGAGCGCAGGACTCCCGCACCCGTGCCCTTTCGGCTGCCCTTTCACCGCCCCCTCCGGGCGTCTCATACGTACATACGGCTGGAGTCCCCCTCGTACAGACGCCGTACGTGTGCGTGGTGAACCTTTTGTGTCGATATTGGCGTAAAGGGTCGGCGCACGTACGAGGAGGCACCCCATGCGCGGAGCCACGCACGCCCGATGGGCCGTCTGCGCGGTGGCGGTCGCCCTCGCCGCGACCGCCTGCGGAGGCGAGAGCAGTGCCGGCGACTCCGGTGCCGTACTGAGCGCCTCCTGGGGTGACCCGCAGAACCCGCTGGAGCCGGCCAACACCAACGAGGTCCAGGGCGGCAAGGTCCTCGACATGATCTTCCGGGGACTGAAGCGGTACGACCCGGTCACCGGCGAGGCGGAGAACATGCTCGCGGAGAGGATCGAGACCTCCGACTCGCAGCACTTCACGATCACGATCAAGGACGGCTGGACCTTCAGCAACGGCGAGAAGGTCACCGCCCGGTCCTTCGTCGACGCCTGGAACTACGGCGCGAGCCTGAAGAACAACCAGCGCAACGCGTACTTCTTCGGCTACATCGAGGGCTACGACAAGGTCCACCCGGAGGACGGCGGCAAGCAGACCGCCGACACCCTGTCCGGCCTGAAGGTCACGGGCGACCGCACCTTCACCGTCGCGCTCACCCAGAAGTTCTCGACCTTCCCCGACACCCTCGGCTACAACGCCTTCGCCCCGCTGCCCCGCGCCTTCTTCGACGACCACGACGCCTGGGTGAAGAAGCCGGTCGGCAACGGCCCGTACCTGGTCGACTCGTACACCCGCGGCTCGCAGATGTCCCTGCGCACCCGGCCCGACTACCCCGGCCCCGACAAGGCCCGCAACGGCGGCGTCGACCTCAAGGTCTACACCGACAACAACACCGCCTACACCGACCTGATGGCCGGCAACCTCGACCTGGTCGACGACGTCCCCGCCGCCCAGCTCAAGAACGTGCGGAGCGACCTCGGCGACCGCTACCTCAACACCCCCGCCGGCATCCTCCAGACCCTCGCCTTCCCCTACTACGACGACGCCTGGAGCAGACCCGGCGCGGAGAAGGTCCGCAAGGGCCTGTCCATGGCCATCGACCGCGAGCAGATCACCGACACGCTCTTCCACGGGACCCGCACCCCCGCCACCGACTGGACCTCCCCGGTCCTCGGCAAGGACGGCGGCTACCGGGCCGGCCTGTGCGGGGAGTTCTGCGAGTACGACCCGGACGACGCCAAGAAGCTCATCCGGGAGGGCGGCGGGCTGCCCGGCGGCAAGGTGACCATCACCTACAACGCGGACACCGGCTCCCACCGCGCCTGGGTCGACGCCGTCTGCAACTCCATCAACAACGCGCTGGACGACGAACGCGCCTGTGTCGCCGAACCGGTCGGCACCTTCGCCGACTACCGCAACCGGATCACCGGCCGCGAGATGAGCGGCCCGTTCCGCGCCGGCTGGCAGATGGACTACCCGCTCATCCAGAACTTCCTCCAGCCGCTCTACTACACGGGCGCCTCCTCCAACGACGGCAAGTGGTCCGACGAGCGGTTCGACGACCTCGTCGACCGGGCCAACCGGGAGACCGACCCCGCCAAGGCCGTCGGCCTGTTCCAGCAGGCCGAGGAGGTCGTCCGCGACGACATGGCCGCCATCCCGCTCTGGTACCAGAACGGCAGCGCCGGCTGGTCCGAACGCCTCTCCGACGTCAGACTCAACCCCTTCAGCGTCCCCGTCTACGACCAGATCAAGGTGAGCTGAACCGCCATGGGACGCTACGTCGTCCGGCGGCTGCTCCAGATGATCCCGGTGTTCATCGGGGCCACGCTGCTGATCTTCCTGATGGTCAACGTGATGGGCGACCCCATCGCGGGCCTCTGCGGCGAACGCCGGTGCGACCCGGCGACCGCGGGGCGGCTGCGGCAGGAGTTCGGCCTCGACCGGCCGGTCTGGCAGCAGTACCTGACCTACATGGGGAACGTCTTCACCGGCGACTTCGGCACCGCCTTCAACGGCCAGGAGGTCACCGAGCTGATGTCGACGGCGTTCCCCGTCACCATCCGGCTCACCCTGATCGCGATCGTCTTCGAGGTCGTCGTCGGCGTCACCCTCGGCGTGGTCACCGGACTGCGCCGGGGCCGCCCCGTCGACACCGGCGTCCTGCTGTTCACCCTCGTCGTCATCTCCGTGCCCACCTTCGTCACCGGCCTGCTGCTCCAACTGCTGCTCGGCGTGAAGTGGGGCTGGATCCGGCCCTCGGTCTCCACCGAGGCACCCTTCGCCGAACTGCTCCTGCCCGGCCTGGTCCTGGCCTCCGTCTCCCTCGCCTACGTCACCCGGCTGACCCGCACCTCCATCGCCGAGAACCGGCGCTCCGACTACGTCCGCACCGCCATCGCCAAGGGCCTGCCCCGCCACCGGGTGGTCGTGCGGCACCTGCTGCGCAACTCCCTCATCCCCGTGGTCACCTTCATCGGCGCCGACATCGGCTTCCTCATGGGCGGCGCGATCGTCACCGAGCGGATCTTCAACATCCACGGCGTCGGCTACCAGCTCTACCAGGGCATCCTGCGGCAGAGCACCCAGACCGTCGTCGGCTTCGTCACCGTGCTCGTGCTGGTCTTCCTGGTCGCCAACCTCGTCGTCGACCTCCTCTACGCCGTACTGGACCCGAGGATCCGCTATGCCTGAGCAGCACTACGAACCCGAGCCCGCCGTCGCGGGGGCCGCCATCGGCGGCACCGTGGAGGTGGGCGTCGAGGAGGCCGAGACGCTGGAGAAGCGGCCGGAGGGCCGAGGCGGCCCCGGACCACGGGACAAGCCCCGCTCCCTGTGGTCCGACGCCTGGCGCGACCTGCGCCGCAACCCCGTCTTCCTCGTCTCGGGCCTGGTCATCCTCTTCCTGGTCTTCATCTCCCTGTGGCCCTCGGCGATCGCCCCCGGCAGCCCCCTCGAGTGCGACCTGGCCAGGGCCCAGGAGGGTTCCCGGCCGGGCCACCCCTTCGGCTTCGACGGCCAGGGCTGCGACGTCTACACCCGCACCGTCCACGGCGCCCGTACGTCCGTCACGGTCGGCGTCCTGGCCACCCTGGGCGTCGCGGTCCTGGGCAGCGTCCTGGGCGCCCTGGCGGGCTTCTTCGGCGGCGTCTGGGACTCGGTCCTGTCCCGCGTCACCGACGTCTTCTTCGCCATCCCGGTCGTCCTCGGCGGACTGGTGCTGCTGTCGGTCATCACCAGCAACACCGTCTGGCCCGTCATCGGGTTCATCGTGCTGCTCGGCTGGCCGCAGATCTCCCGCATCGCCCGCGGCTCCGTCATCACCGTCAAACAGAACGACTACGTCCAGGCCGCCCGCGCGCTCGGCGCCTCCCCCGCCCGCCTGATGCTCCGGCACATCGCGCCCAACGCCGTCGCCCCGGTCATCGTCGTCGCGACCATCGCGCTCGGCACCTACATCGCCCTGGAGGCCACCCTGTCCTACCTCGGCGTCGGCCTGAAGCCGCCCAGCGTCTCCTGGGGCATCGACATCTCCGCCGCCTCCCCGTACGTCCGCAACGCCCCGCACGCGCTGCTGTGGCCCTCCGGGGCCCTCGCGATCACCGTCCTGGCGTTCATCATGCTCGGCGACGCGGTGCGCGACGCCCTCGACCCGAAGCTGAGGTGAGCGACCGTGCTGCTCGAAGTGCGCGACCTGCACGTGGAGTTCCACACCCGTGACGGGGTCGCCAAGGCCGTCGACGGCGCCGGCTACGCCGTGGACGCGGGCGAGACCCTGGCCGTGCTCGGCGAGTCCGGCTCCGGCAAGTCCGTGACCGCGCAGGCCGTCATGGGCATCCTCGACACGCCGCCCGCCCGGATCACCGGCGGCGAGGTGCTGTTCCAGGGCCGGGACCTGCTGAAACTGAAGGAGGACGAACGCCGCAGGGTCCGGGGCGCCGAGATGGCGATGATCTTCCAGGACGCGCTGTCGTCCCTCAACCCCGTGCTCTCCGTCGGCGACCAGCTCGCCGAGATGTTCACCGTGCACCGGGGCACGTCCCGCAAGGACGCGCGGGCGAAGGCGGTCGAGCTGATGGACCGGGTGCGCATCCCCGCCGCCCGGGAGCGGGTCGGGCAGTACCCGCACCAGTTCTCCGGCGGCATGCGCCAGCGCATCATGATCGCCATGGCGCTGGCCCTGGAACCCGCCCTGATCATCGCCGACGAGCCCACCACCGCCCTCGACGTCACCGTCCAGGCCCAGGTCATGGAGCTGCTCTCGGAACTCCGGCGCGAGTACGGCATGGGCCTGGTCCTCATCACCCACGACCTGGGCGTGGTCGCCGACGTCGCCGACCGCATCGCCGTGATGTACGCGGGCCGGATCGTCGAATCGGCCCCCGTGCACGACATCTACAAGGCCCCGGCGCACCCGTACACCCGCGGCCTGCTGGACTCCGTCCCCCGCCTGGACCTCAAGGGCCGGGAGCTCTACGCCATCAAGGGCCTGCCGCCCAACCTCACGCGCGTCCCGCCGGGCTGCGCCTTCCACCCCCGCTGCCCACTGGCCCGCGATGTCTGCCGCACCGACGAACCCCCGCTGTACGAGGTCTCGCCGGCGCGGGGGAGCGCCTGCCACTTCTGGAGGGAGTGCCTGAATGGCTGAGCCGGTCCTGGAGGTCAGCGACCTGGTCAAGCACTACCCGCTGACGCGGGGCGTCGTCCTCCGCAAGCAGGTCGGCGCCGTACGGGCGGTCGACGGCGTGGACTTCACGCTCGGCCGGGGCGAGACGCTGGGCATCGTCGGCGAGTCCGGCTGCGGCAAGTCCACGGTCGCGAGGATGCTGGTCAACCTCGAACGCCCGACGGCCGGTTCGATCCGCTACAAGGGCGAGGACATCACCAGGCTGTCGGGCAAGGCCCTGAAGGCCGTACGCCGCAACATCCAGATGGTCTTCCAGGACCCGTACACCTCCCTCAACCCCCGTATGACGGTGGGCGACATCATCGGGGAGCCGTACGACATCCATCCCGAGGCGGCCCCGAAGGGCGACCGGCGAAGGAGGGTCCAGGACCTGCTGGACGTCGTCGGCCTCGACCCGGAGTACGTCAACCGCTATCCGCACCAGTTCTCCGGCGGCCAGCGCCAGCGCATCGGCATCGCACGGGGCCTGGCGCTGCGCCCCGAGGTGATCGTCGCCGACGAACCGGTCTCCGCGCTGGACGTGTCGGTGCAGGCCCAGGTCGTCAACCTGATGGACCGGCTGCAGAGCGAGTTCGGTCTGGCGTACGTGTTCATCGCGCACGACCTGTCGATCGTCCGGCACATCTCCGACCGGATCGGGGTGATGTACCTGGGGCGGATCGTGGAGACCGGCACGGACACCGAGATCTACGAGCACCCCACGCACCCGTACACCCAGGCACTGCTCTCCGCCGTGCCCGTACCGGACCCGGAGGCCAGGGAGCACCGGGAGCGGATCATCCTCAGCGGTGACGTCCCCTCGCCGACGGACATCCCCTCCGGCTGCCGCTTCCGCACCCGCTGCTGGAAGGCGCGGGAGCGCTGCGCGCTGGAGGTGCCGGCCCTCGCGGTGCCCGAGTGGTTCCGCCCGGCAGGGGGGCCGGTGGCGCACGACTCGGCCTGCCACTTCGCGGAGGCCGTATCGATCAGGCGCTCCGCGCCGGGGGTACTGGCACCGGTGGAGGGGCACGGCGACGGGCCGGGATGACATGGCGCATCCCGGCCCGCTTACGGCACCCGCACGGCCGTACGCTGATCAGCGTGCCGTGTCCGTATATCGGTACCGCTTCCGTGAAGTTGCGTGCGTGTTAACGCGGTTCGTCCCCGTTTGCGAGCCCCAGCGAGCGCTTGAGGAAGCCGAGCTGGAGCCGGAGCAGGTTCTCGGCGACCTCCTCCTGCGGGGTCATGTGGGTGACGCCGGACAGGGGCAGCACCTCGTGCGGGCGGCCGGCCGCCAGCAGCGCGGAGGAGAGCCGCAGGGAGTGGGCGACCACCACGTTGTCGTCCGCGAGGCCGTGGATGATCATCATCGGGCGGTGCGGCGCGGGGGCGGCGTCGACCAGGCCCGCGTCGTCGATCACCGAGTTGCGGCGGTAGACCTCCGGCTGCTCGTCCGGGTGGCCGATGTAGCGTTCCTGGTAGTGGGTGTCGTACAGGCGCAGATCGGTGACCGGGGCGCCCACCACGGCCGCGTGGAAGACGTCGGGCCGGCGCAGGGCGGCGAGGGCCGCCAGGTAGCCGCCGAAGGACCAGCCCCGGACGGCGACCCGGTCAAGGTCGAGCGGGAAGTCGGCGGCGAGCGCCTGGAGGGCGTCCACCTGGTCCTGGACGACGAGGGCGGCGATGTCGTCCCGGACGGACTTCTCCCAGGCGGGCGAGCGGCCCGGCGTCCCGCGCCCGTCGGCGACGATCACCGCGAACCCCTGGTCGGCGAACCACTGCGAGGTCAGATGCGGATTGCGGGCGGCGAGCACCCGCTGCCCGTGCGGACCGCCATAGGGGTCCATGAGCACCGGCAGGGCGGTGTCACCGGCGTAGTCCCGAGGCATAAGCACGGCGCACGGAATTCGGCGTGCGCCCCCCTGGGTCAGGGTCACGCGGGGGGACATACCGGGGTCTTCGGCGTACGACGGGACAGTCGCCGTCGGTTTCCCGTCACGCAGCACCTGGACCCGCGAACCTGGCCGGTCCAAGGCCGCCGAGACGAGCACGGTCACGCCCCCGGCGCGTACCGCCGAGTGCACACCGGGCTCCCGCGAGACGCGCTCCACGCCGAGTTCGTTCACCCGGTAGACGTGCACCTCGCCGATCTCGGGGTCGGTCGCCTCCTCGCCCGCCGACGCCGAGACCAGCACGTCGTCGTCGGAGACGTCCAGTACGGCGCGGATGTGCAACTGCGCTCCGGTGAGCGGTCGTTCGCCGACGGCGAGTCGTCGCGCGCCTCCCTCGTCCGCGATCCGGACGAGCTGCCCGGAGGGGCTCCAGCACGGCACTCCGGGGAACAGTTCAAGCCAAATTCGATCTTCGTCGGCGTGCACCATCCGGGTCGCCCCCGAGTCCGGGTCCACGGCCAGGATCAGCGCGGCGCGCTGGTCGCGCGCCTGGACGAGCAGCAGCGGGGCACCCGCCGCTGACCAGTGCACATGTGCCAGATACGGGTAGCGCGCCCGGTCCCAGGAGACCTCGGTGCGCGTCCCGTCGAGGCCGATCACGAACAGCCGGACGTCCGCGTTCGGGGTGCCCGCCGCCGGGTACGCCACCCGCTGCGGCTCCCGTTCCGGATGCGCCGGGTCGGAGATCCACCAGCGCCGTACCGGCGTGTCGTCCACGCGCGCCACCAGCAGCCGGTCCGACTCCGGGGCCCACCAGAAGCCCCGCGAGCGGCCCATCTCCTCGGCCGCGACGAACTCGGCCAGACCGTAGGTGACGCCCTCCGACTCCGGGGCGGCCAGCGCCCGTTCGTCCGCCCCCTCGGCCCCCACGACGCGCAGCGCGCCCCGGGAGGCGTAGGCGACGTACCGCCCGTCGGGCGACGGACGCGGGTCGATCACCGGCCCCGGCACGCGCAGTTCACGTGCCGTCCCGGCCCGCAGCTCGGCCGTGAAAAGCCGCCCTGACAAGGCGAAGGACGCCAACTCGACGGCCGTGTCGGTGGCGTAGCCGACGATGCCGGCGCCGCCTTCGCGGCTCCGTTCGCGCCGTGCGCGCTCCTCGGGGGAGAGGTCCTCCGAGGCCCCGCCCAGGAGGGCGCGCGGGTCGGCCGCCACGCGCTCCCCGCCCCCTTCCGTATCGAGGACCCAGAGCGAATTGGCCCGGTCCGTACCGGAACCGGAGCGCAGGAACACGACACGCGAGCCGTCGGGAGCCACGCTGAACGAACGCGGCGCGCCGAGCGTGAAGCGCAGGGTACGGGCGTGCCGTCGGGGGAAGGAGTCGGTCTCGGTCGTCATGCCCTGACCATATTGGCCATGCGCCCCCTTGTGCGGCCGTGCGCCGACCGATGCGCACGTACGGATAGTTATGATCGTTAGCGCATAGTGGGTATGAACCTGCTGGCTGCTGTGTCGCTTTACCTGCCCCCATGTTCCTACGTCCCCCTACCCCGCGCCCTGGGACCTTTGGAGGTGAACCGCCGTGGCACTCTCGATTTCGGCGGTGGTGCTGCTGGCGATCATCGTCTTCCTGCTGATCAAGAAGTCGGGTCTGAAGGCGGGGCATGCCGTGGTGTGCATGCTGCTCGGCTTCTACCTCGCCTCGTCGACGATCGCCCCGACCATCAGCGAGCTGACGACGAACATCGCGGGGATGATCGGCAGCATCAACTTCTGAGCGCCGCCCCCTCGCGTGTTACCCGCCGGTAGGGAATGATGGCGGGCGATCATCCATGCGTTCAGGGGCGGAGCCGACGGTGACGACTTCCGAGGAACAGGCCAGGGTCCATGTCTTCCGGGACGACGCCCTGGGCGATCACGACGCGGTCGGCCTCGCCGCGGCGATCCGCCGGCGCGAGGTCGGCGCCGCCGAGGCCGCCCGTGACGCGGCGGCCCGGGTCAGGGCCGTCGAGCCGCGGCTCAACGCGGTCCAGACGCACCTCGACGCCCCGGCGCACGGCTCCGGTGGCCTCCTGGCCGGTGTGCCGACCTTCGTCAAGGACAACACCGACTACCAGGGGCTGCTCACGGGCCACGGAAGCGCCGCGTTCGCACCCCGCGCCGCCCGGCGGCACGCCCCGTTCGCCCGCCAGTTGCTGAGCACCGGCGTCACGGTGCTCGGCAAGACCCGGCTGCCCGAGTTCGGGTTCAGCCCCACCACGGAGTACGAGGGCGCCGAACCCGTCCGCAACCCGTGGCACACGGACCACTCGGCGGGCGGCTCGTCCGGCGGCAGCGCGGCGCTCGTCGCCGCCGGCGCGGTCCCGATCGCGCACGCCAACGACGGCGGCGGTTCGATCCGCATCCCCGCCGCCTGCTGCGGCCTCGTCGGCCTCAAGCCCACCCGCGGCCGGATGGTGGCGAACGCGCAGGGCCGCCGGTTGCCGATCGACCTCGTCGTCGACGGCGTGGTGAGCCGCTCGGTACGGGACAGCGCGGCGTTCCTGGCCGCCGCGGAACAGCACTGGCGCAACCCGAAGTTGCCGCCCGTCGGCCTGGTCGAGGGCCCCTCGGGGCGACGGCTGCGCATCGGGCTCCTGGTGGACTCCCCGAACGGCGTCCGCTCCGACGCCGGCACCCGGACGGCGGTGACGGAGACGGCCGAGCGCCTGGAACGGCTCGGCCACACCGTGGAACCGGTGGAACTCTCCATCGACCCGCGCTTCACGGACGACTTCCTCACGTACTGGGGCCTGCTGTCGTTCCTGATCGGCGCCACCGGCAGGACGCTGGGCGCGGACTTCGACCGCCACCGCACGGACGGCCTGAGCCGGGGCCTGCGCGAGACGTACGTGAGGGCCTGGCGGACCACGCCGGCCGTACTGCGCCGGCTGAAGCGCACGCGCGAGGCGTACGCGGCCGGGTTCCGCGGCCTCGACGTGATCCTCTCCCCGGTCCTGGCCCACACCACCCCGCCGATAGGCCACTTGAGCCCGACCGTCCCGTACGCCACGCTGATCGAACGGCTCCTGGACTACGTGGCGTTCACCCCGGTCGACAACGTCGTCGGCACCCCGTCGATCTCCCTGCCGTCCACGAGCACGACACCGGACGGGCTGCCCGTCGGCGTCATGTTCTCCGCCCGGCCGGGAGCTGAACGCACTTTGCTGGAGCTGGCGTTCGCCCTGGAGGCGGACCGGCCGTTCCGGCGCCTTCAGGACGTCTGACGGGGGTTCGGGGAGGTACTGACGAAAAACGTGAGCATCTCAGCCCTCACTGCCTTCAGCCTGCTCGTTTGAGCGTCCGGGTGACGTTGCTCTGCCGACTGCTCACGTTTTCGGCGGAGTGTGGCCTCCCCGACCGCGTGTCGCCACGGCGAGGCGAGGTGGGGAATGTTCCGTGTCCCCGGCCCGGAACCGGATCACCGAGCCCGCCCGCTCCCTGGGCCCCACAGCACCGTCAGAGCAGAAGCAGGACCGCCGCGCCCCACAGCACCGTCAGAGCCACCAGCGGAGGCCCGACCGGCATGCCCTGCTGCCCCGCCGGCGCCTCCTCCAGCGGTCTCAGCTCCGGGCGGAGCAGCAGCGCCCGCACCTCCTCGGCGACGCGCTCCGCACCCGGCTCGCGGCCCAGGCGGCGCTCCAGCCACGCCCAGCCGGTGGGGGAGATCTCCACGGGGGAGTCCTTGGCCCGGCCGACGCGGACACCGTCGTCGGAGTGCCGCACGGACGTGATCACGTTCCACGGGACCCGCCGCACACGCCATGCCCCGGTCACCCACAGCCCGTCACGGTCGGCGGTGATCCGCCAGGTGAGTGCCGTCGACACGGCCGTCACCAGCCACGGCAGGCCCACGGCCAACCACAGCCAGGTCCACGACGGCCCCTCGTCGAGCGCGGCCCAGGTGCCGCCGCCCTGCACCAGCAGCAGACCGAGGCCGACCGCACGCGAGAAGCCGTGAGCCCTCCACACCCGAGGGCCCGCCGTGGGCGTCATGTCGGCGGCGACCTCGTCGACGGACCGCTGCGGGCTCTCCCGCCCACGGCGCTGCGGCCCGCGCTCCACCCACCCCTGGACGGCCGGTTTCACCGCGGTGACGCTGCACTCCACCGCCACCTCGGCGTCGTCCGCGTCGTCGCGCGAGACGAAGGCGACTTCGGCACCGGCATAGGGGACGCCGTACAGGACGGCCTCCCGCAGCGGCGGGGTGGGACCCCCGCTCCGGAGGATCTCCGCGATCTTGCCGAGTTCGATGTCGGCCTCGGAGTCGTCGTCCACGTCGAGGCCGTCCTCTTCTTCGTCCTCGTTCTCGTCCTCGAAGGAGCACAGCGAGTGGAAGTGCAGGACCGGCCGAAGACCCTCCCGGTCGTCGGCCGCGAACACCCAGGTGCGGCCGTCGTCGTGGCCCTCGCGCACCAGTACGTGCAGCACCGGCAGCGGCCCACGCCGCAGCCGCTCCGAACGCGTCCGCCCGGCCACACCGTTCACGAGGAACGCCAGCCCCACGACGGAGCCGCCCAGCACCAGCAGTTCCCAGCCGAAGACGTCGTACGGCTCCGCGACCAGCGCCACCCAGTCGTCGTCCACGACGATGTCGACCCGGCTGCCCACGGGGAAGTCCTCGGGGTAGGCCGTCTCGAAGCGATGGGTGAGCCCGTCGGCCGTCACCGTGAGGACGTCTTCGTCGCCCTGGTCCAGGGCCGTGACCCGTCCGGACAGTTCCGTGGCGCCCGCGGCCCGCTCCTCGTACGCATCGGCGACCTGCTGGGCCTGCCAGAAGCCGAACCCCGCGACGGCCAGCGACAACACAGCCAGGACGAAGGAGAGCCGGCCCCGGTGGAACGTCCGCGCGGCGGGGGGCAGCGGCTGTGCGACCGGCCCGGCCGCCTCCAGGGCCAGCGACCGTTGCCGCCCGGCGACGGCCAGCCGGTGGACGAGCCCGGTGGTGGCGAACGCGACGGCCACGAGGAACGCGAGCGCGGACGGTTGGCCGAACGCCGCCGTGAAGCCGTCCTCCATGGCGAACCCCGTCAGCACGGCCGCGAGCCCCACGAGCGCGAGCCGTGGCTGCCGCCACACCCAGTACAGGGTCAGCACCAGCACGACGACCGTCCCGAGGCCCAGCCAGTCGGTGCCGCACGGCTCGGCGGACGTGCAGGGAGCGACGGGAGCCGCCGCCACGTCCCACACCAGCGAGACGACCAATGCCAGGAGCGCCCACAGAGGGTGAGCCCACCGGGCGGGCACGGCGGCGAGCCAGCGCTGGGCGTCGGGAGTCCGCCAGTCGGCGGTACCGGGCGGTATGTGCTCGGCGGGCAACGGCACGGGTTTTCTGGACACCCGCGCATTATGACCGCACGCGCCGTCCGGCCGGTTCAGTGCTCCTGGCCCGCCGAAGGGGCGGCCGAGGAGGCCGGATCAGCCCTCGACCGCGTACGGCAGGAAACCGGCCCACGCGGCGGGGGCGAAGGCCAGGCGGGGGCCCTCGACGTTCTTCGAGTCGCGGACGTGGACCGTGCCGGGTTCGGTGGCGATCTCGACGCAGGAGTCGCCCTCAGGGCCGCTGCTGTAGCTGCTCTTGAACCACGCTCCTGCCACTTCGATGCACGAGTCGCCTTCGTTACCGTCGCTGTAGCTGCTCTTGAACCACGTGAGGCCCGAAGTGTGGTGGTCGAAGACCTTGCGGATCATGTTTCCCCCAGCAGTTCCTCGATGAATGCCAGCGACTCCCGAGGTGGGAGAGCCTGCGCGCGGATGCTGCCATATCGTAGTTCGGCGATGCGGAGTTGCCGGACGTCCGAGACCGGGCGGCCGTTGAACGCTCCCTCGCAGCGTGCCACTGCTGAACCGTCCTCGAACTTCAGCAACTCGATCTTCCCGTCGAGGCCGGGGTGAGCCTCGCAGCGCGTCGGCATCACTTGAAGCGTTACACAACGCAGCCTGCCTACCTCAAGCAGGTGCTCCAGCTGTCCGCGCCACACCATTGTGCCTCCGAGCGGACGTCGTAGCGGGGCCTCTTCCAGGACGAAACTGAGCGTGGGTGCCGGATCCTTCTGGAAGATGGCTTGGCGATCCACGCGGGCAGCCACCATCCGCTCGATCTCGTCCTGGCTGTAAGCGGGTTGCCGTGACTCGAATGCTGCTCGTGCGTGATCGTGTGTCTGGAGAAGCCCGCTGATGCTGTGGCACACGTAGAGGCCGATCTCAACCGCTCGCCCCTCCAACTGTGCGAGATCCCGCACTTTCTTCGGGTACCGGACCTTCTTCACGTCCTCCTTCATCGCCGCGATGAGGCCGCCGGCGTCCAGGACCTCGTCCGCCGTGTCCAAGTACTCGGGCCTGGGGATCCGCTTGCCCGTCTCGATCTTGTACACCAGATCCGCGCCGTATCCGGCCGCCACCGCGAAGTCGCTGACCCGCATCCCCGCCGCCTCCCGGCGAAGCCTCAACTGCCGCCCCACCGTGGCCACCACGGCCAGTGCCCAGTCGTCGTCCGGGTCCACCTCCCACCCCGGCTCGTCCGTCTGGTCCGTCTCGGTTCCGACCCGCACCGCCTCATCGCTCACCGACATGTGTGCCCCTCCGTGATGCTGCGACGTACTGTTCCGACCTGTTCGCAGGAGCTACTTCGACAGTCTGGACACGACCGGTTGAACCTTGGATCGTAGCTCTACGTAACAGCACAATTACGCATCTCAGTATGTCCGGTCGGCCACGCTCGGTGATGTGAATCAGCAAACTCAGGGAATCGCCGAGCACGGGTCAGGACCCGAACTCGACCTCAGCGTCCGCAACTTCACCATGCTGCTGTCGTCCACCCCACGCGGTGCCCGCCTCGCCCGCCTGCTCGCGGTGGACACGCTCCGGAGCTGGGGGCTTCCGCACGAGCGGGCGAGCCACGTCATCGCGGAACTGGCCGCCAACGCGGCCACCCACGGCCGTCTCCCCGGCCGCAGCTTCCGGCTCACGCTCTACGTGGTCGGCGTCACGCTCCGTATCGAGGTCACGGACACGCGCGGTGACCGGATGCCCGCGCCGCAAGTACCGGACGTGGCAGCCGAGTCGGGCCGGGGCCTGCTGCTCGTCGACGCGCTGGCCGACCGCTGGGGGGTGACCGAGGGGCGGTTCCCGCGCAAGACCGTCTGGGCCGAACCGAGCTTCACGCCACCGGAACCCGCACCTTCGTGCTCCGGTGCCGTCGGCGGCTGAAAGACAAAGAACTCCGGGGGAAAACACCCCCACCAAACCCCACCACCCCTCCCGCCCGTGGTCGCGCGCACTCGGGCGGGTGAACATCCCCGGTTCGGCTGGATTTCCGGTCCGGCCAGGCCCGACGCTCAGCGCAACGCACCACCACACGACAGCAGACATGAGACGGCCCCCGCCGGGACTGCAATCCCACTGCGAGGGCCTGACCACCGAGGAAGATAGAGGCTTCCCGATGGGTACCCAGAACCCTAGCGTGCCCCCGCGCGCCCAGGCCCGCCTCGCGGGCAACAAGCACCCGAACCGGGCCCACCGCACCACCGGCGGGCTCCAGCACGACAACTCCCGCCACACCACCCGCTTCACGGTGATCGGCAACCACCTCGCCCAGCACCGGGAGCTCTCGCTCCTCGCCATCGGGCTCGGCACGCACCTCCAGTCACTGCCCAAGGGCGCCCCGGCCGACATCAAGAGCCTCGCCGCACGGTTCCCCGAGGGAACTGCTCGTATCGCCGCCGCCCTGCGCGAACTGGAGACTCACGGCTACCTGCGCCGCGAACGCGTCCGCACCTCCACCGGCCGCATCGTGACCCGCACGACCTCGTGCAACCAGCCGATGGCGGCCCGGCACCCCGTCGAGGTTCCCTCCCGCACGGCAGCGGAGCCGCAGAGGCAGGAGACGTGCGAGGAGAGCACGCCGCACAGGAGGTGCGAGAAGCGAGCACGCCGCAAGCCCCTCCCCGCCGTGCCGGGCCCTGCCCACCCCGCCCCCGCGCTCCTCCAGGCCGCCACCGACCTCCTCGCGGACCTCCACCGTCACGAGCCCTGGCTGCTCCTCTCCACCGGCGACACGGCGCACCTGTCCCCCGGTGTCGCCGCCTGGCTGGAGCGGGACGTCCCCCCCGCCGCCGTACGCAGGGCTCTGACCATCGACCTGCCACCCGAGGGCGTACGACGGCCCGCAGCTTTCCTGGCCCACCGCCTCGCCGACCAGCTCCCGCCCCCACCCCCGTTCCGCGCGCCGGCCGCCCCGCCACCCGTACGGCACCCCCTGCAGAACTGCGACGGTTGCGACCACGCGTTCCGCGCACCCCACCCCGGCCGCTGCCGCGCCTGCCGAACCGATATCCAGGAGGCCGCCTAGCATGAACGTGACGATCCTTGCCCCTGGGCACAGACGACGAGGAGCGAGCGCCATGACCATCGCACCCGACGACGCGCGGCGGGACGGCTCCCATCTGTACCGGTCCATGAGGGATGTCGTGCAGTCGATGGACGACACCCTCCCCGGGAAGTTCGAAGTCACCAAGGAAGGGATCGTGCACGACATGATGTCGCCGGGAGGCCCGCACGAGGTCACGGCCGCGCACGTCAGCCGCCGTCTGGAGAAGGTCATGCCGGACGAGCTGCTGGCCCACAACGGCACGCCCGACGTGGAGGACGTGCCCGAGGGCATCATGCGGCACCCGGATGTGATGGTGATCGCCTGGGCCGACCTCGACGTCGAAGGTTCCATCGACCCCCGTACGGTCCTCGCCGCCATCGAGATCGTTTCCCGGTCCAACCCGGAGAACGACTGGGTGGGCAAGATGCGCGACTACCCACTGCTCGGCATCCCGACCTACGTGATCTTCGACCCCCGTACCGGCACCGGCGCGGTCTTCACCGACATCCACTCCACCCCGGACGGCCCTCGCTACGCGGTGCGCAAGAACTTCGTCTACGGCGAGGACGTCACCATCGGCGAGTGGACCATTTCCACGAGCGGCCTCCCGCTCTACCACGGCGACGGCGTGGGCGAGGCCGAGTCGGCAGGGGCGTGATCCGGAAACGGAGGAGACTGTTTCGGTCGCCTCCGCCCGCACCGCACGTCCTGGCTCGCCCCACCGGTCGTTCCCGGTCAGTTGCCGGATGCCGACGATTCCGGGCTGCCCGAAGGGGCGGAGCCGGGCGGAGGGCCGTCGGCCGGCGCCCCGCTGGGCGGCTGGCCGCCTCCGGGGCCGCCGCCGGGCGCGTTGCCGCCGGTGGGCTCGGTGCCGGTGTCGATGGGGACGGTCAGCTTCGCCGTGTAGCCGGCCTTCACCGATCCGCTCACGGTGGCGAGCTGGTGGACCCCGCCGTCGTCGCCGAAGACGTTGTCGGTCTTGAGGGTCAGTCGCGAGAGGTTGTCGACGGAGGACTCGTAGCCGTCGGTGGCGAAGACGGTGTCGCAGGCGTTCTTCGGGAGGGCCATCTGGGACGTCGACAGGCGCTTGTCGTAGTCGGTGACGGAGTCGAGGTCGGGGTAGACCTCGAAGTGCACGTGCGGCCAGCGGCCCGGGTAGCAGGCGGGGAAGACGCTGACGAACGTGACCCGGCCGTCGCTGTCGGCGACCTGCACGCCGCGCAGGTAGTTCTCGTCCTCGACTCCGCTGGAGTACAGGGAGTAGTTGCCGTCCCGGTCGCACTGCCAGGCGTAGACGGCCGCGCCGGCGAGCGGTTTGCCGTCGTCGACGAGGTCCAGCACCGTGAATTCGAAGGTGAGGGGGATGCCCGGGGCGGTCGTCGTCGAGTCGCCGAAGCTCGAACGGATGTCCTGGCGGACGATTCCCTCCTTGTCCAGGACGTCGACTCCGTTGGTGCCGTCCGCGGGGTAGGGGCCGTTGGTCTCGTCGGGGATCTCGGTGAGGCCGGACGACGATGACGCGGAGGCGGTGGCCTCGCCCGTGGCCGTGGTGCCGCTGCCGGAGCCCGAGCCGCACGCCGCCAGCGCCGCCATGCCGCCGACCCCTCCGAGGAAGGACAGGGCCCGCCTGCGGGAGAGGGTGCCCAGGTCGAAGTCGAGTCCCTGGTCGACGACCTCTTCCTCGGGGTTCGGAAGCAGGCGCCCCTGGTAGGCGGGTCCGTCGGGCGTCTGTTCGGCTTTCGGCTTGCGCATCGGGCGCCTTCCGTCGGGGGGACAGGTCCGTGAGGTCCGCGTCGGGCCCCGTGAGCGGGACGCCGTCGCCGACCCGGGGTCAGCCTGGCACCGGAATCCATGACCCGGCCCGGTGCCGCCTGTGAGCCGGCCGAGAAGGACGGGCCGGCCGGCGACCGTGCTGGGCGGGTGCCGGGCTCGGCGTCGGCGCCGTGTTCGACGACACCCGCCCCACGGACGTCTTCCGCGTTACGGGGACGAGCGCGCGGCCTCATAGGCTGGCCCCATGACGGAACTCCCCGACCGGCGTCTGCTGCTGGTGCACGCCCACCCGGACGACGAGTCGATCAACAACGGCGCGACCATGGCGCGGTACGCCGCCGAGGGCGCCCATGTGACGCTGGTCACCTGCACGCTCGGTGAGCGGGGCGAGGTCATCCCGCCCGAGCTGGGGCACCTGGGCGGGGCCGCCCTCGGCGGGCACCGGCTCGGGGAGCTGAAGGAAGCGATGCGGGCGCTGGGGGTCGAGGACTTCCGGCTGCTCGGCGGGGCCGGGCGGTACTGCGACTCCGGGATGATGGGACTGCCCGACAACGACGACCCCGGCTGCTTCTGGCAGGCCGACGTCGATCAGGCGGCGGGGCTGCTCGCCGAGGTGATCCTCGAGATCCGGCCCCAGGTCCTCGTCACCTACGACGACAACGGCGGCTACGGCCACCCCGACCACGTCCAGGCCCACCGCGTCGCCATGCGCGCCGTCGAGCTCGCCGCCGACGGAGGGTGGGACATCCCCAAGGTCTACTGGAACCGGGTGCCCCGGTCCGTCGCCGAGCAGGCCTTCGCCCGCCTCGACGGCGACCTGCCCGGCCTGCCCTTCGAGAAGGCGGGCACCCTCGGCGACGTACCGGGTGTCGTCGACGACGGGCAGGTCACCACCGCGGTCGACGGCACCGCGTACGCCGCCGCCAAGGCCGCCGCGATGCGCGCCCACGTCACGCAGATCACCGTGGCCGAACCGTACTTCGTGCTCTCCAACGAACTCGCCCAGCCGCTCTTCACCACCGAGTACTACGAGTTGGTACGCGGCGAGCGTCCCGTGGAGCGGGAGAGCGACCTGTTCGCCGGGACCGGGGAGGCGTCGTGAGCGACCGGTCGCCCTCCGCGCTCGCCCAGCCGCTGCGACCGCCCTCCGCCGGGCGGGTCGTCGCCTGCCTGGGGTTCTTCCTGCTCGGCGCCGTGGTCGGAGCCGCCGGGGCGCTGGTGCAGCCCGCGTGGTTCCCCGGCGGGCTGCTGCTCGCCCTCGCCGGTGAGGCCGGACTGGTCCTGGGGGCCACCCGTCTCCTCCGCAGCCGGGCCGGGGGCGCCTGGGCCGCCGGTGGCTGGATGCTCGTCGTCATCCTGCTCACCACCAGCCGCCCGGAAGGCGACTTCCTGTTCGCCGCGGGCGGCGGCTCCTACCTCTTCCTCCTCGGTGGCATCGCCCTGGCTGTGATCTGCGCCACCCTCTTCTCCGGGCGGCAACCGGACGGCCCTCCCGCCCGACTTGGCAAGTGACGTACCACTTCGCCGTGTCATGGGCGTGCGGGTCCGGTGTGGGTTTCCCCGGCGGTACTGGGATACGGGCCGGACGGGGCCAGTAAGGTGGTGCGCGCCGCCGAGCCTCCCTCGAACCCTCGGCTTCGCCCGAGCTGGGAGGACTCCCACCGTGAGGTCGTGACGGGCGGCGGAGCCAACCGGGAGAACCTGCCTTGAGTCGTGAAACTGACACTCCGTCCTCCGGGCCCAACGGGCGCGGCGGAGCCGCCTACCCGTCGGGCACGCCGCCCTACGGGATTCCGGCGATTCCGGACGAGGGCACGGACGCGGGCCGTTCGGCCGCGCGGCCGGAGGAACGCAAGACCGAGACCACGCTGACGACGCGGGTCCGCATCAACATCCCCGGATCGCGGCCCATTCCGCCGGTCGTCGTGCGCAAGCCCGTCGCGGACGAGGGGGGCAAGGGCGGTACCGCCGACGCCGAGGCGGCGGCGCCGTCCCCTGCTCCGGCCGCCGACGTGGCCGAGCCTCCCGCCCAGCCCGACCGGCCCGCGCAGGCCGACCGGCCGGCGGCCGAGGAGAAGCCGGCCAGCGACTGGTTCGCGCCGCGCAAGTCGGGCGGGGGCAAGGGCGGTCCGGCCGGCGGCTCCGCCAACGGGGCGGGCGCGCCGAGCGGTTCGGGTCCCGCCGCGGGCGGCGCGCCGAAGGCACCTTCCGCGCCCGGTGGCGCGCGGCCGGGCGGCGTCGTCGGCTCCATGGGCGCGCCGGGCGGCTCCCGTCCCGGCGGCGCGCAGGGTTCCGGACCCACCGGCGCGACCGGTGCGACCGGCGGGCCCGTGGCCCCCGGGCACGGTGGCGGCACCGGCTCCTTCGACGTGACCGAGGCGCTGGCCGCCGGGCCGGCCGGCCCCGGCACGCGTCCGGGCACGGGTCACGGTGACGAGCCGCGCCGCGACGACCTGCCGTTCTTCACGGACGAGGCTCCCCGGACCCCCCGGTCCGGCCGGCCCGGTCAGCGCGGCCCGCAGGGGCCCGCGGGCCCGACCACCGGACCGGCGACCGGCTCGAGCCCGGTCGCCCGCCAGGCGGGCAGGGGCTCCGGCGCTCCCGCCGTTCCCGGTGGTCCGGGCCTCCCCGCCCTTCCGGTCCGCCCCGGTGCCCAGTCGGGTCAGTCGGGTCAGGGCGCCCCCGGGCGCCCCGGTGCCCAGGCGTCCCAGGGCGCCCCCGCCGGCTTCGCCGGCCAGGGGGGCGGCACCCCCGGCGTCCCCGGCGGCGGTCTGAGCGACGACACCGCGATCCTCACCCCGCAGAAGCCGGCCGAACCCGGCACCCCGGGCTACGGCCCCCGCCACGACAACGTCTCCGGGCACACCGTCACCAGCGGCATTCCGGTCGTCCCGCCGGGCGCGGACTTCAACGCCCCCGGCGGCCCGGCCGACGGCCCGCGGCCGCACACGCCCCCGAAGCTGCCCGAGCCGGTCTCCACGCCCCCGGCGAGCTCCTCGAAGCCGGCGAAGAAGAAGGGGCGCAACAAGCTCGTCCTGCTCTGCGGCTGCGTGGTCTTCCTCGCCGGTGTCGCCTACGGCGCAGGCCTGCTGATGAACCGCTCCGACGTGCCCAAGGGCACCACCGTGCTCGGCGTCGACATCGGCGGCGGCACCCGCGACGAGGCCGTGAAGAAGCTCGACGCGGCCCTCGACGACCGGTTGGACCAGCCGCTGAAGCTGTCGGTCGACGGCAAGACCGTCGAGCTGGAGCCGGACAACGCGGGCCTGCAGTTCGACACCGACGCCACCGTCGGCGCGGCCACCGGAAGCGACTACAACCCGGTCAACGTCATCGGCTCCCTCATCGGCAACGAGCGCGTCGTCGAGCCGGTCATGCCCGTCGACGAGGAGAAGCTGCACGCCGCCCTGGAGGAGGCCGCCGGCGGCTCCGGCTCGGTGACCGAGGGCTCGATCAAGTTCGAGTCCGGCAAGGCCGTCCCGGTGTACCCCAAGGGCGGCCAGGGCATCGACGTCGCCAAGGCGACCGACGTGGTGACGGAGGCGTACCGCACCCAGGTCGAGACCGGGAAGTCCGCCGCGGTGAACGTCCCGACGGCCGCCCAGCAGCCGAAGATCACCAAGGCCGAGGTCGACCGGATGATGAAGGAGTTCGCCGAGCCGGCGATGTCGGCCAACGTGATCGTGCAGACGGACGCCGCCCACACCATCGAGTTCAGCCCGGAGAACTCCCTGTGGAAGTTCCTCGGGGTGCAGGCCGTCGACGGCAAGCTGGCGGAGAAGCCCGACCTGAAGGCCCTGCAGGAGCTGTACGGCCAGACGTTCGACGGTGTGCTCATCGCCCGGGGCAACGGCGAGAAGACGGCCGTCACCCCCCAGGACGTCTACGGCGCCCTCCGTCAGGCACTGACCAGCAAGACCGACCGCGTCGCCGTCATCGACACGAACCCGAGCTGACGCGACGCCCGGAAGCGGGCGCCCGGTGGATGGATCACCGGGCGCCCGCTGTCCGGTCGAGCGGCGCCCGCGTCCCTAGTTGAGCAGCGCCCGCGCCGCCTGCGCCTGGCCCCGGATCCGTTCCGCCGCCGGCCCGTCCACCGCCGCCACCAGCTCCGCGTACGCCTCCAGCTCCCGCGCGCCGTCCCGGAAGTCGCCGCGCTGCACCAGAAGCTGTGCCCGCTCGTAGCGCAGCCGTGCCGGGTGCGAGGGGAGGAGCAGGGACAGGTCCACCGCCCACAGCCCCACACCCGAGTGCTCGGGACGCGCCGCCGACCACGCCCGGATGTTGTTCAGGATCCGCAGGACGACGTCCAGCGTCCCCGCCGGCGTCAGCATCGACGCGTCCAGCGGCGCCCCCGTCGCCCCGGTGACCAGCATCTCCGCGTCGGCGCCGGTCAGCACCCGGCCCCCGTCGAAGGGGTCGGCGAGCACCTGCCCCTCACCCACCCCCGCCTCCCCGAAGCCGACGACGAAGTGCCCGGGGAGTGCCACCCCGTACACCGGCGCCCCCGCCCGCCGGGCCACCTCCGTCCACACCACCGACAGCAGGATCGGCAGCCCGCGCCGCCGCCGCAGCACCTCGTGCAGCAGCGACGACTCCAGCCGCTGGTAGTCGTCCGCGACGCCGTGGAAGCCGTACCGCTCGCCCAGCAGCTCCCGCAGCGCCAGCGCCCACGCGCGCGGCGAACCGGGCCGGTAGGGCAGCTCACCGGCCAGCCGGTCCAGCTCCACCTCCACGGCGTCCATGCCCGCCTCGTCCAGCGAGCCGTCCGCCTCCGCGCCGACCAGCAGGCACAGCGTGGACAGGTCCGGCCGCTCGCAGCGGGCCTCCTCGGCGAACCGCCGGCGCAGTTCGGCGGAGCGCTCGGGCGATGGGGGACGTGGCGCGCGCATACCCGGTTCGTGCCCGCTCACGGCGCTCCCTCACCTGCCGGAGCCGACGATTCCGGAGCGCGGTAGTGGTGGTACGCGTGGTGCGCGGCGAAGCCCATGCGGTCGTACAGCGCCCGCGCCCCCGCGTTGTCGTCCTCGACCTGGAGCCAGGCCGCCGAGGCGCCCTCGTCCAGCGCCCGCCGGGCCAGCGCCGCCATCACGGCCGTCGCCAGCCCCCGCCGCCGCCGCGCCGGGTCCACCTCGACCGCCGCGAACCCGGCCCACCGCCCGTCCACGACACACCGCCCGATGGCGGCCGGCGCGTCCGCGTCGCCCGGCACGGTGGCGAACCACACCGAGGGCCCTCCTCCCAGCACCCGCAGCGCCACCTCGCTCACCCCCTTGCGCTGGTACCGGGCCAGCCACGCCTCGTCGGCCTCACGCGACAGCACGACCCCGGACGGCTCCCCGCCCAGGTCGGCGACCGGCGCCAGCGGACCCGTCCACAGCTCGGCGGTCACCTCCCGCACCCAGCCCCGCCGCTCCAGCTCCGCGCACAGCAGCTCCTGCGCCCCCTCGGCGCCGGTCGCGGTCTGCACGTACGCGGGCAGCCCCCGCGCGGCGTACCAGCCGCGTACGGCTGTCAGCGCGTCGTCGAGCGGCACGCCCGGGTCGCCGAGCGGCAGCACGGAGTTGGCCCGCCGTGTGAACCCCTGAGCGGCCCGCAGCTCCCACTCGCCCAGCCGCTCGCTCTCCACGGGCCGCCACGCCCGCGCGGAGACCCGCGCCAGCTCCTCGTACGAGGCCGCGGGACCCCGCCGACGCGCCGGAGCGGACGGGACCACCTTGCCCGCGACCAGCGCGGACTCCGCGATGCGGACGCTTTCCCCGCTCTTCTTTGTGATCCGCAGCACACCGTTGTCCCATGATGTGAGAACACCGACCGTGTCGGTGAACTTCTCACCCGAGGGACCATGTTCGATCAAGCTCCGTACGGAGACCCGTTTTCCCACGTCAGCAGTGGTGATACGGACCTCGAGGCGCCCGGCGGCAGAGATTTCCACAGGTCAGTTCACCCCTCCTGTTCGGATCATGCCCAAGAACGGAGATACTAGGGGCGGGCATCGACGACGCCGCGCTCCCGCGCGCCAGGCGGCGGAGCCTGAGGAGGCCCGCCAGCGCCCTATCGAGGAGGAACGACAGCGTGACCTACGTCATCGCGCAGCCTTGTGTCGACGTGAAGGACAAGGCGTGCATCGAGGAGTGCCCGGTCGACTGCATCTACGAGGGCCAGCGGTCCTTGTACATCCACCCGGACGAATGCGTCGACTGTGGTGCCTGTGAGCCGGTCTGCCCGGTCGAGGCGATCTTCTACGAGGACGACACTCCGGAGGAGTGGAAGGACTACTACAAGGCGAACGTCGAGTTCTTCGACGAGCTCGGCTCGCCCGGCGGCGCCAGCAAGCTGGGTCTGATCGAGCGGGACCACCCGTTCATCGCCGCGCTGCCGCCGCAGGCGTAGCCCGTCCCGGTCCCGTACGGCCCGATCCCCGCGATCGCCGTACGGGGCCGAGGTGTTCGCCGGACCAGAAAGTGAGCCCGTACCCGTGTCCGCAGTCTCCGACCGGCTGCCCACCTTCCCCTGGGACAAGCTGGAGCCGTACAAGAAGACGGCCGCCGCGCACCCCGACGGCATCGTCGACCTCTCGGTCGGCACGCCCGTCGACCCGGTGCCCGAGCCGATCCAGAAGGCCCTGGTCGCCGCGGCGGACTCACCGGGCTATCCCACGGTCTGGGGCACACCGGAACTGCGCGACGCGCTCACCCGCTGGACGGAGCGCCGACTGGGCGCCCGCGGGATCACCCACCACCACGTCCTGCCGATCGTCGGCTCCAAGGAACTGGTCGCCTGGCTCCCCACCCAGCTAGGACTCGGCCCCGGTGACAAGGTCGCCTTCCCGCGCCTGGCCTACCCGACGTACGAGGTCGGCGCCCGTCTCGCCCGCGCGGAACACGTGGCGTACGACGATCCGACCGAGCTGGACCCGGCGAACCTGAAGCTGCTCTGGCTGAACTCCCCGTCCAACCCGACGGGCCGGGTGCTGTCCAAGGAGGAGCTGACCCGGATCGTCGCCTGGGCCCGTGAGCACGGTGTCCTCGTCTTCTCCGACGAGTGCTACATCGAGCTGGGCTGGGAGGCCGACCCGGTCTCGGTGCTGCACCCCGACGTCAACGGCGGGTCGTACGACGGGATCGTCTCCGTCCACTCCCTGTCCAAGCGGTCCAACCTCGCCGGTTACCGCGCCGCGTTCCTGGCCGGTGACCCGGCGGTCCTCGGCCCGCTGCTGCAGATCCGCAAGCACGGCGGGATGATGACCTCAGCGCCGACCCAGGCGGCCGTGGTCGCGGCCCTGGGCGACGACGAGCACGTCCGCGTCCAGCGGGAGCGCTACGCGGCCCGCCGCACCGCCCTGCGCGAGGCCCTCCTCGCCCACGGCTTCCGCATCGAGCACAGCGAGGCCAGCCTCTACCTGTGGGCGACCCGCGACGAGTCCTGCTGGACCACGGTCGCCCACCTCGCCGACCGGGGCATCCTGGTCGCCCCCGGCGACTTCTACGGCCCGGCGGGCGAGAACTTCGTCCGCGTGGCGCTCACCGCGACGGACGAACGCGTCCAAGCAGCGGTAACCCGCCTGACACCCTGACCCACCCCCGGTCCCACCCACCCCGGCCCGGCTGCGGGCAGTCGTTCCGCAGGGTGGAACGGGTGGGCACAGCCACCGACGCCGGGCCACCGCCCGGCAAACGCTCACCGCACCCCGGCGCAGACACACGGAACGACGGGGCCTGGGAACACACCCCCAGACCCCGTCGCCGCAACAGAAGCCGGCCGCAGGCCGACAACTCAGCCGACCGGCAGCCCCTTCACGGGCGCACCCTTGGTGAGGGACCCGGCAGCCTTCTTCACGGTCTTACCGGCGCCCGGCGCCACCTTGTCGGCATCACCCGTGGTCTTCGCGACGTCCTGCGTCACGTTGTCCACGGTGTCACCGGCGGCCCCGTCCACAGCGGTCAGCCCGCCGAGGTTCGGCGCGGCCGGCAGCTCCGGAGCCGCACTGGCGGAACCGGCCGCGCCGACCCCGGCGGCCGCTCCCGCAGCAACGAGCAGCGCGGCACGGGCGATCCGACGGGTCAGGGGGAGGGACATGGTGCTCCTTCGACGGGAGAGAACGCTGACGCCGTGACTACCGTCCGACCGCCGGGAAGGTTGCGGCGGGGCAACGCAAAGAGTTGGTAATGCGTCGCATTATCGGCCGTACATGACGCCTGCGGGTGACTCCCCGCACGCCTGCGCGGTCGTACCCCCGCGCGGTCGCGCTACGGCATCGTCGTGATGGTCACGGCCCCCGCACCGTCCGTGGACCCCGAGCCCTCCGCGTTCTTGCCGTCCACCGGCCGCCACCGGCTGTCGGAGTGCCCGGCCGTCCACTCCCGCCCCGCGTACGACACCCGCTTTATGCGCAGCTCGGAGGCGTTGGCCACGGCCCAGTGGGCCAGCTGCCAGCCACGCGCCCCGGCATCGGCGCCCTCCTCGGCGGTGACCGGAAGCCGCACGGTCCCCCCGCCGGAGTCACCGGAGTCCACCGGAGCGCTCTCCGAGGGCGAGGGCGAGGACGAGGGCGCGGCCCCCACCTCCGCCCCGGCCGGCTCCAGCGCGTCCCGCCCGAAGTCCCGCGCCAGCGCCGCCCGCACCGCGTCCGCGCCCGCCGCCCGCGTCGCGGCCGGACGGCCCTCGCAGGTCAGCGTCGCCGCCGAGCGCCCGGTGAGGGCGGCGGCCAGCAGCGCGGCGTCCGGCTCGTGCTTGGCGTACGCCTGCGGGAAGCCGCTGCGCTGCACCCGCTGCGCGGCGACGGTGAGCGGCAGCCGGGTGTAGCCCGGCACCTCCTCCAGGTGCTCGTAGAACTTCCCCGCCGCGTACGCCGGGTCCATGATCTCCTTCGGCGTGCCCCAGCCCTGCGAGGGACGCTGCTGGAACAGGCCCAGCGAGTCACGGTCGCCGTAGTCGATGTTGCGCAGCGCCGACTCCTGCAGCGCGGTCGCCAGCGCGATCGTCACCGCCCGCTCGGGCAGCTCGCGCGCGGTGCCCACGGCGGTGATCGTCGCGGCGTTCACCGCCTGCTCGGGCGTGAACTCGTACGTCGCCCCGTCGCCCTTGCCCGATACGACCTTGCAGCCGGGAGCGCCCGCGCGGCCGGTGTCGTACTGCACCACGACGTATCCGGCGACCGCGGACAGCACCGCGAGGCCCGCACTCCAGCGGAGGAAACGGCCGCGACGTGTGCGCTTTGAAGGAAGGGACGGCTCTGGCACGCGTACAAGGTACTGGAGAGTACGGTTTCTTGTGCGCCGGGTGCGGACAGTGGGTCGAAGTCCGCCGGGTTAGGGTCGACGGCATGGCCGACACCCCGCTTGACCTCACGCTGGACGCCGCGCGCCTGACCGCGCAGCTCGTCGACTTCCCCTCCGTCAGCGGCACCGAGAAGCCGCTCGCGGACGCGATCGAGAACGCGCTGCGCGCCCTGCCGCACCTCACGGTCGACCGCTACGGCAACAACGTCGTGGCCCGTACGCGGCTGGGGCGCCCGGAGCGGGTGATCCTCGCCGGCCACATCGACACCGTCCCGATCGCGGACAACGTCCCCTCCCGGCTCGACGCCGACGGCACGCTGTGGGGCTGCGGCACCTGCGACATGAAGTCCGGCGTGGCCGTCCAGCTGCGCATCGCGGCCACGGTCCCCGCGCCCAACCGCGACCTGACCTTCGTCTTCTACGACAACGAGGAGGTCGCCGCCGACCTCAACGGCCTGAAGCACGTGGCCGAGGCGCACCCCGAGTGGCTGGAGGGCGACTTCGCGGTGCTCCTCGAACCCTCCGACGGGCAGGTGGAGGGCGGCTGCCAGGGCACGCTGCGGGTGCTGCTGAGGACCACCGGTGAGCGCGCCCACTCCGCGCGGAGCTGGATGGGCTCCAACGCGATCCACGCCGCCGCCCCGATCCTCGCCCGGCTGGCCGCCTACGAACCGCGCTACCCGGTGATCGACGGACTGGAGTACCGCGAGGGTCTGAACGCGGTCGGCGTCTCCGGGGGAGTGGCCGGCAACGTCATCCCGGACGAGTGCGTGGTCACCGTGAACTTCCGCTACGCCCCCGACCGCAGCGAGGAGGAGGCCCTCGCCCACGTCCGCGAGGTGTTCGCGGACTGCGGGGTGACGGAGTTCGTCGTCGACGACCACAGCGGCGCGGCGCTGCCCGGCCTGTCCCACCCGGCCGCGGCGGCCTTCATCGAGGCGGTGGGCGGCACCCCGCAGCCCAAGTACGGCTGGACGGACGTCTCCCGCTTCTCGTCGCTGGGCGTCCCGGCGGTCAACTACGGTCCCGGCAACCCCCACTTGGCGCACAAGCGGGACGAGCGCGTGGACACCGCGAAGATCCTCGCGGGGGAGGAGCGGCTGCGGTCCTGGCTGACGGCGTGACGCGAGCGGGGTTTGCGCCGCTGCGTTCCGGACATGCTCAGGTCCCTCGTACGTAACCCGTGTGGATCTACGCTGAGGTGGAACGACTGGCACGACGGAGGGAGCGCACATGGCTACCGGCAACCCCGAGGGGAAGCAGCAGCCGCCGGACGAGAAGCGCCTGGGGCCGGTCCTCCGCCGGCGGGGCCAGGTGCAGGCGAGCACCACCGACCAGCGGCTGCTGGACGAGCGGGCGCCCACGGACTGGGTCCACACCGACCCCTGGCGGGTGCTGCGCATCCAGTCGGAGTTCATCGAGGGCTTCGGCACGCTCGCCGAACTCCCGCCCGCCATCAGCGTCTTCGGTTCGGCGCGCACACCGGTGGACTCGCCGGAGTACGAGGCCGGCGTCCGGCTGGGCCGGGGCCTGGTCGACGCGGGCTTCGCGGTGATCACCGGCGGCGGTCCGGGGGCCATGGAGGCGGCCAACAAGGGCGCGTGCGACGCGAAGGGCGTCTCGGTCGGCCTGGGCATCGAACTGCCCTTCGAGCAAGGGCTGAACCCCTACGTCGACATCGGCCTGAACTTCCGGTACTTCTTCGTCCGCAAGATGATGTTCGTCAAGTACGCCCAGGGATTCGTGGTCCTGCCCGGCGGCCTCGGCACCCTGGACGAACTCTTCGAGGCCCTGACCCTCGTCCAGACCCAGAAGGTCACCCGCTTCCCCATCGTCCTGTTCGGCACGGACTACTGGGGCGGCCTGGTCGACTGGCTCCGCCACACGGTCATCGCCCAGGGCAAGGCGGCGGAGAAGGACCTGCTGCTGTTCCACGTCACGGACGACGTGGAGGAGGCGGTGGCCCTGGTCTCGAAGGAGGCGGGCCGCTAGAGGCCTGCGAAAGGGCACTTCGAGGGCGCCTTTCCAACTCCCGAGTCGGGCGGTGGGTGGGCAAAGGCCGGGGGTCCGGGGGCGGGAGCCCCCGGGGACGGGACGGGAAGGGGCGGCGGGGGCGGGAAACCCCCTACGCCAGCCCCCTCCGGGCAACAGCCGGCTCCCGCTCCCCCGCAATGGCGGACACCATGTCCAACACCTGCCGGGTCTCGGCGACCTCGTGCACCCGATACACCTGCGCCCCCAACCACGCGGACACCGCCGTGGTGGCCAGCGTCCCCACCACCCGCTCCTTCACCGGCCGGTCCAACGTCTCCCCGACGAAGTCCTTGTTGGACAAGGAAACAAGCACCGACCACCCGGTGGAGACCATCTCCCCCAACCGCCGGGTCGCCTCAAGACTGTGCCGCGTGTTCTTCCCGAAGTCGTGCCCCGGATCGATCATCACCGACTCCCGGGGCACCCCCAGCGACACCGCCCGCTCCGCCAGCCCCACGGTCACGTCGAGAATGTCGGCCATGACGTCGTCGTACGTCACCCGGTGCGGCCGCGTCCGCGGCTGGGCACCACCCGCGTGGGTGCACACCAGCCCCGCCCCGTACCGCGCGGCGACCTCCGCGAGCCGCGGATCGACCCCGCCCCACGCGTCGTTCAGTACGTCCGCGCCCGCCTCGCACACGGCCTCGCCGACCTCGTGCCGCCAGGTGTCCACGCTGATCACGACGTCCGGGAAGCGCCGTCGCACCTCGGCGACGAAGCTGACCGTCCGCCGCGCCTCCTCCTCGGCCGTGACCTCCTCGCCCGGCCCGGCCTTCACCCCGCCGATGTCGATGATCGCGGCACCCTCCGCCACCGCCTGCTCCACCCGCGCCAGCGCCGGCTCGTCGCGGAACGTGGCGCCCCGGTCGTAGAAGGAGTCCGGGGTCCGGTTCACGATCGCCATGATGACCCGCTCGTGCGGTGCGAATTCCCGCCTGCCCAGCCTGAGCATCCCCTGTGACCTCTTCCTCGTACGATCCCGTCCGGGGCGGCCTCCGAACGCCCGGCGGCCCCGACTGTCAGACTCGCATGGCACGATCGGAGCCACACACCCGACTCCGACCCAATCCGACTCATCCGACCGTGGGGGCCCCGGCGATGGTTATGTTCCTGTTCCTGGTCGTCGCGCTCGCCGTCGTGGTCGCCGCGGTGACCCTCGCCGTGGTGGGCGGCGGCGACAACGCCCCGCTGCCCGAGGCGGCCCCCGAGCGCCTGCGGGACACCCTGCCGCCCGACCGGCCGGTCAACCGCGCGGACGTGGACGGCCTGCGCTTCCCGCTCGCCGCCCGCGGCTACCGCATGGCCGACGTGGACGACGCCCTCGGCCGCCTCGGCGCGGAGCTCGCCGAGCGCGACGACCGGATCGCCGACCTGGAGTCCGCGCTGGCCGGCGCCCGCGCCGCCGCGTCCCGCATCTCCATGGACAAGCCCGCCCCGCACCACGAGGACGAACAGCCGTGAGCGACGAAGCGATCGTGAGCGACGAAGCGGCCGTGAGTGAGGGGGCGGCCGCCCCCGTCGGCCCGGACGGCCTCCCGCGCTGCCCGTGGGCGCTGTCCACCGCGGACTACGTGACGTACCACGACGAGGAGTGGGGCCGCCCGGTCCACGGCGACGACGCCCTCTTCGAGCGTCTCAGCCTGGAGGCGTTCCAGTCGGGCCTGTCCTGGATCACCATCCTGCGGCGCCGCCCCGGCTTCCGCGCCGCCTTCGCCGACTTCAAGATCGCCACGGTCGCGGAGTTCACCGACACCGACCGCGAGCGCCTGCTGGCCGACACGGGCATCATCCGCAACCGCGCCAAGATCGACGCGACCCTCGCCAACGCGCGCGAGCTGGCCGGGTGGGCGCCCGGCGACCTGGACGCCCTGATCTGGTCCCACGCCCCCGACCCGGCCGCCCGCCCGGCACCGAAGACCCTGGCCGACGTCCCCGCGGTGACCCCGGAGTCGACGGCCCTGTCCAAGGCGCTGAAGAAACGGGGCCTGCGCTTCGTGGGCCCGACCACGGCGTACGCCCTGATGCAGGCATGCGGCCTGGTCAACGACCACTTGGAGACATGCGTGAGAAGAAGCGCCCCTTAAGGGGGCGCGGGGCTGTATCGATGTGCGGCTCCGCCGCGTGGGCGCGATCAACCACAACGCGCCCGCAGCCTCCGACGGCGCCACCGTCCCGAGCTCACCGCCCCGAATACTTCGGCTTCTCCTTGTTCACGAACGCCCGCACCGCGATCGCATGGTCCTCCGAGGACCCCGCCCGCGTCTGGAGCTCGTCCTCCTTCTCCAGCGCCTCCGCCAGCGAGTGGCTCAGCCCGTACGCCACGGACTCCTTCAGCGCCGCGTACGCCACCGTCGGCCCCTCGGCCAGCGCGCGGGCCACCTTCTCCGCCTCCGCGCGCAGCTCCGCCGCCGGGACCAGCCGGTTGGCGATGCCCAGCTCGTACGCCTCCTGCGCGGAGACGCTGCGCGGGAAGAGCAGCAGGTCGGTGGCGCGCCCGGGGCCGATCACGCGCGGCAGCGTCCAGGAGATCCCGGAGTCCGCGGTCAGCGCGACCCCGGCGAACGAGGTGTTGAACGCCGCCGTGTCCGCGACGATCCGGTAGTCCGCGGCCAGCGCGAAGCCGAAGCCGGCGCCCGCCGCGACCCCGTTCACCGCCGCGACCACCGGCTTCGCGGCCCCGGCGATCGCCTTCACGATCGGGTTGTAGTGCTCGCGCACCGTGCTCATCGTCTGCCCCGAACCGGTCTCCCGGTCCTCGATCAGCAGCCCGATGTGCTCCTTGAGGTCCTGACCGACGCAGAACGCCCGGTCCCCGGCCGCGGTCAGCAGCACGGCCCGTACGGCGTCGTCGTCCGCAGCGGACCGGACCGCGTCCCGGAGGGCGACCTTCGCCGCGACGTTCAGCGCGTTCATCGCCTCCGGGCGGTTGAGCGTGATCGTCGCGAGTCCGTCGCTCACCTCGTAGAGCACGGTGTCGGCCATGGCGTATCCCTCCGTGTGGCGGCTCGGGACCTACCGGCCGGTACGTCCCCGTCTGCAGGACAGCATGACGGAGATCACCGGTCGTGGCGGGTGACCGACGTGTGACCTGCGTCAAACAATTCCTGTCCGTTTCCGATCGGTGGACGTGTGTGCGGTGGCGCAGTATCGCAGTCACATCGCCGAATTGAGTGGTTTTGCTCGCGCGCGTTGCCCAAGCGATGCCGACCGATGTTGGTCATCGGGTCCCGCCATGCGGGATAATGGCCTGGAAGCAATGTGTTCGATGCCGGTGGCGTGTGTCCTGCTTCAAGGACCGCAGGTGCCCTTCAGTGGGCCGTCGGCTCAGACGGTTTAGCTGGGTTTCAGGAAGGGGAACGAGCATGGCGGCCATGAAGCCGCGGACGGGCGACGGCCCGCTCGAGGTGACCAAGGAGGGGCGGGGCATCGTCATGCGCGTTCCGCTCGAAGGCGGCGGTCGGCTCGTCGTCGAGCTGACCCCGGACGAGGCCGACGCGCTCGGCGACGCCCTCAAGAAGGTCGTCGGCTGACGCGCAAGCGACCATACCCTTTCAGCCGCCCCGGCGCCGCACGCGGTGCCGGGGCGGCTGTTTCGCGTACGGGCGGAAGGGCGCGGACCGTGTCCGCCGGCCACCGTCCGCCGGTCACCGCTTGACGGCGCAGAGCAGTCCGTCCCCCACCGGCAGCAGCGACGACACCAGTTCCGTGCTCTCGCGTACGGTCCGCACCAGCTCCCGCAGCCGCAGCACCTCCGTGGGCTGCGGACCGGAGTCCACCGTGCGTCCGTTCGCGAAGAGCCCTTCGAAGGCGACCAGGCCTCCCGGACGCAGCAGGCGCAACGATTCGGCGAGATAGTCCTGGTACTCCTGCCGGTCGCCGTCGCAGAAGACCAGGTCGTAACCGGCGTCCGCGAGCCGGGGCAGGACGTCCAGCGCGCGGCCCGGGATGAAACGGGCCCTGTTCCCGGCGAAACCGGCGTCGCGGAACGCCTGGCGGGCGGACTGCTGGTGCTCCGGCTCCTGGTCGACCGTGGTCAGCACCCCGTCCGGCCGCATCCCGTGCAGCAGGTGGATCCCGGAGACCCCGCAGCCGGTGCCGATCTCCGCGACCGCCTTGGCGTCCACGCTGGCGGCGAGCAGCCGCAGCGCCGCGCCCGTGCCGGGCGACACCGAGCGCAGCCCCGCGTCACGGGCCCGGTCACGGGCCCAGTGCAGCGCTTCGTCCTCGGCGACATAGGCGTCGGCGAACGCCCAGCTCGTCTGCCGGTTGGCGGTAATGACCCTCTCCTGTCCCCGTGGAAGCCTCGGCGTGACTGTATCCGTTGGCGTCGGGAACCCGCAGATGGGACCGGTCGTTTAAAGGGATGAGCAAGTGGCGTGTGCCGTGACGGGGGGCAGGCAGTGGACGAGGACGCCGAGCAAGTGCTGACGCAGCCGTACGAGCCGTGGCAGCCCAGATCAAATTCTCGTAAAACCGCTTATCCGGAGCTAACGGGCGAGGTGGCTATGGTAGGGGCTCCACTGGACACCACCAGAGCCGATAGGGGAGGTGCGGCTGCGCCTGTGGATCGCGCAGGAGTGCTGCGGCGCTTCCTCGGATCGGCGGGCAGGCCGAAATCCGTGAACAACACCGCTGCTGACCACGACCGCGCCGGCGACCCGGCCCAGACCGCGACTTTCTCCACCGACGCGGACGGGCAGGCGTGGACTCCGCCCACCTGGGAGGAGATCGTCAGCATGCACAGCGGCCGGGTCTACCGGCTCGCCTACCGCCTCACCGGCAACCAGCACGACGCCGAGGACCTCACCCAGGAGGTCTTCGTCCGCGTCTTCCGCTCCCTGTCGACGTACACGCCGGGCACCTTCGAGGGCTGGCTGCACCGCATCACCACCAACCTCTTCCTGGACATGGTCCGCCGCAAGCAGCGCATCCGCTTCGACGCGCTCGGCGACGACGCGGCCGAGCGGCTGGCCAGCAAGGAGCCCACGCCGCAGCAGGTGTTCAACGACGCCCACTTCGACGCGGACGTCCAGCAGGCCCTCGACACCCTCGCCCCCGAGTTCCGCGCCGCCGTCGTCCTGTGCGACATCGAAGGACTGTCGTACGAGGAGATCGCGGCCACCCTGGGCGTCAAGCTCGGCACCGTCCGGTCCCGGATCCACCGCGGCCGTTCCCAGCTGCGCAAGGCCCTCGCGCACCGCTCGCCCAAGGCGCGCGCGGAGCGCCGCTCCTTCGTGCCGCGTGTTCCCGCACTGGGAGGAGGGGGCGCGAGCGCGTGAGCGGTTCACAGTCGAAGTCTTCCGAGGGACACCTCGCAGAGCAGCACCTGGGAGACCGACTCTCCGCCCTGGTGGACGGAGAGCTCGGTCATGACGCGCGTGAGCGCGTACTGGCGCACGTCGCCACCTGCGCGAAGTGCAAGGCGGAGGTGGACGCGCAGCGCCGTCTGAAGAACGTGTTCGCGCAGGCGGCACCCCCGCCGCCCTCCGAGAGCTTCCTGGCCCGCCTCCAGGGGCTGCCGGCCGGGTGCGACCCCGGCGACGGCGGCTCGCCGCTGGGCGGCGGAAGGCTGCCGGGTGGTACGTCGGGACGGTTCGGCGGGGGCTCCGGGGTCTTCGGGGCCAGGCGGGGCGAGCGCTTCGAGTTCGCCTACGAGCCCGTCCGGCGGCACGGGGCCGCGCTGCCGGCGGCCGCGGGCGGCCGGGGCTTCGCCGTCCATGACGTCAGCCGCCACGAGACCGACCGGCCGTCCTCCCGCGGGCTGCGGTTCGCGTTCGCCGCCGCCGGGGCGGTGTCGCTGGCCGCGATCGCGCTCGGCGGGGTCACCGCCACGGGCACGCCCACCGACACGGAGGCGCGCGGCGCGGGCAAGGGCAGCAATGTCACGCCGATGCGCACACAGGGCACGGGCGCGGCGGTGCCCGAGTCCCAGCGGCGCCGCGGCGTGGGACCGCTGCTGGGCCAGGTGACGGGCCAGGGCGCGCCCGCGGGCACCCCGGTCGCCCCGACCGCGGTCTCCGCGCCGCTGCTGCCCGGCGTCCCGGCGCCGGCGGAGCGCCACCCCACGCCGGGCACGCCGATGACGGGCGGTGCGACGGCCGTGTCCCCGCTGATACGACCGCTCAGCTCGACCCCGCCGCTCACCCTGACCACGTGGGCCGTCTCCGCCGGGCTCAGGAACCCCGGCCTCCTCACCGCGGGCACGACACCGGCTCCCACGCCCACGTCCCGCTGAACCGTTCGGTGCGCGGGGGCGCGCGAACCTGGTTGAATCCAGGGGGCGCGCCCAGGCCCAGCCGGGTGCCGAGCCTGTAGTTTCGCGGCCACCGCCGTCGTGCGGTGCCGTGTCCAGCCGTGGGGAGAGCATGAACGAGGGGAAGCCGGGCCCACCGGGGGAGGAGCCGATCACGCGTCCCGAGGGACACGACGGCGACTTCGAACTGGCCCGCCCGCACCGTGAGCCGGCCGCCGTCGGCGACGACCACGAGGGCGACTACGAACTGGACCGCCCCCTACGGCCCGAGGGCTCCGAGGACCGGCCTCCCGAGCCCGATCCTGTGGCCTCCGACGCACCGGCCCCGCCGCCGGGTGCCTCCGCCACCGGGACCGATGACCCCGGCGAGCCCGCCGGGCCCCCGCCCCCGGCCGTCCCGGGCCCCGCGGTCTCCGACCCGTCGGTCCCGTCGCCCGGTGCTGCTGCCGCTGGGGCCGGTGCCCCCGGTGAGCCTGTCGTCGGGGACGTGTCCTCGGCCGTTCCGGTCCCTGGTGCCTCCCTCGCGAAGACCGACACCTCCGCCGGGTCCCCGTCCCCGGCCGTCCCGGGCCCCGCGGTCCCCGATCCGCCGCCGGTGGCTTTCGAGCCCTCCGTCCCCGGGCGGCAGACGCCCCTGCACGACCCCGACCCCTACAGCACCCCGCCGTACGGCGAACCGGGCCCCTGGGCGCCCGCCCCGCCCGTACAGCACCCGGCGACGACACCCGCGCACGGCATGGCGCTCGCGGCGCCTTCGACGCCCCCGGACCCGACGCCCCGCACCGGCCCCGTACCGCAGGGCGCGCCCCCGGCACCTCCCTCGGACCCGGGCACGGCGCCGCACGGTGCGCCCGCACCGCAGGACGTACCCCCGGCGTCTCCTCCGGGCCCGGGCACGGCGCCGTACGGCACCCCCGTGCCGCACGGCGCCCCCACGGCCCCCGTCATTCCCGCGCAAGCGCATCCGGACGCCCAGGTGCCCCCGGCCCAGGACGCCCCGGCCGCCGACCCCTGGGGACGTTACGACCCCTGGGCCGCTGCCGCCGCTGCCGCGCCGCTGCAGCAGGCCGGGCCCACCGTGGTCAGTGAGAAGCAGAAGCGCCGACGGGCCCGGCGGGCGCTCATCGGGGCCGCGCTGGTGCTCGCGCTCGTGTCCGGCGGCATCGGCGGGATCATCGGCACGTATCTGGAGCGCAACGGCGGCGTGGGCACCGTGGAGCTGCCGCAGGCCGGCAAGGAGGCGTCGGGGCGCGACCCCGGCAGCGTCGCCGGAATCGCCGCACAGGCGCTGCCCAGCGTCGTCACCCTGCACGTCAGCGGCGCCGGCGAGGCCGGTACCGGCACCGGCTTCGTGCTCGACGGGCGCGGCCACATCCTCACCAACGACCACGTCGTCGGACCCGCCGGGGACGACGGCGAGATCACCGTCACCTTCCACAGCGGCGACACCGCCGAAGCCACCGTCGTGGGCCGGGACAGCGGCTACGACCTCGCTGTCGTGAAGGTGAAGGGCGTCAGCGGACTCACCCCCCTGCCGCTGGGCAACTCCGACAACGTGCGGGTCGGCGACCCCGTCGTCGCCATCGGCGCCCCCTTCGACCTGGCCGGCACCGTCACCTCCGGCATCATCAGCGCTCGCGAGCGGCCCATCACCGCCGGCGGCGAGGAGGGCGACGGCAGCGACGTGTCGTACGTCGACGCCCTGCAGACCGACGCGCCGATCAACCCCGGCAACTCCGGCGGCCCCCTGCTCGACGCCAAGGCCCGGGTGATCGGCATCAACTCGGCCATCCGCTCCGCCGGTGGCGGCGCCGACCCGGACGCCGGCCAGGCCGGCTCCATAGGGCTCGGCTTCGCCATCCCCATCAACCAGGGCAAGCGCGTCGCCGAGGAGCTGATCAACACCGGGAAGGCCACCCACCCGGTGATCGGCATCACCCTCGACATGCAGTACGGCGGCGACGGCGCCCGCGTCGCGGAGAAGGGCAGCGACGGCGGACCCCCGGTCAGCACCGGCGGCCCCGGCGCCAAGGCCGGGATCAAGGCCGGCGACGTCATCACCGAGGTCGACGGCCGGCGCGTCCACTCCGGCGAGGAACTCATCGTCAAGACCCGTGCCCACCGCCCCGGCGACCGCCTCGAACTCACCCTGGAGCGGGACGGCGAGGAGCGGACGGTCACCCTGACGCTCGGTTCCTCGGAGGGCGACTGAGGCGGATGAGCCCCGGGACGGTACCGGACGCACGGGGTGGCCGGGTACCGTGGACCCGGCCCGGACCACGGAAGACCGCAGGCCGCCCCGGGGACCGAGGACCGAAGGCATCGCGAGGAGCTTCAGGTGTTCAATGACATAGGACCGCTCGAGCTGGTGACGCTCATCGTCCTCGCCGTGCTCGTCTTCGGTCCGGACAAGCTCCCCAAGGTCATCCAGGACGTGACGCGCACGATCCGGAAGATCCGGGACTTCTCGGAGAGCGCCAAGCAGGACATCCGGCAGGAACTCGGCCCGGAGTTCAAGGACTTCGAGTTCGAGGACCTCAACCCCAAGACGTTCATCCGCAAACAGCTGGACAACGACGACCTGGGGCTCAAGGAGATCCGTAACGGCTTCGACCTGAAGAAGGAGATGGCCGAGGTCGCGGACGCCGTCCACGGCCGCGACACCGACTCCTCGTCCTCCGCCCCGTCCTCCTCCGGTGGCCGTGTGGACATGACCAAGAAGCCCGAGACGCCGGCGGCCGACGACCGCCCGCCCTTCGACGCGGACGCCACCTGAGCCGTCCGGCGCGGGGGCGTACGCCCCCGCGTACGTGACGCGTCTCATACTCCACCCGGGCTGCGCACGGCCTGATCAGGGCGTCCGCGAGGCCCACGCGCCGGGCGGTTTCCCAGCCCGTGCCGTCAAGGTGGCTATGCTGCCGAGTTGTTGTGTGGAACGGACGAGTACGCCCGAAGGGGGGCGGGCCGCCCGGTCCGACGAGAGCGAGGAGGCGTCCGGCCACATGGAGACGACGAGTTCGGCAGTCGCGCAGGCGCCGGCCGCGGAGGACGGAGAACCCGTTTCCTCCGCCCGGCGTACCGTCGACGGCTACCTGCGTGCGCCCTTCCCCTGGTACGGCCTCGACGAGGCCTTCACGGGGCAGCGCTGGCTGATGCAGGTCGGACTGGCGGCCGACGGGGCCGTCGAGCACGGATCGGTCGGGCACGGCGACGAGCCCTCGGTGCGCAGCGAGTACACGGCCGGGACCGACCAGGAGACCAAGGAGAAGTTCGCGGTCGTGGTGACCGTGGCCGCCAACCCGGTGCGCCGCAGCGCCGACGGCACCGGTCTGCTGGAGGCCACCTCGGTCTCCTCCGCCGCCTGGCTCGCCGGGGTGGGGCTGCTGTCCTTCACCTGGCCCGGCCAGATGGACCACTCCCTGCGCGACGACTGGCTGGACCAGCAGACGGAGACCGCCTGGGTCCTCGCGGACGACCTGGAGGGTGAGGACTGGTCGACGCTGTCCCTGCCCGTGGACGGGGTGCCGACGCCGTTCCACTACCGGGAGTCCGAGTTCGGCTGGGTGCTCGCGGGAACCACGCGGGCGGGGGTGCACGTGGGCGCGTACGGCAGGGGCATGAGCGCGTACGGCCTCGGCTTCGCCGTGGTCAAGGACATCACCGCGTACGACGCCTGAGCGGACGGGTGTGCGCGAGGGCGCCGTCCGGCAGCGGACGGCGCCCTCGCGCGTGAGAGCCCTCAGAACTTGTTGCGCGGGGTGATCCCCAGGGACATGCCCGACAGGCCCCGCTGCCGCCCGCCGAGCTTGCCGGCGATCGAGCGGAGCGCCGAGCCCGCCGGGGAGTCCGGGTCGGACAGCACCACGGGCTTGCCCTCGTCGCCGCCCTCGCGCAGCCGGACGTCGATCGGGATGGCGCCGAGCACCGGCACGTTCGCACCGGTCGTACGGGTCAGGCCGTCGGCGACCGTCTGGCCGCCGCCCGTGCCGAACACGTCGACCATCTCACCGCAGTGCGGGCAGGGCAGCCCGGACATGTTCTCGACCACGCCGACGATCTTCTGGTGGGTCTGCACGGCGATGGACCCCGCCCGCTCGGCCACCTCGGCCGCCGCCTGCTGGGGCGTGGTGACGACGAGGATCTCGGCGTTCGGCACGAGCTGGGCCACGGAGATCGCGATGTCACCGGTGCCGGGCGGCAGGTCCAGCAGCAGCACGTCCAGGTCGCCCCAGTACACGTCCGCCAGGAACTGCTGGAGCGCGCGGTGCAGCATCGGGCCGCGCCACACCACCGGCGCGTTGCCCGGGGTGAACATGCCGATGGAGATGACCTTCACGCCGTTCGCCGACGGCGGCATGATCATGTTCTCGACCTGGGTGGGACGCCCGTCCGCGCCCAGCATGCGCGGCACCGAGTGGCCGTAGATGTCGGCGTCCACGACACCGACCTTCAGCCCGTCGGCCGCCATCGCCGCCGCCAGGTTCACCGTCACCGAGGACTTGCCGACGCCGCCCTTGCCGGAGGCGACCGCGTACACCCGGGTCAGGCTGCCCGGCTTGGCGAAGGGCACCTCGCGCTCGGTCTGGCCGCCGCGCAGGGCGCTCGCCAGTTCCTTGCGCTGCTCGTCGCTCATGACGTCCAGCGTCACGTCGACCCGGGTGACACCCTCGACCCGGGAGACCGCGTCCGTCACGCGCTGCGTGATCGTGTCCCGCATGGGGCAGCCGGAGACCGTCAGGTACACGGTGACCGCGACCGCACCGTCCGCCCCGATCTCCACCGATTTGACCATGCCGAGTTCGGTGATGGGCCGGTTGATCTCGGGGTCGTTCACCGTCGCCAGTGCCTCGCGCACCGCGTCTTCCGTAGCCATACCGACGATGGTACGGCGCCGGGTACACCCGCCGGTAAGTACGTCAGCGGTCGTCTGCGTCACGTCCCGGCGGGTGTTCCGCCCGCATCGCCGGGAAAGAACCGTGATGGTCCTTGTGCCCGTTCTGCCGCCCCTCCAGCTCCTTGACCATGTCCTGGAGCTCCGAGCGGATCCAGTCCCGCGTGGCCACCTCCCCGAGCCCGATCCGCAGGGCGGCGATCTCCCGGGTCAGATACTCGGTGTCCGCGATCGACCGCTCGTTCTGCTTGCGGTCCTGCTCCAGATTGACCCGGTCCCGGTCGTCCTGCCTGTTCTGCGCGAGCAGGATCAGCGGAGCCGCGTAGGAGGCCTGCAGGGACAGCATCAGCGTCAGGAAGATGAACGGGTACTCGTCGAAGCGCAGCTCCTTCGGCGCGGACACGTTCCACACCACCCACAGGATGATGACGAACGTCATCCAGACGATGAACCGCCCGGTGCCCAGGAACCGCGCGACGCTCTCCGAGAGCCGCCCGAAGGCCTCCGGGTCCCACTCGGGCAGGATGCGGCGCCTGGGAGGGCGCGGCTGGTCCAGGCGGGGCGTGCGCGGCCGTCCGGCGGCCGTGGCGCCCGCCGGCACGCGCTCGCGCACGCCGTCGCGCTCAGGAGCCATCGGTCACCACCCCCTCGTCCTCGTCGAGGTGGAACTCGGTCTCCCGCCAGTCGTCGGGCAGCATGTGGTCCAGCACGTCGTCCACCGTCACCGCGCCCAGCAGCGACCCCGACTCGTCGACCACGGGCGCCGCCACCATGTCGTACGTGGCGAAGAACCCGGCGACCACGGGCAGCGCCGCGTCCGGGTCCAGGGGCTGGAGGTCGTCGTCGAGGATCGAGCCGACCAGCGTGTACGGGGGGTCGCGCAGCAGGCGCTGGAAGTGGACCGCCCCCAGGTACTTGCCGGTGGGCGTCTCCTCGGGCGGGCGGCAGACGTAGACCTGCGCGGCGTGCGCGGGGGAGAGGTCCGGCTCGCGGATCCGGGCGAGGGCGTCCGCGACGGTCGCGTCGGGCCGCAGCACGATCGGCTCGGTCGTCATCAGACCGCCCGCCGTGTGCTCCTCGTACGACATCAGGCGCCGCATGTCGGCCGCGTCGGAGGGCTGCATCAGGCTCAGCAGCCGCTCCTTGTCCGCCTCGGGCAGTTCGCCCAGCAGGTCGGCCGCGTCGTCGGGGTCCATGGCCTCCAGGACGTCGGCGGCGCGCTCCTCCTTCAGCTTGCCGAGGATCTCGATCTGGTCGTCCTCGGGCAGCTCCTCCAGCACGTCGGCGAGCCGGTCGTCGTCGAGGGCGGCGGCCACCTCCGCGCGCCGTTTGGGGGAGAGGTGGTGCAGCACGTTGGCGAGGTCGGCGGGGCGGAGCTGTTCGAAGGTGGCGAGCAGGTTCTCGGCGCCCTGCCCCTGCTCCTCCAGGGAGAACCCGGTGACCGCGGACCACTCGACGGTCAGCGTCTCGCCCTTGCCGCGCCGGAACGCGCCGCCCTTCTTCCCCTTGCGCACGAAGACCCGGTCGATCTCCCACTCGCGGCGGGCCGGGAGCTGATGCACCGAGAGGTCGAGGACGGTGACCTCCTCGCCGCTCTCCACCAGCGTCACCCGCCGGTCGAGCAGCTCGCCGAAGACGAGCCGCTCGGTGGGCCGCTGCTCGAAGCGCCGGACGTTGAGCACCCCGGTCGTGATGACCTGGCCGGACTGCACGGCGGTCACCCGGTTCATGGGCAGGAAGATGCGGCGGCGGGTGGAGAGTTCGACCACCAGGCCGAGCAGTCGCGGCGGACGCCGGCCGGGCCGCAGGATGACGACCAGATCGCGCACGCGCCCCACCTGGTCGCCGGCCGGATCGAAGACGGCGACACCGGAGACGTGCGAGACGAAGAACCGGGGGGCGCCCCCTGCCATGGCCGCCACTCCTTTCCGTGCGGGGTCTTTCGTTGCCGTGTACTGCCTGCCGCGTCTGTTATCCGGATTGCCCGCTCGGGTGGGCTTCAGGCTAGCCCGTACCGATCATCCGTGCGCCGGCGACCGGTCCGGACGGACTGGCTCCGTTCGGCCCGTGCGGCCCCGGTACTCTGCGGTACGCCGTTCAGGTCCCCCGTCAGAGAGGCAGCCCACCTGTGATTCCGATCTACCGGGGCCGTTCCCGCAGGGCCGTGCTGGCCGGCGCCGTGTGCGCGCTGCTCGTGACGGGGACGGCGCTCACGGGATGCTCCGAGGATCCGAACGAGGGCACCAACGGTGTCGGCAGACTGCCCGCCGACCAGATCCAGAACAGATCCCAGAAGGCCGCCGAGTCGGTCGCCGCCGTACGGCTGCACGGCACCGTGGTCACCAGCGGACGCACGTACACGCTGGACATGCGGCTGAAGGAGGAGGGCGGCGTCGGCTCGGTCACCACCGAGGGCGAGACGTTTCGCCTGCTGCGGGTCGACGACGAGCTGTACCTGAAGGCCGGTGCCGATTTCTGGGGGCAGGAGGACGGCGAGGAGGACGACGGCGAGGCGGACGCGGCGGCGGCCGACAAGCTCGCCGAGAAGTACGTGAAGGTGCCGCAGGACGATCCGTCGTACAAGAAGTTCATCGGCTTCACGGACAAGAACGTCCTCCTCGACGGCCTGCTGACCCTGCACGGCGAACTGGCCACGGACGGCCACCACGAGCAGTCGGGCGTACGCACCATCCGCGTCACCGGCGACGAGGGCTCCGGCGGCACCCTGGACGTCTCGCTGGAGGGCAAGCCGTACCCGGTGCGCCTGGTACGCGCCGGCAAGGCGGGCACCCTCACGTTCTCGTCCTGGGGCGCCGACTTCGAACTGAAGGAACCGTCCAAGGACGAGACCCTCGACTACGGCAAGCAGCTCCCGACGTCCTAGGCCCGCCGCTTCCTCTTCTTGAGCAGCAGCCGGGGCAGCCCCGCCGGGACGGGGCGCCGGGTCGTCACCGGCGTCGGCAGGGGGGCCTCGGCCAGGGGGCCGTCGGGGAGCGGGGCCGTCGCCCCGGTCGGCTCCAGGCGCAGGACGCGGCACTCGCGGGCCCAGCGCCCGGTCATCGCCTCGCCGTCGGGCGCGTTGAGCCGCTTGCCCTTGAGCTCGGCGACCGCCGCCTCCCACTCCTCGGAGCCCGACGGCAGTTCCACGACCGTCGCCGTCCAGGAGACCAGCCGGCCGCCCTTGTCCTTGCTGCGGACCGTCACCTCGGCGGAGACGCCGTCGGCCAGCCCCGGCAGCGGCTGCTCCCCGGGCCCGTCGCCGACCACGCACGCGGCACCCTCGTGCCACACGTGCCACAGCGCACGGGCCGCGGCGCCGGGGCCCTTGACCCACACGAGGCCGGACTTCTTCGTGGCCTCCTCGATGAGGGCCCGGTCGAGCAGCGCACTTGTCATGGGGCCAGCCTATCCAGGCGCTCCCGGGGTGCTCAGAGCCAGCCGTTGCGCTTCAGCGTGCGGTGGATGCCCAGACAGAGGGCCACCGTGACCCCCAGGACCAGCGGATAGCCGTACTTCCACCGCAGCTCCGGCATGTGGTCGAAGTTCATCCCGTACACCCCGCACACCATCGTCGGTACGGCGATGATCGCGGCCCACGAGGTGATCTTCCGCATGTCCTCGTTCTGCGCCACGGACGCCTGGGCGAGGTTGGCCTGGAGGATGGAGTTCAGCAGTTCGTCGAAGCCGATGACCTGTTCCTGCACCCGGGCCAGGTGGTCGGCCACGTCCCGGAAGTACTTCTGGATGTCCGGGTCGACCAGCCGCATCGGCCGCTCGCTCAGCAGCTGCATCGGCCGCAGCAGCGGCGACACGGCCCGCTTGAACTCCAGCACCTCACGCTTGAGTTGGTAGATCCGCCCGGCGTCGGTGCCGCGCGGGGTGCCCTTGCGGCCCGGCGAGAACACCTCCGTCTCGACCTCGTCGATGTCGTCCTGCACCGCGTCGGCCACCGCGATGTAGCCGTCCACCACATGGTCGGCGATGGCGTGCAGCACGGCCGAGGGCCCTTTGGCCAGCAGTTCGGGGTCGTCCTGGAGGCGGTGCCGCAGGGCCCGCAGGGAGCCCTGCCCGCCGTGCCGGACGGTGATGAAGAAGTCCCGGCCGGTGAAGCACATCACCTCACCGGTCTCGACGACCTCGCTGCTGGCGGAGAGCTCGTCGTGGTCGACGTAGTGGACGGTCTTGAAGACCGTGAACAGGGAGTCGTCGTAGCGCTCCAGCTTGGGCCGCTGATGGGCCTGGACGGCGTCCTCCACGGCCAGCGGGTGCAGCCCGAACTCCCGGGCGATCCCGGCGAATTCGGCCTCGTTCGGCTCGTGCAGACCGATCCACACGAAGCCTCCGTCGCGGCGCACCAGCCGCATCGCCTCGTGCGGGGTGAGCGGGCCGCCCTCGGTCGGCAGGCGGCGGCCGTCGCGGTAGACGGCGCAGTCGACGACGGCGGTGGTCGTCGCGGGGTCACGGGTGGCGTCGTACGGGCCGCTCTCCTTGCGCAGCGAGACACGGGAGGAGGGACGGACCACGGCGCGCAGGTCGCGGATCATCGACATGGCGGGCTCCTTCGCGGACAGGCAACGAAAGGCGCCGGAACGACGGGTGGAACAACCCGGAATGAGGACGTCCTGGACTGCGGATGTTTGGCGCGTCCACAAAGCGGGGAGCACCGCACCGTCGCGGTGGCGGGCTTCGTCGCTGATACAGCTACTGGGGCAGATCAGGCGGAACGAAACAAAGTGCTCTTCCGATGAAGACGCGCGGACGAAAGGCGGGAGCCAGACAGGAGCAGCTACATCAGCGGGCGGAAGAGCGGGTGCTACTGCACGGTCGACTTCGGTCCATGCCAGCCCCACCTCCTCCGGCCGGTCCCCCGTGAGGGACGATCCACGATCCCCTTGGGGGATTCCCCCCTCTGAACGGGGAGCGTCAAGGCGTTCGGGACGATCGGACGCTTCTGCGTGCTGCCCGAACCACCGGCCAAGCGTATCAGCCGACTGCCGTGTCAAGGCTCTGCTTTGCCCGGTACTGACGAGTTCTATGCTCGCCGCATGGCTGATGTTCTTCCTCTGGTCGAGGTCCGGTTGCGTACGACGCTGGGCGAACCGGACGCCCGCGCGGCGGTCACCTTCCTGGGCACGGACCGCATCGAGGTGCTGCGCTTCCACGAGGGCGACCTCGTGCGCTACGCCACCCTCGGCATGTCCGCGCAGCCCATGACCGACCCCACGGCGGTGATCGCGGACCCGGTGAAGGGGCCGCGCGTCGAGCTGGTGCTGTCCGTCCGGGGCGGTGTCGCCGACACCGACAAGGTGCTCCGCCCGCTCGCCGTGCTCGCCGCGTCCCCGCAGGTCGAGGGGGTGGTCGTGGCCCCCGGCGCCTCACTGGACGTGGGTGAACCGCTGTGGCCCGGTGCCCCGTTCACCTCGGTGCTGGTAGCCGAGCCGGGCGGCCTGGTGGAGGACCTGGAGCTCGACGAGCCCCTGGACCCCGTACGGTTCCTGCCGCTGCTGCCGATGACCCCGAACGAGGCCGCCTGGAAGCGGGTGCACGGCGCCCAGGCCCTCCAGGAACGCTGGCTGAACCAGGGCACGGACCTGCGGGATCCGTTCCGCGGGTCCGTGCCGCTGGAGTGAGCTCGGCGGTTCGCACGCACCGCCCGACGGGTGACGGGCGGTGCGGTCGCCGGAGCGGACGGTCACGCACGGTTGTCCGTTCGTCCCGGAAGACGCGTGGCCGGTTCCGCCCGGACGGGTGATCGTCCTTGACGTGGCGCGGCCGGGGTAGGACCGTGGGGCCCTATGAGGGGCGAACCCAGTTGCCCGAAGTGTGGTGGCCGGGTCAGGGCTCCCGGCCTCTTCTCGGATGCCTGGCAGTGCGCTGTGCACGGCACCGTGCACCCGCTGCAGCCCGTGATACCGCCGAGCGTCGAGGCCCTCGAAGTCGCCGTGCACCGCACGAAGGTGCCGGTGTGGATGCCGTGGCCGCTGCCGGTGGGCTGGCTGTTCACGGGCGTGGCCAGCGCGGGCGACGACCGCGGCGGGGGCCGGGCGACCGCCGTCGCGTGCACCGGTCCCGGACCGCTCGGCGGCATGGGTGAGCTCATCCTGGTCGCCGAGGAACTCGGCGTGGGCCTCGGCGCGCGGTACGCGGGCGTCGACGGTCCGGACCCGGGGCCGTACATGAACGTCGAGAAGCCACCCCAGGCCAAGGTGCTGGCCGCCGGCCGCCCGACCCCGCTCTGGCACGTCGCCAAGGCGCCGGACGACCGCGCCGTCTTCGCGGGCGAGGCGCTCGGGATGTGGCTGTGGGCGGTGGTGTGGCCGGAGCAGTCCGGGCTGCTGATGTACGACGAACTGGTCCTCGCCGACCTGCGGGAGGCGGGAGCCGAGGTGGAACTGGTGCCCTGCGGCGCGCTGTCACCGCGCCTGCTGGAGGCGTAGGTGCCCGGGGGCGTGGGGCGCCCGAAGGCGTGGGCGCCGTGGGGGCGTGGGTGCCGCACAGCGGGCCGGTAGGGGGCGCACAGCGGGTTCGGGTGTGACAGGGGCGTGTGAAAATCCGGTTATCCTGGAGCGTCCCCGTCCGTCCGTCACCGCTTGGAGTAATGCGTCGTGCGTATCGATCTGCACACCCACTCCACCGCGTCCGACGGTACGGACACGCCGGCCGAGCTGGTCCGCAAGGCGGCCGCCGCCGGTCTCGACGTCATCGCGCTGACCGACCACGACACCACCCGCGGGCACGCGGAGGCGCTCTCCGTGCTCCCGGCGGGACTCACGCTGGTCCCCGGGGCGGAACTCTCCTGCCGGCTCGACGGCATCGGCGTGCACATGCTGGCCTACCTCTTCGACCCCGAGGAGCCCGAGCTGCTCGCCGAGCGCGAGCTGGTCCGGGACGACCGGGTGCCGCGGGCCCAGGGCATGATCGCCAAGCTGAACGCGCTGGGCGTGCCGGTCACCTGGGAGCAGGTGGCGCGGATCGCCGGCGACGGCTCGGTGGGCCGCCCGCACGTGGCCAGCGCACTCGTCGAGCTGGGCGTCGTGCCCACCGTGAGCGACGCGTTCACCCGGGAGTGGCTGGCCGACGGCGGCCGGGCCTACATGGACAAGCACGAGACCGACCCCTTCGAGGCCCTGCGGCTGGTCAAGAACGCGGGCGGGGTCGCCGTCTTCGCGCACCCCGCCGCGAGCAAGCGGGGCAGGACCGTGCCGGAGTCCGCGATCGCCGAGCTGGCCGAGGCCGGCCTCGACGGCATCGAGGTCGACCACATGGACCACGACCCGGAGACCCGGGCGCGGCTGCGCGGCCTCGCGAAGGAACTGGGGCTCCTGGTGACCGGCTCCAGCGACTACCACGGCAGCCGGAAGACCTGCGTCCTCGGCGAGTTCATGACGGACCCCGAGGTGTACGGCGAGATCACGCGGCGCGCGACCGGGGCGTTCCCGGTGCCGGGGACCGGCGGAGCCTGAGGCTTCCCCCTCCTCCCCGCACCCTCTTCACCCACTCGTTCCTCAGCAAGGCTGTCATGCTCGACATCGCCGTCTTCGGCTCTCTCTTCCTGACCCTTTTTGTCATCATGGATCCCCCTGGGATCACCCCGATCTTCCTCGCCCTGACCGCCGGCCGGCCGGCCAAGATGCAGAAGCGGATGGCCTTCCAGGCCGTCTGCGTGGCCGGTGGTGTGATCACCGTGTTCGGGCTGCTCGGCCACCAGATCCTCGCCTACCTGCACGTGTCGGTGCCCGCGCTGATGATCGCGGGCGGGCTGCTCCTCCTGCTGATCGCGCTGGACCTGCTCACCGGCAAGACCGACGAGCCCAAGCAGACCAAGGACGTCAACGTCGCGCTGGTCCCGCTGGGCATGCCGCTGCTGGCGGGGCCCGGTGCGATCGTGTCGGTCATCCTCGCCGTGCAGAAGGCCGACGGCGTCGGCGGGCAGGTCTCGGTGTGGTCGGCGATCCTCGCCATCCACGTCGTGCTCTGGCTGGTGATGCGGTACTCGCTGCTGATCATCCGGGTCATCAAGGACGGCGGCGTGGTGCTGGTGACGCGCCTGGCCGGCATGATGCTCTCCGCGATCGCCGTGCAGCAGATCATCAACGGCGTCACCCAGGTGATCCAGGGCGGCTGAATCCGGTGCCGGACGCGCGGAGCCCCCGTACCGATGGTGGTACGGGGGCTCCGTGGCGTACGTCCTCGGGGGTCCGGCCCGTGTGGCCGGTCTCCCGCGTGCTGCGCGTTACGAGGCCGGGGTGTCGGCCGGGCGGATCCACAGGCGCTGTCCGATGGCGGCGGCCTGCTGAACGATGCGGTTGACGGAGGCGGCGTCCACGACGGTGGTGTCCACGGGCGTGCCGTCGACGTCGTCGAGTCGCATGATTTCGAAGCGCATGGGGCTTCTCCCTTCGTCTGGTCATCCTCCTGGAGGAGAACTACTCGGTGAGGCGGCGCACGGGCCGGTCGGGCCCGTGTTCCATGAAGGGTTCAACGGGATGCGTGATGCAAACATTCCCTACGCTAAAGAAATTTTTCGATCGACTAAATACTGACCAGTAAGGGTTTCGAAGGAGACCGACCGGGACCGGTTGTGTTCGTAGCGTGACCACCGGGACAATGGAGGTGATGAACGAAGACCTCGCGGCTCTGCACGCCCGTATCGAGCGCACCAACGAGCTGCTCCAGCGCATGCTCGCCGAGGTGGCGAAGACGCCCTCGACCCACGCCATCTTCGTCGACGCGGGCTACCTGTACGCCGCCGCGGGACGGCTCGTGGCCGGGACGGAGGACCGCCGGGCCTTCGACCTCGACGCCGAGGGACTCATCGACGCGCTCATCGACCGCGCCCGCACCATCTTCGCGGACAGCAGGCTGCTGCGGGTCTACTGGTACGACGGGGCCAGACGCCGCATCCACACCGCCGAACAGCAGTCCATCGCCGAACTCCCGGACGTCAAGGTCCGCCTCGGCAACCTCAACGCCAACAACCAGCAGAAGGGCGTCGACTCCCTGATCCGCACCGACCTGGAGTCACTGGCCCGGCACCGCGCCATCAGCGACGCGGCCCTGCTCGGCGGCGACGAGGACCTCGTCTCGGCGGTCGAGGCGGCCCAGGGGTACGGCGCCCGGGTCCACCTCTGGGGCATCGAGGCGCCCGAGGGCCGCAACCAGGCCGAGCCGCTGCTCTGGGAGGTCGACAGCCAGCGCACGCTCGACCTGGACTTCTTCAAGCCGTACGTCTCCCGGCGCACGGCACCGGCGTACGAACCCGCGACGGGCCGGCCCGCCCGCGAGGACGTCCGGTTCGTCGGCGCGCAGATCGCCGCGAAATGGCTGGTCGCGCGGGGCCGGGACACGCTGGTGGAACTGCTTCCCGGCCACCCCTACCTGCCCGGATCCGTCGACCAGGATCTGCTGGTGGAGGCGGAGGGGCTGCTGCAGTACTCCCTGCGCGGCCAGGCGGACCTGAGACGCGCCCTGCGCGACGGGTTCTGGGACCATCTGCAGGCGCAGTACTAAGGGGCGAGCCCGTCCCAGAAGTCGGCGAGGGCGCGGGCGGTCGGCGCGGGACGGTCGGCGGCGGGTGAGTGCTCGGCCCCGTCGACGACGGTGCGGTGCGCCTCGAGGCGCAGGGCCATCCCGTCGAGGTCCGGCACCGGCCAGGTGTCGTCACGCGCCCCCGACAGGACGTGGAACGGCAGCGGTACGGCGGCCAGTTCCGCGACCCGGTCCGGTTCGGCACACAACTGGCGGCCGGTGGCGAGCAGTTGTGCGGGCTTGGTGCGCAACCAGCGGCTGCGCAGGTACTCCTGACCGACGGGCCCGCGCGCAGGACCGCCCACCTCCTCGGGCGGGCCCATGGCCAGGATCGCCTCCCAGCACTCCGCCATCGACATCACCGCGAGCGCGTCCCGCAGCAGCTTCACGCGCTGCTCCTGGGAGACGGAGATCCGTGCGGGGCCGGAGGAGACGAGCGTGAGCGAGCGGAAGGGGGAGTGGTCGAGGAGGACGGCGGCACGGGCGATCTGGCCGCCGAGCGAGTGCCCGACGAGGTGCACGGGCGCACCGACCGCGTTCGCCTGCGCGAGGACGTCCCGCGCCAACTCGTCCTGCGTGTACGCGGATTCGTCGTCCGCGGGCCCGTCCGACTCGTACTGGCCCCGTCCGTCCACGGCGACGGTGCGGTAGCCGCGCGCGGCGAGCGGTTCGTGCACCAGCGTGAAGTCCTCCTTGCTGCCGGTGTACCCGGGCAGCAGCAACGCGACCCCCCGCGCCGTCACCCCGGCGGCCGGTGGCACGTCCACGACGGCGAACTCCCCGCGTGGGGTACGGAGTCGGCGGGCGAGGGCGGAGGGGGAGCGGCTGGTCACGGAGGTGAGGGTAGCGGGTGGCGGACACGCCGACGGCCCGGCCCCACGGGTGTGGGACCGGGCCGTCGGTTCGTCGCGTCAGCCTTCCGCGGACTCCGCGGCGGCTGCCGTCTTGCGGGTCCGCCGGACCTTGGGCTTCGCCTCGTCCGCGGCCTGCGCCGGAATCTCGGCGACCTTGCGGGTACGACGCTGAGGCTTGGCCTCGGTGCCCTCGGCGACGGCCTCGGCCTTCTTGGCGGCGGCCTTCCGCGTACGACGCGGCTTGGCCTCCGCCGCCTCGGCCTCCGGAACCGCCTGCGCCGGAATCCCGACGGCGACGGCCGACTCCGACTCGGCGGCCTTACGGGTCCGACGACGCGGCTTGGCCTCTTCGACTGCCTCGGTGGTGGCTTCGGCGGTGTCGACGGCGGTTTCGGCCTTCTTGGCGGCGGTCTTGCGGGTGCGGCGGGGCTTGGCCTCTTCGACTGCCTCGGTGGTGGCTTCGGCGGTGTCG